>CAZEPJ010000047.1:0-36847 GCA_964514105.1 uncultured Desulfarculaceae bacterium | reverse complement strand
GCTTGAGGAGGTTGGCCTCGATCTTGAGGTCTTTCTGCCGGGAGAATTTCTGCATACGAGCCAGGGTGCCTTCGACCATGTCGGCGATCGCCGGGATCTCCACACGCGTGTCCGTGCACAGGATCGACACGGGTTTCTTCCGCTGGACGTCCGGGATGCGGAGGACGGCATCAAAGATCAGCGACGCGAGCATGGTGCTGTCCTTGCCGCCGCTGAACCCCACCAGCCAGGGACGTTCGTCCTCCAGGTAGAGCTGGATCAGCAGATCGCGGATCGCCTGATATGTCCTTGGTGCGGCAGTGACCTGCGAACTCATGGGGAAATCCGCCTCAGACGCTCCCACCCCATTGGGATCGACCCCTGTTCCAGGGCTTGCTTGGATGCCCGGATCTCTCTTGTGCTGATACGACTCGTGGGATGGGAGTTGACCCTGGTTTTCCGCGGGCCTACAAGATACGCTCTTGCTCTCATAGCGACCCCCTGGCCCCTGGGCTTGATCATGCGAACAATATCATATGCGAGATGAGAATCAAGCGAAAGCTTCGCAGCCAAAGGAAGGTCGCCCCAAGGGAGACGTGAGACCTCGCAGCAAAGCAATCCACCGGGGGATAATCGGACCCAAGGGAGTTTTCATTGTGTTTTTCACCACCACCGGCATAATGGGATGAATGGGGAGACACCCAGGTGGCCCGACGTCCGGTTCCTCGACGAGAGCGGTTGCACGTGGTGACGAACTCAAGGACTCGAAGACCGGGCATTCGAATTCATTGTTGTGTTGGAGGCATCCATGGGATTGACCCTTGCTGAGAAGCTCATCGCCGACCATCTGGTGGAAGGGGAGATGGTGCAAGGCAAGGAAGTCGGCATTGGCATCGATCAGACCCTCACCCAGGACGCCACCGGGACCATGGTCTACCTGGCCTTCGAGGCCATGGGGATCCCCAGGACCCGCGCCCATCTCTCGGTGAGCTACATCGACCACAACATCCTCCAGACGGACTTCAAGAACGCCGACGACCACCGGTTCCTCCAGAGTGCCGCGGCCAAGTTCGGGGTGCTCCTGTCCCCTGCGGGAAACGGAATCTCCCACCACGTCCACCGGGAGCGTTTCGGCATACCCGGCAAGTCGCTGATCGGATCGGACAGCCACACCACCACCGGGGGATGCCTGGCCTCGCTGGCCATCGGCGCGGGGGGGCTGGACGTGGCCCTGGCCATGGCGGGCAGGCCCTTCCATTTCGTCATGCCCCGCATCTGGGGGATCCGAGTGACCGGGCGACTCCGGCCCTGGGTCTCGGGCAAGGACGTCATCCTGGAGCTGCTCCGGCGATACAGTGTGACGGGCGGGCTGGGGAGCATCATGGAGTTTCACGGCCCCGGGGTGGCCAACCTGGACATGAGCGCCCGGGGCACCATCGCCAACATGGGGGTGGACATCGGGGCCACGGCCCTCGTGTTTCCGTCGGACGAGGTGACCCGGCACTATCTGGAGTTGCAGGGGCGGGAGGATCACTGGCGGCCCCTAGAGGCCGATGCCGGTGCCCGGTACGACCAGGTGACCGAGCTGGACCTGGACGGCATCGAACCCCTGGTGGCCTGCCCGCACAACATGGACAACGTGAAACCCGCCCGGGAACTGGGTGACGTGGAGATCTCCCAGGTCATCGTGGGCTCCTCCACCAACGGCTCGTACCGGGACATCATGATGGCGGCCCAGATCGTCAAGGGCCGAAGAGTGCACCCCGATGTGAGCTTCGACGTGAACCCGGGGAGCCGCCAGGTCATGGAGAACGTGACCCTCATGGGCGGCCTCTTCTCGTACCTCCATGCCGGAGCGCGGGTTCACCAACCCGGCTGCCTGGGGTGCATCGGCATGGGCCAGGTGCCGGCCACGGGGACCAACTCCCTGAGGACCATGCCCCGGAACTTCAAGGGGCGAAGCGGAACCAGGGACGACAACGTGTATCTCTGCTCTCCGGAGACCGCGGCCGCCTCGGCCCTCTCGGGACGCATCACGGACCCCAGGCGCCTGGGGGAGTGCCCGGAGGTGCCGTTTCCAGAGCGTTTCTCCCATAGCGAAGACTGGTTCGTTGCCCCCGCCCGGGATTCTGACCGAGTCACCATCGTCCGGGGGCCCAACATCCAGCCCATACCGGGGTTTTCCCAACTCCCCGAGGATGTGGAGGGGGAGATCCTCCTCAAGCTGGGCGACAACATCTCCACGGACCACATCTTGCCAGCGGGCAACCGCGTCCTTCCGTTCCGGAGCAACATCCCGGCCATCAGCCATTTCGCCTTCGAGGCCGTGGACGAGACCTTCCCGTCCCGCGCGCGGGAAAAGGGGGGCGGGATCATCGTGGGCGGGGACAACTACGGCCAGGGCTCCTCCAGGGAGCATGCGGCCCTGGTTCCCCGGTACCTGGGGATCACGGCCAAGGTGGCCCGGAGCTTCGCCCGCATCCACAAGGCCAACCTCATCAACTACGGCATCGTCCCCCTGGAGTTCCGGCGGGCCGAGGACTACGAGGCCCTCCGGCAGGGCCAGTGGCTGAGGCTTCCGGGCATTCGGCAGGCCGTTGTGCAGGGGAGGACCCAAGTGCAGGCCTGGATGGGGGATCGGGAGATCCCGCTGGCCCTGACGCTCACCCCGCGGGAACGCCAGGTCCTGGCGGCCGGCGGCGCCCTGAACTGGGCCAAGGCAGCCCCCTGATTCCCAAGGGCTGGAGGGCTCGGCCCCGGACCTGGGGTCATCCCCCCAGCCGCCCCCGCACCAACTGGCGAAGGCGAAAGACGTCCTCCCCCATGGCCACGGCCCGCAGAAATGGGACCATGCGGCTGGGGTTGGCCCGCATGACGGCGGCTGCGTGACCCCAGAACAGCCGGCGATAGGGGGCCAGGGCGCCGTGCCGCCACAGGAGCCGCAGGAGATAGCCCCCGTCTCTGGCGGTCCGAGGGGATCTGTCGCCCTGGGGGTCCCTGACATGCCGGGCGCTGGGCTGGGGGTCCATGCCCATGGCCCGGCGCGTGGGCCGCATGCGCAGGTAGTATCTTCGTGCCCGGTCGAGGTACTCCCGGGGGTCGTACAGCCGGAGCGTGGCTTCCACGATCTCCCGGCGGATCTCGGCCTCGGGGCGCGTCGGGACGAAGTTCATGCGGTCCCCGGTGAGGAGGTTTCCCGATCGGTCCTCCCGCAGCCGCCCCTCCTTGCTCAGTCGCCTCCAGAGCGGGGTGTGCGGAAGGGCCTGCAGGGCATTGATCAGGACCAGGGGGATGGCCGCCTCGTCGGCGAAGGCCCGGACCCGTTCCCCCGCCCCCGGGGCCTCCCCGTCGAACCCCACGATGAAACTCCCCATCACCGAAAGGCCGTTGGCGTTGATCTGCTTGACGCACTGGAGCAAGGGGAGGCGGGCGTTGTGGGCCTTGCGGCTTCGGAGCAGGGAAGACTCGTCCGGGGTCTCGATGCCCAGGAGGATGTGGCTGAAGTTGGCCTCGGTCATCAGATCGATGAGCTCGGGGTCCTCCCCCAGATTCACCGACGCCTGGGTCCAGAAGTCGAAGGGGTTGCCCCGGGCCTTCATCCACGGGATGAGCTCCCGGAGCAGCGAGGCGGTCCGCTGCCGGTTCCCGATGAAGTTGTCGTCGGCCACGAAGACCGCGGAGCGCCAGCCCATGGCGCTGAGCGTATCGAGTTCCCGAAGGACCTGACGGTTCTCCTTGGTCCTGTGCTTGGGTCCGTACAGGGCACCGATGTCGCAGAACTCACACTGAAACGGGCAGCCGCGGGATGTCTGGACAGCCATGCTGACGTATGCCTCCCGCTTGAGCAGGTCGAACCGCGGCACGGGCGACCGGGTCAGGTCCGGTTTGGCGGGCTCCTCGATGACGCCGGTGCCCCCTCCGGACCCCACGGCCGACAGGAGAAGCGGCACGGTGGCCTCCCCCTCTCCCCTGACCACCCAGTGGACCCCCCTGGCCACGAAATCCTCCGGGACGAGAGATGGGTAGGGTCCGCCCGCCACCACCTGCTTCCCCCTGGCCCTGGCCTCATCCACCAGGGTCAAGGCGTCCTCCCGCTGGGCCATCATGGCCGAGACCATCACCAGTTCGGCCCAGGACCAGAGGGCATCGTCGATCCCCTCGAAGGCCCGATCCACGAGCCGAAGCTCCCAGGCCCGGGGGAGGAGGGCGGCCACCGTGAGCAGCCCCAGGGGCGGGCCCAGAGCCCGTTTTCCCGTATGTCGGACGGTTTCGCTCAACGTCCAGAAGGCGTCAGGGCTCCTGGGTTGGACGAGCAGGGTCCGGGGCAAAGGCCACCTCCTCCCGTGGATTCTCTGAAGGATCTGCGTAATCTGCCACAGAAGCGGCGGGCAATACAAGCGCCCCAAGTGGCCCAAGACCCCGTCATTGAAGTCCGCTGCCCAATCCGCTATGTTGGGTTGCAACGCGGTTCGATAGGCGAAAAGACCATGCCTTCCATGCACTGCGGACTTGGAAACCGCACAACCGGTGCGGTGGACCTCAAGGCGCGTCGGGTGCTGGTCACACCCACGACCTTCGGCCTGCACGACCCGCACCTTCGCCGGATGCTGGAGGAGTCCGTGGGGGAGGTGCGCTACAACCCCTCCTCCCGTCCCTTGGAGGCCAGGGAGTTGCGGCCGCTGGTGGGGGATGTGGACGGATTCATCGCGGGGCTGGACGAGATCGACGCCTCCGTGATCCGGGCGGCCCCAAGACTGAAGGTCATCGCCCGATACGGGACGGGCGTAGACCGGGTGGACCTCCAGGCCGCCACCCGAAGGGACATCGTGGTCACCAACACCCCCGGGGCCAACTGCGCCGCCGTGGCCGAATTGACCGTGGGCCTCATGCTCGTCCTGGGGAGAGGCATATGCCGCGCGGCCGCGGCCGTGCGCCAGGGGCAATGGCCGCGCGCCGCCGGGGTGGGTCTCAAGGGCAAGACCGCGGGGTTGGTGGGCTTCGGCAGGATCGGAAGGGAGGTGGCCGCGAGGCTCAGACCTTTCGGTTGCCGGGTGGTGGTCTTCGACCCCGCCGTCGGCGCAGCGGACGCTGCCCGGGCGGGCGTGGAGCGTCTGGAGCTGGAGGAATTGCTCCGGGTGAGCGATTTGGTCTCCCTGCACGTCCCCCTGGAGCCCGCCACGGAAGGCATGGTGGATGAACGGTTCCTGGGGCGGATGAGGCGCGGGTCCTTTCTGGTCAACACGGCCAGAGGTGAGCTGGTGGACGAGGGGGCGTTGGAGCGGGCCCTGGAGCAGGGGCGCATCCAAGGGGCCGCTTTGGACTGCCTGCGGCGCGAGCCTCCCCCGGCCGGGCACCGCCTGACGGCCATGCCCCAGGTGATCGTCACCCCACACATGGGCGCGCACACGGACGAGGCCATGAGCGCCATGGGCCGCGCCGCCGTGGCATCGTGCCTGGCGGTGCTGAGGGGAGAGAGGCCCCCTCATGTGGTCAACCCGGAGGTCTATGGAGGGGCGGCGGGGCGGGATGGGGCATGAGCGCTGAAGACTGGTTCTTGGGGATCGACCTGGGCACCGGAAGCTGCAAGGCCGTGGCTGTGGACGGTGAGGCCCGCGTGCTGGGCTTCAGCTCGATGGTATATCCGGCCGCGGAGACGAAAACACGCTGGGAGGAGCAGGACCCGGAGGTCCTGCTGGGGGCCGCGGTGGACTCGGCCAGGCACGCCGCCCAGGGGGCCGGCCTGGACCCGAGGGGTTGCCAAGGCGTGAGCCTGGGAGGGGCCCTTCACAGCGTCATGGTCTTGGACGAAAACGATCGCCCCCTGACGGGTGTGATCACCTGGGCGGACCCCCGGGCGGGTGACCAGGCCAGGAGGGTAAGGTCCCGGCCCCTGGGGCAGCGTCTGTACGAGGAGACCGGCTGCCCGCCCCATGCCATGTACCCCTTGTACAAGATCCTCTGGTTGAGGGAGAACCGGCCGGAGGTCTTCTCCCGGGCACGGCGTTTCCTCTCGGCCAAGGAATATGTGTTCTGGCGCTTCACGGGGGAGTCCCTGGTGGACTACTCGGTGGCATCCGGCTCGGGTCTCCTGCATTTGCGCTCCCTCCAGTGGAACCCTTTCTGCCTGGAGATGGCCGGCATCCGGGCGGAGCAGTTGTCTCGCCCCTGCCCACCTCGCCAGGCCGCCGGCCCCCTCGCCAAGGACGTGTCCGACCGGATGGGGCTGGCCGGGGGTGTCCCGGTAATCCTGGGCTCATCGGACGCGGTAAACTCCAGCCTGGGCGCCGGGGCGGTTCTGCCCACTCAGGCCACCTGCATGGTGGGGACCAGCGGGGCCTTGCGGCTCATCCAGCCGAGGCCCATCCTGGATCCCCGAGGCCGCACGTGGTGTTATGCCATGGGCGAGGGCCGCTGGCTCGTGGGGGGCGCCATCAACAACGGCGGGGTGGCCCTTTCCTGGCTGAGGGATGCACTGAACCAGGCCATGTTCCTCCAGGGCCGGAAGGAGGGTCTCACCTTCGACCAGGTGCTCCATCTGGCCGCCCAGGCGGGGCCGGGGGCGGGGGGGGTTCTGTGCCTCCCGTTTTTCGCCGGTGAGCGAAGCCCCAACTGGAACCTCAACGCCCGCGCGGCCTTTCTGGGCTTGACCCTGGAGCACGGCCTGCCCCACCTGGCCCGTTCCCTCGTGGAAGGGATCGGCTTCCGGTTGCGGAGCATCCGGGAGGCCCTCCAGGAGACAGGCGTCCGGGTGGACGAGATCCTGGCTTCCGGGGGCTTCACGCGGTCCGAGTTTTGGCTCCAGGTGACGGCGGACGTGCTGGAGGCGCGGCTTCGGGTGCCCCGGTGGGGGGAGACCTCGGCCCTGGGGGCGGCCCTCTGGGTCATGTGGGCCGTGGGGAGGGCCGGGTCCCTGGCGGAACTGACCCGGTTGATCCCCCCCGGCAGGTCCGTCTGCCCGCGGGCGGAGACCGCCGCCGTGTACCGGCGCGCCTACGCCCTGTACAGCCGGGCTTGTGGATGCCTGGAGCCCCTGTTCCAGGAGATGGGCGAGCCGGCCAGGCCCTGAACAGGCGGTGCCGGCGCCACGGCAAGGGGCCCCGGGGGGGCTGGCCATTCATTGAAATCCTCTCCGGATTCTGATAGGTTGCGGCCCACCCATGGCGGGGGAGTCGCCGCCAGACGCACGGGGCAATCCCGGGCCGACACGCGACCCGGGGGGTACTGCGGCGTCTTGACATGGTCAGGCAACCGAGGGGACGGCAATGTGGGGAATTCGATCGTTCGGCGCGTACATCCCGGCCTTCCGGCTGAGCCGGGACGCCATGGCCAAGGCATGGGCAAGGGGCTCCCTCAAGGGTGAGCGGAGCGTGGCCAACAACGACGAAGACACGGCCACCATGGCCGTGGAGGCCGCCCTGGACTGCCTGCAGGGGATGGAACGGCGGGAGGTGGACGGGCTTTTCTTCGCCTCCACCACCGCCCCGTACCGGGAAAAGCAGACGGCCTGCCTGGTGTCCACCGTCGCGGACCTGGGGGGCCAAGTCCACACGGCGGATCTGGGCAACTCCCTCAGGGCCGGCACATCGGCCCTGAGGATGGCCTGTCATGCGGTGCAGGCCGGCACCCATCAGGGGGTGCTCGTAACCGCGGCCGATTCCCGCCTCGGCTATCCGCGCTCCGACATGGAGCAGGCCTTCGGGGACGGTGCGGCGGCCATCCTGGTGGGCTCCCAAGGAGCCGTTGCCGAGCTGGAGGCCATGCACTCGCTGTGCAACGAGATGATGGATGTGTGGCGGAACCCAGAGGACACCTTCGTGCGCTCCTGGGAGAACCGATGGGTCCTGGCAGAGGGGTACGGCGTCCTGGTTCGGGCGGCCGTGGAGGGACTCCTGGGCAAGACGGGTCTGAAGCCGGCCGACGTGCAACGGGCCGTGATCGCGGCACCGGACGCCCGCGCCCACAGGGACGCGGCCAAGGGGCTGGGCTTCGCGCCGGATCAGATGCAGGACCCCCTCTTGGCGCAGGTGGGGGACTGCGGCTGCGCCCACCCGCTGCTCATGCTGGTCGGCGCCCTGGAGGAGGCGCGGCCGGGCGACCGTATCCTGCTGTGCGCGTACGGCGATGGGGCAGACGCCTTCCTCTTCCGGGTGACCGGGGCCATGGAGAAGCTCCCCCGCCGGCGGGGGGTGAAGGGGCACGTGGCGTCGAGGCTCCCCCTGCCCTCGTACGAAAAGTACCTGAGCTACCGGGGGGTGCTGGAGACGGTGCCCGGGGAGCCCTTCCGGTTGCTCCCGTCGGCCACGGCGTACTGGCGGGACCGGGACGCAGTCCTGCGATGTCTGGGCAGCCGATGCCGGCACTGCGGGACCCTGGCTTATCCGATGCAGAGGATCTGCTATGCGTGCCGGGCCAAGGACGACTTCGATCGGGTTCGACTCTCGGGCGATCGGGGAAGGGTCTTCAGCTTCTCCCTGGACAACCTGGCCGGCCGGAGCGATGACCCCGTGGTGGTCCAGACCGTGGTGGAGCTGGACCGGGAAGGGGCGAGGTTCTACTGCATGATGACGGACTGCACCCCGTCCCAGGTGCGGGTGGGGATGCCGGTGGAACTCACGTTCCGGAGGCTGTACGAGGGCGCAGGGTTTCACAATTACTTCTGGAAGTGCAGGCCGCCCCGGGATGGAGGGATGTGACATGGCGGGCATCAGGGATCGGGTGGCCATCGTCGGGATGGGCTGCACCCAGTTCGGCGAGCGGTGGGACCGGGGGCTCAACGACCTGGCCATCGAGGCGGCGTACGAGGCGTACGAGGACGCGGGAGTCGGACCACAGGAGATCCAGGCGTGCTATGTGGGGACATCCACGGCCCCCCTCATCGGGGTCGGCGGGACCGTGGCGGCCGACGCCCTGAAGCTCCGGGACATCCCCATCATACGAAACGAGAACTGGTGCGCCACGGGGCACATCGCCCTCATCGAGGCGGTCCTGGCCGTGGCCAGCGGGGCCTTCGACGTGGTCATGGCCCTGGGCGTGGAGAAGCTCAAGGACACGGGGTTCCCGGGCCTGGGCACGGGCCGGGGGATGCACCCGGTGTACGAGGCGCGGCGCACGTCCCCGGGGAGCTTCGCCCTCATCGCCACCCGCTATTTCGAGGCCTACGGGCTGTCCCCGGAAAAGGGAAAGGAGCTCCTGGCCCGGATCGCTGTGAAGAACCACCGCAACGGAAGCCTCTGCCCCAAGGCCCACTTTCACAACACCATCACCTTGGAGCAGGCCCTCAGCGCCCCCATCATCGCATGGCCGCTGGGGCTCTTCGACTGCTGCGGAAACAGCGACGGGGCCGCGGCGGCCATCGTCACCCGGGCCGATCTGGCCAAAGGCTTCCGTCCCGATCCCATCTACGTGAAGGGCTTCGGCATATCCATGGACGCCATGCTCCCCCATTTCCGGCCGGGCTTCGGCTGGACCAGCTTCAACGCCCTGGTGAACTCCTCGCGCAAGGCGTATGAGATGGCGGGCATCGAGAACCCGAGGGAGGACCTGGACATCGCCGAAGTCCACGACTGCTTCACCATCACCGAGTTGGTCATCTACGAGGACTTCGGATTCAGCGCCCGGGGGCGGGCCGGAGAGGACATCGAGGAGGGGGTCTTCGAGTTGGGCGGCAAGCTGCCCGTGAACGCCGACGGCGGTCTCAAGTGCTTCGGTCATCCCATCGGGGCGAGCGGCATCCGCATGACCTACGAGGTGTACAAGCAGCTCCAGGGCAAGGCCCAGGACCCCCAGAGGCAGATCGCCAATCCCCGCAGGGGTCTGTCCCACACCTTCGGCGGCCCCCCCCAACTGAGCGCCGTGGCCGTCCTGGGCAACGAGCGGGGATGACGCCCCGGGGCGCCATCTTTGGTCTTTCCGGGGAGAGGAGGTGACGGTCAGGGACCTGGGCCGGCTCGGGGATGGGACGGAGGGGATGGATCAACTGAGCGGAAAGGAGACCATGCGATGATGCGCTTCGTGCGTCTGTTGTTCGCAGTCTGTGTCTGGACCATGACCCTGGTCCTCGTGTCGGCCGGGGGAGCCCTCGCCCGCACAGAGGGGGCCCAAGCGCCCGGAGCGGCCCTGGGCCGTGGCGATCTGGTGAGCGTCCTGGTGAAGCTGGACGAGGCGCCTTTGGCTTCGTTCCAGGGGGGGGTGGAGGGCCTCAAGGCCACGGCTCCCGGGATGTCGGGGATGCGCAAGCTCGACGTGAAATCCGCGGAGAGCAAGGCCTATCTGTCGTACTTGAACCGGAAACTGGATGCCTTCCAGTCTCGGGCCCTGGCGGCCGTGCCCCAAGCGAGGATCATCCACCGCTATGACGTAGTCGTGGGCGGTGTATCCGTCATCCTGCCGGCCGGGCAGGTGGAGGCCCTGAGCCGCCTTCCCGGGGTGCAGGCGGTCTACCCGGACAGGCTGGAGCGGCCCCAGACCAATAGCAGCCCCGCGTTCGTCGGCGCCAAGAGGCTCTGGAAGAAGGCGGGGGGGCGGGATGACGCCGGTCAGGGCGTGGTCGTGGGGATCCTGGACACGGGCGTCTGGCCGGAGCACCCCTCGTTCTCGGACCCCGACCCCCGGGGCAACCCGTACCCGGCGCCCCCGGGCGGGCCGTACGCCTGCCAGTTCGGCAACACGGCGTGGAATCCCGCCGACGCGCCGTTCGCCTGCAACAACAAGCTCATCGGGGCGTACGAGTTCCTGGACGAGTACAAGGCCATGGTGGGCCTCCTGCCGGGGGAGTTCGACTCGGCCCGGGACTCGGAGGGTCACGGCACCCACGTGGCGGCGACGGCTGCCGGCAACAGCACGGTGGCGGCCCGGCTCCTGGGCGTGCCCCGGGGGCGGGTGTCGGGCATGGCGCCCCGGGCCCACGTGATCATGTACCGCGTGTGCGCCGACAGCGGGTGCTACCACACCGACTCTGTGGCCGCCGTCCAGCAGGCCGTCTTGGACGGCGTTGACGTGATCAATTTCTCCATCAGCGGCGGAGAGGATCCGTATGCGCACCCCGTGGAGCTGGCGTTTCTCGACGCGTACAACGCCGGGGTGTTCGTTGCGGCGTCGGCCGGCAACGCGGGACCGGGGGCCGACACGGTGCACCACCGTGGAGGGTGGGTGACCACCGTGGCCGCCAGCACCCAGAGGCGGGCCTTCGAGGGAACCGTGGCGCTCCGCGCGCCGGACGGCGCCGAGCTGGCCCTCAAAGGGGCCTCCGTGACCAACGGGCTGGGAACGCCCGCGCCCGTGGTCCGGGCGTCGGACTACGGCGACGAGCTGTGCCTTGCCCCGTTCGCGCCGGGCACCTTCAGCGGCGAGATCGTGGTCTGCCGGCGGGGCATCAACGCCCGGGTGGCCAAGAGCTACAACGTGGCCCAGGGAGGGGCCGCAGGGATGGTCCTGTACAACCCGACGGTCCAGGATCTGGACACGGACAACCACTTCCTGCCCACCGTGCACCTGGACGACGCGGCCGGGACCCAGCTCCTGGATTTCTTGACCGCCCATGCCGGCGCCACGGCCACCCTGTCCCGGGGCAAGGCCGTCATGGGGCGCGGAGATACCATGGCCGCCTTCAGCTCCCGGGGCGGCCCGGGGCAGACCTTGGGGATCAGCAAGCCCGACATCGCGGCCCCGGGGGTGCAGATCCTGGCGGGGCACACCCCCCTCCCCCATGACGTCACCGGAGGATTGCCCGGGGAGCTCTATCAGGCCATCCCGGGCACCTCCATGGCCTCTCCCCACGTGGCCGGTGCCGCGGCCCTCCTGCGGGACCTCTATCCTGACTGGACGCCGGGGCAGATCAAGTCCGCCCTCATGACCACGGCCAGGGTCGGCCGGCTTCTCAAGGAGGATGGGGCCACCTCGGCCGATGCCTTCGACATGGGATCGGGTCGGCTGGAGCTGCGAAAGGCCGGATCCCCGGGCATCACCTTCGAGGCCACGGGGGCGGAGTTCCTGGCGCACCAGGCCGACCTCTGGAACGTCAACTACCCCAGTATCTACCATCCCAGCATGCCGGCATCCTTGACGTTTCAGCGGACCGCCAGGAGCGTGCTGCCCCGAGGGCGGGTCTTCCGGCTCGAGGTCAACTCTCCGGCCGATCTCGCCATCGCCGTCCCCTACCGGATCACCGTTTCGGCCGGGGGGCAGACGACCTTCGACATCACGGTGGACGCATCGGGGGTGCCCGGGGGCGAGGTCAGGCACGCCACCCTGACGCTCAAGGCCAAGGGGCGCGCAGCGGTGCTCCCCGTAACCGTGGTCCGCGCGCCATAGATTCGCCGCGCGTCCTCTCGCCCAAACCCTCCGGAAGGGAGAGACCGCCTTTGGGAGTCCGGGGCTTTTTCATCCTGATGGTGGCGTTCGTGTTGCCGGCTGCGGCCATGGGAGTTCGGGGGGCACGGGGGCAGAGCGGCCCCGTGCCCCCGGACCTGGACGTCCGGGTGCAGGCCTTCCTGGACGGGGCGCGGGACCAGTGGCGGGACTGGAACGTGCCCTATGAGGACGGTCGGATTCTCCACGACCTGGTCGTCGCCAACGGCTTTCGGCGCATCCTCGAGATCGGCACATCCACGGGCCACTCCACCATCTGGCTGGCCTGGGCGGCGGCCAAGACGGGGGGCAAGGTCATCACCATCGAGATGGACCCGGGCCGCCGCGGCCGCGCCCTGGAGAATCTCAGGAAGGCCGGGTTGGATGCCTTCGTCGACGCCCGTCTGGCCGATGCCCACGGTCTGGTCAGGGCCCTGCCGGGCCCGTTCGATTTCGTCTTCTGCGATGCCGACAAGGAGTGGTACCCCCGTTATTTCCAAGACCTGGATCCCAAGATCGCCGCCCAAGGCTGCTTCACCGCCCACAACGTCCTGAGGAACGTGGCCCCGGGGGTCCAGGAATTCCTCCGCCGGCTCCGGGAACGGCCCGACTACCGCACCCGCATCGAGACGGGCAGCGGGGAGGGGATCTCCGTCAGTTGCAAGACGACGCCATGAGCCGGCATGCCTTGGGGGCCGAGGGGCAGGCTGCGTTCCCCCTATTTCCAGGTCACGGCAGGCGGCCGGCGCTCTGGCAGGCGGTGGTACTTGAACTTGGGATATCCCAGCATCATGGGGTATTGGTGGGTATGCCCCTCCGGGAGCCCGACCATCGCCTTGAGCGGGGCCGACGCATGAAGGGCACCCCGCAGGATCCCGGCCCAACAGGTCCCCAGGCCCAGGGTGGGGGCCGCCAGGTCCAGGTATGACAGGGCCAGGGTGAGATCCACCAGGCCGTTGGGCGCCGTTGCCGGGGCCGAGGCCACGATGAGGACGGGGGCGCCCCTGAGCACGGCGTCGAAGCCGGCGTCCCAGGCCGACACCACGCGGGGGATGTAGGGAGGAAGCGCGCCCGGAGGGGCGGCCGCCATGCTCGTGCGCAGCCATTCCACCGAGAGCCGCGCCATTTCGTCTATCCGCGCCTTGTCCGTGAAGACGGTCCAGTGGACCTGCTGGCTGTTGCCGCCCGTGGGCGCGTATCGGGCAATCTCCATCAGCCGCTGGACCTTTTCCCGCTCCACGGGGCGGTCCAGGAAGATCCGGACAGACCGGCGGGATCTCAGGAACTGCACGGCCTGGGCTTCGGTGACGGCCAGCGCCTCCTCCATGGGCGGGCATGCCTCCAGGGGGATCCAGTCGTGGCTCAGGGCCCCGTGGGGGCAGACGGCCACGCAATGGCCGCAGGCCAGGCAGGCCCCCTCGCCCCCCGGGACCATCTCGGGCGGGCCGTCCGTGAGCCGGATGATGGCCGTGGGGCACTCGGCAGCACAGATCCCGTCCCGCTTGCACCTGCTCTCGTCGATGTGAATCATTTTCGCCTCCATCTGCCTCGAAACCCAGCGATCATCCGAGTCAACCACGGCCGGGGGCGAGTGTCAACTCACCTGCCAGGCCCTTGCGGGAAGCGGCCTGGACCGGCGAGACCGCGGGCTCCCTGCAAGGGACAGTCCCCGGGCTCAAGGCTCGAGTGCCCCACGTGCGGGGCAGTCAATGCCCGTCAGGCGCATGGTGGCCACCGCCCCCAGGCAGAGCGCCCCAATGGCCGCGAACGCCCCTGGTAGCTCCCGCATTGGTCGCAAGTCAGCCCAAAGAGGAGTGCGCCAAGGGCCCCGGGGCCGACCAGATGGGGGAGTCCGTCAACGGCTCACATGCCCAGGTAGGTCTTGCGGACGATCTCGTCCCGGAGGAGCTCCTCGCCCGGGCCATGGGCCACGATCTTGCCCGAGGAGAGGACGTAGTTGCGCGCGGCCATCTTGAACACCGAGCTGACTTCCTGCTCCACCAAAAGGATGGTCATGCCCATGCCCCGGATCTCGCGGATCTTCTGAAACACCTCGGCCCGCATGAGGGGGGCCAGGCCCGTGGAGGGCTCGTCGATGCACAGCAGCTTGGGGCGGAACATGAGGGCCCGCCCAATGGCCAGCATCTGTTGCTCGCCCCCGGACAGGGTTCCCGAGATCTGCTGGCCCCGGGCCCCCAACACCGGGAACAACTGGTGCACCTTCTCCAGGTTGGCCCGAACCTCGGCTCTGTCCCTGAGCAGGTACGCCCCGGCGAGCAGGTTGTCCAGGACGGTCATCTCCCGGAAGGGGCGCCGCCGTTCGGGGCAGTGAATGAGGCCCCGCTTGACGATCTCGTGGGCCGGGATCTGGTCGATCCGCTCCCCGTCGAACGTGACGGTCCCCTTGAGGACCACGTCCCCCTTGGTGGAGCGCTTGGAGATCTCCCGCTCCCAGGCCACCAGACCGGTGACGGCCCGCAGGAGGGTGGACTTGCCGGCGCCGTTGGGGCCCACCAGGCTGACCAGCTCACCCTGGTCGACCCCCAGGCTCAGGTCGTTCAGGATCATGGCCTTGTCGTAACATACGGTCAGATGGCCGACCTCGAGCAGCACCTCAGATGCCTCCTTCGCCAAGATAGGCCTGGATGACCTTGGGGTCCCGGACCACATCCTCCGGGCGGCCGTCGGCGATGATCGTCCCGAAGTTCAAGACGATGATCCGATCCACGATCTTCATCAACTGCTGCAGCTTGTGCTCGATGATGATCATGGCGGGCCCCTCGCTGTGCAGGCGGCCGAATCGCCCCCCCTGGTGCAGTCGTTTGAGGGACTTGGCCATGAGCTCCGTCTCGGCGGGGCTCAGGCCGCCGAAGGGCTCGTCCAGCAGGAGCAGCTCGGGATCGGTGGCGATGGCCCGGGCCACTTCCAGCCGTTTGAGATCCCCCTGGGAGAGGGTGGAGGCCTTCTCCAGGGCCATATCCGAGATACCTGCGAACTCCAGGGCGTCCATGGCCTTGGCCTCGATGCGTTTGACCCATTCCCCCCGCTTCATGGCCCGTGGAGAGAGGCAGGAAACCATGACGTTGGCGATGATGGGCAGGCGCCGAAAGGGGCGCATGTTCTGGAAGGTGCCGGCGATGCCCAGATTGACGATGTCCCACGTCTTGAGCCCGGTGACCACCCGGCCCTTGAAGCGGACCTGGCCCGCGGTGGGCTTGAGCAGACCGGTGACCAGTCGCAGCAGGGTCGTCTTGCCCGCCCCGTTGGGCCCGATGACCCCCAGCATCTCGTCCCGGCCCATCTCGAAACGGGCATCGACGATGGCCCGGAGGCCCCCGAAGTCCTTGCTGAGCCCCTCCACCTCCAGGAACGGTTGCGCCATGTCAGCGATCCTCGGCTTCTTCCCTCAGCTCCCGGCGAGACACCTTTCCCACGTCGGTCTTGGGCAGCTCGCCTCGGAACTCGATGATCTTGGGCACCTTGTAATGGGCCAAGTGCTGCTTGCAGTACTCGATGATCTCCTCTTCGGAGAGCTTGCCTCGGGCCTCTGCCTGAAGCACCACGTACGCCTTGATGAGCTGGCCCACGGCCGGGTCGGGCACGCCCACCACGCCAGCCGCCTTGACCTGCGGGTGCCGGTACAGGACCTCCTCCACGTGCCGGGCGAAGACCGAATACCCCTTGTACTTGATGAGGTCCCGCTTGCGGTCGAAAAAGTGAAAATACCCCTCCTCGTCCATGCTCACCAGGTCCCCGGTGCGGAGCCACCGCCGGCCTTCGATCTCCAGGAAGGTCTCGGCATTGTCCTTGGGCCGGTTCCAGTACCCCTGCATGATGTTGGGGCCGGTGACAATGAGCTCGCCCACATCGCCCACGGGCATGAAGGTCTCGCCGTCGTGGTCGACGACGGCGGCGGTGACGCCGGGTATGGGGACCCCGAAGGAGCCCGTCTTGGGGCGTTCATACGGGTTCCCGTGGGTGACGGCGGTGGTCTCGGTCATGCCGTACCCCTCCATGATGGCCGTGCCGGTCCGCCGCTGCCAGCCGTCGATGGTGGACTTGTGGAGGGTGTCGGCCCCGCACGCGATGAGCTTGAGGCGCTTCCAGTTGACCCGGTCCGTCTTCTCGTACTCCCGGAGGTACTCGTACAGGGTGGGGACCCCGTAGAAGGCCGATGCCCGGTACCGCTCCATGGCATCCAGGATTTCCTCCATGTCCGGCGTGGTGAACAGGACGATGGTCAGTCCCTGGGCCAGGCTGCCCAGCATGACCACCACCTGTCCGTAGATGTGGAAGAAGGGGAGAAAAGCCAGAACCACCTCCTTGCCCTCCTCGTAAAAGGGCCAGAAGGCCGTGAGCTGGGCCTGCAGGGAGACCATGTTCCGGTGGGTCAGGACCGCGGCCTTGGGAAGCCCCGTGGTCCCGCCCGTGTACGGCAGGGCGGCGATGTCGTTCTCCGGGTCGATGGTGATCTGGGGCGGCCTGGGCGGGTTCGCCTTGAGGAGCTTCTGAAACGAGCGAAGGCCCGCCCGTTCCATCTCGTCCGGCGTCGGGACGTGCATCCCCTCGTAGGCCTTGGCCAAGGCGCCCTTGCCCAACATCTTCTTGAGGGCCGGGAGGTACTCGGAAATGCTGGTCAGGATGACGTTCCTGAGCTGGAGGCCCGTCCTCTCCACGTTGTCGTACAGGATGTCCTGGCACACCACGGTAGAGGCCCCGCTGTCCTCCAGCTGGTGTTTCACCTCCTGGCTCGTGTACACGGGGCTCACCGGGGTGATGGTGGCCCCGGCCTTGAGGGCGCCGAAGTAGGCGATGACGTACTGGGGCGAGTTGAGGAGGTAAAGGGCCACCCGGTCGCCCTTGGCTACGCCCAGGGCGGCCAGGGCGGCCGCGAATCGGTCGATGAGATCCCGCAGCTCGCCGTAGCTGATCTTTTTGCCGTAAAAGATGAGGGCCGCGTTGTTCCGATACTTCTCCGATACGGCATCCAGGATCTGGGGCACCGAGAGCGCGGGCACCGAAACCTCGGCCGGCACCCCCTTGGAGTACCACTTGAGCCAGGGTCTGTTCAGATAAGCCGCCTTCGCGTCCATCATCCGCCCTCCTGAATCATGGTGGGATCCTCCCTGTGCGGGCTAATTCAACGCTGTGGTGCACACCCGGCAGGACTTGCGGGTAGCCATGTTGCGGATCTTGCACCGGGGGCACTCCGATTCGAGCTTATCGCGCAGCCACGGGAAGAGCCCTTCGGGCATGTAGAGCAGGATGAAGAGGATGACCACGGCGAACAGGAGCGTGCGGTACTCGGGCCAGAAGCGGAGGAACTCCAGGAGGGGAAAGAGCACGAAGACCGCCCCCACGGGGCCGTAGATGGTCACCACTCCCCCGAAGATGGCGAAGATGACCACCTGGAAGGACATGGAGACCTCCAGGGTGGAGGGCCCCGCGATCCGCATGAAGTGGGCGTACAACCCCCCGGCGATTCCCGCGAACAGGCCGCTCAAGGAAAAGGCGATGAGCTTGTACCGGGTGGTGTTGATGCCCGCGGCCCGCACCGCCACTTCGTCCTCCCGGATGGCGTGGAAGATGACCCCGGTGTGGGAGTCTGTGATCTTCCACATGATGCCGCACAGGACCAGCATGAGGATCACTGAGACGTAGTAGTCGTTGAGCCGCGAGCCGGTGAGGCGCTGGAGCCCGGAGATCCCCAGCTCTCCCCCGGTGACGCCGGGGACGGCGAAGACGATGCCCATGAGGATGATGGGGAAGGCCAGGGTGGTCAGGGCCAGGTACGTCCCCCGGAGCCTGAGGCAGGGCACGCCGATGACGAGCCCGGCCAGCACCGCGGCCAGGGCGCCCAGCGGGATGCTCCCCCAGGGGGGGATATGGGCCTGCAGATTCACGATGGCCGACGTGTATGCGCCCACCCCGAAGAAGAGGGCGTGGCCGAAGTTCATCTGGCCGGTGAAGCCAGAAAGCAGGTCCCAGCTCGCCGTGAAGATGGCGAAGATGCTCGTCAGGGCGAGGATTCGCAGCAGGTACGGGTCCTGGCTGAGCAACGGCAGGGTCAGGAGTCCCAGGGCGAACAGCAGCACCGCCATGCGCCCCGGCAGGACCAGGATCTCTTTCTGAAAGACGTTGAACAGCTTGCGGACGTAATAGGAGAGGGCGCCCATGCTATCGCTCTTCTTCGAAGGCCACGCCGAAGAGCCCCTCCGGCCGGATGATGAGCACGAGGATCATGACCGAGAGGGCCACGGACCCCTTGAGGAAGGCGCCCATGGGAAAGGCGAAGACGACCAAGGCCTCGGCAAATCCCAGGATGAACGCCCCCACGAAGCTCCCCTTGAGGCTCCCCAGTCCCCCCAGGACCACCACGGCCATCATCATGATCAGGGGGTGCATCCACATGAGCGGCTGGAGGGTGGTCAGCGGCACAATCACCGCGCCGGTCAGGGCGGCCAGGGCCACGGAGACCCCCATGGTCACCATGGCCACCCGACTCTCGTTCATGCCCATGAGGTTGGCCACCTCCCGGTCCTGGGCCGTGGAGCGGATGGCCAGCCCCAGACGGGTCTTCATGAGAAGTCCGTACAGGCCGGCCAGGATGCACAGGACCAGGCAGAAGGTGAGCAGCTGCTGGTAGAAGATCTTGGTTCCCAGGATGGAGAAGAACCCGTCCAGGAGGGACGGCACGCTCAGGAAGTCCCCCGTGAAGATGAGGAACATGACCTCCTGGAACACCATGGCCAGGGCGATGGTGGCGATGAGGACCGCGGCCTCGTGCTCGCGGATGGGGTCGATGAACAGCTTGTAGCACACGAGGCCTGCCAGGGTGACCAGGACGATGGCGACGAGCATGGCCGAAACGGGGTGCAGGCCCATGCGGTAGGTGGCGTAGTAGATGCAGTACGCGGCCACCATGTAAAAGGCCGTGTGGGCGATGTTGACGATGCGGGCCACCCCAAAGATGAGGGAGAATCCGATGGCCAACAGGGCGTACACGCTGCCGCCGATGAGGCCGCTGATGATGATGTCCGCGATCATGGCGCCTCGGCAACGGGACGGGTGTTCCCTCTATTTCTTATACGCCTCCACCACCCAGGGAGGGATCTTGTACGGCACGATGCCCTTGTACGTGATCTCGGGCGCATCCGGGGTGGCTTTCCACTTGTTGGGCCACACGCCCACGAGCTTGCCGTCCTGCCATTGGACCCCCAGGCTTGTCAGATATCCCGGGCCCCACTTGAGGTCGTGGGTGTGGCGGCCCTTCTCGTCCTTGTAGTACCCGGCCTTTCCCGATGGCACCAGGACCTCGTGCTCCTCCATGTACGGGATCAACTTCTCGGGATCCAGGCTCCCCGTGGCCTCCATGGCCGGGACCAGGCTGTGCTTGATGGCCATGTACGTGTCGGCCGTGTACGCAGGCACCTCGCCGAAGCGCTTGATGTACTCGTCCACGAACGGCTTGGTCAGCTCGTTGGTCTCCACGTCCCGGGCGTACGTATTCATGGTCATGATGTAGTTGCCCTGCCCCTGGGTGGCCTCCCAGAAGCCATCCTTCTGGGCCTCCACGTTGATACCCACCTGAACCGCCGGGATCTTGAGCTCCCCCGCCTGCTTGGCAAAGGGGATTCCCACCGAGGAGGAAAAGGCCGTGAAGATCATGTGCGCACCCGAGCGCTGGATGGCCGAGAGCTCGGCCGTCACGTCCGTGGCCACGGGAGAGGGCCGCCAAACGCCCGCCACCTCCATGCCCATGGTGGGGATGGTCTTCTCGGCGGCCGCCACCATGGGGTCTGCCCACTGGGCCTTTTCAGCCACGATGGCGACCTTGATCTTGGGGATGTTGAGCTGTCCCTTGAGGATGGCCCCCACGGTCCCCATGTGGATGAAGCACGTCTTGACCAGGAACATGGAGTTGAACGGGGTCCCCCGGAAGAAGTACTTGTACCGCTTGTAGTCCTCGGCCACTCGGGTGCACAGCTCGGGGTGGGCCGCGCCGCAGCCGATGAAGATC
Organism: uncultured Desulfarculaceae bacterium; assembly: GCA_964514105.1. Taxonomy (GTDB): domain Bacteria; phylum Desulfobacterota; class Desulfocorpusculales; order Desulfocorpusculum; family Desulfocorpusculum; genus CAZEPJ01. The sequence continues at coordinate 16,503 of CAZEPJ010000047.1, read as the reverse complement.
TTCTTGTAGTCCATGGCCTGATCCTGCATGGCCAGGACCGCCTCGGTGCGGAACCCGCCCACGATGAAGTCCACCTTGTGGCGCGTGAGCAAAAGCTCCATGGCGTTGGTGGCGTCGGTGACATTGAGGAACTCGTTGGAGTCGGCCTTGACCAGCTCGATCTTCATCTGCTTGTTGCCGACCTTGACGCCCCCCTTGGCATTGATCTCCTCGGCGGCCATGACGGCCCCGTTCCAGTGCTGTTTGCCCTGTACGAAGTTCATGGGGCCGATGACGCCGATCTTGATCACATCGGCGGCCATGGCGGGAACCCCGGCTCCCAGGGAGAGGCACGCTGCGACCAGAACGGTCCAGCCCAAGGCAGTCCTCTTCATGGCACTCACCTCCTGGCAAATAAGGTTTGTGTGGCTGATGACCCAGCGGCCCAATCGATCCATGCGCATGCAACCATACTGGGGCTCTGCCATGTTGTCAACCCATTTCTTCCGGTTCCCTTTTGAAACCGTCTATCGTAATATCTATATTCCTGTGGTCTAACTCGAAAGAAACGGCGTTCCTCGGAGTTATCCTCGAAGAGGTAAACGTGGACGTGGTCCTCGCAAGGCTCCTGGCCGGGGCCAAGGCCGCCAGAGGGGTGGCCGTCATCGTCGACGTGTACCGGGCCTTCACCTGCGCCCCCTTGATCTTCGCCGCAGGGGCCCGAGAAATCCTGCTGGTGGCGAATCCGCAGGAAGCCCTGGCCCTCAAGTCGAAGGACCCCGATCTCATCCTGGTGGGCGAGGTGGGCGGTGCCCCTATCCCGGGATTCGACCTGGGGAATTCCCCCAGCCGGATCCTGGGGTTGGGGGACGACTTCTTTCGAGAAAGGCGGGTGGTGCAGAGGACGTCGGCGGGGGTCCAGGGGGTCTTGGCGGCCCTGCAAGGGGCCCAGGAGGTCCTGCTGGGGAGCTACGGCCTGGCCAGGGCCACGGCCGGGTACATCCGGGAAAGGGGGTCTGCGCGGGTATCCATCGTGGCCATGGGACAGCAGATGAAGTCCGTTGCCCCGGAGGACGAATGGTGCGCCCGGTACCTGGCCCACCTCCTGGGCCGGGGGCCGTACGACCATCGCGAGGCCCTGCGGGAGATCCTCTTCTCGGAAACCACACGCAAGTTCCTGAGAGGGGACAAAGCGCACTATCCCCCGGAGGACCCGGCCCTGTGCCTCCAGCGCGATCTGTTCGACTTCGTGCTCAAGGCCGAACGGCATGCGCGACGGGTGGTGGTACGCAGGGCGGATGGGGCGGAGTGCGCAGGGGCAAGCCCGCCGACTTTGGCTTGACTTGCATCTGAAGGGAAGTAACATGATAGAAGTCGCGCTGGAGGGGCACGGCGAGAACGCGGGGAGGGGACGAAAGGAGCGACGGGATGATCCAGGTGACCCAGAAGGCCCAGGAGCAGTTTCAGGCGTTTTTCGAGCAGAAGGCGGACGTGGCTCAGGTGGTGCGTGTCTTTCTTCAGGAGGGTGGTTGAGGCGGGCCATCCCTGAGATTGGCTCTGGATGAGCCAAAGGAAACGGACAAGACCTTCGAGGCCTCCAGCATCAAGTACATCATCGACAGCGATCTCATGGCCCGGACCGGAGAGGTTACCATCGACTTCGTGGACTCCGGGTACCAGTCCGGATTTAGCATCTCATCGGCCAAACCCGTAGCGGGCGGGGGAGGGTGTTCGGCGGGAGGATCGTGCTCCTGCTGAGTTTGGGTGACCCCAACGAGCGCAAGGCCCCGGGAGACCGGGGCTTCTTGTTTCAAAGACAATAGGACGCCGCAACGCCGCCAGGGGGTCAAGCGGGATTGGACTGGGCCTTGTTCGCGTGGGCCTCCCGTCCGTGGCTCTGCTCGAACCCGATGGTCAGAAGGCTCCGGGCGGCGCTGTTGCGCACCTTGCTGCTGGGCGAGCCCAGGACCACGGCGATGATGCGCGTGTCATCCCGCTTGGCCGTGGCCGCGATGTTGAAACCTGCCTTGCGAATGAAGCCCGTCTTCAGCCCGTCCACCCCCTCGCAAGTCCCCAGGAGTTTGTTGGTCGACTGGATGATGTACTGGCCGTCTCGGATCACCGCGAACTCCTTGGAGCTCCATTCCAGCACCTGGGGGTACTTGAGGAGTTCCTTGGCGAGGAGGGCCATATCGTAGGCCGTCGAGACATTGTCCTCGCCATCCCGCTCGGGAAGCCCGTGAACGTTATGAAATCGGGTGTCGGCCATGCCCAACTTGACCGCGTGGGCGTTCATCATGGCCACAAACCGCTCCTGAGACCCCCCCAGATGCTCGGCCACCGCGGCCGCGGCATCGTTGGCCGACCGGATGATGACCGCCTGGAGCAGGTCCTCCAGCAGGAGGCTTTCCCCGGGCTGCAAACCGATCTGGGTTCCACCCACGGCCGTGGTCTGCTCGTTGGCAATGACCAGTTCATTGAGCCGCCGCTCCCCGCTCCTGATTCGTTCCATGGCGACCAGCGTCAGCATCATCTTGGTCAGGGAGGCCGGGACGAGCTTTCTGTGGGAGTTCTCCTGGTAGAGGATCTCACCGGTCCGCGCGTCCATCACCAACGCAGCCTTGTACCGCTCCACCGGGGCGGTGGCCTGCCGGGTCCTCGCCTTCTTCTTGGCCGTTGTCCGCGGGGAGGTGGCGGAGGAGCTCCCCGCCTTGGAGGCAGGCTGCCCCTTCTGGCCCCGGACCGAGGAGGCCCCGGAACCGGAGGACGCGGCGACTTTGCCCTTGCCCTGCTGGGTACTGGCCGCCTTGCCGGCGGAGGCCTTGGGGTCTTTCTGCTTGGCGGCGGCGGACTTCTTGGACGTCTTGGCTTTGGGGGCCTTGTTGGATGCGGGGGCCGCTGCGGTCTCCTGGCCAGCGGTCCCCGAGGCGGCCTGGGCGAGCCGGGCACCGGGCGGCACCGAGACGGAGACGACAAGCCAAAGGAGCAAGAGGAGGAGGGGCCTCAATGTGCTTACGCCGCCTCCCTTTTGTCCACGCATGGTCTGCTTCCCGGCCTCAACTTCCCAGATTTGTTCATCCCTGTTCGCTTAACTTCCCATTTTTCCAGGGGATCGGAAGCAAAGCGACCCGCCCAAGATAGATCCCACGGGCCGCCGTTGTCAAGAGAAAAAGCGGCCGAGGCCGACATCACAAGGCCCCGGGACCGATGAAGACCGGGGGGAGTAATTGTGGTATGTTGAAGCCCATGGGCAAGGACCTGTTCCCCCATCCGCCGGAAACGCGCTACTTCGAGGACTACGTGGCCGGTTCCGTGCACGAGTTCGGACCCATCGAGGTGGACGAGGCCGAGGTGATCGCCTTCGCCAAGCGCTTCGACCCCCAGGTCTTCCACACCGACCCCACCGGAGCCAAGCAGACCCCGTACGGCCGCCTCATCGCCAGCGGCTGGCACACCTCGGCGCTCATGATGCGGCTCTTTGTGGAGCATTACCTACCGAGGGGGGCAAGCCTGGGGTCGCCCGGGGTGGACGCCCTGCGATGGCTAAAGCCCGTGTACCCGGGCGACGCCCTCTCCGTCCGAGTGACGGTGGTGCAGACCGCCCGCTCGCGGACCAAGCCGGACCGCGGCATCGTGCGCTCCTTCATCGAGGTCATCAACCAGCACGGGGAGGTGGCCATGACGGTCACGGGTGTCAACCTCATCCTGTGCCGAGACCCTGCCTGAGGGGGGCGCCTCCGGTCGTGCGGGGCCCCCCCCTGGCCTCACCTGCCTCATTCGAACAGCGAGACGGGGATTACCTCCACCCGAAGGCTTCGGACTCCGGCCACGCCCCGTCCGATGCGCTCGACCTCGCGGGACAGGATGTCCTCCTGGGACTTGGGCGCCTTGGTGATGACGCTGACGGCCCCGTCCCTGGCCTCCACTTCCATGTCGGCCCCGAGGACCGACAGGGCGATGCGCACCTCTGAGGCCAGACAGAGGTCGTCGACCGCCCCCTGGGACTCCGGCGTGGTGCGGAACTCGGGCAGGCCTGCCGAGTGGCAGATGATGCCCACGGCGCTGGCCACCGTGAGCCTCCGGACATTGATGACCAGGTCGTACAAGGCGGGATCCCACGTGTCGATGCCGTAGAGGCGAAGACTCCACTTGCGGCGCTGATTGTCGATGCGATTGAGGATCCGCCGGGCCTCCCGGCGGGGCTTTCCGTCACGCTCCATGAGGATGCGGACCCGGTCCTCCATGTCCGCAAGGATCCGGACCTTGAGCACGTGGGGCACGTCCCTGAGGAAGAAGTGGCCGGCGAAGCCATGGTAGACCACGTTGTCCCGCTTGACATGGTTCAAGAGCGCCGCCTGGATGGAGGCCACGTATCTTTCTTTTTGGTGCATGAGGCGCTCCAGGACCGACGGGGCGTCCTTGACCGCCTCCAGGAGCTTCAACTCCGGGACGTTGAACTGCTCCGACGCCTCCAGCAGCACCTCGCGGGCGATGCACTCGTAGCCCAACCGCTGCGCCACCTGCTCGGCCACCTCCTTGCCCATGCTGTACGAGCCCCTGGAAATCGTCACGATGGCCATCTTCGACCTCCTCTGCGCATAGAAGGTGAATGGGCACCCGCGACACCGGGATCCGCGCCGGGCCCTGCTTCTTGGGACGAGAAACAGACCTATTTTCCCTTGGAGTGTATGGGGCGGGCCGGGGGAAATCAATGGGAAAGGCAAGTAAGCCCCCAAGATCGGCAAGAGGGCCATTGGCTGGTGGATGAGGGCAATTCCGGTGGGGCCTCTCCATTTCGGGCTCCAGCCTCTCTCAGGGAGGATCCGGGTATCGTGCCCTTTGCCCAGAGGCCCGGACGTATGGTACATTGGCCGCCACGCCTCCGGGAGGCACGGGACATGCGCTTCCAGCTGAGTTGGCCCCCAGACGCCCCTTTCGATGTGGTGGGAGTGGGACTTAACGCGGTGGACGACCTGTTCGTCGTTCCCCATTATCCCCGGTTCAACTCCAAGGTGCGGATCCAACGCTGCCAACGGCAGGGCGGGGGACAGGTGGCCACTGCCATGGTCGCCCTGGCCAGGTGGGGCCTTCGGACCCGGTACGTCGGAAAGGTGGGGGACGACGAGCGCGGGCGCTTCTCCATGGAGGGGATCCGCGCCGAAGGGGTGGACGTCTCCGCCGTGGCCGTGGAGCCGGGGGCGTCCAACCAGTACGCCTTCATCATCGTCGACGCGGAAAGCGGCGAGCGGACCATCCTGTGGGACCGGGACGAGCGGCTGGACTACCGGGAGGGGGAGTTGGACCGCGAGGCCGTCTGCTCGGGCCGCATCCTGCACGTGGACGGCCACGACGTGGCCGCCACCGTGGCGGCCCTGCGATGGGCCCGGGAGGCGGGGATCCCCACGGTCATGGACATCGACAAGGTGGAGGACGGGACCGCGGCGATGATCGACCTGGTGGACTTCCTGATCACGTCGGGGGAGTTCCCGGGCCGATTCACGGGAATCGGCGAGCCCACCCGGGCCCTCTCGGCCCTGAACAAGGCCGTGGGGGGCTTCGTGGCCATGACCCTGGGCCGGGAGGGCGCCCTGGCCATGACCCCGGACGGCCCCCTGCACGTGCCGGGCTTCCCGGTGGACGCGGTTGACACCACGGGGGCCGGGGACGTGTTCCACGCGGGCTTCATCTACGGCCTGCTTCAAGGGTGGGAGCTGCAGCGGATCCTGCAGTTCGCCAACGCCGTGGCCGCCATGAAGTGCACCCGCCTGGGGGGGCGCCCCGGCATACCGACCCTGCCGCAGGCGTTGGCGTTCCTGGCCCAGCATGAGACGCAATGGGATGTCACGAAGATGTCCGAACAATCCGATCAAATCAGTTGACAATCGCAAGTCAGCCGGCTAGCCTGGATTCATGACGTTTCCATGGATCCAAGCCCTGGCTCGTTCAGAGTGGCGCCGGGTGGTGGTGTGGGTGCTGGTCTTGGCCGTGGGCTCCCTGGGCGCCTTTGCCCTGCCCGCGGTCTGCGCTTCCACGGCGACCGGGTGCCCCTGCTCGGCCAAGGCCGGACCGGCTCCCCAGCCATCCGGGAGGTGTTGCGGCTCGAAGGACGCGTGCCGCATGGAGACCGGCGAGCCCGCTCAGGGAGCCTCCGCCTTGCCCATCACCCGGGAAAGGTTCTCGGACCGCGGTTTCTCGGCCCTTTCGTGTCCCTCGCAAGACGCGTCCATCTCCCCTCCCAGCGCGAAGGCCGTCGACTCCGCGTGGGCGTTCTTTGCGCGGGCCGCACCGCTGCCTGTTTATCTCCTCAAGACCGTTCTCCTTTGTTGAACCCCCTTTCCCACTGAGAGGCGTCCACAGTCGACGGGCAGGTCCATCCCCCTGCCATGGCCTTGCCGGGCGGCGTGAGAGATGGCGAAGAGCCCCCTGTGGCGGCAGATGAGGGGAAGGCACCGCAGCATGTGGCATCAATGAACGGTCCAGCGAATTCAGGGAGGTCTTCCATGAATCGGGAATCGTCTCCATCCAATGAGCCGGAGGCTCGGGCCACAAAGATGGCCAAGAAGCAGGCGGTCCTGCAAACGCAAAGGAAATCACGGCTTCCCCTGTTGCTCGGCGCGCTGGGGTTGGGCGTCGTTGTCGTGGCCGCCGGCATCCTGTTCAAGGTCGGTCTCCAGAAACCGGCCCCCCCCACCGCCGCTGCCCAAGAGGTGACCCACCTTGCGGCCCTGTTCGACGATGGTAAGGCGCGCCACTTCGAATTCCGCGCCACGGAAGGGATCACCGTGCGCTATTTCGTGCTCAAGAGCGCCGACGGGGTGATCCGGGCGGCCTTTGACGCGTGTGACGTGTGCTGGCCGGCGGGCAAGGGGTATGTCCAGGACGGCGATTTCATGGTCTGCCACAACTGTGGGCAGCGCTTTGCTTCCAACAAGGTCAACGAGGTCAAGGGGGGGTGCAACCCCGCACCCCTGGCTCGGGAGGTGAAGAACGGCCAGTTGGTGCTGCGGGTCCGGGACATCCTGGAAGGGAAGGGCTATTTCGATTTCTCCAGGAGGACGGCGTCATGACCGTGGGGCAGATCGCTCTTTCCAGCCTGCGCCGCCGCAAGGGAAGGGCTGCGTTCCTCCTCATGGGGCTCCTCATCGGAGTGGCCGCCGTGGTGGGCTTTCTGAGCCTTGTGGAGACCCTGACCAACGATATCAACCACAAGATCGAGATGTATGGGGCCAACATCCTGGTGGTGCCCAAGACGGAGAGCCTCTCCATCGCGTACGGAGGCCTGTCCCTGGGCGGGCTCGCCTTCGAGATGCAGGAGCTGGCCCAGGAAGACCTGGGACGCATCCGAACCATCGAGAACAGCCGCAACATCGCGGCGGTGGGGCCCATGGCCTTGGGCGCCGTGGAGGCCAACGGGCACAAGCTCCTCCTGGCGGGTGTGGAGATGGAGATCACCCGCTTCCTGCGGCCGTGGTGGAAGGTGCACGGAGACCTGCCGGATGAAGACGGGGTCCTCCTCGGGGCCGAGACGGCCCGGGTCTTGGGACTCCAGGTGGGATCGCGCCTGGTTATCCAGGGCCGCGAGATGCCGGTCTCGGGGGTGCTGGAGCCCGCAGGGTCCCAGGACGACCAGATGGTATTCGCCCAATTGCCGACGGCCCAGGCGATCCTGGGCAAGGAGGGCCGGATCTCCATGGCAGAGATCGCCGCCCTTTGCGCCGGCTGTCCCATCGAGGAGATCGTGCGGCAGGTGTCGGAGGTCCTGCCCGGCGCCCGGGTGATGGCCATCAAACAGGTGGTGGCGGGGCGCCTGGAGACGCTGGAGCAACTCGGCAAATTCGCGTACGCGCTATCGGCCGTCATGCTGCTGGTGGGCGGGCTCGTGGTGCTGGTGACCATGATGGGGAGCGTTCGCGAGCGCACCGCGGAGATCGGGATCTTCCGGGCCGTGGGCTTCCGCAAGAGCCACGTGATCCGCATGGTGCTCCTGGAGGCCGGGGTGGTCTCGGCAGTGGCGGGGGTCCTGGGCTATGTCCTGGGGATTGGAGGGACCCGCGCAGCCATCCCCCTGTTCTCTGAGGGCCACCACCATGTGGCCATGTCATTGGATCCCGCCATCGCGGTCGGGGCGCTCGTGGGCGCCGTTGCCCTGGGCCTCGCCTCGAGCGCGTACCCCGCCCTTGTGGCGGCTCGGCTCGATCCCAGTGAGGCCTTGCGGGCCCTGTAGGAGCATCCCATGGGTTACATTCGTGTGCAGAACGTCACCAAGCAGTACGGCAGCCCGGACAACCGGGTGACGGCCGTGCAGCGCGTCGGATTCGAGATCGAGGAGGGGGAGTTCGTCTCCATCATGGGGGAGTCGGGTTCGGGAAAATCCACCCTCCTTGCGGTCATGGGGGCCCTCTCGGCCCCCACCGATGGATCGTACGTGGTGGACGACATGGACGTCTATGCCCTGAGCCTGGACCAGCAGGCCGATTTCCGCCGTGAGTTTCTGGGGTTCGTCTTTCAGAGCTTTCACCTCGTCCCGTACCTCACCGTGCTGGAAAACGTGATGGTCCCCCTGGCCACCACCAAGCTCAAGGCGGGGGCCAAGCGGGCCATGGCCCACGAGGCATTGGAGCGCGTGGGGCTGAGGGGCAAGGCCCACCGGCTGCCCGGTCAGATCTCCGGGGGGGAGCAGGAGCGGGTGGCAATCGCGCGGGCCATCGTCAACCGCCCGCCCATCCTCTTGGCCGACGAGCCCACCGGGAATCTGGACAGCGCCACCAGCCGGCAGATCATGGAGCTGCTGACGTCGCTCAACGGCGAGGGGATGACCATCGTCATGGTGACCCACAGCCTGGAATGCGCCCGGTACTCCCGACGGATCCTGAGGATCGCCGACGGAAGGCTGGTGGGCGAGGAGCGGACCGTGAAGCTGATGGCCGGCGAGCCCGACTCCCGGACGGCTCTTGGGGTCGGATGAAGCCGTCACCATCCGGCAACCGCAGCGATGGAGGTGGCAGGCATGAGGTTCAAGGGATGGGCGTTCCTGGTCGTGGTCGGGACCGCTCTGGCCGTTGGGCTGGGGTGGCACTGGCTTTCCGATCCCGGCCCCGCACTGGGAGGTCTGTCGGAGTGCCAAGCCAGCGTATCGGGGGAGCCCCTGCGCGCAGCCGACTTCCAGTGGTCCTTTCGGACGCTCAGCGGGAGGCAGGTGAGCCTGTCGCAGTTTCGTGGACGGCCCCTGGTCCTGGTGTTCTGGGCCACGTGGTGCAGCGGCTGCGTCCAGGAGCTGCCCAGCTTGGAGCGGTTCCGGGAGGCCATGGGGAACACGGAGGCCGCCTTCGTGGCCGTGGCCTTGGACGACGAGCGGTCGGTGCGTGACTTCGCGGCCAAGAGCGGCCTCCGACTCCCCGTGTACGTGGCCACGGAGGACCCGCCATGGTCCCTCCGACCCAGGGCCATCCCCACGGTCCTGGTCATCGACCGGGAGGGGCGGGTTGTGCTCAAACGCCTGGGGGCCACCCGCTGGGAGAGCGAGAAATGCCTGGACCTGGTCCGGGGGCTGTGAACCGGGAAAGCCGAGCCCCCCGGCTCAGAAGTTGTACCGCATGAACAAGACGAACCGCCGGGCCGGCTCCCGGGTCTCCACAGTCGTCACGTCCGTGATGAGATTGAATTTCTCGTCCAAGAGGTTCTCCACGCGGCCGCCGATCTTGAGTCGCTTGTGGAACAGCTCCTTTTCCACCGCCAGGTCGAGGACCCAGAAGTCGGCCGGGTCGTCGGCACCGAACCCGCGCAGAAACTGCTTCACGTAGGCCGCCTGGAACCTGGCCTTCCAACCCGTGGGGTGGAGGAAATGGAGGCCCACGCGGAACTCATGATCTTCCCTCCAACGCTCCGGATTCAGGGTTCCGAACAGTGCGAGTTCGTGCTCTTTGTTTCGGACGTACGTGTACCCGGGGGTGAGGCCGAAGTAATCCCAGATCAGTACGTTGGCGTCGATGCTGCCCCCGTAGAAATCCCGATCGTGTGAGATGAACTCCCCGGCGACGGGGTCATCATGCTGCTCGGTCCGCTTCCTCTTGAAGCCCTCTGCCTTGAGAAAGACACGCGGGGACGCCTGCCACTCCCAGGCCAAGGAGAGGTCCTCCTGCACGGCGCTCGTCAGGGCGTTTTGGCCCACGGTGAACCCCGCGATGTCCGTCGGCCGGAGCTCTTGGGGGGCAAGAAAGGGATTGACGATATAGCGGGCGTATGCGAAGCGAAGGGTGTGGTCCCTCAACGGGTTGAAGACGAGGCCGGCCCGGGGATGGACCCGCTCGATCTCGAACTCCCGGTCGGAAAACAAGGGAACCGAGAGCCCATCATTGGTCTTTTCGTAAAAGACCCCGCCCTCCAGCGTGAGCTGGGGAAGGATGCGCCACGTGTCCTGAACGTAAGCTGTCAAGTAGGTCGGGGTGATGTGATTCCTGACGACGGGGTTATCGAAAACGAGGGGGGGAGGGAACAAGACGGTCAACGCGTCGCGGCTCGTGTCCTTGAGCCTGGTCTCTCCCGTGTACGCGTCGAACCCATAGAGGATCCTATGCCGGCCCAGCCGGAAGCCATGGCTTCCTGCCACGTGCCAATACCGCTGGTCCAGATCCAGGCGCTCGAAGCGCCTCTGGAGCGTGATCCCGGTCCCGAAGATCTCCTCGCTGCGGGGTCCGTCTATGGTCACCCAATCCAGTTCGTTTCTCTGCAGCACCAAGAGGATGTCCGAGTGGGGGGCCGTTCGTAGGTGGTAGCCCAGGGTGAAGTTGCCGATCCCCTGGTCCACGGTGAGATCCTGATCCTCCTTGAGGAAGGCGTTCTGGTCGGTGTTGGTGTCCCCCGTCCTCCCCTGGCGCAGCTCGTAGAAGAGAAGAAAATCCTGGTTCCAGCCCAGTTGATACTTGAATCGGCCGAAGTTCTGCCAGAATCGATTGAAATTGTGGTCCTTGAAGCCCGCCCGTGTGGAATAGATGAACACATCCTGGGCGGCGAAGTTCTCCCACCCGCCCCAGACGTTCCCCGTGTATTCCTGGTAGTCGTCGCTTCCCAGTTGGATCTCGGCCCGGCCCTGGAGCCTGGGCCGTTCGAACAGGGAGGTGTAGTCACTGAACGTGTTGAAGGAGTTCTGGTTGGCGGGCTCTGTGAGCAGCGCCTTGAGCAGTTCACTGGAGCCTGCCGTGGTCCGATCTTTCTCGTTGAGGAGGACATTGGCCATGAAGAGGTGGGCGGCGCTGTTGTTGGGGTCGTCCTTGAGGGAAAGCACGGCCCGGTTTCTCGCCATGGCGGTGAGGCCGAGATTGTCGTACGTGCGGGCCAGGTCGATGTTGCGCACGGCCCGGTCCTGATCCAGGAGGAAGCGGGAGCGGTACACCGCCCGGTTGTCGTTGAGGGCCACGGAGCGCTCCAGATCCCGGATGGCTGGGCCCGCCTGGTTGAGGTCCGTGCGGATGATCCCGCTGTACAGATGGGGGGTGGGGTCCAGGGGGTCCAGGACTTTGGCCCACTCCAGGGCCTTCATGGCCCGGTCGAATTCCTTGACCTCGTACAGCGCCTTGCCCAGGTAGGTGAAATGAAGCGCCACGCGGGGTTCCAGGAGGGTGGCGATGAGGATCTCCTCCAGGGCCTGGGGGATCTGTCCCTTGCGCATGAGGGCGATGCCCAGCCCCAGGTGGGGCTCGCCCTGGGAGGCGTCGAGCGTGATCGCCTCGTGGAAGGAGGCGATGCTCGCATCGGTCTTTCCCCTGGCCAGAAGGAGGAACCCCTTCAGGGAGTGCGCCAACGGCTCCCGGGGGCTCGCGGCCAACACCTGATCCACCAGATCCTGGGGCTCGGGGATGTATCCGGCGCCGAAAAGCAGCTGTCCGAGGGTAATCTTGGCCCGCACGTCCGCTGGATCCAGCTCCACGGCTTTCCTCGCGGCCTCGGTGGCCCCGGGCAGGTCGAAATGGCTCTGCCTGGCCCAGGCCAGATCCACGTGGGCCGTGGACGACCTCGGGGCGGCCTTCACGGCCTCCCGGGCCGCGGCCAAGGCCTGGTCCTTCTGGTTGAGGACCAGATGGACGTTGGACATGAGCCCGTGCCCCAGGGCGCTGGGCTCGGCGGCGTTGGCCTCTCGCAGGTCCGCCATGGCCCCCGCCGCATCGCCCCACAGGAGCTTGACAAGGGCCGCATGAACCAGCAATCGGGGCCTTCTGCCCAGGACGCCCATGCCCGCCTGCAGGGCCTGGAGGGCCGCGTCGGATTGACCCTGGCGGTGCATGGCCAGGCAGAGCCCCACGGCCGACATCTCAGTGGGAGGCCTCACCTTCTCAAAACGATCCGCCGCCGCCGCCAGGTCACCCCGCTGCAGGGCGACCCACCCCAGCCCCTCCTGGGCCGCCGTGTTCTTGACATCGTGCAGGAGGGCCTCCTCAAACGCCCTCCCGGCCTGATCCCACTGGCCCAAGTCGTGGTGGAGCTGCCCCTTTCGGACCCAGAGGGCGGGCTCGGCGCCGCGTGTCCGCAGTCCCTGGTCCGTCTCCCTGATAAGACCGGCCACCTGCTCCGGGTCCGACGACACCAATGCATAGTCCCGGAAGCTCACGGGTGAAGGGTAGAAAAGGGTCCACTGAACCGCGTCATCCGGGGCTACCAGGAGCCGCTTGACGGGCGCCACGCCCGGCCGGGCCAGGCCCATCTCTCCGGCGCTCACGCTGACTCGCCCATGAGGGTTCCACATCTCCGCCAGTCCCTCCAGCATGGAGAGCACGGTCTCGCCGTCGGCCTTGACCTCGATGCCCAGCTCGGTGCCCCGGACACCGATGGACGCGCTCGGGGTCTCCACGGTGAAGGCGCCGCCAGCTCGAAACCAGACCCGGCCCTTCATGAGCCGGTACAGGGACTGATGGGCCTTGACCAAAGCAGCCTTGACCGCGGCGCCCAGGGAGATCTTGGACGATGGCACCACGTCCTGGAGGCCCAGCGTGGTCCCGGCGTCCATCTTGAGGAGGCTCTCGTCCGCCAGGAGGATGGAGACGCGGCTGCGCTCCCCGGTACGGATCGTGTCGTCCCGCCGCAGCTCCTGAAAGGGCACGGCCGTAATCCACTGCTGCCCTCCGTCGCCGGAGACCTCCACCTGGCCCTGGACCGATACGATGCGGCCGACCACCATCTCCTGGCTCCAGGCCGAGGCCCCAGCCGCCAGGAGGAGGGTCGCCACGATGGCCAAGATTCTGAAAGGACGGAATTCCATGGCTGGCCTCCCTAAGTCAAGGGGGACTGCATCTGGCAGAATCCCTTAGACTCTCCATGCCTTTCCCAACCGGTTTGGGGTCCATGCAGCTCTTGTTTCCTATTCCTCGCGGAATCCCGACACCTTGAAGCTGTCGCCGGAGTTCAGGTAGAGGCCCTGGGCCTTGATGGTTCTGCCTCCCCCCTTGAGCCGGCCGCTGAACGGCCCATGGTCCAGAAGCTCAAGGGAATAGAGATCGAGGACCTGGACCGTTCCGAAGAGACGATCCCCCAGTCCATAGCCGAAGTATAGGGTGATGGCCTCCAGTCCTCGCGACGACCCGAAGGCCCCCTCGAGGACGAAGGCATTGTCGCAGGGATACGACAGATGCTCTCCCTCGAGGATCACGCGCCAGAAATCGAAGATCTCGCCCTGGCGCAGTTGCACCCCTCCCACGTTGTAGGAAGTCGCCTGGAAATCCATGGGCCCCTGATTGATGGTCCGGACCCGTGTGCGGCCCCCTTCGGCGTCCAGGAACTGACCCTTGAGCCGCCCACCGACCTCCCGGAGGGAGAAGGTCCCGCTGAAGGGTCCGAAGAGATAGTTGAGGCCGTCGTACGAGCCGACCCGCACGCCGTCGGACCAGTCCCAGAATCCGATCAACTCGAAGAATCCCCCCTGTTTGGTGGCCCCGCACGCGTAAAGCAGGCCGGAATCGAAGACGTGCACCTCACCCCGACCCGACGTGGCCCCGGAAAGGGTCACGAAGTGTATCGTCTCCTGGGCCGCGCACGGCGGCGCGGCCGCGACCAGGATTGCCGTGGCCATGAGGGCCATCACCCATGGACGAACGGGGGTTCCCATATCTTGCCTCCTTATACAGCCAAAGACTGATTCAGAAACCCGTGTTCCTCTGAGGCCGCCCGCCCGACCCGGGCGGCGGTTCCCCCATATCCCCTATCCGGGCGTTTTGTCCGGATAATCGCACAGGTCCTTGACAACGCAGCGGGGGCACTTGGGCCTGCGGGCCACGCAGGTCGTGCGGCCGTGCCAGATGAGAAGGTTGCTCAGGCGAGACCAGTCCTCCTGGGGCACGAAGCCCATGAGGTCGAACTCGATCTTCACGGGGTCGGTCTCCCGGGTCAGGCCGATGCGCCCGGCCACCCGCTTCACGTGGGTGTCCACGACGATGCCCGGGATGCCGAAGGCCTCGGACAGGACCAGGTTGGCCGTCTTTCGCCCGATGCCCGGGAGGCTCACCAGGTCCTCCAGCCGCCGGGGGACCTCCCCCCCGAATCGGGCCTCCAGGCCCTGGCAGATCCCCTGGATGGCCCTGGCCTTCTGGCGGAAGAAGCCCGTGGGACGGACCTGCTCTTCCAGGGCGTCGATTTCGGCTCTGGCGTAGTCGCGGGCGGTGCGGTACTTGCGGAAGAGGGCGGGGGTCACCTGGTTGACGCGCTCGTCGGTGCACTGGGCCGACAGCACCGTGGCCACCAGGAGCTGGAGGGGATCGGCGAATCGCAGGGCCGTGCCCGGCCGGGGGAACTCCCGGGAAAGGCGTTCCAAGACCCGAGCCGCCCGATGGGCCCGGGCACCCTGGGACAGGGCTCCCTGGCTCCTGGACGATCCCGGCTTGCGCTCTTTCATGGCGGCCTCCCCCGACCGCAAGAAGCCCGGGTGCAGCCCATTCGGACGATCAGGGCCTGGGCCTTCTCCGAGCCATCCTGGAGTAGGCCAACTGCCCCCCCACCAGGGCCAGGAGCAGGACCCCGCCCCCGACGAGGGTCGTTCGGGTGCGGGCAACGCGGTCGTTGTACTGGGCCTTGGAGAATCCCACCAGCAGCATGGCCTCCCCGCCTCGTTCCACGCGCAGGGGGAATCCCTTGACGTAGATGTCTCCCTCCTCGATCATCCGCCCCTGATCGGCGAACTTGGCCAGGGTCCGCTCCCCACGGGCCACCTCCAGGAACACGATCTCCCTCTCCTTGCCCATGGCATGGAGATACCCTTGGAGTATCCTCAGGTTCTCCGGGGAGTTGACGTCGATGCCGACGACCTCGAGCATGCGGGCCATGTGCGTGCCCCGCAGCTGGGCGGTCTTCTGCAGAAGTCCGAGCTCGCCCCACAGGGAGATGACCCCGTATGCAACGAGCCCCATCAGGAGGAGTGCCGCCACCATAAAGGGAAACTGCACGGCCCGGCGGCGCGGAGGCTCCAGGGTCATGGTGCGGTCATTCGCCGTGGCAGCATCTTTGGTGACGTGCCGAAGCACATTCTCCAGCGCCTTCCGGAGGCCCGCGGCGCTCTGGAACCGATCCTTGACATCCTTGGCCAACGCCTTGAGGATCACGGCCTCCAAAATGGCCGGAATGGCCGGGTTGAGTACCCTGGGGGGCACGGGATCCATGGTCAGGATCCGCGTGATCACCTCGGTGGCCGCCTCTCCCTCGAATGGGAGTCTCCCCGTGAGCCACTGATACAGGACCACGCCGCAGGAGAAGATGTCGGCCCGTCCGTCCACGTTGCTGAAATCCCTCAATTGCTCCGGGGCGCAGTATGCCGGGGAACCCAGGAGGACCCCCGTGCGGGTCTGCATGAAGTCCTGATCTTCCACTCGCGCAATGCCGAAATCCGTGAGCTTCACGCGCCGATCCTCGCTCACGACGATATTGTCCGGCTTGACGTCCCGGTGGACCACGCCCTGTCGGTGGGCGTATTCCAGGGCATCGCACACCTGCATCATGACGGGGATGACCTCCACCGCCGCGGGGAGCCCGTCCATCAGGTCCCCCAGGCTCTTTCCCCTCAGGTACTCCATGACGATGTACGGTTGATCCCCGCTCTGGCCCACCTGATAGATGGAGACGATGTTGGGGTGGTTGAGGCGGGCGGAGGCCTGGGCCTCCTTCTGGAAACGCGCGCGGATCTCCTGAACCTTCTCCGGGGTGATGTGTCGCTCCGGGTCGATGCGCAGCACCTTGATGGCCACGTCCCGATGGAGCTTGGTGTCCTCGGCCCGGTACACGACGCCCATGCCCCCTTCGCCCACACGTTCGATGATCTTGTAGGGAGACGACTTGGCCATGGGATTGGGAATTGACACCGGTTCCCCCTTGCTCCGGAAATACTCAATAATTTCCCAGAGATGTTCTATAGCAGAAGCCTCTAAGGGTGTCAATGCAAAAACCCCGCCACACGGCGGGCATGGAAACCCTGCGGTCCCTCGGTGCCGTGCGGGCGTCTCGAGCCATTTGCGCTGTTGTAAGTGAAGAGCTGCCATGAGTTTGGGGTGAGGG
>CAZEPJ010000046.1:0-37124 GCA_964514105.1 uncultured Desulfarculaceae bacterium | reverse complement strand
GTCTCGGGGTTGCCGAACATGACGCCGATCTTCATCCGGATCTGGTTGATGAAGACCACCGCCGTCTGGGACTTGCTGATGGCCGCCGTCAGCTTGCGAAGGGCCTGGGACATGAGGCGGGCCTGGAGCCCTACGTGGGCGTCGCCCATCTCCCCCTCGATCTCGGCCCGGGGGGCCAAGGCCGCCACCGAGTCCACCACCAGGACGTCCACGGCCCCGCTTCGGACCAGGATCTCAGCGATCTCCAGGGCCTGCTCCCCCGTGTCCGGCTGGCTGATGAGGACCTCGTCGGTGTTCACGCCCAGCTTCTTGGCGTAGTGGACGTCCAGGGCGTGCTCGGCGTCGATGAAGGCGGCCATGCCGCCGGCCCGCTGGGCTTCGGCCACCACATGGAGGGCCAGGGTGGTCTTCCCCGAGGACTCCGGGCCGTAGATCTCCGTGACCCTCCCCCGCGGGATCCCCCCGACGCCCAGGGCCAGGTCCAGGCTCAAGGATCCCGTGGAAATGACCTTCACGTCCTCCAGGAGGGCCCCCGACCCCAGGCGCATGATGGAGCCTTTGCCGAACTGTTTCTCGATCTGGGCCATGGCCAGATCCAGGGCACGTTCCCGCTGCTTGTCCTGATCCATCGTCGCGGCCTCCCTCCTTTTCAGTGCCTGCCTCCTCCGAGCCTGGCCTCCCACAGAGGCGTGTAGCGCGCTCCCGAGGGTCGAAGCTCGCTGCGGAATTGGGTGACGGTCGTGACATCGAACCGCCCCAGCTCCAACCCCATGAGGCCCTGGATGCGGGCCAGGAGACGATCCCTCCCCCGGGGCGAGCGCACCCTCCCCAGCGTCAGATGCGGACGGAAAGGACGCGTCTCCCGGGGGAACCCCAGCCCCTCCAGGCACGACTCCATCTCCCCCTGGAGGGCCTGAAGGCGACCCTCGTCGCCGGTCAACCCCACCCACACCACCCGGGGTCGATCAAATCCGGGAAAGCAGCCCATGCCCGCCACCCGCAAGGGGAAGGGGGGATGACGCCCCACCACCCGCCCGGCGGCATGGCGGATCGCCTCCACCCGGGCGGGGTCGATCTCGCCCAGGAACTTCAAGGTCAGGTGGATGGCCTCCGGGCGGACCCACTGGACGACCGACCCGCACTCCCCAAGTTCGCCCTGGAGGCTCGCAAGGCCCCGCCGGATCTCCTGCGGGATCTCCACGGCCACGAAGGAGCGCATGCCCCTCACCTCCAGGGGGCGCCGTACGCCTCGGGGTCCCCCCCGAGCAGGTACTGCCGGAGCCAATCCAGGGCGACGGTGGCGGCGATTGTCTTGACGTTGCCCCGTCCCCCCCGGAACTGAAAGCGGCGGCTCCACGCGCGCGAGCCATGGGCCAAGCCCAAAAACACCGTGCCCACGGGGGTCTCCTGGGAGCCTCCGCCGGGGCCCGCGATGCCCGTGGTGGCCAGGCCCACGGAGGCGCCCGAGCGGGCCATTGCCCCCCGGGCCATGGCCTGGGCGGTCTGGGCGCTCACCGGCCCCGGCCCCTCCAGGATCTCCCGGGATACGCCCAGGAGGGCCTCCTTCGCCCGGAGGCTGTAAGCCACGACGGCCCATTCCAGGACGTCCGAGCAGCCCGGCACCTCCGTGAGGCGGTGGGCCACGAGCCCCCCCGTGCACGACTCGGCCACTGCCAGTCGATTCCCCTGCCGGCGCAACAGGGCCTGAACCACGGATTCCAGCTCGTCCCCATCCAAGCCGTAGACCCAGCGGCCCACCCGCTCCCGCAGGCGCCGTTCGGCCTCGTCCAGTGCCTGAAGGGCCTGTCGCGGGTCCGCGGACCGCGCGGTCACCTTGAGACGGTTCTCGGGGTAGCGGGGCAGGGAGGCCAGGCTGGCTTGGGGGATACCGTCCAGGGCCCCGGCCACCATCTGCCCCATCTTGGCCTCTGTCAATCCGAACACCTTGAGGGTCCGGGACACCACGCTCCCTTGGGGCTCCAGCCTCCGGGCCACCATGGAAAGGACGGTCTCCTCCAGCATCCGCTCCAGCTCCCGGGGGACGCCGGGGAGGAAGACCAGGAGGCATTGGCCGCGCTCCAAGGCGAAGCCCGGGGCCGTGCCCATGGGGTTGGGGATCACCTCCGAGCCGCCGGGCACCCAGGCCTGCCGCTCGTTGTTCGGGGTCATCTCCAATCCTGAGCTTTGGAACAGCTCCCGGATCCGGTCGAGGCTCGGCTGGTGAAGAAAGAGGGGGCATCCGAAGGCCTCGGCCGCGGCCTGGGCCGTGCGATCGTCCTCGGTGGGGCCCAGACCCCCGGTGACGAGGGCCACCCGGGAGCGTCCCGCAACCTCCTGCAAGGCGGACCGTATGGCGTGGGGCTCGTCCCCGATGGACGTCATCCGCCACACCTCCAGGCCCAGCCCCAGGAGCTTCTGGGCGATCAAGGCCGAATTGGTGTCCACGATGCTGCCGTCGAGCAGCTCGTCGCCGATGGTGACGACCTCGACGCGGACCTGACTCAAGAGACCCCCAGCATACCGAGGAACCCAGGCTTCAAACGGCACCCCGGAAAAGGCGGCCCGGGAGGCGCGGCTTCATCCCGCCCAGCCAGCCAACGACCCTCGGCCTGCGGCGTCGCCGGGCGCGTCATCCGACCCACATCATGATCAGCCTCGTCCCCGCGTTGGCGTATATCCCAGCGATCACGTCGTCGGCCACCACGCCCAATCCGCCCGGCGCCCTGCGCTCCAGCCAGGCTCCGGGCGGGACCTTCATGATGTCTCCCAACCGGAAGAGGACGAACGCCGAGGCCACGGTCAGGAAAGTGGGCTCCACCCAGAGCAGGGCCACCGCCATGCCCACCACCTCGTCCACGATCACGGCGGGAGGGTCTCTCCTGCCCAGGACCGTCTCGGCCCGATCCGCCGCCCAGACCCCCAAGGCCGCGAGGGCCAGCACGCTCAACGGGGCAAGCCCGGGGGGCTGGAGGCCGAACAGCAGGGCAACGGGCAGGCCCAGGATGGCGCCCGCGGTGCCGGGGGCCAGAGGGCAGCAGCCCACCCCCAGGCATGTAGCAACGCCCAGGGCGAAGGCGTCCACCCGGCCCAAAGGCGGCGTGGATCCCTTCCCCTTCGACGAGTTCCTTATATCTGAATCCCCTCCAAAACTCAAGGGCGGGTCCTCTGCTGGCGGTACAGGGTGAGGGCCTCCAGGTAGACCTCCTTGAGGGGCAGGCCGGTTCGAAGAGCGATCTGGCGGCAGTCCTGGTACTCGGGCAGGGCGTTGCGCACCACCCCGTCCTGGGAGGAGACCTTGATCCGCACGGGGCCCCACGCCGTCTCCACCACCGCGTGCTCCCGCTCCAGGCACTGGCGCCGTACGGGGTAGAAGCGCACCCCGATGCTGGTTGATTCCTGGAGGACACGCGTCGCCATGGCCGTCAGGCCGGACGCTTCCACCAGGACCCGAAGCAGAACGGCGGGGCGCCCCCGCTTCATGACCAGGGGGGACCAGGACACGTCCAGGGCCCCCTCGGCCAGGAGGCGCTCGGTGATGTGCTCGCAGAACTCGGGGTTCATGTCGTCGATATTGGCCTCGAGGATCCAGTCCTCCCGGTTCCCCAGGCCCTCCTCGTCTCCCAGCAGCAGGCGAAGGAGGTTGGGGCGATGGGCGGGGTCTCGATGCCCCGCCCCGTACCCGATGCGCTCCACGCGCATGGCGGGCAGCGGGCCGAAGGCGTCCACCACCTCCCGCAAGATGGCGGCTCCGGTGGGGGTGACCAGCTCGCCGTCGGCGCCGCCTTCGGAGACGGGTACGCCCCGCAGGATCTCCAGGGTGGCGGGGGCCGGCACCGGGAGGACGCCGTGGTGGCCCTCCACGAATCCCCGCCCCAGTGGGAGATGGGAACAGACGATGCGGCCCGGGGCCAGGAGGTGGAGTCCGGCGGCGGCCCCTACGATGTCCACGATGGAGTCCACGGCGCCCACCTCGTGGAAGGTGACGGATTGGGGAGGTGCGCCGTGGATCCGCCCCTCGGCCTCGGCCAGTCGCTGGAAGATCCGCAGGCTCAGGGCCCGCACCGGCGGCCTCAGGGGGGCATCTTGCAGGAGCTTGCCGATGTCCGCCATGGTGCGGTGGCCGTGTCCGTGGTCGTAGCCGGGATTCACGACCACGCGCGTCCCGTGGATGCCGTGGCGGGCCTGGCGGGTCACCTGGAGCGTCCATCCGGCCAGCCCCAGCTTTCGAAGTTCCGCCTCCAGCTCCGCCAGCGGAACCCCCAGATCCAGCAAGGCCCCGAGGATCATGTCCCCGCTGGCCCCGGAAAAGGCATCGATGTAAAGCAGCGTCACGTGCGGCTCTCCCTCCAAGGGGCAGCCGTACTCTATCCCCCGGGTTCCGGGGGTGTCAAGGTTACCCGCCCCGCCTCCCTTGACCTGTCCGGGGCTCTCGGGTATGTACGAAAAAGGCCCTGCCCGCCCGAAGGGAGCGGGACGGGGGATGGAAGCCCATGGAACACCACGAGGCCTTGAGGCAGACCCTGCGCCGCATCGACGGCAGGGGATACAAGGCGTACAAGGACCTGGAGGGGGCGTACGAGTTCCCGGGATTTCACCTGCACGTGGACCACGTGCAGGGCGACCCCTTCGCGGCTCCGTCCCGCATGCGGGCGGTGGTGGGCCGCGCCCGGGCCGGATTCGACCCCGGGCTCTTCGCCGGTCGAAGCCGGCAGACGGCCTTCCGGGACTTCCTCACCCGGGCCTTCTGCCGGGCGGTGAGGGATGTGGCCCGGGGACGCAGGGGCATGGGGCACAGCGGGCTCATCGCCATGGACGAACCCGGCCAGGAAATCCTGGACCGCTCGTCGGTCCTGTTGCGCGAGGACGGTATGGAGGCCCGCTTCGTCATGGGCCTCCCCGCAGCCGGCCGCACGGTCCTGGGTCGAGAGGCCGAGGAGATGCTCTTCCGGGAACTGCCCCGCATCGTGGAGCGCGCCCTGTTCGCCCGGAACCTGGACCTCAAGGCCCTGGAGGCCCACGTGGCCTGCTGCCAGGATCAGGACGCCATGCGGGATCAGCTCCATGACCGCGGCCTGGTGGCCTTCGTGGCCAACGGCGCCCGCCTGCCCCGGAGGAGCGGCGTGGACGACCGCCCCCTGAGTCCGGGCCCCGGAGTGCCCGAGGTCGTTCCATGGGCGGCCCCCCCGAGCCTGGAGGTGACCCTGGATCGCCCCAACGGCGGTCCGATCCGAGGCCTGGGGATCCCCCCCGGGGTGACCCTCATCGTGGGCGGGGGGTTCCACGGCAAGTCCACCCTTCTGCGGGCCCTGGAGCTGGGGGTGTACAACCACGTCCCCGGCGACGGCCGGGACAACGTGGTCACCGTGGCCACGGCCGTGAAGATCAAGGCCGAGGACGGGCGCTTCGTGCAGAAGGTCGACATCTCCCCCTTCATCCAGGACCTCCCCCTGGGCAAGGACACCTCCCGCTTCTCCACGGAGAACGCCAGCGGGTCCACCTCCCAGGCGGCCAACATCATTGAGGCCCTGGAGATGGGCACCCGACTGCTCCTGGTGGATGAGGACACGTCGGCCACCAACTTCATGATCCGGGACGAGCGGATGCAGGCCCTGGTGGCCAAGGCCAAGGAGCCCATCACGCCGTTCGTGGACAAGGTGGGCCAGCTACACCGGGAATTGGGCGTCTCCACGGTGCTCGTCATGGGGGGGTCGGGGGACTACTTCGACGTGGCGGACCAGGTCCTCATGATGGACCGCTACGTCCCCCGGGACGTCATGGCCGATGTTCGCCGCATCCGGGCCGAGTTCACCTCCCGCCGCCGGGTGGAGGGGGGCGCGCAGTTCGGCCGGGTGACGGATCGGGTGCCGCTGGTCGAGAGTTTCGAGGCCCGGCGCGGACAGCGGGAGGTCAGGATCGATGTCAGGGGGCTCCGGCACATCCTGTTCGGCACCACCGCCATCGACCTCACCCATGTGGCCCAGCTGGTGGACCCGGCGCAGACTCGGGCCATCGGCGAGCTGATCCATTACTACGCCACCCGGCTGGGCGACCAGGGGCTGTGCCTGCGGGAAGGGGTGGCCCGGGCCCTGGAGGCCGTGCGGGGCCGGGGGTTCGACGTCCTGGGGGGGCGCCGGGGGGGGGACCTGGCCCTTCCCAGGGCCATGGAGGTGGCCGCGGCCATCAACCGCATGCGTTCCCTGAGGATTCGATGAGATCTCATCGGTCGCCCTTGCCTGGGGCCTCGACGGGGGCCGGCACGAGGTCGCTGCCATGATCGAAGCCCAGATCATCGACCTGCTGCGGGAGGCCTTCGCCCTCCAAGGTCTGGGGGACGTCACGCCCCCCTTTGCCAGCCCCCGGACCTTCGACCTCACGGACCAGGAGCTCCTGGGCCTGGCGCGGATCATCCAGTCCAGGAGTTACGGTCCCGGCCACGTGGTCTTCCGGGAGGGGGAGCCGGGAGATGCCCTGTACGTGATCCAAAGCGGGCAAGTCCTGGTGCGCAAGGCCGCCGACGGCGGGCAGGGGCAGCGCACCCTCATGACCCTCTCGGCGCCGGCCATCATCGGGGAGATGGCCCTCCTGGACCTCTCCCCTCGCTCGGCCACCATCCAGGTGTCGGAGGACGGGCCGGCCGGCCTCCTGCGCATCTCGCGAGAGGACTTCGAGGCCCTGTTCCGGGAGCAGAAATCCGCGGCTTTGAAGGTCACCTATCGCCTGGCCCAGCTCCTGAGCCACCGCCTGCGCGTCTCCAACGTGGAGAGGCTCCGGCTGGAGCGGGATCGGCTGCAGGAGGAGGTCAGCGCCCTGAGACGGGAGGTGGGGCGGCGCTATCGCTTCGAGGAGATCGTGGGACACAGCCCGGCCATGCAGCAGGTCTTCGACCTCATGGAAAAGGTGCTCCCCAGCGCCATCACGGTCCTCATCCAGGGGGAGACGGGCTCGGGCAAGGAGCTGGTGGCCCGGGCCCTCCACTACAACGGTCCGCGAAAAGAGAGGCCCTTTCTGGCCGTCAACTGCGCCACCCTCCACCGGGAATTGCTGGAGAGCGAGCTGTTCGGCCACGAGAAGGGGGCCTTCACCGGAGCGGACCAGCGCCGCATCGGGCGGTTCGAGCAGGCCCACGGCGGTACCCTGTTCCTGGATGAGATCGGGGACATGAACCCCACCATCCAGGCCAAGGTGCTCCGGGTGCTTCAGGACCGGGAATTCCAGCGGCTGGGCGGGAACGACACCATCCGGGTGGACGTACGGGTGATAACCGCCACCAACCGAGACCTCCTCGTCCCGGATTCGGACAACCCCTTCCGGCAGGATCTCTACTACCGCATCGGCGTGCTCACCATCCAGATCCCGCCCCTGCGGGAGCGGCCCGAGGACATCCTCCCCCTGGCCCAGCACTTCCTGGAGCGATATCGGCCGGCGGAAAGCCCCATCCAGGGATTCCACCGGGAAACACGGCGCCTGCTGCAGAAGCATCCCTGGCCGGGAAACGTGCGGGAGCTGGAGAACGTGGTGCAGCGGGCGGTGCTCATCTCCGAGGGGCCTCTCATCGAGCCCCAGGATCTCATGCTGGAGGAGCCCGTGTCCGTCCTGGGGGCCGTATCTCTGGGCGAAGAGCTGAACCTGGAGCGGCTGGAGCAGGAGGCGATCCGGGAGGCCCTGCGGCGGGCCCACGGGGTGCAGGTGGAGGCCGCCAAGACCCTGGGCGTCACCCGCCGGGTGCTCCACTACAAGATGCGCAAGCACGGCCTGACGCCGGAGTGAGGACGCAGACCGGCCGGGGGCCCGCCGTCCCGGAGTCCTCCCTGACCCCACGGGGCTTCCCCTCGGGCGGGCGGCCGGCTGGGGGATCCGTCAGCCGGGACCCGCGGGCTCAGGGGCCCCCGCGGCGATCCATCGGGCCATGGCGGGCAGTTCCTCCCGGTGCCAGGCCTCCGAGGCCCTGAGCCGGACGAAGGCGATCAGGAGCCGGTCCAACACCCCCGCCACCCGCTCGATGAGGCCGAAGCGCTCCAGGAAGAATCCCTCGGGGTCTTCCCGCGCATCGTGCAAGGTCTTGGGGCCCTTCATGCCGCGCACGTCCCAAGTCCTGGCGTCCAGGGTGAGGGTCCATTCCTCGTCGCCCAGGGTCAGCCTCAGGCGGGCCTGGGAGACCTTCTTCCCCGCCCGGAGGGCGACGCGGGCCTCCCGGAACCCGGAGCTTTCCCCGGTGCAGGTCACCGTCTCGCCGGCGCCCTCCTCGTCGGAGCGCAGGGTGACCTTCCCTTCGATCCACAGGGGCACATCCCCCGCGCCCTCCACCTGAAATACGCCCCCCTGCAGTTCGCTGCGGCACCAGAGCCACGTCAGGAACTCCCGGCCCAGGAACTCCGTGGCGTTCATTCGATCGAGCACGTCCATGGGCCCTATCCTCCCGAGGGGTCCCGGGTGAGGTCGGACGGAACGAGGGCCTCCAGCCTCTGCGCCGCGCCGGCCACGCCGCTCACCGCCGCGAGGGACAGCTGGTACGGAAACATGGGCATGAGGCGCAGGTCAAAGGTCCTGCGAAACAGATCGACCAGGGCCTCGCACGCCTTTCGGCTCAGGCTCCCCAGGGCGACCACGCGGGCGGAGGGGTTCCAGACCACATCATATGCGCTGGAGACCGGGATGGCCCTGCGCAGGAGCCGGGCGCGCACCTGATCCCGGATCTCCCGGCGTCGCGCCCTGGGCAGAAAGGCCCTCCCCTCCCGCCTCCGGATCTCGCTCTCCGCTGCGCGGCAGTGCCAAGCCAGGGCCCGGGGCGGGACCTTCCTGACGTCCATGCGCAAGGCCATGGCGATGTATCCCCCCCGGAAGTAGCTCTCCCCTTCGAAGCGGTTGTCCAGGGCGTCCAGGATGTCCACCCAGCCCACGGAGATTTCGGCGTCGCCGGCCTCGTCGATCTCCCGGAAGGCATGCCGGAGGATCCTGGGCGGATAGCTCTCCGCGTAATCCGGGGGTGGCCTGCCGTCCACCAGGAATCGGGTGAAGCTGGACGCGCCGCGCATGAGTCCCATGGGTCACCCCCCGGAAGAAGGCAAGCAATCGCCCTCCCCCGGGGCGGGGGAGGGACTGTGACGGGCGGCCTCTGTCGGCCCCGGGGCACAGTCGGGGGCCGGGCGTCAGGGTTGGGTGATGGCCGACAGCTGCCAGGGGTTGGGGCCCACAGGCCGGGTAAAAGTCCAGTACTCCTCGAACTTCACGGGGGAGTCCTTGCTGCCGGAGACCAGTTGGCCCGTGCCCTCGTCCACCGTGTAGTCCAGAAGGTTGGCAAGAAACCGAACCGTGATGAAATCCTGACCGGATTCCTGCCACGCCTCGACAATCTCCACGGAACGCACGGCGATGTTCTCCAGCCGGTTGATCCGTCCTTGGGACCGGAGTCCGTCCGCGTCGCGCTGGATGATGCCGAACATCTCATGGGTGAGCAGGCCCCGCACCGGGGACATGTCGCGGTTGGCCCACGCCCCCTGGATCCTGAAGAAGAGGTCGGTGCACAGCTCCGGGAAGCGCCCCGGATCGAATGACGGGTCCATCCGGTGGATATGGTCCAGCCCTCGGCCCAGCTCATCGTCCGCCGGGGCATCCTGAATCTGCACGCCCTGATATGCCGTCTCGTACGGGGCATCCACGGTCTGGGCCGAGCTGCGGTACGACGTCGCGGCCGCGGCCTCCTGCCGCCGCCGCTTGAAGGCGAACCAGTAAATCCCGTACAGCAGGGCCCCGATGAGCAGGATGTCGAACAGGCCGATGCCGGCCGTCCCGGGACTGCTCCCCTGTCCCGCGAACCCCAGACTCCGGAAAAGCAACCCCCCCACCATGCCGCCGATGATCCCGCCGGCCAGACCGCGCATGAAGGGGCTTCCCAGTGACGGCCCTGCCTGGGGCTGTGCGGGGCGCGCGGGCGACGAATACTGCCGCTGGGGTTGGGAGGGCTGGCTCTGCCTGGGGGCCGAGTACGTCCGGGAGCCCCGGCTCCCGGACGTTCCACCGCCCCCCACCCGGGCCAGGGCCGTGGCCTCCAGGACCGTGAAGAGGAACAAGCCGGCGGCCATGAGGATGAAAGGCAGTCTCGTCCAACGCGTCCACACCATCGGTTCTCTCCTTGTAAGAGTCTGTTGGGCGCGCCAGGGAAACCCATCGCCCCGGCCCAACGGGTTTGCTTGGACCGCGCCGTTCGCTTCGGCGTTTTGCCCGACCATGGTACGGTGGCCGCCCCGGGCTGTCAAGTTGGCCCCCGAGGGGCAAGGAAGGTTCTTGCTCGCCGGGGGGTGGCAGCTCAGGGCCCGGGTGCGGCCTTGGCCGGGGCCTCCAGGGCCCGGATCCGCTCCAGGGCCAGGCCGCGGTGTTCGGGGGACACCCGGGCCAGCTCCCGGTACAGGGCCCTGGCCTCATCAAGGCGGCCCAGGCCCTCCTCGGCCCTGGCCAGCCCCAGCAGGGCCCGGGGGAGATGGGGGTGGCCCTGGGGCAGGGCCGCCACCAGGGTGGAGAGGGCCGCCCGGGCCCCGCCATAGTCCCGCCCCCTCAGGAGGGCTTCGCCGCGGGCCAGTTCCTCGGAATCGGATGCGGCGGTCTGGGCCTCCCGCATGGGCAGGGGCGAAGGGGCCTCAATGGCCTTTTCCCGAGCCGCCGGCCCACGGGAGCCGGCAGGACCCATGGGCCGTTCCAGGGGCGGGCCCTGGGTGGGCTGCGGGGCCGAGGGGGACGGCCGGGCCGGGGGAGGGGTCTCTTCCTGGACGGGCGGTGCGGGGCGAGAGGCGCCCGGCTGGGTCCCTCGTTCCTTGCGCTGCGCCGTCCGGGGCCGGGGCCCCGGGGGAGAAGGCCTGTCAGTCTCCTTTTCGTCCTGCCGGGGCGCGGGGTCCAGGGACGGAGGGGCTGGTTCGGCGGCCTTGGGTGCGGCGCCCGCCCCAAGGCCGACCGCATCCGGAGCTTCGCCGGGGTCCGCCGGGGCCTCTTGCGCGGGGTGGGCCGCCTCGTGCCCGCCTTGCGGTGCGGTCGGCCCCTCGGGTGCCGTGAACCGCCCGTGATGCATGATGACCCATGCGCCCACGGCCACCACGAAACAGGCGGGCACGGCGGCCTTGAGCCAGGCCATAGCCCAGGTCGCCCGGGGCCGGGCTGCCTGGTCCCTGGCGTGGGCCAGGATCCTCTGGACGGCCAGCTGCGAGGGTGCGGGGTCCGTGCGGGCGGCCAGGCGCTCCCGCACGCGGGCCAGGCCTGCCGCGGCCTGGGCGCACCGGGGGCAGGCCTCCAGGTGGGCGGTGAGGGCCCGGGTCCCCTCCGGGTCCAGCTCCCCGTACAGGAAGGTCAACAGGAGATCCTGGGCTTGCGGGCATGTCATGGTTCGTACCCCCGCTGGGCGAGATGCGCCCGGATCTTCTCCAGGGCGTAGCGCAGGCGGCTCTTGACCGTGTTCTCCGAGACGCCCACGATCCGCGCCACCTCGGCCAGGGTCAGCCCCGAGGTCTCCTTGAGCCAGAGGACCTCGCGCTGCTGCGCGGGGAGGCTCCCCACGGCCGCCTCCAGGGCCGCTCCCAGCTCCCGGTCCGCCGCGGCCTCCTCGGGGTTGGGGCCGGATCCCATGACGCGGCTCACCCGGCTTTCCCCATCGGCCTCCTCGGCCTCCAGGGGATCGTCCAGGGAGGCCATCTCCCGAAATCCGTTGCGGCGCAACCGATCCACCGCCCGGTTTCTGGCGATGCGAAAGAGCCACGCCGAGAAGCGCAGATGGGGCCGGTACTGCCTCCGGGCCCGGATCACCTCCAGGAACACATCCTGAAACACGTCATCGGCCTTGTCCCGCCGGCCCAGATAGCGGAACAGAAACCCGAACAACGGCTGACGGTACCGGGCCAGGAGGATCTCGAAGGCCCCATGGTCGGACTGGGCAAAGCGGGCCATGAGCTCCTCGTCGCTGGGACCCTGGCGGCCCTGCTCCCGTGCGGACACCTGTGACCCTTCTCCGGCGAGGGATTGGGTGGCCCAGGCAGCCGGTTCGCCGGCCCACCGGGGTTGCGTCGAGCCTAGCATCTCCGCTCCCCGGATTCAAACCCCCGGCCCTCTCCCCGGCCGATACCCCTCCTCCAGGGACATTACGCACCGGGCGTCCCTGCGGGTCTGTGCCGCAAGGGCCGCGGCTCCGCTTCCGGCCCGCGGGAGAAAGTCGGACCCAGAGGCGGCGCTCCGCAGACCCGCCTTCCACCCTCGTGCGTATGGCGCCTCAGGGACACGGAATCACACATGCGACGAGATGGAGGGAGGGCAAGATGAGAAGCAGGATGACAATGGCCATGGCCGCCCTGGCCGTGGCGGCGGCCGTGGTGAGCCAGATGGGATGGGTCATGGCGGCCCCGGTCAGGGGCGCCGGCGAGGGGGAGGCCGGACCGGACAAGACCCTGGCCCCCTTCTTCTTCGTCCAGGTCGATGACCCGGCAACGGACCGGCTGCCCCTCAAGGCTACCGAGGCCCGGGTGCGGATCGCCGGGGTCACGGCGGACGTCACCATCGTCCAGACATACAGCAACGAGGGACAAAGGGCCCTGGAGGCGATCTACGTGTTTCCCGCTTCCAATCGGGCCGCCGTGTACGCCATGCGGATGACCGTGGGCGAGCGGGTCATCGATGCCGAGATCATGGAGCGGGCCAAGGCCCGCGAGGCTTTCGACCAGGCCAGGGCATCGGGACGGACGGCTTCTCTCTTGGAGCAGCAGCGGCCCAACGTCTTCCAGATGCACGTGGCCAACATCCTGCCCGGCGATCTCATCCGTGTGGAGCTCAAGTACACGGAGGTCTTGGAGCCCCAGGAGGGCCTGTACGAGTTCGTGTACCCGGCCGTGGTGGGGCCCAGGTACTCCGGCACCCCCGAGGCCGGGGCACCGGAGGCGGCCCGCTGGGTCCACAACCCCTATCTCCACGCCGGCGAGCCCCCCCCGTACAGGTTCGGGCTGGCCGTGGAGCTTCTTTCGGCCATTCCCATCGCCCGGCTGGAGAGCCCCAGCCATGCCGTGGACGTGGAGTACACGGGAAAGAGCCAGGCCCGCGTGAGAATCCAGGACGACCCCAGGTCCGGCACCAGGGACTTCGTCCTTCGGTACGGGCTGGCCGGCGGGCAGATCCAGAGCGGCGTGCTGCTCCATCGGGGCCGGGACGCCAATCACTTCCTTCTTTTGATGGAGCCGCCCGCCCGGGTCGCCGCCGACTCCGTGCTGCCCCGGGAGTACATCTTCATCCTCGATGTCTCGGGGTCCATGAACGGGTTTCCCCTGGCCGTCTCCAAGGCCCTCATGTCCGAGGTCATCGGGGCCCTGGGATCCCGGGACTTCATGAACGTGCTGCTCTTCGCCGGCGGATCGGCGGTCCTTTCCGAGGCGGGGTCCCTGCCGGCCACGGAGGAGAACAAGGCCAGAGCCCTGTCCTGGATCCGATCGCAGCGGGGGGGCGGGGGCACCGAACTGATGCCGGCCCTGGAGCGGGCCTTGCGCCTGCCCCGCACCGAGGGGGTCTCGCGAATCGTGGTCGTGGCCACCGACGGGTACGTGAGCGTGGAGCCCCAAGCCTTCGAGCTCATCCGCCACAGACTGGGCGAAGCCAACCTCTTTGCCTTCGGCATCGGCTCCTCGGTCAACCGGCACATCATCGAGGGGATGGCCCGGGCGGGCCGGGGCGAGCCGTTCGTCCTGCTGGACGAGCACGAGGCCCGCAGGCAGGCCGCCCGCTTCCGGGAGTACATCCGGAACCCCGTGCTCACCGACATCCGCATCTCGTTCCGGGGCTTCCAGGCTCGCGACGTGGAGCCGCTGTGCGTGCCCGACCTGTTCGCCCTGCGGCCCGTCATGCTCCTGGGCAGGTTTGACGGAGCCCCGTCGGGAGAGGTGGTGATCCGGGGAAGGACGGCCCACGGGCCCTGGGAGAGGGTGATCCCCGTGTCGGATGCGGCGGCATCTTCGGACATCGGCGCCCTGGGGCTCCTGTGGGCCCGCCACAGGATCATGCGCCTCTCGGATCTGAACCTTCTCCGGCCCGATGACGCCCGGGTCAAGGAGGTCACGACCCTGGGGCTCACCTACGGCCTCATGACCCGGTACACGTCCTTCGTGGCCGCGGACAAGGTCAAGCGGGGCGACGGCCGGCTGGTGACCGTGAAGCAGCCGTTGCCCCTGCCCGAAGGGGTCTCGGACCTGGCCGTGGGAGGACCGCTGCGGGCGGCCAAGGCGCTCTCCGGGCCCGCACCGACCGGGGGGGCCGCCCAGGAGCAGGCCGTGGGTCCCGCCGCCCCCGGGGAGCTGCCCGGCGTGGGCCCGGAGGGGGATCGCAAGGGGGAGCGGCCAGCCGTCCAGGTGGACGAGGTCCGCGGAGGGCTGGACCGAACCGCCGTGGAGCGGGCCCTGCGCCAGGCCCTCAAGCAGACCCGCTGCCCCGGCGGGGGGGATGGGGCGCCGTGGGAGGCCGTGTTCCGCGTGGTGGTGGGGGCGGCCGGCAAGGTGGATGCGCTGGAGGTGGTGAGCACCACGAGCAACGACCCCGCGCTCCTGGCGTGTCTGACAGAGGCGCTGCGGGGCGCGGCCGTGGGCCCTGCGGGGCGGGGAAAGGCCGAGGCCCTGGTCAAGCTCACCGGTTGACGCGTCGCATCATCCGACCGGGAGGCCCCTTGCCGCCTCCCGGTCCCTCATCCGGGCGGGGCCTGTCCCCGCGCTTTTCAAACACGGCCCAGGATGCTACAAGAGGGGAATTGGGGGTAGCCCACCGGGGCGGGGACATGAGGATCAACAGGATCGACCACATCTGCATCGCGGTGAAGGACCTCGCCGCCGCCAGGAGGGCCTGGGAACCGCTCCTTGGCAAGGGCCAACCCGACGAACGGTACGTGGACGAACGCGAGCAGATCCGAGTGGCCAGGTACCGGCTGGGCGAGGTCGGATTCGAACTCATGGAATCCACGACGCCCGACGGCCCGGTGGCCAACTGGATCGCGCGGCACGGGGAAGGGGTGATGGTGATCAGCTTCCACGTGGACAACACCCGAGAGGCCATCCGGGAGCTGGAGTCCCGGGGCTACCCCTTCATCCCCGCCCCCGGGGGAGACAAGGCCCGGCCGTTCCGGGACGGCGAGTTCGCATTCATCCATCCCGAGGGGATGAACAACGTGCTCCTGGAACTCATCGACTGCAAGTGAGGCGAGGGGCTCCCCCTTCGGCCCCTCCACGCCGGACCGCACGCAGGAAACGGGCCCGCCTGTTTCAAGGCCCGAAGGCCTTGTGGTAAGATGAACTCGCCTCTGGAGGGGGAATTCCCAATGGAAATCAGGCGGGTCAGTTCCGGCGTGACGGCCCTGGACCGGATCATCGGCGGGTTGCGGGTGGGAGACAATGTGGTGTGGCACATGGACTCGGGGAGCTTCATGGAGGTCTTCTCCGCCGCCTTCCTCAAGACCTCCCGCAGGCAGGGGCACCGCGTGGTCCTGGTCACCGTCAACAGCTCCCCCAAGACCCTCATCTCCCGGCTGGGCGGCGTGGTCAACCACCCGGACGTGATCCTCGTGGACGGCTTCACCTGGGGGAAAGGCGAGGGCTCCGGGCTCTTCGCCGGGTACTACGACGCCCTGTATCCCAAGTACCGATGCCGCATCGAGGCAATTGCCGAGCCCCATCGCACGGAGAGCTTCATCCGCGTGGTCAACCAGATCGAGGAGGAGATGCCCCCCGGCACCCGCTACCTGTTCGATAGCCTCACGGGCATGGGTCAGCTCTGGGGCGGGGAAGGGGAGACCCTCACCTTCTTCACCCGCCAGTGCCCCCGCCTCTTCGAGCTGGACACGGTGGCGTACTGGATCCTGGAGCGCAGCGCCCACACCCCCAACTTCCGCGCCCAGATCAACCACACCACCCAGGTAGCCATCGACTTGGAGGTCCGGGAAGGCACCCCCGTCCTCACCGTGCTCAAGGCCGAGGGGCGGGAGGAATCGAGCGCCCTCCTGCCCAGGCCCTTTCATGTGCGGCGCTCCCGGGTGGAGTTCCAGGAGCAGGGCGACGCCCAGGGCGACGAGCTGCGGATCGGGCCCAGCCTCAGGGCCCTGCGCCTGAAAAAGGGCCTGTCCCAGGTGGAGCTGGCCCGCACCATCGGCGTGTCCCCCAGCACCATCTCCCAGGTGGAGGGAGAGCAGATCCTGCTGTCCCTTCCCGCCCTGGTGCGCGCGGCCCGGGCGCTGGATGCCAGCCTGGACAGCCTGGTGTGCCCCGCGGCCCCGGTTGGCGAGCCGCACCCCATCGGCCGCCCCGAGCAGCGCGAGCCCATCCGGCTCCCGCCGTTCGGCGAGGAGCAGGTCGTGGCCTTTGCCCTCACCACCTGGGCCGAGGGCCAAGGGCTGGAGGCGTACGAGATCCGGGTGCAGCCCGGGGCCCACCTGCAGGGGCACTTTTTCCGGGACAAGCGGGAGGAGCTGGGCTACCTCCTCCGGGGGGAGGCGTGGGTGCACCTTGGCGGGGAGGGATGCCGCATGTCCCCCGGGGACGCGATCCACCTGCGCCGGGAGGTCCCCGAGCGTTGGTCCAATCCCCTGGACGCCGAGGCGCGCTTCCTATGGGTCCTCAAGGCATGAGCGGGCCGGGGGGCACTGCCGGCCGCAGATCGGCCGCCCGCTGCGGCTCCATCCGGCGACCCAGGCGGGGATCCCCCGGGGGAGGGCTCCGGGAGCGGCTGGAGAAGCTGCAGATCCTGTACGACGCCAGCTCCCTCATCAATGCCACCATGGAGCCCCGGGAGGTCATCACCCGGGTCCTGGAGGGGGCCGTGCAGATCATGGGGGCCACCAGCGGCTCCCTGCGCATGCTCGACGCCGAGCAGGGGACCCTCCCCCTGGAGTTGGCCATCGGCGAGGGGCAGGATCTCCTCCGGGCGGTGGCCCTGCGCCTGGGCGAAGGGATCACGGGCTGGGTCGCCCGGCATGGCGAGCCCCTCCTGGTCCGGGACGTGACCCGGGACCCGCGCTATTTCCCCATCCGGGCCGACGTGCGCAGCGAGCTGGCCGTCCCCCTGGTCATCGAGGGGCGGGTCATGGGGGTCCTCAACGTGGACTCCACCGCGGTCGATGCCTTCGACGATACGGACCTGGAGCTCCTCATGGCCCTGGCCAACCAGGCGGCCCGGGTCATCCACAACGCCCAACTCCACGCCCAGGTCAAGCGCAAGGCCCTGGAGCTGGCCTCCCTCTTCTCCGTGGGGCAGGCCATCGTCTCGTCCCTGGATCTGGACGAAGTCCTCAAGCGCATCACCCGCAAGGCCGCGGATCTCATGGAGGTCAAGCTCTGCTCCCTGATGCTCCTGGACGAGGGGGGGGAGGAGCTCTCCATCCGGGCCGTCCACGGGGCCAGCGAGAGCTACGTGCGCAAACCCAACCTCAAGGTGGCCGACAGCCTCCTGGGGCGGGTGGTGCGGGAGCGCACCCCGTTGAGCGTGGCCGATGTGCGGGAACACCCCGAGTTCAAGTACTCCCGGCTGGCCCGGGAGGAGGGCCTGGTTTCCCTGCTGTCGGTGCCCATGATCTTCCAGGACCGGGTGGTGGGGCTCCTCAACGTGTACACGGGCCGGCCCCAGCGATTTCGCCAGGAGGAACTGGAGCTGCTCACGGCCCTGGCCGGGCAGTCGGCCATCGCCATCGAGAACGCCCGGCTCTACGGGAGCGTGGTGGCCGCCGAGGAACGGATCCGGCAGAGCGAGCGGCTCCTGCTCCTGGGGGAGATGGCCGCCGAGGTGGCCCATGAGGTGCGAAACCCCCTGACGGTCATCCGCATGCTCATCCACTCCCTGCACGAGGAGTTTGACGATGGGGACCCGCGAAAGCGGGACACCCAGGTCATCGAGCAGAAGATCGCCCAGATGGGACGGATCGTGGAGCAGTTTCTCCACATCACCCGCCAGCGGGAGCCGGAGTTGGAGCTGCTGGACCTCCACGAGCTCATCGACGACACCCTCTCCCTCACCCGCCACCGGCTGGACCGCCAGAAGATCCGGGTCGTGCGGCGCTTCGCAGCGGATCTGCCCAGGATCCTCGGGGATCGGGCCCAGTTGGAGCAGGCCCTCCTCAACCTCATCCTCAATGCGGCCCAGGCCATGGGCGAGGCCGGGAGGTTGACCGTGGGCACGGGGAGGGCGGCGGCCCGAGGAGGCCCCCCGAAGGTACGGGTGACCCTGCAGGACACGGGGGTGGGGATCCCCCGCGAGAAGCTCCACGAGATATTCCGGCCCTTCGTGTCCCTCCGGCCGGAGGGCATCGGCCTGGGGCTGGCCGTGGTGCAGCGGATCCTCAAGCAGCATCAGGGGAGCATCTTTGTGCGGAGCACCCTGGGCAGGGGCTCCCGATTCACCCTGGAACTCCCCTTGCCGGGAGAGGCCCATGGCTAGGGTCCTGGTTGTCGACGACGAGCAGGATGTCCATTACTCCTTCCGGCGCCTCTTTGCCCGCCAGGGGATCGAGGTGCTGAGCGCCGCCAGCGGGGAGGAGGCGCTGGAGGCCGTGGAAGGAGACGCCATCGACCTGGTCATCATGGACATCCGCATGGGGGGGTTGAGCGGCCTCGAGACCCTCCGCCGCCTCAAGGCCCGCCATCCCAAGCTGCCCATCATCATCATGACCGCGTACGTGACCACCCAGACGGCCATCGAGTCCATGAAGTTCGGGGCGTTCGACTACATCCCCAAGCCCTTCGACATCCCCAAGCTCCAGGCAATGGTCGAGGCCGCCCTCGCCCTGTCGCGCACCATGCGCCAGGTGGTCCGCTTCCCCCTGACCGGCCACCTGCCCGATCTGGGCGAGGGGATCGTGGGGAACTCGGAGCCCATGCGGGTGGTCTACAAGCAGATCGGGCAGGTGGCCCCTTCCGAGGTGACGGTCCTGCTCACGGGTGAGCGGGGCACGGGCAAGGAGCTGGTGGCGCGCGCCATCTACCATCACAGCCGCCGGGCGGAGGACCCGTTTCTCCCCCTGAACTGCGCGGCCATCCCCGTGGACCTCCTGGAGAGCGAGCTGTTCGGCCACGAGCGGGGGGCCTTCACGGGGGCCGCGCACCGCAAGATCGGCAAGCTGGAGCAATGCCATGGGGGAACCCTCTTCCTGGACGAGGTGGGGGACATGCCCCTGCCCACCCAGGCCAAGCTCCTGCGGGTGCTCCAGGACCAGACCTTCGAGCGCCTGGGGGGCAACGAGCGCATCCAGGTGGACGTGCGCCTCATCGTGGCCACCAATCGGGAACTGGGCCTTCTCATGGCCCAGGGGCGCTTCCGGCCCGACCTGTATGATCGCCTCAACGTGGTGCGCATCCACCTCCCGCCCCTGCGGGAGCGGCGGGAGGACATCCCGCTCCTGGTGGACTACTTCCTCCACCGCCTGGCCGGAGAGACGGGGAAGAAGGTCCGAGGGATCAGCCGCGAGGCCCTCCAGCGCCTCATGGACTACCGCTGGCCGGGCAACGTGCGGGAGCTGGAGAACCTGCTCAAACGGGCCGTGGTCCTGGCCCGCAGCGACACCCTCACCCAGGAGGAGATCCTCCTGACCATCGAGGAGCCGGCGCCACCGCGCACGGACGCCGGCTGGGAGGCCGAACTCCAGG
Source organism: uncultured Desulfarculaceae bacterium (assembly GCA_964514105.1). Lineage (GTDB taxonomy): Bacteria > Desulfobacterota > Desulfocorpusculales > Desulfocorpusculum > Desulfocorpusculum > CAZEPJ01. The sequence continues at coordinate 17,499 of CAZEPJ010000046.1, read as the reverse complement.
GGCATCTACGGGAGATCTATCGCCTCCTGAAGGACGGCCGGGCAGGGCCCAACGTCCTGGAGGAGCTGGAGCGACGGCTCGTTCTCGAGGCCCTGGCCGACGCCAAGGGGAACCAGAGTCGGGCTGCCCGGCTCCTGGGAATGAACCGCAACACCCTGAGAAACCGGATGCGCGCCGCTCGAATGGCCCGATCCCCGGGGGAGTAGCTTCATGGTTTCCGGGGCCTGCCAATTCTTGAGCAGATTGCCCGGTTCTGAGCAGGATCTCTTCTCCCCGCCAACCCCACCGGGCCCCCATGGACACCCAAAGCACAACCATTTCAATCTGATGGAAAGCGACAACGGGTCTGGCACGCGCCTTGCGTAAGCCAGACAGGACCGGGGGTTCATCCCCGGTCTTGCACGTCATTTGGCACGTTGCACGCGGCGCGCCCCGGACGGGTTCCGTGACCCGCTCGGGGAGGGTGATCGAGGAAAGGATGCTTCCTAAGGAGCGGCCAGGCGAAGCGGGGATGACGTACGCCATCTTCTTTTGCCAGCAGCTGGACCCCAACGAGGACGTCAACCGCCGCGTGCTGGAGCGGGAGATGGGCCCCCGCTTGCGCTTCTACCCCATGCCGTGCAGCGGCCGCATCGAGGCCCTCCACCTGCTGAGGGCCCTGGAGGCCGGGGCGGACCGGGTTTGGGTGCTGGCATGCCCCGAACCAGGGTGCCGGTACGGCCAGGGCAACAGCCGGGTGCGCAGGCGCCTGGCCTATGCCCGGGAACTCATCCGGGAGATCGGGCTTGATGCCGAGCGGCTTGGCCTGGTCCTCGTGGACGCGCCGCGGCCCCGGACCATCGAGACCCTGGTGCGAGGACTCCTGGGAGGGGACGCCGGCGGGCCGAGGCCCCCCGGAGCAGATGGGGCGGCGGCTGTGAGGAGGGAGCCATGATCACCGGTGAGAGAAAGCCCATGGCCGAGATCCGGGCCATGGCCGCCCCATACCCCAGGCTCCTGGTCGCGGGGTGCGGCACCTGCGTGGCCGAGTGCGCGGCGGGCGGGGAGCGGGAGGTGGGCCTCCTGGCCTCGACCCTCCGAATGGCTGCCCGGGCCGAGGGCCGAGACCTGGAGGTGGGCGAAATCACCCTGGACCGCCAGTGCATCTATGAGTTCATCGACCGGCTCACCGGGCTGGTGGATCGGTACGACGCCATCTTGTCGCTGGCCTGCGGGGCCGGGGTGCAGGCCGTGGCCGCCCTCTTTCCGACCATCCCCGTGTTGCCGGCCCTGGACACCACGTTTCTGGGCGAGACGCGGGAGGCCGGGCTCTGGGTGGAGAACTGCCGGGGGTGCGGGGCGTGCCGCCTCCATTGCTTCGCCGGCATCTGCCCCATCAGTCGGTGCGCCAAGCAGCTCTTCAACGGGCCCTGCGGCGGCTCCAGGGGCGGCCACTGCGAGGTGGACCCGGCCCAACCCTGCGCCTGGCAGCTCATCGTCTCGCGCCTGGAGGCCCAGGGCCGTCTGGACTCCCTGGAGGCCGTCTACCCGCCGTGCGACTGGTCCCGGCAGCAGGGACGGGGCCCCAGGACCATAGAGAGGGAGGACCAGAAGCCTTGAGTCCGGCAAGTCACCTGCAGCGGCTGTTGGCCGGGGGGCAATTCGCCGTGACGGCCGAGTGCGGCCCCCCCAAGGGGGCGGACCCCGAGGCGATCCGCGCCAAGGCCGCCCTGCTCAAGGGACGCGTGGACAGCGTCAACGTGACGGACAATCAGACCGGCGTGGTCCGCCTGTGCAGCCTGGCGGCGTGCGCCATCCTGCTCCAGGAGGGCCTGGAGCCGATCCTCCAGATGGTCACCCGGGACCGCAACCGCATCGCCCTGCAGTCGGACCTCCTGGGCGCCTCGGCCCTGGGGATCCGCAATGTCCTGTGCCTGAGCGGCGACCACCAGTCCCTGGGCAACCAGCCCCAGGCCAAGGGGGTATTCGACCTGGACTCCATCCAACTTCTCCAGGTGGCGCGGGAGATGCGCGACAGCGGACGGACCCTGGGGGGCGAGGCCCTCTCCGTCCCCCCCGACCTCTTCGTGGGGGCCGCCGAGAACCCCTTCGCCGAGCCCCTTTCGTATCGCGTCCTGCGCCTGGCCAAGAAGGCGGCAGCCGGCGCCCAGTTCATCCAGACCCAGTGCATCTACAACCTCCCTCGCTTCCGGCAGTGGATGGGGGAGGTGCGGGAGCGCGGCCTGGACCGGCGGATTCCCATCCTGGGCGGCATCACCCCCTTGAAGTCCGCCAAGATGGCCGAGTACATGGCCCAGCGCGTGGCCGGCATGGACGTGCCGGAGGAGCTGATCCGGCGCTTGCGGGGCGTCGCCCCTCGGGAGCAGCGGGTCGAGGGGCTCCGCATGGCGGTGGAGACCATTGCGGCCCTGCGGGAGATCCCGGGGGTGAGCGGTGTGCACATCATGGCCATCGAGGGGGAGGACGCCGTGGCCCGGATCGTGGAGGAGGCCGGGCTTCTGCCCAGACCCCCCATGGGGGTTGGATGACGGGGGATCGACATGCCGCCCAAGTATCAGATCCACGCCGCGCCGGTGCCCAATCGATTCCCCACGGTGACCCGCTCCGGGGTCATCGCCTGGGAGGAGGGGTGCCTCCGGTGCGCCCGATGCGTCAAGAGGGATTGCGTGTACCAGGTCTACGACAGGCGGGACCTGGAAACGGGGCAGATGACCGACTCGCTGGACACGGCATGCAAGGACTGCTTCCGGTGCGTCCAGAACTGCCCGGGCCGCCTGATCCACAAGGGCCTGAACCCCAGGTTCAAGGCCTTGGGGGACGACTACTGGACCCCGGAGATCATCTCCAGGCTCTGGTACCAGGCCGAGACTGGCAGGATCCCCGTGTCGGGCGCCGGGTACGGGGGGCCGTTCTCGGGGCCGGGGTTCGACGCCATGTGGACGGACATGTCCGAGATCGTGCGCCCCACCCGAGACGGCATTCACGGCCGGGAGTACATCAGCACCCAGGTGGACCTGGGCCGAAAGCCCATGGCCCTGGCCCTGGACGCCCAGGGAAACCCGTCCCCGGTCTTTGACCCCCTGGTGGAGATCCCCATCCCCGTGATCCTGGACTGCCTTCCCTGGCCCCCGTCCCAGGAGGGCCTGGACCTCGCCCGGCTCAAGGCTGCCCGGGCCCTGGGCACCCTGGCCGTCGTCCCCCAGGAACGATGGGGGTCGGCCCTGGAGCCGCTTGCGGCCCATGCCGTGCCCCTCCTGGGGGCGGGCTCGGAGCCCCCCGGTCCGCAGCTCGTCCGGAGGCTGCGCATGGCGGAGCTGGAGGATGGCCCAGAGGTCCTGGAGGCCAGGGACCGCCTCAAGGCCGTCCATCCGGATCTGGTCGTGGCGATCCGCCTCCCTCTGGGCCCGGGAGCCGCCGGGCGCGTCCTGGCCCTGGCCCGCCGTGGGGCGGAGGTCCTGCACCTCCTGGCCGATTCGTCCGGGCGGGAGCAGGGCGGCGCACCCCGCTTCATCAAGGAGTGCGTCAAGGAGATCCACGTGCATCTCCTGGAGGCCGGGCTCCGTGACCAGGTCACCCTCTTGGCCGGGGGGGGCATTGCCATGGCCGAGCACATGGCCAAGGTCATCATCTGCGGGGTCGACGCCGTCTCCGTGGACATCCCCCTGCTGGTGGCCATGGAGTGCCGGGTGTGCGGGCGGTGCACCGACGGCCTGGCCTGCCCTGTGGAGCTGGAGCAGGTCACCCCGGGCTGGGGGGCCGCCCGCGTCCGAAACCTCATGGCGGGCTGGCACAGCCAGCTCCTGGAGGTCATGGGGGCCATGGGGCTGCGGGAGGTGCGCCGGCTGCGGGGCGAGATGGGGCGGGCCATGTTCTTCGAGGAGCTGGAGCGGGACTTCTTCGCCTCCCTGGGGAGGAGGATCTGAGACATGGCCCACAAGTCCAACGGCTTCTCGTTTCCGCAGGTCAAGGCGACGCCCACGCGCTTTCGGCACGCCCTGAGCCGCTATCGCCTGGCCGTGGGCCCGGCCTGCGACAACTGCGGCCTGTGCATTCAGCTGTGCCCGTACGGGGTGTACGCGGCCGGGGCCAGGCGGCCCCGGGTGGCCCGGGAGAACCTGTGCCGGGGCCCCGAGTGCGGCATGGAGGACTTTTGCTGCATCTCCAAGTGCCCCCGGCGGGCCATCTCCCTGCGGCCCAATCCCTCCTTCGACGTGCTGGGGGATGCCCGGTGGACCGGGGACCTGTTGGCCAGCACCTGGCACATGGCCGAGACCGGGGAGATCCCCTATCAGGACCTGAACTACAAGACCGGCGACTCCGAGGGCGGGTTCGACAAGCTGCGCTTCGTCTTTCCCCCGAGGAAGGGGCTGTACGTCTCCGAGCGGGACATCTGCCTGGCCCTCTCCCTCAACCGGCGGGACGACGGCCGGCCCGCCCTGCGCATCCCGGTGCCCTTCTACCTGGGCGGCATGTCCTACGGCTCCATCAGCATCAACGCCATGCTCTCCCGGGTGAGGGCGGCGGCGGCATGGGGGACCTTCTGTTGCACGGGCGAGGGGGGATACCCCGAGGAGCTCAAGCCGTATGACGAGCACGTCATCACCCAGGTGGCGACGGGGCTGTTCGGCGTGCGGGAGGAGACCATCCAGCGGGTGCGCATCGTGGAGTTCAAGTATGCCCAGGGCGCCAAGCCCGGCCTGGGCGGCCACCTGCTGGGGGACAAGGTGACGCCGGCCGTGGCCCGGATGCGCGAGGCCGTGGCGGGCAGCTCCCTGTTCTCCCCGTTCCCGTTCCACAGCGTGTACTCGGTGGAGGACCACAAGAAGCACATCGACTGGGTCAAGCACACGAACCCCCGTGCCCTGGTCTCGGTCAAGGTCTCCACGCCCACGGACGTGGACATGGTGGCCGTGGGGAGCTGCTTTGCGGGGGCCCACATCATCCAGCTGGACGGCAGCTACGGCGGGACGGGGGCGGCCCCGGACATCGCCAAGAAGAACATCGCCATGCCCATCGAGTACGCCGTCCCCAAGGTCCACCGCTTCCTCACCAACGAGGGGATCCGGGACCGGGTGACGCTCATCGCCAGCGGCGGGATCCGGACCCCCCACGACATGGCCAAGATCATCGCCCTGGGGGCCGACGGGGTCTGCCTGGGCACCGCGGACATGGTGGCCCTGGAGTGCATCCGCTGCCACAACTGCGAGTCGGGCCGGGGCTGCGCCCGGGGCATCGCCACCACCGACCCGGAGCTCACGGACCTCATGACCCTGGAGTGGGGCACCCAGCGCATCGTCAACATGTACTCCGCCTGGATGAAGGTCCTGAGGTCCATCCTCCAGCGGCTGGGCCTGCGGGCGGTCAGCGAGCTCGTGGGGCGCTGGGACTCCATCGTCCACCTGGATTACTTCCAGAGGGAGGGGCTCCAGGGCGAGGTGGAGTACTAGGGGGAGCGTTTCCATGGCGTCGCCGGACCATTTTCGAATGATCGTGGAGTCCCGGGCCCGCCTTCGGGCCATGGCCGAGGCCCTGCCCAGCGGGGTGCGGGAGGAGGAGGCCGGGGAAGGGGGATGCGGGGTCACGGGATTCGCGTGCAGCATCCCCGTGGCCGGAAGGCATATCTTCGCCCCGTCGGTGCAGATGCACAACCGGGGCAACGGCAAGGGGGGCGGCATCGCCGCCGTGGGCCTGGAGGCCGCCCAGCTGGGCGTGGACCAGCGGACGCTGGAGGAGGACTTCCTCCTGCAGATCGCATTCCTGGACCGGGACGTGGTCCGGGAACTGGAGGCCGAGTATGTGCGCCCCTTCTTCCGGGTGGACCATGAGGCGCCTCTGGAGACCGTGGACGACTACCGCGACATCCCAGGCCTGGAGATGCAGCCCCCCGAGGTGAAGCGCTACTTCGTGCGGGTGAGGCCCGAGGTCCTCGCCCGGTTCCAGGACGAGGTGGGCCTGGAGAGCCTCTGCCCGGATCGGGCCGAGGAGGAGTTCGTCGTCCAGAACAGCTTCCAGCTCAACATGCGCTACTACAGCTCCCTGGGGGAGAAACGGGCCTTTGTGCTCTCCCACGGCCGCAACATGCTGATCCTCAAGATCGTGGGCTATGCCGAGCAGGTGACCCAGTACTACCGGCTGGACGACTTCAAGGCCCACGTCTGGATCGCCCATCAGCGCTACCCCACCCGAGGCCGGGTGTGGCATCCCGGGGGCGCCCACCCGTTCGTCGGGCTGGACGAAGCCCTGGTCCACAATGGGGACTTCGCCAACTACTTCGCCGTGACCCAGTACCTGCGGCAGCGGAACATCTTCCCCCTGTTCCTCACCGACACCGAGGTCTCGGCCCAGATCTTCGACCTCCTCAATCGGGTCCACGGGTACCCGCTGGAGTACATCGTCGAAGCCCTGGCCCCCACCGGCGAGATGGACTTCGACCACCTCCCGGAGGAAAAGCAGCTCGTGTACCGACGGATCCAGGCGGCCCACATGCACGGCTCTCCCGACGGCCCCTGGTTCTTCATCATCGCCCGCAACCTGACGAGGGAGCGGAAATACCAGCTCATCGGCATCACGGACACGGCCATGCTCAGGCCCCAGGTCTTCGCCCTCCAGACGGGGGAGGTGCAGATCGGTCTCATCTGCTCCGAGAAGCAGGCCATCGACGCCACCCTGGAGAGCCTGGCCGGGGAGGACCCCCGATTCGGCACCGTGGCGGACCGCTACTGGAACGCCCGGGGGGGGAGCTACACGGACGGCGGGGCGTTCGTCTTCACCGTGGAGCCCCGGAACGACCCGAGCCGGGCCCTGTCCTGCACGGACAAGTTCGGCCGGGCCGTCGAGGTGCCGTCCGGCCGGCGCCCGTTCGACTTCCGCACGCGGGTGCGGACCGGCCCCCTGGCCCCCGAGCTTCGCCAGCCTCTGGACGACGCCCTGGCCGCCCGTCGGCCGGAGGCGGCGTTCTTTCTGGTCACGGCCCAATTGCCGCCCATGGGGTATGAGACGCTGCTCTCGCTCCTGGACCATCTGGTGAACCTGGCCCGGGACGAGGCCTCCCTGGAGGCCGTCTTGTCCCTGCTCACCTGCATGCTGGACCGGCGTTACCCCACCGGGGAAAAGCGGCGCCGTTCCATCCTCCAGATGCTCTCCCGGTCCCTGGACCGCATCTTCCGGACGCTGCCCATGCTCAACGGCGCCGCCGGGTATCGCTTTCTCCGGCTGGATCACGACCACCGCGGGCAACTGCGGGCCCCCGAGGGGGCCGAGGAGGTCCTGGTGCTGGATGCCGCCGGCTTTCCCCCCGAGGGAGACCACTGCGACGCCCGGCTGGTCTGTCGGGCCCACGGCCTGGGGTGGCGGCGCTTCATCTGCTACGGGTACCGGGGGCAGCGCTTCCTGGGCTGCGGGCTGGGGCCCGAGACGGGCGGGGTGCGCATCGATGCGTACGGAAGCACCGGCGATTACCTGGGCTCGGGCATGGATGGGCTCGATCTGCACGTTCACGGCAACGGCCAGGACCAGTTGGGCCAGATCCTCAAGTCCGGCCGGCTGGTGGTCCACGGAGACGTGGGGCAGACCTTCCTGTACGGCGCCAAGGGGGGCGATGTGTTCGTCCTGGGCAATGCCGCGGGCCGCCCCCTGATCAACGCCGTGGGCAAACCTCGGGTGGTCATCAACGGGACGGCCCTGGACTTCCTGGCCGAGTCGTTCATGGCCGGCGACCCGTACAACGGCGGGGGATTCGTGGTGGTCAACGGCCTCCACGTGGACACCCAGGGCCGCGTCCTCCCCCAGGAGACCCCGTATCCCGGATCCAACCTCTTCTCCCTGGCCGCGGGGGGCGCCATCTTCATCCGGGACCCGCAGCGGCGGATCGTCCCGGAGCAGTTGAACGGCGGGGAACTGCTGCCGTTCACGGAGGTGGACTGGGGCCTCATCCGCCCCTACCTGGAGGAAAACGAGCGGCTCTTCGGCATCTCTGTCCAGGAGCACCTGTTGACCGTGGACGGCCAGCGTCTCCCGCCTGGGGAGGTCTATCGCACGATCCGCCCCCGCAAGGCACCGGCGGTCGTCCACGACGGCCTGGAGGAGTGGGCGTAAGGGCTAGGGGCGCTGGCGGTCCAGGGTCTCCTCCAGGAAGAACCCCAGGAAGAACGAGGCCAGGGAGGCCAGGAAGAAGAGGAGAAACATGTCGTGGTAGCGCGCGGCCGGCGCCGCGGCGACGCCCCCCTGCGCGCCGGAGACGATGGCGCCCGCCAGGACCTGGAGCAAGGCCCCTCCGAAGAAGGGAAACAGGTTCACCATGCCCACGGAGGTCCCGGCGATGGCCCTGGGAAAAAGCTCCTTGGAGACCGTGGCAATCACGGGCCCGGGGGCCGCCCCGGCGACGAACAGGACAAAGAAGAGCACGTACAGGGCCGGGATGGACAGTCCGTCGGTGAAGGCCCACAGCACGCCGCACACCGCGGCGAGCGCGGCGCTGCAGCCCAGCAGCACGGGTTTTCTCCCCAGACAATTGGTCAGCCAGGTGAGCAGGGGCCCTCCTGCCATGAGGCCCAGGGCAAAGGTGGACAGCACGCCGCCCGCCTCGGCCTTGGTCAGGCCGTAAACCTGCATGAGGTACGGCCCGCCCCACAGCCCTCCCACGGCAAAGGCGATCCCCATTCCCAGGAAGGCCCATACGGACAGTATCCAGAATCGACGGGCCGTGGCCACCAGACGCATCCCGGCCCGGATCCCGACGGACGGCGCGGGCGGCCGGGCATCGCGGGCCTCCCCGGGTGGCCCCTGGCCCCCCCTCGGCGTCCCCGCGGGCCGATCCCGCACCAGGGCGAAGTCCAGCGCCGCCATGAGCAACGTCGCCGCGGCCACGGCAACCAGGGTCATGCGCCATCCCAGGGCCCCGCTGGCCCAAGCCAGGGGGATCCCCGCGGACAGCGCCCCCACGCCCCCGGTGAACATGAACATTCCTCCCATGACGGCGAACCGCCGGGGGGGGAACCACTCGGCCAGGACCTTGAAGTTGGACACGAAGACCGTGGAGACGCCCACTCCCACCAGCACCCTGCCCGCCACGGCCCACCCCACCCCGGGGGCGGCGGCCATGAGCAGCGAGCCCGCCGCCGCCAGCACCAGGAACGAGGAGACCAGTCGCCGGGGGCCCCAGGAATCGGCCAGGAGGCCGGCCGGGAGCTGCATGAGGGCGTACGGGTAGAAATAGGCCGAGCCCAGGACCCCCAGGAGGGTGCCCCCCACGTCGAAGGCCTCCTGGAGGTCCAGGGCGATGACGGCCGGGCACACGCGATGGAAGTACACCAGGAGGTAGCTCAGGAAGATGAGGAGGCAGACCAGATAGCCGTAGCGCTGGACCGGACTCGCCGGGGGTGGGCCGACAGCATCCATGCCCGTCATCGACCCTCGTCTCACCCCTGGAGCACGGCCAGGATGGACGCCCGGATGATCTCGACGATCCGCTGGACCTGTTCCTGGGTGGTCACGAGGGGGGGCGACAGCATGATGACGTCCCCGCGCACACGAGTGAAGAGCCCCCGCTGGATCAGCTCCCGGGTCAGACGAGGCCCCAGCTTGGCGGAGGTCGGGAAGGGCTCCTTGGTGACCTTGTCGCTCACCAGCTCCACCGCGGCCACCATACCCAGCCCCCGAACGTCCCCCACGTGGTCCAGATCGTACAGGGTCCGAAGCCCCTCGAGGAGCTGCCGGCCCATCTCGGCGGCCCGCCGGACCAGCCCCTCCTCCTCGATGATCTTGAGATTGGCCAGGGCCACGGCGCAGGAGGTGGGGTGTGCCGAGTACGTGTACGCGTGCATCCAGCGCTTCTCCGGCGGGATGCCGGCCATGACCTCCCGGATGCGGTCGGAGACCCCGATCCCCCCCAGGGGCACGTACCCGCTGGTGATCCCCTTGGCGAACTGGGCGATGTCGGGCTCGACCCCCCAGTGCTCGAGGCCGAACCACCTGCCCGTGCGCCCGAAACCCGTGATCACGTCGTCGCTGATGAGGAGGACATCGTATCGATCGCAGATCTCCCGGATCCGGGGAAAGTAGTCGTCCTGGGGCACAATGACCCCGCCCGCCCCCTGGACCGGCTCGGCGATGAAGGCGGCCACCGTGTCGGGACCCTCCCGGAGGATGGCCTCCTCCAGGAGGTTGGCTGCGGCCACCCCCTGGCTCGTGTGCTCGTCTCCCCCCTGGAACCGATAGGGGTATGGAGACTCGATGTGGAGGAAGCCGGGCACCAGCGGCTCGAACATGGACCAGAACTCGGGCATGCCCGTGGCGCTCATGGCCGCCAGGGTCACGCCGTGGTATCCCCTCTTGCGGGAGATGATCTTGACCTTGTCCGGCTTTCCCACGGCCTTCCAGAAGAAGCGCGCCGTCTTGATGGAGCTCTCCGTGGACTCGGCGCCTCCGCTGGTGAAGAAAAAGGTGTTGATGGACGGGTAGAAGAGCCCGCTCAGGCGCTCGGCCAGCTCGATGGCCGGCAGGTTGGACGAACCGGTGTACGAGGAGCAGTAGGCCAGCCGGCTCATCTGGGCCATGGCGGCCTCGGCCAGCTCCCGTCGGCCGTGGCCCACGTTCACGTTCCACAACCCGGCGAATCCGTCGATGTACTCCCGGCCCTGGATGTCCTTGATGATGGCCCCCTTGCCCTCCACCCAGATGCGGGCTTCCTGATGTTCCGAGGGGTGGTGCAATGGATGGATGAGATGGGCCAGGTCCGCTTCGGTCTTCTCGTGCGCCGATATCGATGACATGCTGTCCTCCTGCGACCGATGGCCTGTTCTACTCGAGGTTGCCCCTCCTGTCAAGCTGTGGTCCGGTCCGGGCGGGGCGAGCGTCGTTTCCCTTCTTCAGCCCGGCCTCGCGCAGGGCGGCAAGGGTGCGCTCCGGTCTCGTGAACTGGGCGGGCGACTTCCGGGACTGGTTTGAGCATACCGGAAAGAGCCCCCCGGGACAAGGTTCGGGCCCTGTGGTAAGATGGGGGCACAACCGCTGGAGGCAGGCGGCATGAGGCGAAGGGGATTTGTGGTGCGCAGGAGATCCGGCCCGGTGAAGGCCGGGGGAGATCGGTCCATCGACGACCTGGTCCGGGAGCTCAAGCGGACCACGACCCCGACCCTCGACTACAGGGAGCGCTCCTTGAAGATCCACGGGCTCATCTGCGCCAAGTGCGCCCGGGAGTTCGATTGGAAGGACCGCCACCTCCTCACGGTCCACCACCGGGACGGCAACCACCGGAACAACCCGCCCGACGGGTCCAACTGGGAGAACCTCTGCGTGTACTGCCACGAGGACGAGCACAGCCGGGGTCTGCTGGGCGACTATCTGAGCGAGAAGCCGTGAGCGCCCCTTCCCGGCGCGGGCGCCCATGGTCGGGGCCCTCCGTCTGATGGCCATGGCCCCGGGAAAACGCCCCATCCTCATCACCTGTCCCAGGGGCATCGCCCCCTTTCTCTCGGCGGAGATCCTCTCCCTGGGCCTCCCCGTGGTCCTGGAGCACACGACCGCCGTGGAGACCGAAGGCTCCCTGGAAGATGCCCGGCGGCTGAACCTTCATCTGAGGACGGGCCAGCGGGTCCTCCTGTTGCTGGAGGCCATCCAGGCGGCGGAACCCCAGGCCCTGTACCGGGCGGTCAAGGCCATGCCGTGGGAGCGCTGGCTGCCCGAGGACGGGTACCTCTCCGTCACCTCGGATGTGGACAACCCGGCCGTGCGGGATTCGCGGTACGCCAACCTCAAGTGCAAGGACGCCATCGTCGACCGCATGGTGCAGAGGCGGGGCCGCAGGCCCGACTCGGGGCCCGAACGATCCGGCGCCGTGGTGCACCTTCACTGGCAGGGGGACCGCTGCCGCCTGTACCTGGACACCTCGGGCGAGCCCCTCTCCAGGCGGGGCTACCGCCGGATTCCCCTCCATGCGCCCATGCAGGAGGGCCTGGCGGCGGCCGTGGTCCTGGCCGCGGGCTGGTGCGGCGAGGGGCACTTCGTCAACCCCATGTGCGGCAGCGGCACCCTGGCCATCGAGGCCGCCCTCATCGCCCTGGGCAGGGCCCCGGGGCTGACGCGGGTCAACTTCGGCTTCATGCATGTGCGCGGGTTTCGAAGGGGCCCATGGGAGGAGCTCCGGAGCCGGGCCAGGGCCGCCGAGCGCAGGTCGCTGAACGGCCGGATCGTGGCCACGGACATCGCCCGGGAGGCCGTCGAGGCGGCCCGGAAGAACGCCCGGGCCGCGCGGGTGGACCGCTTCATCGAGTTCCGACAATGCGACTTCGCCCACACGCCGGTCCCCGAGGGCGGCGGTGTCGTGGTCCTTAATCCCGAGTACGGGGAACGCCTGGGGCAGGTGGAGCGCCTGCGGGGGACCTACGCCCGCATCGGGGACTTCTTCAAGAGGCGATGCGGCGGATACCGGGGGTACGTCTTCACGGGCAACCTGGCCCTGGCCAAACACGTGGGTCTCAGGACCCGCCGCAGGATTCCGTTTTTCAACGGCGCCATCGAGTGCCGGCTGCTGGAGTACGAGCTCTACGCCGGGACCCGGAAGTCCCGGCCGGCCGGCCCCGGCCGCCACGAGGACCCCATTGGCCCCCCCCTCGGGACCGGCGGGGAGACGCAAGGAGGATGAAGCTTCCCATGCGGCGCGCAGTCGTCCATCTCGTCCTTCTCATCGTGACGTCCTCTCCCTGCTGGGGGGCCGACACCCCTGCGGAATCCGCCGAGGCGCCCGTGTACGACCTCCTGATCCGCAACGGGGCCGTGTACGACGGCAGCGGCTCGGCGCCCTTTCTGGGGGACGTGGCCGTGCTGGGCGACAGCATCGCCGCCGTGGGGGCGGGCCTGCCGGGCCGGGGGCGCGCGGAGATCGATGCCGAGGGCCTGGCCGTGGCACCCGGCTTCATCAATATGCTGAGCTGGGCGCCCGAGACGCTCCTGGTGGACGGGCGCTCCCAGAGCGACATCCGCCAGGGGGTCACCCTGGAGGTCATGGGGGAGGGCGTGTCCATGGGCCCCCTGAGCGAGGCCATGAAGAAGGCCAAACCCGAGAAGCGGGGGCCCCTCGAGTACGAGGTGGCGTGGACCACCCTGGGGGAGTACTTGGAGCACTTGGTGGAGCGGGGCGTCTCCACCAACGTGGCCTCCTTCGTGGGGGCCACCACCGTCCGCATCAACGTCCTGGGCTATCAGAGACGTGACCCCACGGCCCAGGAACTCCAGCGCATGAAGGAACTCGTGCGGCACGCCATGGAGGAAGGCGCCATGGGGCTGAGCACGGCCCTGGTCTACGCCCCGGCCTCCTACGCCAAGACCCGGGAGATCGTGGAACTGGCAAAGGTGGCCGCCGAGTACGGCGGCATGTACATCTCCCACATGCGCAGCGAGCGGGACGCCATCCTCCGCGCCCTGGACGAGCTCATCCAGATCGCCCGGGAGGCGGGGATCCGGGCCGAGATCTACCACCTCAAGGTGCCGGGCGACGAGGGCACGGAGCGGCTGGACCAGGTGCTGGAGAAGGTGGAGGAGGCCAGGCGGGCGGGGCTGGCCATCACCGCCGACATGTACCTGTACACGGCCAGCGCCACGAGCCTGGACTCCCTCCTCCCCAACTGGATCCACGAGGGGGGGCAGATATCGCTCCTCAAGCGGTTGAAGAATGCCAAGACCCGAAAGCGCCTGCTCCAGGAGATGAAGATCCGCCGGCCCGAGAATATCCGCATCATGGGGCTCAAGGGGAGCGCCTTCCGGGAGATGAGCGGCAAGGATCTGGTCGAGATCGCATCCCGGCGGCGCACGACCCCCGAGGAGGCGGTCCTGGACCTCATCGTGGAGGAGCCCGAGCGGGTCAAGATGGTCCGCTTCAGCATGTCCGAGGAGAACATCCGCCGTCAGATCGCCCTGCCCTGGATGAGCTTCGGCTCGGACGGCGGGTCTATGGCCCCGGAGGGCGTCTTCCTGGAGCTCCACACCCACCCCAGGGCGTACGGCAACTTCGCCCGGCTGCTGGGCAAGTACGTGCGCGATGAGAAGGTCATCCTCCTGGAGGAGGCCGTGCGCAGGCTGACCAGCCTTCCGGCGGCCAACCTCCAACTGGAGCGCCGGGGGGCCATCAAACCCGGGTATTACGCCGACCTGGCGATCTTCGACCCGGCCAGGGTTCAGGACCACGCCACGTACGACGAGCCCCACCGCTACGCCACGGGCATGGTCCACGTCTTCGTCAACGGGGTCCAGGTCCTTCGGGATGGGGAGCACACCGGGGCCAAACCCGGCCGCGTGGTGCGCGGACCGGGTTGGAAGGGGAAGGAGGGGGGCCGGGCCTCCAGGGATGCGGGGGATCCGGCCCGGCCGTGAGGCCGGGGGGCGAGGCTCACCCGCGGGAGGCATCCCCGGCCACCTGACGGGCGGGCGCCACGGTCCCCGTGTCCCTCAGGTGGTCGATCATGGAGACGAAGCGGTATCCCCCCTTCTTGGCCACGGAGACCATGAAATCCGAGACCACCTGGAAGTAATTGCGGCTCCCGTGGCCGTAGTCGGAGAAGTGGAGGGAGATGACCACGGGCTCCGTGTCCGGCTGCTCCGCCTTGCGGTTGAGCATTCGCTCGGCCTCGCTCTCGTGGATCCCGGCGATGTACCAGTTGTAGTCCATGCCGCCGATCTTCCGGCCGCTGTCCCGGGCGTACAAGGGCATCCCCTTGACCACGATGCGCCCCACCTGGGTGGTGAAGTCCCCCACCTGGGAGACGTCGTAGAGATACCCCAGCCTCTCCAGGGCCTGGTACATGGCCGGGTTCCAGGCCAGGTACGGCGCCCGAAACCCTACGGGCTTGTAGGGCTTTCCCCCCTTGTCCGTGAAGAACTCCGCGGCGAACCGGTCGAACTCCCCCAGCTCGTCGAACCACTGCTGTTCCGACCACTTCTGACCGTTCTTGTGGCGCACCGTGTGGTTGCCCAGCTCGTGGCCCTTCTGGATGGCCGTCTGGATGAGCTGCAGCCGCTCGTCGCATTCGGCGCGGGAGCCCCCCGCGCCGATGGTGGACCCGGGCATGCGCTCCACGAGCTGGGCGCCGCAGGCGAACACGGTGAAGGAGCCGGTGCCCGTGGCCGCCCTCAGTCGGTCCCCCAATTCCAGCACCCGCCGCCACTTGTCCAGGGGGCCGCTGCCGTCGAAGCAGAGGATCACGTCCCGCTTGGCCTCGGCCCAGGCGCCCACGGCCAACGGGAGCCCGGCCAGCGCCTTGAGAAAGCCCCTTCTGTCAACGTTCATCTCTGGAGTCCTCCGGGCCCACCCGCCGCCACTTGTCCAGGGGGCCGCTGCCGTCGAAGCAGAGGATCACGTCCCGCTTGGCCTCGGCCCAGGCGCCCACGGCCAACGGGAGCCCGGCCAGCGCCATGAGGAAGCCTTCTGTCAACGTTCATCTCTGGAGTCCTCCGGGCCCATCCGCCGTCCGCGGGGCGGCGGGCCTGCTGGGTGGTCCGTGGGACCGCGAAAGGTCCGCACAGGACCCCCGGGACTATGCGACAGGTCTCGGCCGCATGTCAAGGACGCGGAACACGCCCAAGTCTCAGGTAAGGGTGGGGAGGCCGGCCGCCTCCCACTCCCACCCGATGCTCCGAATAACTCACGGCTCGACGCAAGCGAAGTTCGCGCCGTCGGTTGGGTCCCCCGTCCCCTTGTACTTGGCGACCTTGGGGTATGTGCAAAGGGGGCGGGTCCAAAGGGTTTTCCCGTCTTTATCCTTTTTGGTTGCCAGGAGCACGTCCGGGGCCACCCCCTCCTCCACCCACTTCTCCAGGGCCGTCAGGGGATCGAATTCCATCTGGGTGATGCCCGGACCGGGCTGAAGCCCGCAGTGATCCATGCCCGGGATCATGAACAGACGAAGGAATTCCTGGGTCCCCTGGCGCCCTCCCATATCCTTCTCCACGCCGCCATACCAGTCTACCGTGAGCTGCGGAGTGACGATGGCATCCGCCCATCCGTGATACATGAGGAGCTTTCCGCCCCGGGCTTTGAACTTGCTCAGATCGGTCCCAGTGGCATTGTAAATCTGGGCCATGAGTGAGAGCCTTGGAGGATCCTTATCGAAGTCGAAATCCAGAACGGTATACGTGTCTCCCGGGTCTTCGGGAAAGGCCATGTAGCGCAGGAAATCCCTGCCAAACGCCGGGATCAAGCGGCCGCCTCCCTTTCCGTCCCCGGTGAGCCACAGGGACCAGTAAGGCTCGGAGCCCATGGGAATGCCGCCTGGATAGAGCTGGTCCCCTCTTGAGTTCTTGGCCCCGCCGTACCACTTCTCCAGAACCTTGACCTCGGCCTCCGTGAGGCAGTCCGGTCCGTCGGCAGACTTGCACTTCAGGGAGCCCGGCTGGAAGTCACACTTGCGCGGGTCGTCGATGAGCCCGTCCTTGAGGCCGTCTTTGGCGTCGCAGGCCTGGTACACCGCCTTTTCGATGGCCTTCACCTTGGCGACTGGCAGGATGTCCTTGCCGTCCGGGCCCGTGTTGGCTTGGGTTACCCAGGCGCATGCCGTCCCGACCAGGCCGGTATAGTCGAGAGCCGGGGCTCCGCTGAGGATCCCATCGAAATCGTTGGGATACTTCCATGCCTCCATGTTGGCCATCCGCCCCCCGGTGGAGCAGCCCGCGAAGTAGGACTTCTTGGGGTCGGCGCCGTAGTACGCCTTGATGACCAGCTTGGTCACCCGGGCGGTCTCGGTCACCGCCCGCTGCCCCCAGTCCCATTCGGCGAGGCGGTTGTGATAGGCCCAACGGCCATCCGTCACCGCCACGCCCCAGTGGCCGGAATCCATGGTGGATACAGCGTAGTTGCGCCGCAGCCCATGGTTCATGGCATTGACCATGCCAGGCCGGTCCGAGTCCAGGGTGCCGCAGAACCCCCCGCATCCGGCCATGTAGAACTTGCCGTTCCAGTCCTTGACGGGCAGGCGGATCTCGAAGTTGATCGCTGGTCGGACAAAGCCCAAGACCCTGCAGTGCTCAGGTAATCCATCCTTGTACGGGACGATGGAAGCGGAGAGCAGATTGGTATTCTCCACCTTGAGAGCGGCCAGGGCAGAGCATTCTCCGGGGGGGTGGGCCAACGCGATCCCGCACCAGGCGACCAGTACGGCGGCAATCACACCCAGCATCCCCACTGCGAGACCTTTGCACGAGCGATCCCGTTCCCTGGAAACAGCCTTGTTCCGGTTCATGGCGTGCCTCCTGTTCGATGTTGGAAGTTGAGAGAGGAAAGGTTCGATCGCAACGCTACTACAACGGCCAAACCCCGTCAACACACCGGGTGTTTCAGAATGGACACGGCATGGACGTCGTTCGCCAGATCTCAGGGATGTGGCATGGGCAGCAATTCCTCCTGGCCCAGGAGGACCCTTCGCGGCGTCAGGTCCCCCAGGAGGCAGGCCAGGCTGCGCCCGGCCGCGTCGGGGACCAGATGTACCCAGCCGCCCACGTACAGCACCCGCCCGT
>CAZEPJ010000045.1:0-37155 GCA_964514105.1 uncultured Desulfarculaceae bacterium | reverse complement strand
GGCCGGAGAGGTCCATTGCGTCCCGAGGGGCAGAGGGCCGGAATTCCCCTTGCAGCGGCCAAGCTCGATCCTGTATGGTAGGGCCGTTGCAGGACCCCCCCCACAGGGGGAGGAGGCCCGCCGGGCGGTGCGCCCGGTTCAGGGGCCGTTGGGGCTCCCGCTGATCCCCAACGGGCGACGAGCAGCGCCACATGGCAGAGAAGGTCGCAAGCGACAACGGCCGGATCCCTGCGGCCCTGGATCCCGCGCGCGGCGCTCCCCGCGGGGCCGCGGATCTCCGGGTGCATCAGGACCGCTATCGTGTATTCATCGAGGACGTGGCAGACGGCTTCTATGAGGTGGATATTGAGGGGAATTTCACGTTCTTCAACGAGGCCATGTGCCGCATCTTCGGTCGTACCCGCGAGGAGATCCGGGGCCGCAACTACCGGGCCTTCATGGACGAGGAAAACGGCAGGGGCGTCTTCGAGCGCTTCAACCAGATCTTCCGCACGGGAGAGGGGATCACGGACCTGATCTGGGAGATCATCCGCAGGGACGGGGAGCGCCGCACCGTGGAGCTCTCGGCCCACCTCATCCTGGACGAAAACGGGGAGAAGACCGGATTCCGGGGGATCGCCCGAGACGTCACCCAGGAGAAACGGGCCGCCAGGATCAACGATTCCCTCTTCCGAATCAGCATGGCCCTGCCCCGCTTCAGGCGCCTGGATGAGCGGCTGGGCTATATCATCCGGGAGGTGCAGGAGCTCTTGGGGGTGGAAGGGGCATCGGTGATCCTGCTGGACGAGGAGAAGGGGGAGTTCCATTTCCCCGTGGCCTCGTACGATGACACCGAGGCGGGCAGGAAGATGCGCGAGATCCGGTTCCCCTCGGACAAGGGGGTGGCGGGCCAGGTGCTTCGCACCGGGCAGCCCATCATCGTCCCGGACTATGCCAAGAGCCCTTACGCCTACAAGCAGGTGGACGCCCAGTCGGGCCACGAGACCCGGAACATGCTGGACGTCCCCATCCGCACCGAGGAGCGCATCATCGGGGTCCTGTGCGCAGTGAACAAGAAGGAGGGAGCGTTCGACCAGACCGACGTCTCCTTGCTGAGCACCGTGGCCAGCACCGTGGCCTTCCCCATCGAGAACGCCCGCATGGACGAGGCCCTCAAGCGATCGTACGAGGAGGTGCAGAGCCTGAACCGGGCCAAAGACCGGGTGATCCATCACCTGTCCCACGAGCTCAAGATCCCGGTCTCGGTGCTGGCCGCGTCCCTGGACCTCCTGTCCCGGAAGCTCTCCGACTCCGGGGACCCCGGGGTGGCGCGGATCCTGGCGCGGGCCGGGCGGAACCTCAATCGAATCCTGCAGATGCAGTACGCCATCGAGGACATCATGCGGGAGAGGGATTTTCGGGTCCAGGCCATGTTCTCCACGCTCCTGGACACCTGCGCCGACGAACTCGAGGCACTGGCGGCCGGCGAGTGCGGCGAAGGGCGGGTGGTGGAGCGGCTGCGGCGCCGCATCGAGGAGATCTTCGGCCGGATGGAGCCCATTCGCCAGGAGGTTCGCCTGGATCGGTTCGTGGCCGAGTCGCTCCGCAGCATCCTGCCCAAGTTCTCCCATCGCCGCGTCGAGCTGACCCAGCATCTGGAGCCCACCGGGCCCATCTTCATGCCCACGGACCCGCTGGCCAAGGTCGTCGAGGGGCTCGTGAGGAACGCCGTGGAGAACACCCCCGACGGGGGGCGGGTGGCCGTGGCGGTCCGGCCCCGGGGGGGGTCGGTCGTCCTGGAGGTGAGCGATTCCGGCATCGGCATCACGCCCGAGGACCAGCGGCTCATCTTCGCCGGGGTGTTCACCGCCCGCGAGACCTTGCAATACGCCTCCAGAAGGCCCTACGATTTCCAGGCCGGGGGAAAGGGGCTCGACCTGCTCCGCATGCGGATCTTCTCCGAACGCTACGGGTTCACCATCCGCTTGGAATCCAGGCGATGCGGGCTCATCTCCCAGGGGGAGGACATGTGCCCCGGCCACATCTCCCAATGCGCCCCCTGTGGAGGGCAGGAGGGATGCCTCGAGTCGGGAGGCACCACCGTGACCGTGGATTTCCCTCTGGCCCCCCAGCCCGGGGCCGGGTTCGATTCGCGCTGAGAGGGAGGAGATGGGCTGGGACAGGCTCTTTCGATCTCGGGGGCGCTCCGGCGATGGACTGAGCCCGAGCCACGGCGAACCTGCCGCGCCGGAGACGGTGAGCGATCTCCCGGATCATTTCTTCCGGGAACTCCAGATCGAGTTCCTGCTTCACGAGTTGAAGGACCCCTTCTCGGTGATCCACAGCGGGGTGCAGGCCCTTCTCACCCGCCAGGAAAAGTACGGCCCCCTCTCGCCTCGGCAGGAACAGACCCTCCAGCGCATCCGGAGGAGTGCGGGCAAGGCCCGAGAGATGATCAACCACCTGCTGGAGATCGGGCGATCCGAAGCCGGCTGCTTCGCCTGCAACCGATTCCGGCCCGGCCACACGGCCCTGAGCGTCCTGGCGGAGGCTATCGAGGTCATGGACGGGACCGTCCTGGAGGAAACCGCAGACCGGGAGGCCACCCTGAGGTCCCTTGCAGGCCGCGGGATCGTGCTGGATCTGTCAGCCGCGCTCCTCGACGCGGAGATGGTCCAGGACGAGGTCAAGTTCCGGCAGATCGTCGGCAACCTCATCAAGAACGCCCTCCATCACCGCCGGCGGAGGATGGAGATCCGGGGTTGGGTCCAGGAGGCATCCATGGCCCTGGAGGTGGCCGACGATGGCCCGGGCATCCATCCGGATCACCACCAGGTCATCTTCCATCGGTACGCCCAGGTGCATGCCTGTCCGGATCTGCCGAGGCACGGCCACGGATTGGGGTTGGCCGGAGCCCGCATCCTGGCCAAACGGATGGGCGGAGACATCGAGGTGATCAGCGAGGCGGGCAAGGGGGCCATCTTCCGCCTGGTCCTCCCCATGGTGCTGGCCGGCTCCGGGGAGGAAGGAAGCGGCCCCACCACTTGAAACCACACGAGGCACTCACTTCTCAGAGGGAGGGTTACGCGATGGCCGCACCCACGTCCTACCTGAAGGGGAAACGGATCCTTGCCGTGGACGACGAGGAAGACGTCCTGGAGACCATCGAAGACGTCCTGAACGACGTCCGCATCGATCGGGCCCGGGATTACGAGACAGCCTCCCGAAAAATCCGGGATACCAGGTACGACCTGGCCATCCTGGACATCATGGGGGTCAACGGGCTGCAGCTGCTGGAGGAGGCCGTGGAGAGGGGGATCCCCACCGTGATGCTCACCGCCCACGCCGTCAACCCGGAGACCCTCATGGCCTCCATCCGCAAGGGCGCCATCTCCTATCTGCCCAAGGAGAAACTGGCCGAGCTGGATCAACTCCTGGAGGAGCTCCTGGGCAGCCACGAGAGGGGGGAGGCGCCCTGGCGGATTCTATTCCATAAGCTGGGCGATTACTTCAACGAGCGCTTCGGGCCCGGTTGGAAGGAGAAGGACGGCTCATTCTGGGCGGAATTCGAGCAGACCTACCAGGTGAGCAAGGGGATCCAAGAGCGGCTCTTGCACGACGAGAATGTCCGCAGCAAGGGGATCTAGGGGGGGCCGGCTCGGAAACGCAGGCGGAAGGGCCGTGTGACTTGCGCCTCAGTTTGTGGGGGCTATGCTCCCCGTGACCTCCTGTTTCATGGGGCCCACCTCGAGGACGGTGAGCAGATAGTAAGGACCCGTGCCGCTCTCTTTGGGAACCACCTCGATCCAAAGCTCTCGCCCATTCCCGGCCACCTTCCCGGTCACCATGACGGCGTCGGAGCGCTCGTCGTCGCAGGCGCGGCACCGGCCCTCGAAGAGAACCTGCCCCCCCATTTCCCGGATGGCGTTGCCGTAGTTGCGGCGGATCTGAAGGGGGCTGGGCTTGGGCGCACCCTCCTTCAGGGCGTACACGCTGCTGTACAGCCGCCCCTCCACGGTGACCATCTTCTGGCCATCGAAGAAGCCGCGCTCATCGAACTCCCGATCCCCGGACTCCTCGATGTAGAAGTTGGGCATGCGGCTGAGATACGGGTTGTCCTTCCCCCCGACCACATCTTCCTGGGCCGCAGCATGGCTCAGGGCCAGCACCAGGGGGAAAATCCATCCTGCCCGCACCATGCATCGGAGTCCCATGCCCGTCGCCCTCCCTCGCGGCGCGCCGAGCGCCGTGGATTGACGTTTCCATGGCCCCAAGTGTACGGAGCCCGGAGGACGGCTGTCAATCCTCGCCCTCCCCTGCGGCGGCGTTGCCGGCCCGCTGTCTCCGGGTTCTCCGCGCGTCCCCACGCCGGGCAGTCCCCGGCGCACCGGGCGCAGCCCGCCATCTCCCGGGGGGCCTTGACATGGGACTTCCCCGGCGATAGCTTCCATGCCATCTCGCCGCGGCGGTGCTTGCCGGGGCTTCCTCCCCCAGCGAGGCCGCCCACCGCGACATGAACGGGCCGAGTCGCCCGCCATGGCAGGCCGGGTCGGCTCGCCCCGGACCAGGAGGCTCCATGCCCCGGAAGGTGGCGCTGGATCGGAGAGATGGCGGCGTGGTCGTCCTGACCCTGGACAACCCGGACCGGCGAAACGCCGTGGACATGGAGTTGCGCGAATCCCTGGCCGGGCATCTGGAGGCCCTGCAACAGGACGACTCGGCCAGGGTGGTGGTGCTGACGGGGCGGGGCGGCCATTTCAGCTCGGGGGGGGATGTCAAGGAGTGGCGGGACTTCTCCGTGGCGGAGGCGCGCCGGCGACTCCAGGCCATTCAGCGTCCCGTGAGGGCCATTCTCCGACTGGAGAAGCCGGTCATCGCCATGATCCGGGGCTATGCCGTGGGGGCGGGGATGAACCTCGCCCTGGCGTGCGACCTGCTTGTGGCATCGGAAGGGGCCCGGTTCGGCCAGACGTTCGTCCGCATGGGGCTCATCCCGGACGCCGGAGGCCTGTGCCTTCTTCCCCTGGCCGTGGGGCTCCACAGGGCCAAGGAGCTCATGTTCACGGGGGAGATCATCGAGGCCCAGGAGGCCCTGCGCCTGGGGATCGTCAACCGGGTCCTCCCCGAGGAGACCCTGGAATCGGAGACACTGGCCCTGGCCGTGCGGTTGGCCCAGGGCCCCCCCATGGCCCTGGGGCTCATGAAGCGGATCATGAACGGGGCCTTCCTGGGGGGGTTGGAGGCGCTCTTGGAGCAGGAGTCCCTGGGACAGTCGCTCTGCTTCCTGACCGGCGACCACCGGGAGGGAAAGGCGGCCTTCGCCGAGAGGCGGGCGCCTCGCTTCACCGGCGCCTGACCTTCGTGGCACCGGGCGTGGATCCCATGCGGGTATGGGGAGGAGACGCAGATGAGAGTCGGAATCGTGGCCGCGGCAAGGACCCCTTTCGGGGAACATCTGCAGTGGAGGGCCCATGAGCTCACCTACCTGGCCGTGGAGGCGGTGCTGAAGGAGGCGGGGGTCCCCTTCCGGGACGGGTACGACGACATCGTCACGTGCAGCTCCGACCACTGGGACGGCAAGACCCTTTCGGACATCGAACATGGGGAGGTGGCGGGGGCCCACCTGGGGCCCGGAGAGGAGCGGGTGACCCTGGATGGGGCCAACGCGGTGCTGCTGGGGGCCATCAAGATCCTGTCGGGCCATGCAGAGGCGGTGCTGGTGACGGCCTGCTGCAAGGAAAGGCAGGTCCTGGACCCATCGGTCATCGAGAATTTCTGCTTCGACGCCCCGTACCAGCAGCTCATCGGCCTGGATTTCACCCAGGCCGCCGCGCTGCAGTGCATGCGCTACATGCACCGGTACGGGCTGGACCGCAGGCACTTCGCCCCGGTCGTGGTCCGAAGCCGGGAGCGGGCCCGTTTGCAGGGCGCCTCCCCCGGGGCCGTGACCGTGGAGGCGGTCCTGGAGGCCCCCATGGTCTCCCATCCCATCGGCTCCCTGGATGGGAGGCCGCTGTGCGATGGGGCGTGCGCCCTGCTGCTGGCCAGCGAGGAGCGCGCCCGGGCCCTCACCGACCGGCCCGTCTGGATCACGGGCATGGGCTCGTGTTACGAGGCGCACAACCTGGGGGATCGGGACCTGGCCGAACCCCGCGCCCTGACCCGGGCGGCCGGGGACGCCATGGGGATGGCGGGGGTTGCCGATCCGGCGGCGCAGATCGACATCCTGGAGATCTCCGATCACTTCTCGTACCAGCTTCCCCTCTGGGCGGAGGGCCTGGGCCTGTGCGGGCCGGGAGGCGGCCCGGCCTTTCTGGAGGCGGAATCCGGGGGTCGAGGGCCCGCCGTGAACCGCTCCGGGGGACTTCTGCGGGGCGTCCCCCGCTATGTGGCCGGGGCCGATCGGGTCACGGAGGCCTTCCGGCAGCTGCGGGGCGAGGCGCCGGGGGGCGCGCCCCTTGCAGAGGCCCGGCGGGCCCTGGCCCATGGGACGTCGGGGCCGGCGGGCCAGCACCAGTGCGTGATCATCCTGGAAAGGGGGTTCTGACATGGCGAGGCGGGCCGCCATCGTGGGCATCGGCCAGACGTACCACCGATCCAGGCGACCGGACGTGAACATCGGGGAGCTGTGCAACGAGGCAGTGCGCGCGGCGCTGGATGATGCGGAGCTGCCCGCCGCCGAGATCCAGGCGTTCATCGTGGGCAACATGGAGCTCTTCGAGGGCAGATACGACCAGGACATGTGGCAGGCCGATTTCATCGGGGCCGTGGGCAAACCGGGCATCCGGGTGACCACGGGGGGCACCACCGGGGGCACCCTGGCCTGCGTGGCCTTCGAGTACGTGGCCTCGGGGCTCTTCGATCTGGTGATGGCCATGGGCTTCGAGAAGCAGTTCGAGGGGGACACCCGGGCGGGGCTCAAGACCGTGTCCGATCCGTTGTGGAACCGGTGGCTCACCACGGGGGCCATCGGCTACTTCTCCCGCCAGGCACGCTTCTACATGCGCGAGTCCGGCGCCCCCGAGTCGGCGGGCTCCATGGTGAGGCTCCGGCTGGCTGAGCACGCCAGGCGCAACCCCCACGCCCACCTGAGGCTGCAGCTCCAGAGCGTGGACGAGGTCATGAAGTCCCCGTACCTCATCCCCCCCCTGCGACAGATGGACATGTGCCCCACCTCCGAGGGGGCCTGCGCCATCGTCGTGGCCTCGGAAGAGCGGGCCATGCGCATGGCCCGAAGGCCCGTATGGGTCAGGGACTGGGTCAGCGTCCACAAGGAGGCGCTGTACGTCCGGGGCGGCAGGCACAGCGTGGCCGACCTGGAGATGGCGGCATCCAGGCTGTTTCGGCGAAACGGCATCCAGCGGCCCCGGGATGAGATCGCCATGGCGGAGATCTACGCCCCTTCCACGTGGGCCGAGCTGGAGTGGCTCGAGGCCTACGGTTTTTGCGACAAGGGCCAGGCGTGGAGGCTGGAGGAAAAGGGGTGCTTCCGATGGGACCGGGAGTTCCCCGTCAACCCATCGGGCGGCGTGGTTTGCACCAATCCCATCGGGGCCACGGCGTTGATCCGGGTGGCCGAGGCGGCCCTCCAGATGCGGGGGGACGCCGGGGAGCGCCAGATCGCCCGGGAGCCCACCCTGGCCCTGTCCACCGCCTGGGGGGGAAGTGGCTGGACCGTGGCCCATCTGCTCTCGGCCCGACGGGACTGAGCCCATGGGCATGGCCGTGGGCGCGGATGACACCCGGTTACGGGCGTTGGACCACCGCAGCCTCGAATTGCCCCCGCAACGGCGGGCCGGGGCGCGGAGGTTTTCACGGGAAGGGAGGCCATGACATGCAGGAAGGCGAGGGACTGCTGGGCCAGGAGCGCATCCTCCAGGTACGCTTCCGCTGGGCCGCAGGGCCCTATCTGGGCAGGCTCCTGAACGAGCTCCGGGAGACCGGGAGGCTGTGGGTGGCCCGATGCCCGGGCTGCGAGCGGATCCTCATGCCGCCCCGCATCGTCTGCGCGGCGTGCTACGCCCGGGTCCCGCAGTTCCCCGCGGGCTGGTTTCCGGTCTCGGGGAAGGGGACCCTCGTGGATTGGGAGCGGATCCTCTATCCCCAGTTGGACCCCGAGACCGGGGAGCTCCGCCCGGAGCCTTTCATCCACGGGACCTTCATGCTGGAGGAAGGCATCGTCTTCTCCCACTACCTGGGCCCCGCGGACCTGGACGAGGCCGGGCTTCGCCCGGGGCTGCCCGTGGAGATGGTGGTGCGCCCCCGGGAAGAGCGGCAGGGAAAGCTCTCGGACATTCACTACTTTTGCTTGGTGGAGGCCTGAGATGCCGGCACAGGAAGGGCTGCAGGTGGACGGAAGGCTGTATGTCCCCTATTACAATTGGTACGGGAGGACGGCGAGCCGGTTTTTCGAGGAGATCCGGGACCACGCCCGCCTCCTGGGGACCCGATGCCCCGCGTGCGCCAAGGTCTACATGCCCCCCAGGTCGGTCTGTCCAGGCTGTCTGGGGCGGCTGGAGGAATGGGTGGAGCTCCCTCCCACGGGCACCCTCACCACGTACAGCGTGATCCACCAGACCTACAGCACCTACTGCCAGCCCCGGGAGGCGCCCTACCTGGTGGGGATTGTCCAGCTGGACGGGGCCCACACGGGCCTTTGTCACCTTCTGGACGGCGTCGCCTTCGACGCGGTCAGGATCGGCATGAGGCTGAAGGCGGTCTTCCGCGGCGAGCGCCGGGGGAACATCCTGGACATCGACCATTTTCGACCCATCCCGTGATCCCACGGCCGCCTGCTTTGGGAGCCGGCGGCGGGGCGCCGGAGAGCACGAACGGCGGGACGAAGCCCAGGGGGATGGCCGCATGCACGATATCCTGATCCGGAACGGCACGGTGATCGACGGGACGGGGAGGCCGTCCTTCCCGGCGGACCTGGCCATACGGGGCGATTCCATCGTCGAGGTGGCGGCAGGGCTGGAAGCCCCGAAGGCCCATCGGATCGTGGACGCCTCCGGGCTCGTGGTGGCCCCGGGGTTCGTGGACATGCACAGCCACTCGGACCTGACCCTGTTCGCCCAGGGAGGGGCCGAGAGCGCCCTGTACCAGGGGGTGACCACCGAGGTCGTGGGAAACTGCGGCTTCTCCTGCTACCCCGTGAATCCGGACCGCCTGGAGATGCTGGAGACCTATCTCGCGGGCATGGGGTACGACCGTTCGTTCCCCCTGCCCTGGCGGGACCTGAGCGGGTATGCCTCCCTCGTGGCGAGGCAGGGCACGGGTGTGAACGCCGCCCCCCTCGTGGGGCACGGGTCCATCCGCATCGCGGTCATGGGCTTCGACGCCCGGGAGGCAAGCCTGCGGGAGCAGGAGGAGATGGCCCGGCTCCTCCGGGAGGCCATGGACCAGGGGGCATGGGGCCTGTCCTCGGGCCTGGTCTACCCCCCGGGGATCAACGCCCCCGCCGCAGAGCTGGAGGCGCTCTGCGAGGTGGTGGCGCGGGCGGACGGACTCTATGCCACACACCTGCGGGGCGACGGCCTGCGGGCGGGACCCAGTCTGCTGGAGTCCCTGGACGAGGCCCTGCACACCGCGGCCGTCACGGGCGTCTCCCTCCAGCTCTCCCATGTGGCCCCCAAGTTCCCCAACAACGGGGCGGCCGGCCGGCTCGTCGAGAAGCTGGAGCAGGCCAGGCAGAAGGGGTTGCAGGTGGGCTGCGACATCCATCCCTTCATGGCGGCCATGACCTTCCTGGTCTCCCTCATGCCCCCGTGGTTCTTCGAGGGAGGGGCGGATGACATCCGCCGGCGCCTCTCGAACCCCGGGGAGCGGGGCCGGCTCAAAGAGGCCCTGGAGGCCCAGTTCGGCCACCTGGGGTGGGACGCATTTTGGTCCAGGAACCAGCCGATTCTGGGGGATTGCTCCTCCCCCTTCCACGGAAAGCGCTTCCATCAGATCGCCCAGGAGACCGGCCGGGACGCCTTCGATGTCCTCCTGGACATCCTGCGCCAGACAGGGGAAGAGGTGTTCCGGACGGCCGTGCTCATGTGGATCTATTCTCCCGAGGATACCCTGCGGACCTTCCTGTGGGAGCGGACCATGGTGGGAGCGGACGGGGTATCCACGTCGGCCGATGCCGCCGGCCAGATCATGAGCCTCCATCCGCGGGCCTGGGGGACGTTCCCGGCCGTGCTGCGGCAGTTCGCACGGGAAGGGGCCCATGTCTCCCTGGAGGAGGCGGTGCGGCGGATGACATCGCTGCCGGCGGACATGCTCGGCCTCAGGGACCGCGGCACCCTGGCACCGGGCATGAAGGCGGACGTGGTCGTCTTTCACAAGGAGCGCTTTACGGACAGGGGGACGTACGAGGACGCGCGCCGGTATGCCGAGGGCATGGCCTGGGTCCTGGTCAACGGGGTGCCGGCCATGGAGGACGGGCGGATCACGGGACGGCGCGCGGGGCGGGTCCTGAGACGGCAGCGGTGACGGATCCCCCGAGGTCCCATGGACCGCCGCCCGCGACGCCTTGGAGGCCGGGTCAGTGCTGGGTCACCGAACAGCCGCTGGCACTGAGCAGTTCGAGCAGGCCGCCTCGACCCGCGAGATGACCGGCGCCGACCACCACGAGGGTCGACCCTTCCCTTTCCAGAAAGGACTCCACCCGCGGGAGCCACGCCCGGTTCCTCCGGACCATGAGTCTCTCGTACAGCTCGTGGTGGTCCGTGAAGCTCGCGTGCATGAGGCCGCCCAGTCGGTCCATGTCCCCCGACCTCCAGGCTTCCACCATGAGGGGGGCCATGTCCCGGGCCATCTCCATATCCGTAAGGGCCTGCCGCAGGAGAGAGTCCTGTTCCCTGTCATCCATGGCGGCGAACAGGCCGATCTGCTCTTCCAGCGTCTCCAGATAGAGGCATGACTTGCCCTCCTTCTTGGCCCTTGCCCACAGATGGCGGTCCACGCCCAGCTCGGGGTCGTAGCCGAGCCTCTGAAGCGCGATCCCCATGACCATGATGGCGGACAGCCAGGGCTTGAACCGATCGAACTGGGCCATGGAGAGGCCCAGGGCCGCCACCTTGGTCTCGAACAATTCGCGCGTCTTTGCCGAGATCGTCTGCGCGAGGCCCCGGCCGGCCGGGTTCAGGGCGGACGCCGTCATCTCTCCCAGTGCCCATGGGGTCCTCAACTGCCCGACGTCCATCTCGAAGGCGATGGTGCGGCTCGCTGCGTAGGCCTCCTCCACCCCGCGGGGGAGGGGATAGTCCTCGGGCCGCATCAGGTGCACAGAGCCCAGCAGGAGGATGTGCCGGCCGTCTCTCTCCACGGACCACAGGGGTTTGCGTCCTGGGGGGGGCCCTTGGCGGGGGTGTCTTCGAAAGACGCAATCCTGGGGTTGAAGCGGGGGGGAAGCCTCCTCCCCAATGGCGGCCTCCAGGGCCTCGAGATCGCCGCCGGCCGCCTCCAAGTCCAGGGCCAGGGTCTCCGGTGTGACGAACTCCGGGGCGGGCGGTCCCGTGAACTGCGTGAGGGCGCCCTCCACCTGGACCGTGATCGAGTTGTCCCGGAGCCTCAGGACCCCTTTGATCACCCGCTCCTTGCCGTACCGCTGGATCAAGGTCCCCACCGATGGGCCCGCCTCCGCGCCCCAGACCTGAGCTGTCCAGGCCGCGAGGAGCAAAATGGCCCCCAGCGCCCACGAGGCGCCCGCTGCCGCGCCTTGCGCAACCCGGCGCCGGTCCCCGCTCATGCCAGCCGGGTGACGTCCGGGGCGACCTGGGGGTAGTCCCTGGCCATGGAGACGTCGTGGCCCGGGAAGATCCGTTCCAGGGGGGCCAGGGCCCTGAGTTTCTCGAAGCTCTGCAACCACGCCAGCAAATCGGTGATGAGACAGCTCGGGACGTCGTCCTCGAAGCTCTGGGCCACATGGGCGCAGTCCGAGGCCAGGATGGCAGGGCCCGCAGGCGTGTGGACGGCCACGGCCTGGAGGCCCACGGTGTGACCCGGCAAGAGCAGCAGATCGATGCCCGGGCAGAGGTTGCGATCCCCGTCCACCACGGCGAGCCTTCCTGTCCCTTTGAGGGCCGAGAGGGCCTTGTTGGCAACGGGGTCGGCGAGCCGTCGAAAGGGGGTGCGGGAGGCCAGCGGGTTCTTGAACCAGAAGTCGTATTCCTTCTTCTGCACATAGAACCGGGCCTTGGGGTACGCCTGGGGGAAGAGCTCCATCCCACCAACGTGGTCGAAGTGGATATGGGTGAGGACCACGCGGGTGACCTGGTGGGGCTGGACTCCGGCCCGGGCCACCATGTCCACGGGGTTGACGTAGTTCTTGAGCTGCCGTTCCCCGGCCAGGGTGGGGCCGGTGCCCGCGTCCACGAGGGTCGTCTCGCCGTCCGGTGCTCGAACGGCCCATAGGTAGTAGTTTCGCTCCACCGTCTCGTCCCATCCCTCCATCCACCGGACCAGCGCCCGGCTGCTCACAAAGGGGCCCGCATACTTGAGCGCGTAGATGGCATGGGCGGGTTGGGCGGCTTCCGGCTTGGGCCGGCTCGCCGACCACTTCTCGGGTCGTCTTCCGTTCATCTTCCATCCTTTCCCCCTCCTCCGGCCCGGCAGCCGAACAACCCTTTCACCGGAGGGAAGGTCATTCCTCGAAGGTCCCCTTGACCAGACTTGCCCCCCCCCGGACCAGGACCCGGCCCTTGGCCATGGTCACGTCGATCTCCAGGGAGCCCGTGAGGAGGAGCAAATCGGCATCCTTTCCCTCCTCGATTCCCCCTTTGGCCTGGGTGATGCCCGCCCGGTGGGCCGGGTTGCGGGTGACCAGGCGAAGGACGTCCTCCAGGGGGAAGCCGTGGCGCACGAGGCGGCGGCACTCCTCCCAGAGGCTCTCGATGCGGGCCAGGGAGAGGCCCGTGAGCATTCCCTGGGCATTGAACCGCGGGAGGGAGCCGTTGGCGTCGGAGCTGACGGTGAGCTGGTCCAGGGCGACGCCGCACTCCAGGGCCAGGGCCAGGGCTTCAGCGGTGCCGGGCGAGGCGGACGGATCCTCCCCTTTGGCCGTCATGTCCAGGTTCCCGCCCATCTTGCCGAAGGCCACGGCCTGATCCAGAACGGCCCGATTGCGCGTCACGTGGGTGGGGAGAAACTGCTCAATGGGGATCTCGGTCTCCCGCACGATGCGCACCAGCGGCTCCAGCCCGCCGGGCCCCGCCCCCACGTGGACGTGGACCAGTCCCGCCTTGCCGCCCAGCATCCCCCCCACCCGAGCCTGGGCCGCGACCCGGCAAAGCTCCTCGAAACAGGGCTGGGACGAGCGATGATCCGAGATGGCCAGTTCCCCCACACCGATGACCTTGGGGATCAGCGCGATGTCCTTGCGCAGGCTCCCCGTGATGGTGGCAGCCGGGAGCTGATAGGACCCCGCATAGATGTATGTGGAGACCCCCTCCTCCTCGAGCTGCATGGCCTTGGCCAGGAGGGTCTCGGGCCGCCGGGAGACGTCGTCCGTGCCCAGGCAACCCACCACGGTGGTCACCCCCGCCCGGGCGATGCGCGAGAGGGTGATCTCCGGAGCCCGGGTTCGGGGCCCCCCTTCCCCGCCGCCGCCCAGGATATGGACGTGGAGGTCGATGAGGCCCGGGACCACCAGTTTCCCCCCGGCCTGGAGGAACTGGGCCCCCAGGGCTTGCGGAAGCTCGATGCGGTCCGCAACCCGGGCAATGGTCCGTCCCGCCACCAGGATGTCCTTGACCCCCAGCCGATGGGGGGCGTATACCTCGCCCCCCTGGATCAGGGTCAGCATGGGGCGCCTCCTCAGGTCACAAGGCCTGCCGATCCAGGGAGCGGTACTGGATGGCTTCGGAGATGTGGTGGGCGCGCAGGTCGGCGACGCCGTCCATGTCGGCGATGGTGCGTGCGATCTTCAGGATGCGGCTGTACCCCCGGGCGCTCATGCCCAACCGGTCCACGGCCATCTCCATGAGCTTGCGCGAGGCCTCGTCCAGCGCGCAGAATCTCCGGATGTGGCGGCTGGACATCTGGGCGTTGCAGTGGATCTGCAGTTTGGCGAAGCGCGCCCGCTGCCGCGCACGCGCCGCATCCACCCGGATCCGGATCTCCTCGGATCCCTCTGCCGCATCGTCTCCGACCAGCTCCTGGTACCCCAGCGCCGGCACCTCCACGTGCAGGTCGATGCGGTCCAGCAACGGCCCCGAGACCCTGCTCCGATATCGCAGCAAGGCCGGCAGCGTGCAACTGCACGGACGCTTGGGATCCCCGTAGTACCCGCACGGGCAAGGGTTCATGGCGGCCACGAGCATGAACCGGGCCGGATAGGTCAGGGATGAGGCCGCCCGGGAGATGGTCACCTGGCCGTCCTCCATGGGCTGGCGCAACACCTCCAGGACGTTCTTCCGGAACTCCGGGAACTCGTCCAGGAACAGTACCCCGTGGGTGGCCAGGCTCACCTCGCCTGGCTTGGGGACATGGCCGCCCCCGATGAGGCCCGCGTCCGATATGGTGTGATGGGGCGCCCGAAAGGGCCTTGTGGCGATCAGGGCGCGCTGCTCCGGCAGGAGGCCCGAGACGCTGTAGATCTTGGTGGTCTCGATGGCCTCCTCGAATGTCATCCCGGGGAGGATGGTGGGGAGCCTTCGGGCCAGCATGGTCTTGCCCGATCCCGGTGGACCCACCATGATGAGGTTGTGCCCTCCGGCCGCCGCGATCTCCAGGGCCCGCTTGACGTGCTGCTGTCCCTTGACGTCCCGGAAGTCCACCTCGTAGGCCGCGCCTTGGCGGAACAGGGCGTCCAGGTCCACCTCCTCGGGGCCAATGGCCTTCTCGCCGTTGAGGAATGCCACCACCTCCTCGAGATGCCGCACGCCCAGGACCTCCACGCCCCGGACCACCGCCGCCTCCGTTGCGTTCTCCCTGGGGAGGATGAGCCCCCTGAGTCCCCGGGACCTGGCCGTGAGGGCCATGGGCAGGGCCCCCCGGATGGGCTTCACCCGGCTGTCCAAGGACAGTTCGCCCAGGACCAGGTACTCCCCAAGCCGGGCAGTCGCCACCAGGCCCTGGGCGGCCAGGATCCCCACGGCGATGGGGAGGTCGAAGCTGGATCCCTCCTTCTTGACGTCCGCCGGGGCCAGATTCACCGTGATTCGGTCCCCGGGAAACCGGTATCCCGCGTTCTTGATGGCGGCCTTGACCCGATCCTTGGATTCCTTGACCGCGGCCTCGGGCAGGCCCACCGTGGCGAATGCGGGCAGGCCCCGGGCGATGTCCACTTCCACTTCGACCACATAGCCGTCGATGCCGACAAAGGCGCTGCTCAGCACATTGGCGAGCATGCGGCATTCCGCCGCGGGTTGCAGATCGAAAAGGCCGGGGCCCTCCATCCATGCCCTCCCGCCGGGCCGTTCCGAGAGACACGCCGCTTCCGCGGTCGTTCAGGCCCTGAGCCTCTCCTCGGCCCGTTTGAGGAGCTTCATCCGCCGGGCC
The DNA here is from genome assembly GCA_964514105.1 of uncultured Desulfarculaceae bacterium. Classification (GTDB taxonomy): domain Bacteria; phylum Desulfobacterota; class Desulfocorpusculales; order Desulfocorpusculum; family Desulfocorpusculum; genus CAZEPJ01. The sequence goes on along the minus strand of CAZEPJ010000045.1, from coordinate 21,684 downwards.
TCGGCCAAAAAGGCCTGATACGCCCTGCGCTCCTCGTCGGCCATCATCCGCGCCTCGGTCCGATTGACCGCCTCCTCCGTCCTGCGCTGGCAGTCCTTCCAGCGGGCCGCCAGCCCGTCGAGCCTCACCCTTGCGTCCTCCAGGTCCGCAGCCAGGCGCGCGGGGATTTCCCGGGGGCCGAACCGGGCGCGGTAATCGGCCATGAGGATGCGAACGTCCTTCTGGTCCAGGAGCCGGCCCTCCCTGCGCCGTCTGACGTCGAGGGCCAGGGCCTGGATCCCCCGGATCAGAAAGATGAGCGCGAGGAGCCCCGCACCCACGATGAGGGGATCGGACCAGGGGGTCAAGGCGGATCTCCCTCCAGGTCCAGCGCCAGCCCCTCGAAGGCCGCACGGGTCCTTGGGAAAATGGCCTGCGCGCTTCCCTCGATGCGGCGAATCATGTCGTCGTCGTGGGACGGGTCATGGTGAAAGAGCACCAGGCAGCCCACATCGGCGGCCAGGGCGAGCCTCGCCCCCGCTTGGGCCGTGCTGTGCCCCCACCCCCGGCGGGACCTCCCGTCGCTCTTTCCCTCATACTCCTCGGGGGTGAACTGGGCGTCATAGATCAGGAGGTCCACCCCCTGGCAAAAATCCGCCAGCTTCCGGTCGATGCCCCGGGCGGGATGTTCCGTGTCGGTGGCATACACCAGGGTCCGCCCCCCGCAGCGGATCCGGTACCCGTAGCTGGGGTCCGTGTGCCGCAGACGGATGACATCGACGGCGACTGCCCCCCGCCGCACGGTCCTGCCCGGTTGCAGCTCGCGGTACGTCAGGCGAGCCCCCAGCTCCTCCAGGCGGACGGGGAAATTGGGGGGGCGCATCTGCCGGCTCATCACTTCCTGGAGGCTCTGGGGCAGGGCATTCCCGCCCATGAGGACCACGGAGACCGCCGGATCGAACGCGGGCACGAAGAAGGGAAACCCCTGGATATGGTCCCAGTGGACGTGGGAAAACAGAAGGCTGACCCGGCGGATGCCCTGCCGTCTGAGTGCGTCGCCCAGGGGCCGCAGGCCCGTGCCGCCGTCCAGGACCAGTACCTGCCTGCCGCAGCGCACCTCCACGCAGCTCGTGTTGCCACCGAAGTGGAGCGTGCCTGGGCCCGGGGAGGCGAGGCTTCCCCGCACCCCCCAGAAGCGCACGATCATCCCGATCCCATCCTTCCCCGCAATGCCCCACCCCGCGGCCCCCCCAAGTGAGGATCTGCGTGGGACAGCCCCTCCCGGGCCCCTGGCCCGCTTTCCCGGGCGGGCCTCGCGGGAAGCCCCCCTTCTTGGTCGCACGGGACGACTCGGGGGATCGGCGAGCCCCCCGGTCGATGGACGAGGGCCAATATAGCCAAGGGCCCGGGGCAAGTCAAGAATGGGCTTGAGCCACAGGTACGCATTCAGTTGCGGGTGGCACCCCGCTGTCCCGGAGCCCGGCGGGGCCAATGGCCATGGGGCACCCGGAACGGAATGGACACCCGTTGCCCCCGGGTTGTGATTGACAAACGTCCCAGCATTCCTTATAAGACAGACGTTATGGACGCATCGGTCCTTCACGTGCTGCATACCAGGGAGGAGATCGCGGCCAGGGTCCAGGGGCTCGCCCAACGCGTCTCCCGGGACTACCAGGGCCGCAAACCCATTCTGATCGGCGTTCTGAAGGGCGCGTTCGTGTTCCTGGCGGACCTCGTGCGCCAGCTGACGATCCCCGTGGAGGTCGATTTCGTCCGGCTCTCCAGCTACGGTGACGCCACGGAGAGCACGGGAGCCCCCCTGCTGCTGCTGGACGTGGCGATGCCCGTTGCGGGACGGGATCTGCTCGTGGTGGAGGACATCGTCGACAGCGGGCGGACCCTCAGTTGTCTCCTGGAGGAGCTGAACCGCAGGGGTGCCCGATCGGTGAAACTGTGCGCCTTGGTGGACAAGCGCCAGAGGCGGCAGGTTCAGGTCGATCTGGACTATGCCGGGTTCGTGGTGGACCGGGGCTTCCTGGTGGGGTACGGCCTGGACTGCGCGGAGGCATTCCGCCATCTCCCGGACCTGTGCCTCGTGGAGACGGGTGCACAGGTGTCCTGTTGACCCGCGGATGAGCCCATCCCCGGGGCCAAGCGAAAGGGAACGGACATGATCATTCAGTGCGAGCAGTGCCAGGCGAAGTTCCGTTTGGACGACTCGAAGGTCCCGCCCCAGGGTCGGAAGGTGCGCTGTTCCAAGTGCCAGAGCGTCTTCTTCATCCGGAGGCCCGAGGCTGCGCCGCCTCCCCCTCCCCCTCCCGCGCCGGAGCCGGAGCCGGAGGCGGGCTTCGATGCGGGGACGGGGCGGGCGGACCAGGCCCCCCCGGACCGGGCCCAGTTCTCCGACGAGGCCTTCGAGCCCACGGTGCGGATCGATCTGGCCGCCCATCACGAGGAGTTGGCCTACGAGGAGGAGCGCGAGGCCGCCGTCCCCATCCCTCGAAAGAGGCGAAGTGCCGCCCGGCCCCTCCTGGCCGTGGTGGGCCTCCTGCTGGTGCTGGCCGTGGCGGGGTTCGTCCTGGGCCAGCTCGGCGTGCTGCAGCTCCCTTTTCTCTCCCCGACCCCTCCCGAGAGTCCCATCGCCAATCTGATCATCGACCAGAATCAACTCAAGGGCGAGTGGGAGAAGAACGCCCAGGTATCCAGGATCTTCGTCATCAACGGTGTGGTCCACAACCAGTCCAAGAAACCCAGGGCCTTCATCAAAGTCCGGGGCCTCTTGCTGGACAAGTCCAACAAGCAGCTCAAGCAGATGGTGGCCTTCTGCGGAAACGCCATCCCCGCCCAGGACCTCCGGACCAAGGCCACGGCCGAGATGCAAAACAGCATGAGGAATCGCGACGGCCTCAATGGGGCCAACAAGCTGATCGCCCCCGGGGCATCCATCCCGTTCACGGTCATCTTCTTCGATGTGCCCGACGGCGTGGAATCGTTCGGGGCGGAGGTAGTCGAGGCCCAGATCCCCGGAGCCCAGTGAGGCGTCCGCATCCCGAGGCCCTGGTCGCCTGCATCCCGCGGGTGCGTCCACCCCTTCATCCATGGGAAGAGCCGCCTCTTCACCATCATTCCTGGTCCTGTCGGGGCTGGGGTCACGTTCCACTGCCCCGGCATCTTGACCGAGGGCATGGTGGAAGGGCGGGCCTTTGACTGGTTCGGGAGTCGGAGGTCGCGAGAAAGGATCAAGGCCCTTCGGGGGCACTGCATCGTGGCGGATTTGGTCGCATCGGCCGGTCCATCTGCCGGGAGCTGTATCAGGCGCAGATGCCGTCCGCGTCGGTGGAGAAGGACCCGAGGCACATGGAGACGATCGAGCAGGAAGAATACGTGGGGATCCTGGGGGACTCCACCGCTGAGGACGTCCTTCGGGAGGCGGGGATCGACGAGGCGCGCCCCCTCATCCCCGCCGCGTCCACTGATGCGGACAACGTGCAAATCACCCTCATGGCCCGCGGCATGAATCCGCTGCGACCCCACGCTGGATCTCGTCAAAAAGGAGGGCGGCTTTCGGATCCATCCGGCCCCCGCGGAGACCCTCGTGGACGGCGACGTACTCGTCGCCCTGGGCGAGCGGGGCGATTTGGCCCGGATCGCGGCGACTGGGGAACGGGCAAGGGTCTCAGGCGTAACTGTGGAGTCCCTGGAGGAGGAAGTTGACCCCGAAGTAGGTGAACATGACCGCCACGAACCCCACGATGGACAGCACCGCCGTCCTTCGACCCGACCACCTCCGGGCAAAGCGGGCGTGGAGAAAGGCCGCGTATACGAACCATGTGATGAGGGACCAGGTCTCCTTGGGGTCCCAGCTCCAGTACGTCCCCCACGCCACATCGGCCCACACGGCCCCCGTGATGATCCCAACGGACAGAAAGGGAAACCCCACGGCGATGGCCTTGTAGTTCACGTCATCGAGGACCTCCGCCGGGGGGAACCGCCTCATGCCCCCGTCCCGGCCCAAGCCCTCCCCCACCATGTACAGAACGCTCACGCCGAATGAGACGGCGAAGGCGGCGTAGCCGAGAAAGCAGGTGATCACGTGGGCCGTGAGCCAGTTGCTCTGAAGGGCCGGGACGAGCGGTCGGATGTGGGCATCGAACAACAGAGAGCCGAGCCCCAGGGAAAGAAAGGGCAGGGGCGCCACAAAGGCCCCCAGGGATCGGGTACGATACCGCAGCTCCATGAGCAGGTAGATGAGGGCGATGGCCCACGCGAAAAGGACCATGGATTCATACTGGTTGGACAAAGGGATTCGTCCGTGCCCCAGTCGATACGACTCGACCCATCGAAGCCCAATGCCCAGGCCGTTGAGCAGCCAGGCGGTCGCCAGGGTCCCCACGGCTATCCGGCCGGCCCATCTCCAACGGCTGACGGCGGCCACCACGTAACCGGCCCATGCCGCGAGGTAGAGCAGGGAGACCCCGCTGAGGAGCGCCGCGCTATCCATCCACACCCCCCTCCTGTGCCGGGCGCAGGCGGGCCATCCGCTCCCATTGACGGCACAGGTCATCCAACCCGGCGTTGAGGACCGGCCGTCCCCGGTGGGTCGATGCGGCCACGTGGCAGATGGTCCTGCCACCGACCCGTCGGGCTCGGATCCACAGCCGGCGATGGGAGAGGCCGAACGCCACGGCGCACCCCGCCATCACCAGGATGAAGCCAACCCAGACCACCCAGGTGCCCGGGTCTCTCTTGACCTGAATCCCGGTCCATCGGCTCTCGGTCGCGTCCACGAAACCCACGGTCCAGCCGGCCACGGGGTTCGAGCGATCTCCCTTGCGGAGCCACCCCCCCGCAGGGCGCCCTCCGATCTCCAGGACGGCCACCAGGACCGCCGGACCCCGCCCCTGGGCATCGGGTTCGAAGCGCAGGGGGCGCACCAGGATCCGACCCTGGGGGTCCAGGCCGGCGATCTCTCCCAATTCCAGGGACAACCGGCGCCCGGGGGCCCCGCTGCCGTCGGCCGCATCCAGTGTGACCCGGGCGGAGGAGCCGTAGCTGGACTGGTAGAAGGTGAATCCCCCGAAATCCATGGGATGATTGACGCGGATGGCCCCCTGTTGGACCACCCGGCCCCCCTGGACGAAGGCGAGGTCGCTGCGGTACTCCCTGGGCGTGCCGTCGGGGTAGCTGGTCATCTCAAAGCGCTCGCAGCGGACCCCGAATCCCAAGGGGCGCAGCCCCCCGCCCTTGCGGTCCTGGGCCTGCTCCACGGTCTGACCCTCGTGGATCTGGACGAACCCCTTGAAGCCCCATAGGAAGCCGATGGCGGCTCCCAGCAGGATCCAGATGACCCCCAGGTGGGTCACGAAGACCCCCATGCGGCCGCATCGCCCCCGCTGGGCCATGAGGTGGAGGTCTACCCCCTCCCGCTCCTCCCTCACGGACCACCCGTGGCGCCTGAGCCCCCGCCGGATCTCGCCAAGGATCACCTCGGGGGTTCCGTCGCCCTCCAACGCCCGCCTGACGGCCAGGGAGGACCAGAGCCCATCCGTGAGGGGGCGCTGGCGGGCACGCACCGCTCGCCACGTGGGGGGCAGCCGATGAAGCGAACAAGCCGTCAGGTTCAGGACCAACAGCCCCAGCAAGGAGACGAACCACCAGGCATGGTAGAGGTCCGTGATGCCCGCTGCCTGGAAGAGGCGGCTGGCGATGGCCCCGTACGCCCCGGCGTACTGATCGGGGGAGAGGTTCTGAGGGACGAGGGTCCCCACGATGGAGGCGACGGCCAGAAGGAAAAACAGGGCCATGGTGAGCCGCAGGGAGCGGGCAGCGGCCCACAGACCTCCGCGCCCCCGGGGGACGGGCCTCCCGTGATCCGCACGGGACCGAGACGCCCCCCGCGAGCTTGGGGTCCCTGGTGCGGGATCAGCCATGGAGCATGGCCACGGCCCGGATCCACCCCGCGCTGGCCCCCTTGATCTTGATGGGGAAGCAGAAGAAGGTGAACCCGTGCGGAGGGAGTCGGTCCAGGTTGCACAGCTTCTCGATGTGGAGGTAGGCCCGATCGATGCCGGCGAAATGGGCCTCCCAGATGATGGACGGGTCCTTGGTCTCCTGAAACTCCCGGGCGATGAATGGCAGGGGGCGATCCCAACTCCACGCATCGGTACCCACGATGCGGATTCCGTGGTCCAGGATCCAGAGCGTGGATTCCTTGGTCATCCCGGCGCCCTTGAGCAGATACTGGGGCTGCCCCCAGAAACGGTCCGCCCCGGTCATGATGAGGACGATCTCCCCCTCCTGGAGGGGATGGCGGATCTGGGCCACCGCCTCCTGGAGGTCTTCCACCGTGATGCGCTCCCCGTCCCCTTTGTGGCGGAAATCCAGGACGACCCCGGGGCCTTGACACCACTCCAGGGGGATTTCATCGATGGTCAGGGCCCGCTTTCCCCGGTCCATGGTGGGATGGTAGTGGTACGGGGCGTCCAGGTGCGTGCCCGAATGCGTGGAGAGCTCCACCTTCTCAGCGGCCCACCCCAGCCCCCCGGGAAGATCCTTGGGGGTCACCCCGGGGAAGAAGAGCTTCATCATCTCCGCCCCGGCCCCATGGTCGATGTACTGGATCTTGGGAATCATGTCCGGCGGATCGCTGGGCAACCCATCCTCGATGGTGATGCTCAGATCCACGAATCGCCTGCCGTCCATATCGCCCCTCCCCTTCCCCTCCATGGAATCGACATCCTGACTGTGCGCCGCGCCAAAGCCAGGTTCAACGCGCCTTGGCGGTCGCACCCCGCCGGGATCCCGACCTTGCCTTCCCGGGTCCGATCCCGTAACATAGGACTCCATCCGGTCAAGATAGCAGGATGCACAGGGCCTGTCGAGGGGAGATGTTCCATGCTTTCGTTCATGCGAAAACACGCCAGGAGTTGGTTCATCAAGGTCCTTCTGGGGGCCGTCATTGTGGTGTTCATCTTGTTTTACGGCTTCAACCTCTGGGACCGCGAGGCCAGCCTCATCGCCTCGGTGGGCGACGCCAAGATCAGCCTGCGGGAGTTTCGGGTGCAGCACGAGCGACTCCTTCAGGCCCAGCAGGGAAGACGCTCGGAGCTGACCCCGGAGCAGCGGCGCATGCTCAAGGAAACCACATTGGAGTCCCTCGTGGACCAGTTTCTGCTGCTGCAGCAGGCGGATCGCTGGCAGGTCACCGTGGGGGATGCCGAGATCAGCGAGTATATCCGCGGCATCTCCCTGTTCCAGGAGGACGGGAACTTCTCCTATCCCCGATTCCTGCAGCATCTGCGGACCCAGGGTCAGACCGAGGAAGAGTTCATGAAGGAGTTGCATCGGTTCCTTCGAATCCAGAAGCTGGAGGATCTGATCCGCGACGGGGTCAAGGTGACCGATGCGGAGGTGGAGGCGGTGTACCGGCTCTTCAACGACCGGGTGGTGCTGCAATACGTGGCCATCGGACCGGAGGCCCTGGCCCAGGAGGTGACCGTCACGCCTCAGGAGGTTGAATCCTATTTCCAGGAACATCGGGGCCGGTATGAGATCCCCGAGTCGGTGGCCGTATCCTACTTGCGATTCGATCCCAAGGACTACGCCTCGGCGGCCCAGGTGAGCGAGAAGGAGCTGGAGGAACGATATGGGACCACGCGGGATCGATGGCGAGAGGCCAAGCAGGTGTTGGCGCGCCAGATCTTCCTTCGTTCCGCCGAAGACGAGGATCCCGATGCGCGCAAGCTGGCCCTGCAGAGGGCAGAGGATCTCTTGAGGCGGCTGCAGAAGGGGGAGGAATTCGGCAAGCTGGCGAGGGAGCATTCCGAGGACAAGGAGACGGCGCCCCAAGGCGGCCTCATGGGATGGAAGCGGCAAGGTGAGCTGCCCGAGGCCCTGGAGAAGGCGCTTTTCGAGGAGATGTCCCAGGGGCAGATGAGCGAGCGGCCGGCCAAGAGCCCCCAGGGGTTTCACATCTTGCGACTGGAAGAGGCCAGGGCCGAGCGGGTCAAGCCCCTGGAGGAGGTGCGGGAGACCCTGGAAGGAGAGCTCAGGCAAAGCAAGTCCGTTCAGCTGGCCTCCGATATGGCCCGGGCCGCCCATCTCGAGATCTTCAAGGGCATGGAGATGGGGGATTGCGCCAAACAGCACGGGCTGACCGTGATGAAGACCGAGGCCTTCCCGCTGGCGGGGCCGGTGAAGGCCCTGACCGTTGGAGAGGCCTTTCGCAAGGCCGCCTTCGCGCTCAAGGATCGGGAAGACTTCAGCGACGTGGTCGAGGACGGCGGGGTCTTCTATGTCCTGCAGCTCCAGGAGCGGATCCCTCGCCGGGAACCCAGACTGGAGGAGGTCCAGGGCCGGGTCCAGGAAGACCTGCAGCGCGCCAAGGCCACGGAGCACGCCGATGCCCGCGCCCGGTCCCTGCTCCAGTCGCTGCGCCAAGGCAGGCCCATGGCCGAGGCCGCCGGGCAGGGGGGGTGGAACTTGCAGACCACGCCGACCCTCACCCGCATGGCCCCCGTGGCGGCCTTGCCTGCCACCATGATCCAGGCGGCCTTCTCCCAGCCGCCGGACGAGCCGCTCCTGCCCGACGTCTACCGACAGGGGGATCGTTTCCTGGTCGCCGTGGTCAAGGAGCGGATCCCCTCGGATCCCAAGGGGCTGGAGGAGCAACGCCCCCTGTATCGATCCCTATTGCTCCAGGATCGCAAGCGGGCCAAGTCCCGGGAGTGGGTCAGCGACCTGAGGGCGCGCACCGAGATCCGGACGTACCGGGCCTTCGACGAATTCCGCTAATCCTGTGCGGCCGGAAGGCTGACCGTCGGCCCCCGCGGTTGCCCCTCTGCCATGGGATGTCAGACGGGGCGGAGGGGGGATCCGCCCGTCGGGGCCGCCTCTGTTTGGTTGCGCCCGTAGATGATCCGGAGCCCGTCCAGGGTGAGGAACTCGTCCACGGCCTCGATGGTTTTGGACTCCGGGGCGATGAGGGCGGCCAGCCCCCCGGTGGCGATGACCCGCGTGCGGCCCTCGCCATGCGCGGCTCGCAAACGATCGACGATCCCATCCACCAAGCTCACATACCCGTAGAAGAGGCCCGACTGGATGGAGGTGACGGTGTCCTTGCCCAGCACCGTCGGAGGCTTGGCGAACTCCACCTTGGGGAGTTTGGCCGTCCTCATGAAGAGGGCCTCGCTGGAGACGATCACGCCCGGCGCGATGGCCCCTCCCAGGTATTCGCCCCGTGGAGAGACCAGGTCGAAGGTGGTGGCCGTGCCGAAGTCCACGACGATCACCCCCTCACGGTACCGCTCGTACGCGGCCACTGCGTTGACCACCCGATCCGCCCCGACCTCCTTGGGGTTGTCGTAGAGGATGGGCATCCCGGTCTCCACTCCGGGGCCCACGACCAGCGGCTGGAGACCGAAATACTTGGCGCAAAGCTCGTGAAGGCCCCGCATGATGGGGGGTACCACGCAGGAGACGACCACGCCCCGAACCCCCCGCATGTCCAGTCCCGCCCACTGGAAGAGGTTCCAGACGAGGATCCCGAATTCGTCCGCCGTCTGCCCCTGGATGGTCCGGATCCTCCAATCCTTGAGGAGGCGCGTGTCCTCGTACACCCCGAAGACCGTGTTGCTGTTGCCCACATCCACCACGAAGAGCATGGCGTCCCCCCGCGATGCCCGGAGGGGCGACAACGGGCGCCTCGCCCCGGGGATCGGCTGGACGGCCCTTGCCGCCCCTCATCCTCCGAGGATGGAGAGGATCCGCTGGAGGCCGTCGCGCAGTTTGTCCTTCCTGAGCCCCAGCTCATCCGCCCTCTGGCGAACGCGCAGGACCACGTGATCGGGTGCCCTTCGCACAAAATCCCCCTTGGCAAGCTTCTGCCGGGCGGCGTCGAGTTCCCGTTCGACCTCCTCCAGTTCTTTTCGCAGACGGTGGGCCTCCTTCTCCGGATCCACCACTCCTTCCAGAAGGAGATGGATCTCCACCTGACTGGCCAGGGCGTACACGGCCATGGGCGGCCGCCGGGCGCCTGCGTCCACGCGAAGATCCCCCACCTTGGCCAGGGCGCTGACCGTGGGCGCGTGGCGGCGCAGGGCCGCTTCCTTCTCGGGCTGCGGGATGAGGACCACCGAGACCCACACACCCGGTGCAATGCCCATCTCGGCCCGGAGGTTTCGGATGCCTCCCACCACGGCCTGGATCAACCCCACCTCGGCCTCGGCCTCGGGGTCCAGCCAGGAATCATGGGGCCGGGGAAAGCTCGAGGCCATTACCGCGCCCCGGGTCCCGGGCAGGGCCGCCCAGATCTCCTCGGTGATGAACGGGGAAAACGGATGCAGGAGCTGCACGACCTGGCTCAGGACCTGGAGCATCATCCCCTGGGCCTGCTGGCGCTCCTGGGGAGCCCGGGGCCGGTACAGGGAGGGTTTGATCCACTCCAGGTACCAGTCGCAGAACTCGTGCCAAAGGAACTGGTAGATGGCCCCCGCCGCCTCGTTGAAGCGGTATGCGTCGAGATGCTCCCGAACCTCTCGAACGGTGCGGGCAAGCCGGCTGCGGATCCACCGATGCACCAGCGGCGACTCCCCGTCGCCGGGAACAGGGGGGGGGGAGTCATCCAGGTTCATGAGCACGAAGCGGGCCGCATTCCAAAGTTTGTTCATGAAATTGCGGTACCCCTGGATCCGCTCCATGGACAGCCGGATGTCTCTGCCTTGGGCGGCGAAGGCCGCCAGGGCAAAGCGAAAGGCGTCGGCCCCGTCCTGGGCAATGACCTCCAGGGGATCGATGACATTGCCCAGGGACTTGCTCATCTTGCGCCCCTCCATGTCCCTCACCAGGGCATGGATGTACACGTCCTTGAAGGGGACATCGCCCATGAACTTGAGCCCCATCATGAGCATGCGGGCGACCCAGAAGGTGAGGATGTCGAAGCCCGTCACCAGCAGGCTCGTGGGGTAATAGACCTCCAGATCCCGTGTCCTCTCGGGCCATCCCAATGTGGAGAAAGGCCACAGGGCCGAACTGAACCATGTGTCGAGCACATCGCGATCCTGCTCCAGATCCCCCCCGCCGCACCGGCTGCACCCATCGGGCGCCTCCATGGCCACGGCGACCGTGCCGCACGCAGCACAGTGCCAGGCCGGGATCCGGTGGCCCCACCAGATCTGCCGGGAGATGCACCAGTCGCGAATGTTCTCCATCCAGGCGAAGTAATCATTCTCCCACTTGGCCGGGATGATCCGGGTGCGCCCCTGGCGCACGGCCTCCATGGCCTCCCGGGCCAGGGGCCCGACCCTCACGAACCATTGCTTGGACAGCGTGGGCTCGATGACCGTCTGGCATCGCTGGCAATGTCCCACCATGTGGCTGTAGGGATCCACCCGCTCCATCAATCCCTGGGCCTCCAGGGCCGCGATGACCGCCTGTCGGCAGGCCTCTCGATCCATCCCCGCGTACGGACCGGCCTCCGGGACCATGACGCCCGCATCATCGATGACCCGGATCTTCTCCAGGCCGTGGCGCAGCCCGATCTCGAAGTCGTTGGGGTCATGGGCCGGCGTGATCTTCAATGCGCCCGTGCCGAACTCGGGTTGGACATAGGAGTCGGCGATGATGGGCAGGGTCCGTCCCACCAGGGGGAGCCTGCAGGCCTTTCCCACCAGGCGGCTGTACCGCTCGTCTTTGGGGTTCACGGCCACGGCCGTGTCCCCCAGCATGGTCTCGGGGCGGGTGGTGGCCACCGTGACGGCACCGGCCCCGTCCGCAAGCGGATAGCGGACGTAGTAGAGGTGGGCCGCGTGCTCCATGTGGTCCACCTCCAGGTCGGACAGGGCCGTGGCGCACCGCGGGCACCAGTTGATGATGTAGTCATCCCGGTAGATCAGGCCCTCGGAGAACAGCCGGACGAAGACCTCCCGCACGGCCCTGGAGAGCCCCTCATCCATGGTGAATCGCTGGCGGTCCCAGTCGCAGGAGGCCCCCAGTCGCTTCAGCTGGTGGATGATCAGACCGCCGTACTTCTCCTTCCAGGCCCAGACGCGCCTGACGAAGTCCTCCCGGCCCACGTCATGGCGGCTCAGCCCCTCCTTGGCCAGTTCCCTCTCGACCACATTCTGGGTGGCGATCCCTGCATGGTCCATCCCCGGCATCCACAGGACGTTGAAGCCATCCATCCGCTTGTAGCGCACACAGATGTCCTGGAGGGTGTTGTTGAGGGCGTGTCCCATGTGGAGAGACCCTGTGACATTGGGTGGCGGGATGACGATACAGTACGGGCTCCCGCCGCTCTCCGCGTCTGCGTGGAAGAACCCCTCGTCCTCCCAGAAGCGATACCACTTCTTCTCGATCTCCTGTGGGTTGTACGTCTTGCTCAGATTGGCGGCCATGCGTCTCGCTCCGACAAACCGTCCTGCCGGGTGTCGGGTCACCGGAAAAGGAAAGGGGGATTAGCCTCGTAATCCCCCTCCCCTTTCGCCGGGACATGGGCTGGCCCGGGAAGGACGAATGCTCCCGTATTCCCTGCTTCGCGGTCAGGCACCCTCGGGCTGGACCCTCAGCCGTTGGATCTCCTCCATGACGATCTTCTCCGCGCGCTCCAGGGCGATGCCCCGTGCCACATTCTCCACAATGGGGGGGGCCATTTCGGCCAGGATCCGCTCCACCATATCCTGGAGGTTCCTGGCGATCTCCCTTCGGATCCCTTCCTCCGAGAAGAAGTCCACCACACCGAAGTCCTCCTCCAAGAGCTCCAGGCGCAAACCGGCCTCCAGGGGCGGGACATCCTGCAACGCGATCTCCTCCAGGACCGCCTCGGCCCCCTGGGGCCACGAAGTCTCCCCCTTGGCGGCGGCGATCTCCTCCTCCAGCTCCACTTCTTCCAGGAGCCCGGCTGCGGCCGCCGGAGCCTTCCGATCCGGGGCGGGCGGCGCCCAAACAGGCTCCGCGGCCTCCCGGGGGGCCATCCGTGGCCCAGGGGGCGGGGGCTCTACCATGGCCTGGGGCGGAGGCTCCTCCTTGGGGGCCCGGCCGGGCAGGTCTTCCACCCTGGGGGAAGCCGGTTCGGGCACCGCTTTCAAGGCCAGGGAGGCCGTTTCCTCGGCTTCCCCTTCCTCCCAATCGATGACCGTCTCCTCCAGCAGGGCCGCGGGCTCCTCGGCGGCGTCTCGGGCCTCCTCCCAATCGATCACCGTTTCCTGCAGGGGTTGGGGCTCCGGGCCAGAAGGCAGCCCCTCGTCGAGGCTGAGTTCCGTATCCGACAACAGGTCCTGGTCCTCCTGCGTCCTGATCATCCCCTCCGGTTCTTCCCCCTCCAGATCGAAATCGATGCCGGTTTCCTGCACGCCCTCGGTCGAGAGGGTCTCCTCGATTTCATCCCCCAGGTCCAGGGTGTCCTCCTCTAGGACGATCTCCTCCAGCTCATCGGTGTCCACCAGGCCCGGGGTGGCGGGGCGGGCGGTGGCCCCCACCGGCGGCTCCTCCTCGGCGTCCAGTTCCAGGGAGGCTGCATCCTCGCTGGTCCCCAGGAGATCCAGATCGGATGCCGGCGACTCCTCGGTGAGGGAGAGCCCGTCATCAAAGGCGATGCCTTCCTCCAGTTCATCGGTGGCGATAATCTGGGCCTCCCGGCTTCCCGACCCCGGGTCCCCCTGCAGCGAAGGGATCTCATCGGCTCCCTCCATCTCCAGTTCGCCCAGGTCCAGTTCCTCCAACTCCTCCTCAAAGGAGATCTCGTCGATCTCCTCCGTCTTGACGCGCCGGGCCGAACTCGGGCCTGGGACGGGGGCCTCCAGGTCCAACTCCTCCCCCTCCTCGAACGTGAAGCCCTCCAGTTCCTCCGCCTCCCGGGCGGCCTCCTCGATGTTCTCCATCTCCTCGGTGAGGTCCAGGATGCCGTCGCCTTCCAGGTCCAGCTCACCCAGCGCCAGCTCATCCTGAAGCCCGGCTTCCTCTTCCTCGAAGTCCAGGTTCTCCATGCCTGGAGTCTCGATCTTCATGGTGGGCTCCAGGGAGAGGTCCACCAGCGACATGACTTCCCGGAAGAGCTGGTTACCCTGGAAGGGCTTGGCCAGGTAGCCTTCCGCCCCCGCCGCCCGGGCCCTGTCCGGGTCCCCCTCTCCCTCCGCCGACATGACAATCACCGGGATCCCCAGCAGATCGAGGTCCTCCTTCAGGCGGCGACATATCTCATGGCCATCTGCGTCCGGGAGGCCGACGTCGAGAAGGATGACGTCGGGGTGAACCCGTTTGGCCTGCTCCAGGGCATCCGCCCCGCTGGACACCGCAACCACTTCGAAATCCTTGGGTTCCAGCGTGGCCTCCACGGCCTTTCGGACCGCCACGCTCTCATCGGCCAGAAGAACCTTTCGAGCCATGGTACCCCCTCATGGGCCTAGGACCAGGGCTTCTCCCGGAAACCCCGTGGGTCCGCACAACCTCCGTGGGCTCATACGGCCTGCCGTGGGGATGCCCGCTCCCCGGCTGGATCCGCGTGCCTCCCACCGGAGCACGCGTGATCCTGGATTAACACAAGAAGAAAAAAGTGTCAAGATTTTCTTGATGATGCCAACGATTTTTCTCAAGTCACTTGAAGTCAGTTCTCCGCGGGACCCTTTGGCCGGTCGCCTCCCCCCGGGTCATGCCTGGGCGGTCCTCGCCTGGCCCACCTTCTTGGAGCCGAAACGCCTGTCCCAGAAGAGCACCACGGGGCTTGCGATGAAGACCGTGGAGTAGGTCCCCGCCACGATGCCCACCAGGAGGGCAAAGGCGAAGTCATGGATGACCCCTCCGCCGAACAGATACAGGGCCAGGTCCGTCAGGAACACGGTCCCCGCGGTCAGGATGGTACGACTCAGGCATTCATTGACGCTGCGGTTGATGACCTGGGACAGGGGCTCGCGACGGTACTTGCGCAGGTTTTCCCGCACGCGGTCGAAGATGACGATGGTGTCGTTCACCGAGTACCCGATGATGGTGAGAAACGCCGCGACGATGGGTAGGTCGATCTCGGAATCGGTGACGGAGAACGCCCCCAGGGTGATGAGCACATCGTGGGCCATGGCGACGATGGCCCCCAAAGAGTACTTGAACTCGAACCGCCAGGTCAGGTAGATGAGAATGGCCAGGAGGGCGAATACCATGGCCCATGTCCCCTTCTCCTTCAGTTCCCGTCCCACCTTGGGTCCCACCAGCTCCACCCGGCGGATCTGCAGTTTCCCCTCCCCGAAGTGCCGCTCCAAGGCCTGACGCACCCCCTGCGCCATGGCCTCGGGCTTGGCCTCTCCCAGGTCGAGACGCACCAGGAAGTCAAGCCCGCTGGGTTTCCCCAACTCCCACGCATTTTGGACCACGGCCACCCCCGCGCCGCCCGCCTCCAGGGCCGCGTTGATCTCCTTGGGGGTGGTCGGTTGCTCCAGGCGGACCTCCACCAAGAGCCCCCCGGCGAAGTCGATCCCGTAGTTGGGCCCTCCGCGCAACACGAGGGAGACGATCCCTGCGAGGATCAGCACCCCCGATATGCCCATGAAGAGGCCCTTGCGTTTGAGGAAATCGATGTTCAGATCCGATCGAATCAGTTCCATGTCCCGCCTCTTCCCCCCGGATGAGTGCCGGGATCAGATGCCCGCCCGGATGGTTCTGCCGCGCGCCAGAAGGTAGTCGAAGATGGTCCGGCTCACCCATACGGCGGTGAACAGGTTGGCCACGAGGCCGATGCACAAGGTGACCGCGAATCCCCGCAGCGGGCCCGTGCCGAATTGGAAAAGCAGGGCCGCGGCGATGAGGGTGGTCAGGTTGGAGTCGAATATGGCCGAGAAGGCCCGCGTGAAGCCGGCATCCACGGCCGACCGCATGGGCTTGCCTGTCCGGATCTCCTCGCGGATGCGCTCGAAGATCAGGACGTTGGCATCCACGGCCATGCCCACCCCCAGGATGATCCCGGCGATGCCGGGCAGGGTCAGCGTCGCCTTGACGCAGGCCATGGCAGCCAGCAGGATCATGGTGTTGAGCAGCAGCGCGAGGTTGGCGATGAGGCCGGCCGTCTGATAATAGAGGATCATGAAGAGGATGACCGCCGCCGCCCCTACGAGGCCCGCCACGATCCCAGCCTGGATGGTGTCCCGACCCAGCGAGGGGCCAACGGTCCGCTCCTCCTCAATCTCCACGGGGGCGGGCAGGGCCCCGGCCTTGAGGACCACCACCAGGTCCCTGGCCTCATCGGGCGAGAAATTGCCCTCGATGACGGCCCGCCCCCCGTAGTGCCGCTCCTTGATCACCGGGTGCGAATAGACCGTTCCGTCCAGGACGATGGCCAGCTCTTTGCCCACGTTGACCTCGGCCACCTGGTCGAAGCGTCTGGCGCCCTCGGCGTTGAACCGGATGGCGATATGGGGAATGCTTCCCACCTGGCCGAACTCCACCCGGGCGTCCTCCAGCTTGTCCCCCGTGAGCAGGGTCTGCCGCTTGACCAGGATGGGCTCCCCCCGCAGGCGCCGATTGGTCTGGGGGTCACGCCTGGACGTGTAGAGCACGACGGACTCCTGGGGCACATTGCCCCGCACCGCTTCATCCAGGGGGTGCTCCCGGTCCACGAGTTTGAACTCCAACAGGGCCACCTTCTTGATCATCTCCTTGGCCCGCTCCACATCCTCCACCCCCGGCAGCTGGATGAGGATCCGTTCCTCGCCCTGGGCCACGATGTCCAGCTCCCGGACCCCTTCGGGGTCCAGGCGGTTGCGAATGGTCTCCACGGCCTGTCGAACCGCGTTTTCCTCAACCCGTTTGGCCTCCTGCTCCGTGAGCTCGAAGGTCAACCTGATCCGACCGTCCTCGGGCCGGGAGGATAGCTTCTTGAGCCACGGATACAGCCGGGAGGTGATGTTCAGGAGGTCCCCCTCCTGTTCGGCCTTGAGGAGGACCACCTCCAGCAGCCGATCTCTGGACTCCACCCGGGAGTACCGGATCTTCTCCTTGAGCAGGATGTCGCGAAGGTCGGCCGCGGCGTTGGTGACGCTGTTGCGGACGGCCTCCTCCACCTTGACCTGCATCAGGAGATGGGCGCCGCCACGCAGGTCCAGGCCCAGAGGGATCTTCCGGGCGTGCTCCTTCCAGAAGGACGGAAGATCGTCCGTGAGGGACGGTCCGATGAAGAAGATCGACAGAACGATCACCAGCAGGATGATGATCCCTCTCCACCTCAAATCGAGTTTCATCTAGCAGCTCCTCGATGTCCACTCGGGGAATCGGAACAGGGCCCCGCGCGCGCTCACTGAGCCGCTTCCTCACCCTCTTCCTTTGGCTTCTTGCGCTCGCCCTTCCTGGCGGGGTCCCCCAGGAGCGGTTGGGAGGACACGCTGGAGACGGCGGACCGTAGCACCTTGACCCGCACCCGGTCCGCAACCTCCAGGGTGAGCACCGAATCGGTCAGGCCCGTGATGCGCCCGATGAGCCCCCCGCCCGTGATGACGGTGTCGCCCTTCTTGAGGTTCGCCAGCAGCTCGCGCTGCTGCTTCTGCCGTTTCTGCTGGGGACGGATCATGAGAAAGTAGAAGATGGCGAAGATGGCCCCCAGCATGATGAAGGTCCCCCAGGGCGACTGCTGCCCCCCCCCCTGACCCCCCGGTGCCATGGCGTATGCGATATCGATCAAGCTTCCCCCTCCTTGTAAGATGTCTTGTCGTCACTCCAGCGGGAATCCATGTGGCTCGCGTCCCGGTCCTGGAAGAAGGCCCGCCGGAAGGCCTCTCCGCGTCCCTGGGCCACCGCCTCCCGGATGGCGCGCACCAGGTCCATGTAATAGTGCAGGTTATGCAGCGTGTTGAGGCGGGAGGCCAGGATTTCCCGGGCCTGGTACAGATGCCGCAGGTAGGCACGGCTGTAGTTTCGGCACGTGTAACAGCCGCAGGCCTCGTCCACGGGCAGTTGGGAGCGGGCGTGTTCGGCGTGGCGGATGTCCAGACGCCCCCGCCGCGTGAAGAGAAGGCCGTTCCTGGCGCACCGGGTGGGAATGACGCAATCGAACAGATCCACCCCCATGGGGATGAGGGCCACGAGGTCCTCCGGCGAGCCCACGCCCATGAGGTATCTCGGCGCGTCGCGGGGGAGGACCTCCAGGGCCGCTTCCGCCATCTCCAGCCGCGCCGCCATGGACTCCCCCACGCTGAGTCCGCCCAGGGCGTATCCGTCAAAGCCGATCTCCACCAGATCCCGGGCGCTGCGCTGCCTGAGGTCCGAAAACATTCCCCCCTGAACGATGCCGAAGAGGGCCATGGGGGAGCCGATCCCGTGCGCCTCCCGGCACCGCCTCGCCCACCGGCTGGTGCGGGCCGTTGAGGCCTGGGCGTACGCGCGGGAGGCCGGGTACGGGATGCATTCGTCCAGGCACATGGCCACGTCGGCCCCCAGGGTCTCCTGAAGGCAGACCGCCCCTTCCGGGGTGATGAACCGCTCGGACCCGTCCAGATGGGACCGGAAGCACACCCCATCCTCCGTGATCCGCCGCAGGCCGCTCAGGCTGAAGAGCTGGAATCCTCCGCTGTCCGTCAGTATGGGGCCATCCCAGTGCATGAATCGATGAAGCCCCCCCAAATGCCGGACCGTGTCCTCGCCCGGACGCAGGTGAAGGTGGTATGCATTGCACAGGAGGATCTGCACCCCGGCATCCCGCAACTCCTCGGGCGTCAGGGACTTGACCGTTGCCTGGGTGCCGACGGGCATGAACGCGGGGGTCTCCACTTGACCGTGAGGCGTGGTCAATCGCCCGACCCTCCCCCCGCAGGAGGGATCCCCTCCCGTCAGCTCGAACCGCCTCGCCAGTTCGGGCATGCGCCCCATGAAAGATCGAGGTCTGTCTGCCAGCACCGTGGGCATCCTCAGATGATGAACATGGCGTCCCCGTAACTGTAAAACCGATATCCGCGCCGCACCGCCTGATCGTACGCCTCCAGTATCCGGTCCCTCCCGGCCAGGGCCATGACCAGCATGAGCAGCGTGCTGCGGGGCAGGTGGAAATTGGTGACCAGCCCGTCCACGGCACGGAACCGATATCCCGGTGCGATGACCAGATCCGTGAAACCCCGCAGCGGTCGGAGCTCCCCGTGATCCCCCACCGCGGACTCCAGAGCACGGACCGTCGTCGTGCCCACGGCGATCACCCGCCCGCCCTGTTTCCTGGTCGCCTCCCACGCCCGGCAGCATTCCTCCCCGACCTCCGCATACTCCTCCGGGACGCGGTGTTCTCCATCCCGGGGAGCCCCAAGAGGCAGGAAGGTCCCCGGACCCACCTGGAGCGTCACGGCCGCCCATCCAACCCCGGCCTCCTGCAACCTCTTCAGCACATCCTCGCTGAAGTGAAGCCCTGCCGTGGGAGCGGCGATGGAGCCCTCCCTGCGGGCGAAGACGGTTTGGTATCGCTCCCGGTCCAGGGGTGAGGCCTTCCGCCGCACGTACGGAGGCAGGGGCACCGTGCCGCAGGCGTCCAGGAGCTGTCGGACATCGGTCATTCCCTGGAGGCGAATGGACCAGCCGCCCTCTTGGGGACGGGACAGAACCCCGGAGAAGCCTTGGCCGAAGTGGATCACGGCCCCATCCTGAAGGCGCCCCCGGCTTCGAACCAGACAACTCCATGTAAGGATCCCGAATGCGCCGGCATCCTCCAGCGGCGGAACAGCGCCACCGTCGGGCCCCCGGGGCTGGCACAGCAGGACCTCCACCTTGCCCCCGGAGGCCTTGGCCCCCGCGAGCCGGGCCGCGATCACTCGGGTGTCGTTGACCACCAGAAGGTCTCGCGGCCGGAGCCACTTGGTCAGCTCCTGGAATCGGGCGTGACGAATATCGCCCGCGTGGCGCCTGAGGACCAGCAGCCGGGCCTCGTCTCGCTTGGAAGCGGGGAACTGCGCGATCCGCTCCCTGGGCAGATGGTAATCCAGATCGCAGATGTCCATGCCGACTGGTCGCTGCAATTAAGCAAATTCCGGGGCCGATGTCAATCCTCGCCACCCGGTCAATGCCGGGCCAGGTAGACCAAGACGATGCCTGCCGCCATGGCCATGATCCCCCACCTCCTCAGGGTCCCTTCGGGCAACTCGGGGATCTTGGACATGGCGCGCTTCATGAGGCCCGGGGCCACAAAGTACGGAACCCCCTCCAGGACGAGGATGAGGCCCGCCAGGGCCAGGAGGTCCATCATGGCCCCCCCGGCTCCTGTCTGATGGGGAAACGGCGGGCCCCGATGCGCAGGAAGAACCCTCCGTCGTCCGGATCCTCGTCCACCATCCCGGCGATCTGGTAATACGCCTTTCTGGAAAAACGGGCCGGCAAGGCCCCTTCCCTCACGCGGCAATAGGGGACATTCCGGGGTCCGATGTAAAACGACCCCGGGTCCATGGGCTCGCTCGTCTCGTCGCTGAGATGAAGGACAATGCCCTCGTCCCCTCCAGCCCCCCGGGCCACGCTCGCCCCCCATACCACCAAAGGCGTGTCGGTCACCCTCACTGCGCAGCTCTGCCCCCCCCACCGGATGAAGTACCGGCCTTGGTCGTCACGAATCAGGTGTCGGCAGAAGAGCTGAACGATATCCCTGTGAATGATCTCCGCTCCGCGATAGAACCACGTCCCATCCGCGTCCACCGAAATCTCTTCCGGTCCTCCGAGGAGCGCTGAACCGTTATCCGCCATAGATCTCCCCGCGAGCCCCGCTCCCCGCCTGCCCCCCCGGGGGGATGTCCAACCACACGGTCACGGGCCCGTCGTTCACCAGGGAGACCTCCATGTGCTGCCCGAACCGACCCGAGGAGACGGCAACCCCCCGTTGGGCCATCTCCTCGAGGAAGCGATCGATCAGCGTGGAGGCCACCTCCGGGGGTGCCGCCTCCGTGAAAGACGGCCTGCGCCCCTTGCGGCAGTCCGCGTACAAGGTGAACTGGGACACCGCCAGCACGGCCCCCCGCACATCCAGGAGCGAGCGGTCCAACTTGCCCTGGTCGTTCTCGAACAACCGGAGGTGCGAGATCTTCTCGACCATGGCGCGAACTTGGCCAAGGCCGTCTCCGCGGCCCACCCCCAGAAAGACCACGAGCCCGTGTCCGATGCGGCCCACGGGCCGGCCCCCCACTCGCACCTGCGCCGAGCTGACCCTCTGCAGGAGGGCCCTCATGAGATCTCCTCGGCCCCCATGCAGGCCGACCCCTGGCCCAGGCAAGAACGCTCGGGGTAGCCCGTCGCCCCACGCCCGGGGACCGCGCCCGACCATGGGTCAGCCCCTGCGGTGGCACAAGGCATGAACATCACGGGCGTTGGCGAATGGGGGACCAACAAAACAAACAAGGGGGAAGAACCCCCTTGGAGAACGCCCCTGGATGAACCCCAGCCGGGCCGGGGGAATGCCGTCAATCCAGCTCCAGGTCCGGAAGCCCCGCCAACCCCTCATCCAGCCATTCAGGCTCCTCCGGCTGCTGGTTGGCGCTGGCGCACGCGATGTTCACCCCGCAACAGCGCAGGCAGATGTCGTCCGTGCACTCGAACTCGCCGAAGCAGTCCAGTCGACCTTCCAGTTCCTCTTCGCTCAGCAGTTTGGCCATTCCGGAGGTTCCCTCCCCAAGCCAGCATATGGAGCGGTATGATAGCACGAACCCCCGGAGGCTTCAATCAGTACAGCCGCGTCCAAACCACCCCCTCTGACAAGGCAGGCGGTGGATTGGGCTGGGA
>CAZEPJ010000044.1:0-38527 GCA_964514105.1 uncultured Desulfarculaceae bacterium | reverse complement strand
GTTGGAGTCGATCCGCCGGGACCTTTCACGGTCGCCCTTTCACGGGGAGGGGCATCGCAAGGTGTGGGCGAGGCTCAAGATCATCGACGGTGTGCGGGTGAGCCGCAAGCGTCTCTTGAGGAGCAGGCCATCTGCGGCCGGATCTTCCGCAACGTCGAGAAGGTCTGGCCGCAGTGGCCAAATTCGTTCATGATTACAACCACCATTGCCGGCCGGAGAAGCTGGGCTTCATGACGCCCGCTGAATATCGTGGAATGCACGCTCAAAAGGCCGCTGCATGACCCTTAACCTCTGTCCAAGAATCGGGGCGCAAGACATTTTGGCATTTGACACCTCCTTGGGTGAGTTGCGTGCGCTCGACATGAAACACACGATGAAGTGCCTGATCATTCATTTTCAGTTGTAAAGCTCTCGTATTTGATCTCACGAGACCATCACGCTGATTCCGCCTGAAGTCTTGTCCGCCGAATCGGAACCAAAACGATCATGGCGATTGAGGCCAGGCACGCAGCCACAAAGAAGGTTGACTCCTTTCCAAAATGCTGAATGGAATATCCCGTGCACGAAAAACCAATGATCCCTCCCAGCCAGGTCGTGCTGCCAAACAAGGACATCCCCCTCCCCAGCGATTCCTTGGGAACCAAGTCCGCTACCATAGCAGATCCCACACTGTTGCTTACACAAGACATGGCCTGCATCAAGGCCATGACCAGCCAGAAATGCCACAGGGACAAGGACGAGGGAAGGAGCAGCGCCCCAATTGCCCCCAACACGTAAAAGGCACCCAGGAACCGCTTTCTTCCCAGGCGGTCTGACAACCATCCTATCAACAAGGGCAGGGGCACGGTTATCGCCGCTGCGAGAGCATTTGTGCCCGATATGGCTGTGGATGGGAAACCAAGTCCGAGCATGAGCAAGGATGTCCCGAAGAGGGCGGAGAAAAGGACACCACGGGACAATATGCTTGCCACGAGCAACAGGAAAAGACTCGACGCCAGGTTTGGGCCCTTTCCTTTGATCGACTCCCCGCTCGGTCGAGCTACCGGCTTGTCTTCCAATACCAGCGCCGTCAATGGCAGCAGGATCATCCCAATTCCCAGAACCGCGAACATTGTCTGATAACCATAACAATCCGCCAGCGGGCCGGTGATGAGACCGCCAAGCAGGGTACCCAATGCGCTGGTCAGGGCCAGGAGACCAAATACCTTCCCCCTTTCTGACGACTCCGAAAACATCCCTGCGAGAATGCTGGTTAGAGTCAATCCCATACCGCCGAGGAACCAGATGAAAGCTGTCAATACAACCAGGGCGTTGAAGCTGGGCAACTGACTCAACAGCAAAGTTGCAGGGATGACCATCACCCCAACCCAAAACAGTAACGTCTTCCTGTTCTGAAACTTGTCGGACAGCCAACCAGCGGTCACGGTGCTCAGGGCAATCGAGATATAGACCAAGGACATGTAATACCCCACCGCATCAGATTCTGCTCCCAGCTTCTTTGCATAGACCGGCAGCAGGGGAACAAGACCGTTTCCATACGTCCATATCAGAAGACTGCAAGTGAACAAACCGGCGAGCTGTTTTTTCCCCACGATTGGATCTCCCTTGGCATTCCGTGGAATCGATTCAACCATGCACTCGGCATATGTATGAAAATGGGGCAGCCAATGATGAATAACGAGGGCTCCAAAAGGACGGAACGATCCCCCGGAGCCATCACGTAGGCACCTTTGGGCGGGTCCCGGTCATGGCGCACCCCACTGGGGGTTAGGACGGAGCGAGTTTCCGCGTGAATCGACTGCAGCGGTCAGATGGATAGGATGCTATCCCCTTGGAGAAGTCCCGTCAATTTATCTTTCATCTTCGCTTGCCAACAAACTGTGCCTTTCAATCGGTCTGCACCCCCTACAGATTGTGGTCGGACCAAGAAGCCCAAGGCACTGGATATGCAGACGAGATAGAAGCCAAGAGCGGGCACCTTCGAGCCGCGGATGACGTCCGGTCATACGAGAGCCAGACGGGGGCTGCACAAAGGCGGGCCTCAGCCGGCGACCGCCAACATCTTCGGGTCGCCTTCAGGCAGCGGAGGACGTTCAGGCCTCCTCGCCTGTGCACAAGGACGCTCATCTGGGTCTGCCGCCACCAAGCCAAGGGGTTTCATGAGGGCCAGACGCATTGCCTCCGGATCCGTTCCGGTTCCGAGAGACCTGTCACGGCACGGGAGGTCTCACTGCTGCGCGAACGTGATCGCGGAAATCACGGCCCCCTGGGGGTCCTGGATCACGCGGAAGCGGCTTGCCTCGGAGATATCCCGCGAGGGACCAGGAGCTTGCCTTCCGGTTCCTGAGCCAGCTTCGCCGTTGCATCCACGTGCGCCACGGTCACGTACATGCCCCTTGCGGAGGGCATTGCCTGCGCCTCGGGGCATCGCATGGACGAAGCGAATGCGCTATAATGAAGCCAGTTCAGGAATCGCTGCCGGACATTCTCCGAGAAGGGAGGTAAGGATATCGACACCGTCCACACGCCCTCTGCGGCACCGCGCTCGGCTCCAGCCGCCCGACCCACGGACTGGATCTTCACCTTACCTTTCCTCGTCGCCTTCCTGGTGATCCTGGTCGTTTTCGATCTGCTCCAACGGGCCACGCGCCCCTTCGGGTCCCGCCCCCACGAGGTGGTGGTCGGGCTGCTCCAGGTCTGCCTCATCGCGTCCCTCCGCATCTGCGGGACGCGGCTGGAGGTGGAGCGCTCCCCCGAGATTCGCCGGAGCACCCCCTACCTCATCCTCTCCAACCACCAGAGCATGTTCGACATCCCCATCCTGGGGGCCTATCTTTTCACCAACTACCCCAAGTACGTGTCCAAGAGGGAACTGGCCCGCTGGATCCCCAGCATCTCGTACAACTTGCGGCGGGGGGGAAACGCCCTCATCGACCGCAAGAACCGGGTGCAGGCCGTGGACGCCATCCGGGAACTGGGCAGGCGGGTGGTGGAACGCGGCGTCTCCGCAGCCATATTCCCGGAAGGCACGAGGGCCCGGGCGGGGGAGCTGGGCGCCTTCAAGTCTGCGGGCTGCCTCGCGCTGTTGGAGACGGCCCCCGCCGTAGCCGTACTGCCGGTGGCCATAGACGAGTCGTGGCGGCTCCTGAGCCACAACCTCCTGCCGGTGCCGTTCGGGGTGCGCATCCGGGTCCATCTCGGAGCGCCCATTCCCCGGGGCGAAGGGCAGGACGATCCCGCCATCATCCAACGGGCCCGGGACGAGATCCAGGCTACGCTCCGCCACTGGCGCTCGGGCTGACCGAGAGCCGCCCGGCAGATGCAGCCATGCCGCCTCGTCGGCGTGCCATGGCGCGGCGGCAAAGCTTCGCGGCTGCGACGCAGGCGTTGGTTTGCGATGATGGTGCAGCCGCCCCGTTCCGTTAGTATCGCGGCCGACGCTTCTCCATGAAGGCCCGGATCCCCTCCTCGGTCTCGCCGGTGAACGCCAGGCCCTCCATGAGCTCGGGCTCGCAGACGAAGGTGTTGCCCAGTCCCTGCATGGCGGCGGCCAGGGCGATCTTCTTGGTGAGGCGCACGGCCGTGGGGCTGCGGGATGCGATCTTGTCGATGAACTGTCGGGCGGCGGTCATGAGCGATTCCCCGGCCACGACCTTGTTGGCAAGGTTCAGGCGCAAGGCCTCATGGGCCGGGATGGGGTCGCACGTCATGACGATTTCCATGGCCCTGGAGGCCCCCACCATGCGAACCAGCCGCGGGGTGCAGCCCCAGGTGAAGTAGACCCCCACCATGGACTCGGGGACCGAGAAGAAGCTCCCTTCGGCCATGATGCGAAAGTCGCACGCCATGGCCACGGCCATGCCCGCGCCGATGACGGCCCCCTGCAGCGCGGCCACCGTCACCTGCTCCAGGCCCTCCAGGCTCCGCATGAGCTCGTGGCCTGCCAGCTGCTGATACCGGGCTTCGGCCGGGCTCCATCCGCCGCCGTCGAACCGCTCTACGATCTCCCGGAGGTCGGCCCCACCCGAGAAGTCCTTGCCCGCGGCGGCCAGGATGAGGAATCGCACGGATCGATCCGTCCGCAGGGCGTGGAACACCCGTGTCAATTCCTCCATCATGAGGCCATTGAAGAGGTTCAGGGGCGGTCGGTTGAGGGAGACGGTGAGCAGCTCGCCGTCCTGCTGGAGGTCCAGCGTCGTGTAGCCGTCCATGGCTGATCTCATTCGGGCACCGAGGGCGCCTCATTGCAGATGGCGGTTGAGGATCTCCACGGCCTGGGCCGCGTCCCTGGCGTAGTGGTCCGCGCCGATTCGCTGGGCGAACTCCGGGGTCACCGGCGCGCCCCCCACCATGACGACCACCCCGTCTCTCAGGGCCTGGTCCCCAAGCAGGTCGATGACCCGCTTCATCTCGGCCATGGTGGTGGTCAGGAGGCTGGACATGCCGATGACCCGGGCGCCTTTCCGGGCCGCCTCCAGGAACCGCTCGGGGGGCACATCCACCCCCAGGTCCTCCACCGCATAGCCCACGCCCTGCCACATCATCCCCACAAGGTTCTTCCCGATGTCGTGGCGATCGCCCTTCACCGTCCCGATGGCCACCGAGACCCTCTTGGAGAGATCCCCCGCCACCATGAAGGGTTTCAGGGCGTCCATCCCCGCCTGCATGGTCTTGGCCGCCCGCAGCACCTCGGGCACGAAGTACTCCCCCTTCTGCCACAGCTCCGCCACCCGATTCATGGCCGGTACGAGGGCCTCGTCCACCAACCTCTTGGCCTCCAGACCCTCCTGAATGGCCGTGGCCGCCAGGGAGGCGATGTCGTTTCGCTGTCCCTCCACGACCGCTTTGTGGATGCGTTCTATCCAGTTCAAAACCTCACCCCCACTTCCCGTCCATCAATAGGTTCCGTGCGCCTGGCAACACTCAATGAAGTGTCGGATATTCTCCACCGGGGCGGCCAGAGGGATCTGGCAGCCGGAGGCAATGGCGTACTGCGCGTCCCCGCCCGCAAGGGCCAGGCACTCCTTGACCTTCTCCTCCAGCTGCCCGGTCGTTCCATCCACAAAGAGCATGGGCTCGATGTTGCCGATGATGAGGGTCTTGCCCCGACCCACGGCGAACATCTTCTCCAGGGAGGAGGGCCCGTCGATGCTCAGGCCGTCCATTCCCAGTGATACAAGATCCGCCATGATCGGGTCCACATGCCCGCAGATGTGGAAGACCACTCGACCGCCTTTCTCGTGAACGGCATCCACGATCTCCCTATGATAGGGCATGACGAACTCCCGGTACACCGCGGGGGAAATGACGCTCATGCCGGCCGAGGGATCCCCCACGAACGGGGTGATGCCCATCTCCACTACGGCCAGGCTCCGTGCGATGACCGTGTCCGTGGTGAAGCGCATGAGCGCGTGGAGGAACGTCTTGTCATCGTAGACGTCCCCCAGGGCCTCCTCCATGCCCCGCAGCTCCAAGGCGAAGCTCCAGGGGCCGCCGATGAGGGTCTCCAAATGGTCGTCCGGGAAGGCCGCCACCGCCCTCTGGCACATGTCGAGATGCGCGGCGAAGAGCTTGTCCTCCCTGGCGTCCCGCACATGCCACTTGGAAAGCTTCGCCTTGATGTCGTCCCGCTTGATGCTGGGGAGCTTTCCCATGAGCTGGCGGATGGCCTCCTGGGCGTCGGGCATGAACGGGTTGAACGGGACGAAGACCACATCCGAAGGCATCTCCTGTCGGGTCAGCTTGGCCGTCTCCAGGGCCGCATCGGGCTGGGTCAGAAACTGCTGAAGGGTGAACCCCGCCTTCTGGGCCAGATGCCCTCCCAGCAGGAGGAACACGGGCACCCGGTCGGTCCTTCTTCCGCTGAAAGCGGCCTCCATGCGCGCTTTGGGAGTCACAGTCCCTTGCATCATGGCTCGCCTCCGTAACACCGTTATGTGTCATTTCGCCCCAGGATGGTGATGGAGCACACCGAGTACGGCCCACCCAGGTTGTGGGCCAGCCCCAGCTTGGCGTCCTGCACCTGGAGGCCGTCGGCTCGCCCCTGGAGCTGCTTGGTCAGCTCCACCAGCATGCGGCAGCCCGTGGCCCCGATGGGGTGCCCGAAGCACTTGAGGCCGCCCGAGACGTTCACGGGGATCGCACCGCCGTGGCGGGTGTTGCCCTCCTTGACGAAATCCGCCGCCTCTCCCCGTTTGCATAGCCCCAGGTCCTGGATGTTGATCAGCTCGGTGATGGTGAAGCAATCGTGGCACTCCACCAGGTCCAGTTCCCCGGCCGGGCGCTGGATCCCCGCCTGGGCGTACGCCCGCCTGGCAGCGGTCTCGGTGGACGGAAAATGGAGGAAGTCGTATCCGGGCTCGTGCCAGGGCTCGCCCGTGAAAACGGCGACGGTATTGGCCTTGACGCGCACGAAGTCGTCCTTGTGGCGATACTGCCGGGCCCGCTCAGGGGTGGTGATGATGAGGGCCGCGGCCCCGTCGGAGATGGCGCAGCAGTCGTATCGGCCCAGGGGGGAGGAGATGATGGGGGCCTTCAGGGCCTCCTCCAGGGTGATGGGCTTTCGGAAGTGGGCCCTGGGGTGGTGGGCGCCATGGGCGTGGTTCTTGACCGCCACGTGGGCGATGCTCTCCTTGCTCCAGCCCCATGCCCTGAATGCCCGGTGGGCCACCAGGCCGAACATGCCCGGGGTGGACGGCCAGGTCTTGGTGAGGCTCATGGCCCCCCCCCCGGTTCCCGGCAGCCCCCGGCTCCCCTGATCCGTGATCTTCTCCACGCCGCTGGCCAGGACCACGTCGTGGACCCCCGAGGCCACGGCCAGGCAAGCGTTGCGGAAGGCGTCCATGCCGCTGGCGCAAAAGTTCTCCACGTGGGTGATGGGGATGCCGTACAGCTTGAGGGGATCGGCCAGGGTGACACCCGCCAGGCCCGTGAAGGGATACTGGATGCCCACCCAGGCCCCGTCGATCTCTTCCGGCTCGATGCCTGCGTCGGCGTAGGCCTCGAAGGCGGCCTCCACCACCAGATCCTCGGCGGACTTGTCCCACTGCTCGCCGAACCGGGTGTACCCCACACCGATGACGGCCACCTTGTCGCGAATGCTCTCCATGGCTTCCCCCCTCACAGCGCGACCGGCCGGCACTTCCAGCCGTAGTTGTTGAACCCGCTGCCCTGGTGCATGAGGCGGAAGGTCAGTTCCACGGGCATCTCCATGGCCACCTTGTCCGATGGACAGTCGGTCATGGTCATGAAGACCCGGGCCCCGTCATCCAGCTCCACCACGCAGAAGGGCGTGGGCTCCGAGCCGACCGCCTTGAGGTAGTCGTTGGTGTACGTGAAGACCTTGCCGGTCCGGGCCAGGCGGACCTCCTGGAAGTCGTCCTTGGTGCGGCACCTGTAGCAGACCCGCACCAGGGGGTACTGGACCGTGCCGCATCGGTTGCACCTGTGGCCGAAAAACCCCGTGACGGCCTTGCGGTCGCGCAGGCTGATGACCGTGGACGCCTTGCCCGCATCCCGCGACTTCTGGGTGAGCCTGCGGAAGCCCGCGTACAGCTCATAGCTGGGCAGCTCCGTCTTGCGCGCGAGGAACCCTTTGACGCCCCGCCGGGGGACAAGGCCCGCATTGGCCTCGGTCACGGCGAAGAGCAGGGCATCCGCGCCGTCCCCGTGGGCTGCCACGGCGATCCTGTCCCCCTCCTTGGCCCCGTCCAGGGCGCTGGCCAAAAGCAGCAGGGGCATGCTGGTCCCCGTGTTCCCCACGGTGAAAAAGAGCGGGTCGACCATCTGCTTGAAGGCGTCCAGGCCCAGGCGCTTGGCCAGCCCCATGAGCCCCTGGGGCTCGATGTACGACGCGGCGAGCTTCTGGATTTCCTGCGGCTTCATGTGGAGTTTCGCCCCCAGGCCGGCCAGGGCCTCGACGATGTTTCCCGCGTGCCCCCACTGGCTCTCCACCTTGGCCTCGAAGACCTGGACGAACGGGTCCGTGTCCTTCCTCCATGGACCGACGAAGTCGTCGGATATGGAGTGCCACCCCCGCAATTCGGCCACCACCTGCTCCCCGGATACGAGCACGGCCGCCGCCCCGTCGCCGAACATCATCTCCTGCAAAGACTCCTGCTCCCCCAGCCGCACGTCCGAGGCCACCACCAGGATTCTGCCTGCAGACCCGGCCGAGACCGCATCGTGGGCCGCGCGCATGGCCGTGGTGCCGGCCCTCAGTGAGTCGCCGAAGTCCGCGGTGAGGATGTCTCGTCGCATGCCCAGGGCCGAGGCCACGATGCTGGCCGAGCCCTTCTCCCGGTACGGCGGGGTGGTGCTGGCGAAAAAGACGCCATCGACGCACGCCGGGTCCAGTCCCGTCAGGCAATCCATCCCGGCCTCCACGGCCATGGTGAGGCTGTCCTCGTCTCCCCGGGCCACGGCCCGCTCCCCGGGCATCATGGGCAGGCCCCAGGCCCCGGCGATGACCTCCCGTTTGAGGCGGGAAAACGGAATGTACGCCCCGTACGCTTGGATGCCGATCATGCCGTGTCTCCTCCCTTGGCGCATGCACCCGCTTAACCGCCCGCAGGGCGGCAGCCCGGTCCGTCGTGAGATGGGCATGGGTTTCCATAATCAGGCGGATCGTATCCCAGTACGCCTCTCGATAGCAAGAACATTCAGGCCCAGGATGACGACGGAGCCGCCCTGGAGCACGGCCAGGAGTGTCCCCGCCTGGGTCACACCGAACACCGGCATCAGGAAGGTGCCCATGAGCACGGCCCCCAGGGCAGCCCCAAGATGATCCAGGGCGTTGACCCTGCCCGCGATCCCACCCACCGAAGCCCCCCCCACCCCTTGGATCCGGCACACCAGGGCAAAGGTCAAACCGGTGCCCAGCCCCGCCAGGCCCATCCACCCCCCTACCAGGAGCTCCAGGGCCCCATCGCCCGCCATGGGGCGGCCAGGGCCGAAGAATGCCGGCACCCAACCGAGGGGGATGCCCGCGCACAGCAGGGTCAGGAGGCCCTGGACGCCCAGGAGGGCCCAAAGCGTCCCGCCGGGGGCGTCGGGCCCCCGGCGCGCCCCCATCCACCCCCCCACGCAGAGGCCGGCCATGAAGAGGGCCACGATCCAGGCCAGGCGGGAGAACAGGTGCCCCTGGAGGGCCTGGTACACGTACAGGCAGAGGATCTCCTGGCCCATGCCCGAGAAGCCCGTGATCGCCATGGCGACCGACGGGGCTCGCCCCGTGGCCACGCCCCGGGGACCCAGGAGGGCCAGGAAGGGACACAGGGCCAAGAACGCCAGCATCCACGGAAAGGGGATCTCCCGCAGCAAGGCCAGCGAGGATTGAGCCGACCGACTTCCGTGCATCTGCTCCCATACCTCGAGGTACCGCAGGTACGCCCTGGGGCGTGCATCCCGGTTCACCTCCCCGGCCCCGGCGGCCAGGACCGTGGCCAGGCGTTGGATGGGACCTTCCTGCAGCCAGAAGGGGAATGCCTCGGGCAGGGCTGGGTCCAGGGCCAGCCCCCGTGCGAGATACGTCTGGGAGAGACGCCGATGATCCAACGTCAGGCCGCCCCCGGCCCCTCCGGCGAGAAACAGGATTCGATCCCCCGGGGCAGCCACCACCTGCGCAAAGACTTCCCGCAAGGTGCGGTGGAAGCTCCCCACATAGGCCCCCAGCGCCTCCCCCACGTATCCGGCGGTTCCCACGATTCCGTGGGCCAGAAATCCCTGGGGTCGAAGCACCCGCTGCACCTCCCGGAAGAACTCCACCGTGTGATAGCGGTTGAGGAGGGCCGTGGCCGGATCCGGCATCTGCACGACCACCGCGTCGAAGCGCCGGGGCGGCAAGGCCTTGATCCCGTACCTGCCGTCGACGAAGGAGACTTGGACGCGCGGGTCGGTCATGGCCGCGCGCTCTTGCTGGCCGAAGAACGGAGAGGCCAGGCGAAACACCAGGGGGTCCAGCTCCATGATCCGCACATCCCGGGCCCCGTATTTCAACAGGATGGAGACCAGGCTCCCCGGTCCCCCCCCGATGAGGAGCACGTCTCGGGGGATGGAGGGCTGATTCATGATCAGGTGGGCGAGCAAGGCGACCCCGTGGGGATCCGGAAAGGTGGCCAGGAGATGCCCGTTGCCGAAGAGGCTGAACTGATTCTCCAGGCGGCCGATCTCCACGCACTGATAGGGGGAATCCCGGGTGGCCAATCGCTCCAGGCCCGGATGCTGAGCCTTCCAGCGCGCCTCCAGCGAGGCATCCCTCCAGGACTGGAAACCACCCAGGCCGACGGCCAGGACCCACAGCCCCCCGAGTGAAGCCAAAGCGATCCCCCAGGGACGGCACTCGCGCCATGCGCAGGCCGCTGCCGTCCCCAGCACCGGGAACCCTGCAACGACCGTCACCATCAAGCCGTCCATGGACGCAAGGAGGAAGAACGTCAGCAAGACGCCCGCCACCAGGCTCCCCAGGGCCTCCAGGACATACAGCCGGGCAATGGGTCGGGCAGGGGCCCCCGGGGCAGACGGGAGGATGCGGCTCCCTGCGGGGAAAAGGAGCCCGACGAGGAAGCTCGTTGGGGCCATCAGGGCCGCCGAGGCCAGGAGGGTGGGCAACAGGGGGATGGGGACGCCGGGCGTGGTCGCCATCCAGGCGTTCAGTTGGCGGACGGCGACCACGAGGGCCGGGGCCAGCAACACGGCCATGGCCTGTGCGCCCAGAAAGAGGACAAGGGGTCGGCGCACCCGCACGGCCAGCCTCCCGCCCGCCCATGCCCCCGAAAAGACGCCCAATAACCAGGTGGCCAGCAGAACCCCCAGGCAGATCTCATGGCCGGAGAGGACGACCAGGGACTCCCGGACCAGGACGACCTGCACCGCCAGGGCATGGGCGCCCATCCAGACGAAAAGGAGGTCCTTCATGGGTCATCTCCGACCGCACAGGGCTGGCCCAGCTTAGCGGCAGCCCGAGGCCTTGGCAACCCCGAGGACTCCCGTCCCCTTGCCACGGATGAGCCTTCATGGTAGGGAAAGGCCATGGGTCCCACGGACAAGGACGCATTGGAGATCGACCAGGGAGAGGACTGGATGCAGATCCGGGTCCGCGTGCAGCCCCGCGCCTCCCGGGAAGGGATCGCCGGGGTGCTGGACGGCGCCCTCCAAGTGCGCCTCAACGTCCCTCCCATCGAGGGAAAGGCCAACCTGGCCCTTCAGGCCTTGCTGGCCAAACGCCTTGGGATCCCAAGGGCTTGCGTGGAGATCGTCTCGGGAGGCCATTCCCGCACCAAACGGGTGCGCCTCAGGGGGGTCTCGGCCCGGGCCGTCCAGGGCCTGGCGCCTGCTCCGTCCCGGGAGCCATCGGGTGCGGCACATGGCTGAGAGAGGGGCCCCGCCGCAACCGGCTCAGGACCCGTCCCCGGGACGGACCTCCTTGCCCTGGTTTCCGTTGATCCTGGCAGTGGCCGGCCTTTGGAACCTCCCGTCCCTGTGGTACCCGTACGGCCAAGACCAGGGCCTGGCCCATGTGGTGGGGCGGCTCATCCTGGACGGCGGCGCGCCGTATCGGGACGCCGTGGACGACAAGCCGCCGGGCATCTTCTATCTCTACGCCCTGTTCATTGCCCTGGGAGGCGACGGGATGCACCCCGCCCGAATGGCGGGCCTGGCCTGTCTATGGGTCACCATGGGCCTGATCCGCCAGGTGGGCCGGAAGATCCGGGAGCCCGGCGCCGGGCTCTGGGGGGCATTCTGCTTGGGCCTGGCCCATCCATTGATGGGGTTCTGGAACACCGCCCTGCAGGAGGACTTCATCCTCCCGTTGCTGTGGGGCAGCCTGCTGTGCGCCCTGCGGATGTGGCAGGGCGGCGGGATGCGATGGTCCTCTCTGTGCGGGGCGCTGTTGGGCTTCG
Organism: uncultured Desulfarculaceae bacterium; assembly: GCA_964514105.1. GTDB lineage: Bacteria > Desulfobacterota > Desulfocorpusculales > Desulfocorpusculum > Desulfocorpusculum > CAZEPJ01. Next base: position 26,627 of record CAZEPJ010000044.1, on the reverse strand, counting down.
TGTTCTGGTTCAAGTACCCGTATGCCCTGCCTTTGGCCATCGTGGGGTTGGCTGCGGTGGGCCGAGGGCTCACGGACCGCGGGCGGCTGGCCGCCTTCTTGGGCCATGCCGTCGCCCTGGGGGGGGCCTTCTCGGCCGTGGTGGGAGCGGGTGTGCTCTGTCTTTGGCACGCAGGCTCCCTGGCCGAGTTGCTCCACGTAACGGTCCTCAAGAACCTGTGGGAACGGTTTCCCTACCAGGGGCGGGCCATGGTCCAGGATGTGGCGGTGGTCTGGCCGTGGGATTGGATGGCCCATGTCCCGTTCTTCCTGGTTCTGGTCGGGTCGGGTTTCGCGGGACTGCTGTGCCTCCGGGGAAAAGGGCCCGGAGGCAGATGGCTCGTGGGCGCGTACGGGTTGGCCATGCTCGCTCTCATCTACCTCCAGATGCGCTTCTTCCAGTACCATTGGATCCCCCTCCTTTCCTTTCTCTGCCTCGGCACCGGCCTGCTCATGGCGCGGGCGCAGCGGTGGGCGAGTCGGTGCGGCGTCCTGCGGAGGAGCCCCGCCCCGGCGGCCCTGGGGGTCGTCCTGGCCTGCCTGTTGATGGGCGGGGCGGCGACGACCCAGGCCGGGGAGTTCGAGCGATGGATGCTCCTGCTGCGGGGGCGGCTCTCCTGGGATGCCTATTTCGCCACGTTCCCCGGGCTGGGCTCGTCCCGCTCGTTCGTTCTGGAGGATTGGGCCGCGGCCCGGACCGCGGACGACCTGGCGGCGGGATCCGAAGGGACCCTCCTGGTGTGGGGCTCAAGGCCGCTGGTGTACTACTTCACGGGACTGAGGCCCGCCTCCTCGTTTCTCTATGTCAACCACCTGCGCATCCCGGGACCCCGAGGGGAGCGGTTTCGCCGGCGCCTCGAAGAGGAGATCCTCGCCCGGCCACCCACCGTGGTGCTCGTGGTCCTGCGCGAGAACCTGGCCGAGACCTTCCGGGATCTGGGCCGTCTGGCCCCCCGGGTCCACGAGATGCTCGACGCCCGATTCACCCTGAGCGTCAAGGTGGGCCCTTTTCTGGTGTATGAGCGGATGGGGGGAGGGGGTGAGCCGTGATGCCCTGCGGGTGGAGGGAGATGCTGCGGGAGATGCGCTGACCGTGCGATCCGTCCTGACTCTGGCCGGTCTGTGGACCCATCTGGGCTGGCCGCCGCAACGGCTGCGGGCGTGGCAAGACCGAAGGCTCCGGCGCATCGTGGCGGGGGCCTGTGCCCATGTCCCGTTCTACGCCCGGAGGTTCCGGGAAGCCGGACTGGATCCCGCGCGGGTGCGGAGCGCGGGAGACCTGCGGTGGGTCCCGGTGACCGAGCGCGAGGATGTGGGCCGCGCCGGGGCCTCCATGTTGGCCCGTGGAACGGACCCGGCCCGATGCGCCCGGGTGGTCACCAGTGGGTCCACAGGCATCCCAGTGACCCTCTTCTTCTCCCGGCAGGAGGTGGCGGTCCGAAACGCGCTGTCCAAGCGCACGTTGCTCCTGTACGGGCAGCCTCCGTGGCGAAGGACTCTCCTGGTGGGGAACCCCAGGCCGCTGGCCCCATCCCCGTATCAGCGCCTGGGGATATACCGGGAGAGGCGGATCTCCGCCTTTGTCCCCCTGCGGGATCAGGTGCGCCTGTACCTGGCCTGGCGGCCCCAGATCCTGTCGGGGTATCCCTCGAGCCTGGTCCTGCTCAGCCAGGGCCTCCGACGGCAGGGGGGCCCCCCATGGTTCCCCCGCATCGTCCTGGCAGGCGGGGAGATGCTGCTGCCCGGGGCGCGACGGGCGTTGGCGGAGGCCTTCGAGGCCCCGGTCCGTGACTGCTACGGCGTGGAGGAGATGGGGCACATCGCCTGGGAGTGTCCCTCCGGGGCAGGATACCACCTGGCGGCAGACTGCGGGATCTTCGAGGTCCTGGATGGCCGCGAGCCCGTCGCCCCGGGCAGGGAGGGGGATCTGGTCCTCACCTCCCTGTTCGGAAGGACCATGCCCCTCATCCGGTACCGCATCGGCGATCGGGCGATCATGGAGCCGGATCCCTGTCCGTGCGGCTGCGCGTTTCCCAGGATCCGTGGGATCCTGGGCCGCGCCGATGACCTCCTGCAGCTCCCCGACGGACGATGGATTCACCCGGTGGTGGCGGCCTGCGGGGTCGTGGACGCCCCCGGCGTGGAGCGCTTCAGGATCGTTCAGGAGGCCCGGGGGAGTTTTCGGATCGAGCTGGTCACGCCGGAGCCCCTTTGCGAGTCTACGCAGTCCGCCATTGTGGCCCATTTCCGCGACCACATGGGGGCGAGCCGAGTGGACGTCAGGCGCGTGGAGGAGATCCCCCCCGACCCGTCGGGGAAGCTTCGGCACATCCGCTTCGAGGATCGGGACGGCGCCGCAATGCCCCCCCAAGGGGGAGGGGAGAATTGATCCGTGGCTGAGCAATCGCCCATCTTCGTCGTGGGCATGCCGCGGTCGGGGACCACGCTTCTCAGCGCCATGCTGTGCGCCCACCCCCGCATCGCCATCGCCCCGGAGACCCATTTCCTCAGCCACTGGGTTCCCCGTTTCCGGCGGCTGAACGTGAGGGGGGAAGAGGACTTCCTGCGCTTCTGGGAGGCCTTTTGCCCAAGCCCCCACTTCCAGGGACTGGGCGTCGATGCCGATGTCGCACGACGGCGGATCCTCATTTCGGAGCCGCGCGATTTCCGGGGCATCTTCCAAACCCTGCTCGGCCTCTATGCCCAGCAGCGCGGCAAGGCGCGTTGGGGAGAGAAGACGCCCACCCACTACCTGCATCTGGAGACCCTCCTGCACTGGTTCCCCCGGGCAAGGGTCCTCTTCCTGGTCCGGGACCCCCGGGCCGTCGTGGCCTCGCGCCTGCGCATGCCGTGGCGGAAGCGGGGGGTGGACGATGTGGCGTGCCAGTGGCGGGACAGCATCCGGATCCTGGACGCCTGGGGGCAGGACGGGCGGGTCCAGCAGGTGCGGTACGAGACCCTGGTGCGGGAGCCTGAGCCGGCGCTGGAGGCGATCTGCGCGTTCCTGGGAGAGGCGTTCAGCGCCCACATGCTGCATCATGGGGACGCGGCGCGGTCTCTGGTCGCCGGCAAACCCTGGAGCGAGGGGGCGCTGCTGCCCGTCGATGCCGGCCAGACGGGCAAGTGGGTCGGCCAGCTATCGCCGCATCAGCTGGCGGTGGCCGAGTACCGGACCCGACGACAGATGGAGCGGCTGGGCTACGAGCCCAAGGGGCCTCCATTGAGCCCCCTGCTCATCCCCGCCCTTTTTCTTGGGCAGGCGGTGCGGGCCCTGCGCCGGCGCCTCCCCGGTCGGGAGGCGAGATCCATCTGAGCCGCGGAAGAATGGTCATGGCCGACGTCGTCGTCACTGTCATTATCCCCGTCTTGAACGAGGAGAAGACCCTCGGGCGGCTGCTTCGCTCCCTCGAGGATCAGCGCATCCCGTGGGGGTGCCGGATGGAGCTGCTGATGGTGGACAACGGCAGCACGGATACCAGCGTGGAGATCGCCCGGAGGCAAGGCGTCTGCGTGGTCCATTGCGCCGTGAGGGGATACGGCGCCCCGAGAAACCAGGGGCTTCGCCATGCCGGGGGGGATTTCGTCGTCTTCCTGGACGGAGATGCCCGCCCGGCACGGCCGGACTTCGTGGCGGAGGTCGTGGGGACGTTCGGACGGTACCCCGAGGCCGGGGTGGTGGGAGGGCCGCTCCTTCCCGACCCCGAGGGCGCCAACGGGGTGGGCGTGGCCGAACACATGGTGGCGTTCCCCTATTGGCATGGGGGCCGACAGGAGGGGGTGGCCCCTGTCTTCCAGCCCGGGGCCAATCTCGCCGCGCGGCGCCAAGCCGTCCGCGAGGTGGGGGAGTTCCGCCTGGACATCCCCACGCTGGAGGACATGGAATGGCAGGACAGGCTCCTGGCCGGGGGGCGCTGGAAGGTCTTGTTCAACCCGAGGGCGGTGGTCTACCACGCCACCCGCAGGAGAATAACGGGGGCCATGAGCCACATCTACGGATACGGCTGCGGGTACCGGCCCGTTTACATGACCCTACGGCCGCAGGCCAGGTGGCCGTTTCAGGACGATCCCCGGCTCTTTGCGCTCAACCTGCCGCGATTCATCCTGCGGCGCTTCAGAATGGTCCTGGGCCAGTGGCTCCGCGCCGACCCCCGGCAATGCGCGCCGCTCATCCCATGGATACTCTTCTTCTCGGGGGTCTGGGCGTGGGGAGTGGCCAGAGGGGGGCGGGCGTTCTTGAAGGGCAGGGCCAACGACCAGGCCAAGCTGCGGGCGCCGTAAGCCGCCTTGTTCGCATCCCGGCCGACCGCCTCAACGCACCAGGGGAATCACCTTGCGGATCTTGCCCGATTCGTCGGGCGGCAACTGGGAGAGGAACTCGAAATGGACCTCCCGGGCCAGGAGGCGGGTCTCGTAGAATTGCCTTACCCCATGGAGTTGTTCCTCCGGCAACGGCCTTTCCACGACGAGCTGCACCCGAAAGCAATCCACCTCCTCCTGGATGACGCGGAACTGCAGAACGTCGTGCATGAGAAAGAGCGGACGCGCGGGTTCAAACGGAGCGGCCACGCCCCCGTCGGCCAGGGGAATGAGGTCGTATGCGCGCCCCTCCAGGCGGGCAATCCGGGCGCGGGGATTGCCGCAAGCGCACTCCCCCTCGCCGAGCACGGCCAGATCCCCCAATCCGTATCGAATGAACGGCATGACACGCCCCAGAAGGCCCGTGATCACCACCTCGCCCATTTCTCCCGGCGCGGCGGGGGCGTCGCCACGAAGACACTCGAGGATCAGGTGATCCGAAGCCAGGTGATATCCCTGCCCCGCCGGGCAGGGAGCGGCGATGAAACCAAACTCCGTGGCCCCATACGTGTCCAGGACCGGGGCGCCCAACGTCTCTTCAAGCCGCCGGCGGTCGTCGGGCGTCAGGACTTCCCCCCCACAATGGATGAACCGGGGGTGGATATCGTGGGCCTTTGCCTCTCTCACCTGCAGGGCGAACAGGTGGAGGAGGGCGGGCACACCGCTCAGGATACGGGGGCGGTATCGGCGAACGCATCCCACGGCCCGGTTCCGCTCCAATTCGGTCCGGAAAGGACGCCAGGGCATGACGCCGCACCGGTTGTACCATCGGAGGCTTTGAGGGGTGGAGATATAGTCGAAGCCCGCCCGCCTGTGCCAAGGCCTCATGCCCATCTCGAAGCAGAACTTCACCCAGGGCGCCTTGCGCCGTCCCAGCTCCCGGGGGGACAAGACGATCCGCAGGGGGATGCCCGTGGATCCGCTGGTGAAGACGACCTCACAACGGGACACCTCCGTGCCCTGCACCACCAGATCCTCGAGGCGCCCCTTGCGGACGTCCATCTTTGCCACGACCGGGATTCGACGGAGGTCCTCGACGGTGCGGACCCGGTCGGGGTCCACGCCGGCGTGATCCAGCCATTGCCGGTAGAACGGGACCCGGGCGTAGGCGTGTCGTATGATCTCCCGCAGGTGGCGGTCCTGGAAGTCCGCGATGCGCTCGGCGCCCCACCGCCCCCGCTGGACCATGCGGGCGTACTCGTAAGCCAGTCCCTCCAACACGTCTCTATCCCCCACGGCTCGATTTGCGGACGGCCCCCGTGTGGAGCGAGTCAGGTCCGCCTTGCGGCCGCCATCAGGCTGCACCGCCTGCAGGGGCCCGGGGCCGGCGCCTTGCCGTGGGCCAGGGCCCGGCGGATCTCCCCCAGGGCGCTTCCCTGCCAGATTCCCCGGATGGACTCCGTGCGGACGTCGCCCAGAACGAGGCTCGCTCTCCAGTCATGGCAGCATAGGATCATCTCGCCCGTATAGAGGATGCAGCATGTGGCCATGGGAAGCCGGCACCCTCCCCACAGGAGCCGTCTCCTCAGCCGGACCCACCTTTCCTCCGGGGTCCCGGGGAGTTGAATCCCCGAGAAGGAATCCAGCGCTCCCGCCCGGTTCACCGGCGGGTACACCCGGTGCGCGATCCCACGACGCCTGCAGAACGATCGAAAGGCGTCAAGATCCGCCCATGTCTCCCGATGCCTCAGGAAGCTCAGTGCCCAGGAGAAAGGGGGTGGATCGCTCCCGAGCAAGACCTCCAGCGCCGCCATGGCTCTGGGGAAGGAAAGACCAAGGTGGACTCTTTCGTAGGTGGTCCGAGTGGCCGCGTCCAGGGAGATGACGAGTTCATCGAGCCCCGCCGCCGCGAGGGCCTCGGTCAACTGCGGCGTCAATAGGGTGCCGTTGGTGACCACCGAGACCCGGGGCGACGGACGCCCCGCCTTGACCCGCCCAACGGCCTGGGGCAGGCGTCCGTCCAGGAGGGGCTCGTTCTGGAGCATGAGGTGGATGGTTCGCCGTTCGGGGTGGGGCCAGGAGCACACCTCCTGGACGATCTTTTCGTAGAGGTCCCATGACATCTGGCCGTGGTCCCGGACCATGGCCGGGTACGGGCAGTGCACGCACCGGCCGTTGCATCGGGACTGGGTCTGGATCTGGACATGGATGGGGAGGGGAAAGCGGGAGGGGGCGGAGGAGGGAAGTCCGTGGAGGCGGCCCCATCGCCCGGCGGCGTCCAGGAGCTCTTGAAGACGCCGCCCCCGCCTGCCGGGGCCCCTCCGGCGCCGAGCGCGGATCGTCTGGAGGTCCGAGAGCCTCTCGGGTTCGCCGGGCGCCTGGGGCTTGCGGCCCCACAGCTCGTAGTACAGCCCGGTCCAGCAGCCCCACGGCCGCCGATCCCACCCGTCGGTGATCCGGGCCAACCGTTCGACGGCGCGCACCCACGGGGCGGCCGTGGACAGGTGCAGGAGGTGGATGAACAGGGCCCGAGGGTAGTGCAGGATGAAGCGCGGTTCAGCGGTCCCGAATCCTTCGGCCTTCAAGATCCGGCGCATGTCATCCCACGAGACCGTGCGCCCCAAGGGCACGCGGAGGAGCCCAAGCGGCCGGAGGATCCGCTTGACCAGGGGCATGGCACGGAGCCGAACCCAGGGGTTCTGCGGGTTGTCCATGACGAGGAAAAGGCCGCCTCCGGGGGCGATTACCCGGTTCAACTCGGCCACCGCCTGGTGCAGGTCGCCGCGCCGGTCGAAATGGTCCAGGGTGGAGACGGACAAGGCCAGGCACAAGGAGGCGGGCCCCACCGGGAGCCTCCGCACATCGGCGCACACGACCCGCATTGCGTCCTCGCCCGCAAGACGGGACCGATCTCGGGCCCTCTTGGCCACGGAGAGGGATAGATCGATCCCCAGCGTGGGCCGGGAGCGCCACGGCTCGGCGGGCCGCAAGAGGATCTGATCTTCTCCCCGGGCCTCCTCGAACAGGTCCGTCTTCAGGATCCAGCCCACGGGATCCGGCTCCCCCAACCCCCGACGGATCCCCCAAGCCACCACATCTCCCTTGTGGATCGCCAGGGGCGCGGGAAGGTAGTAGGCCTCCCCGGCCCCCGGTCCGCCCCCTCGAGGTACCTTGGCTGCGCGTCCCGCGAGGCGTTCCCACAGGTACAGGGCCGTGCCTGCCGTTGCGCCGGCCGCGCTGTACAGGTAGTACAGCCATTCCATGACCATGGCCCTGACGGCGAACCACCATCCCCGCTCCCGCCGGCAAAACGCCATCCACGGCCAGTTGACGGCGGCGACCAGGGCCAGGAGGGCCAGGATTCCTCCGATCTTCGCCTGGACGGAGATGGGCGCCGCCGGGCTCCCCAGGGCCGCCAAGAGCAGGATGGCGCTGGCGAGGTGGCCGGCCCGGGTGTTGAGGTCGGCTCGAAACACCCGGTTGCGCCACATCATCCGCGTCCACGGTATGGCCCTGTGCAGGACGTCCGAGCGGAGCAGGGACCGAAAGCCATAGGGCTTGTCATGGATCACCCGGATATGGGGGAGAAGGGCGATGCGGAAGCCGGCCCTTCGGAGGCGGTAGCCCAGCTCCATGTCCCCCAGGTCCGCGCCCACGGAGTCCTGGGGCGGGAACCCTCCCACGGCCTCGAAGGCCCCACGCCGGATGGCGCCGCACCCCGTCCAGAAGGTCCAGGCGTCGCGCCGGGAGGTGCCATGGATGTAATGATGATGAAGGTTCTTGTACTGGCTGAAGAAACCTGGGTGGGGGCAGCGGGTATCGTACGCGCCGAACAGGGCGGCCAGGCCCGGGTCCTCGCGCAACGCCTGCAGCATGAGGCCGAGGGTGTCCGGGGCTACCCGGACGTCGGCGTCGATGAAGGCCAGGATGGGGGCCAAGCTCTCCTCGGCCCCGCGATTGCGCGCGGCCGAGGCGCCCACCCGGTCCCGCAGGGAGATCACTCGCACGGGCAGCCCGGCGGACGCCTCCCCCGAGCCGTCGGTGGATGCGTCATCCACCAAGACGACCTCCGTCTCCACCCCGCTGGACTGAATCAGGGCGTGCAGGCAGGCTGGGAGGGTGGCCCGGCCGTTGTGCACAGGAATGATGACGGAGACCTCTGGCTGGGGCGCGACCATGCACGAGTTATTACCCGGTTTTGGCAAGCCGCACAAGCCCTCCCTGGGGTTGAGCGCCAGAGAGATCCCCCGGCTGTCCAAGGCCGCCCCCTCCGGCAGGGTCGGCACGGGATTGCCCGATCCCGGAGACGGGTCTATCCTGGTGGCGAGTCGGGCCGAGTCGGGGGGCAGGTGGGGCGCGTGGGGCAAGGACCGGGCCATTGGGGGCGCCTACACGAGGTGTGGCGCCATCAGGGGCTTGCCGGGATCTGGTTCGGAAGCCTGGCCCGCACCTGTTATCGCCGGCTTCTCTTTTTCGAGCGTCTCTTGGTTGTGGCGGCTGGCGAACCGTCCCGTCTGGCCGTGCACGTCCGCAGGCTTGAGGAAGCGGATCTCGACGCATTCCGAGGGTTGCGCCCCCCGGAGGAGGGTCTGTTTCTTCAGCGATTGGCAAAGGGAGAGCAGTGCTGGGGGGCATGGTGTGACGGGCGACTGCGGCATGTCTTCTGGGTGGCCGTGGGCGAGGCATGGATCGACTACCTCCATCGCGTCCTTCCTCTGGGACCGCAGGAGGCGTACTGTTACGGCCTTTTTACCCATCCCCAATGGCGAGGGCTCGGGTTGTCCGCGGCCGGGGCCTGGATCTCCGCGAAGGAGTTGGGCCAGGCGGGGTTCGAGCGAATGCTGAGCGCGGCCCTGCCCGAGAACCGACCCGGCGTGCGGGCCATGCGAAAGGCCGGCTACCGGCGGATCGGCGTCATGGGCTACGCCGGCTGGGGCCGCTGGAGGCGGCAATTCTATATCCCCGACAAAGGCTCGATCCCACCCATGGGGCTGATGCCGGCCATGGAAACCCGCCCCAAGGCGGGGTCCCCAGGAGGCGACGGCCGCACGCCCGGCTGAGCGCGTTCACCCGTGTTCCCGAGGGCGCCCCAACCGGGCCCCCAGCCCGAACCCGTCCGCCATGACCTGGTCCATGTTCTTGTATTGAAATGCCCCGGTCCTGCCCAGGAGGTCCAGGTTGGCCAGCCGGCTGGAGGCGAATCGTCCGAGGGTCTCCAGATGGGCCTGGAAACCCACCCGGTACACGGGATGGGTGTCCGGCACGCGGGCCACGTGGGCGTCCAGGACCCGGGCCGGGTCCAGCAGACCCAGGTGATGGAGCTCCCGGATCACCCGTTGAACCAACGCCTGGTCTGCCTCGACCCACAGGTCTTCATGGGGGGCGCAGAACAGCTCCGCGCAGATGGAGGTCTTGCCCTGCGGGGCCATTGCCGTGCTCCAGTTCTTGGGTTCGTGAATCCGGCAGACCCGGAGCGCCGGGTCAGGCACATAGATCCAAGTGTCATCGGTCAGCCGGTCGCCGTCCAGGACGAGGAGGACGAAGATCATATGACGGTACGAGAGCTGCTCCGCGGCGCGCCGAACGGTGGCATCGGCCCCGGGGACGAGCCCATCGACCCACTGGCGCAAAGGGATGGTGGACACCACGCGGCGCGCTTCCCAGGTGCGCTTCTCGCCCTGGGGGGTGGAGGCCTCAACGGAGACGATGCGGCCCCCGCTGTGAACGAGGCCCGTGACCGCCAGACCGCACAGGACCTCCCCCCCCGCACGGATCACCTCGTGGGCCAGCCGCTGGGCGATCCGGCCGATCCCATCGCGGGGATATAGGAAATCCGAGGCATATGTGCGGGGTTGGCCCCTCCGGGACGGGAACACGGCCCGCGCCAGGGCATGGGTGAGGTTGAGCAGATCGATGCGCTCCCGGGACCAGTGGGCCGACAGCTCCCTGGCGGGGATGCCCCAGACCTTCTCGGTGTACGGTTTGAAGAAGATCCGGTACAGGGTCCGGCCGAAGCGGGCCAGGGCCCAGTCCTCGAAGGTCTCCTCGTTTCCCGGCCGAACCATGGCGTGGAGGTGGCCCCAGAGATAGTCGGTCGCGATTCGCACGGACATGGTCGGACCGAACGAGAACATGGCCTGGTGGGGTCGAAGGGGGTAATCGAAGAAGCGTTTCCCCAGGTGAATCCGGCTTCGCCGCTGCACCCGGACCCATTCCCCGTCCAGAAGGGCCGTCACTTCGTCCTGCAGTCCCTGGTCCGCCGTGAAGAAGCGGTGGCCCCCCAGGTCAAAGGCCAGCTGAGGCCCCAAGCGCATGGTCCTGGCCAGGCCGCCGACCTCGGGGTTTCGTTCGACAACGGCCACCGATATCCCCTTCCGGGCCAGGGCGAAGGCCGCGCTCAGTCCGGCCAGACCCGCCCCCAGGATGAGGACCTCCGGGTCGGTCCGGGTATCAGGCGTGCGGCTTGACGACGGCATGGGGACAGTCGCTCAGGGGATGGGGAGGGAGGATCATGGACCATCTCTTCTCAAACGAAAAGGGGCCTTTGCGGCCCCTGGTTCGTCTCCGGGCAACGGAAAGTAGCGGCCGTCTGGGACGTTATCACCTCTTCTTGGGACTCTGGGCGTTGCCCCGGCGCGGCGATGGGAAGAAAGAGCCTCCTTGGGAACCCCCGGGCTGTTGCAACCTCCGATTCTCCCGTTCGGGGAGCGTCAGATCGATCACCTCCTGGGTCAGTTCCTTGCCCAGGTGATCCTGGCCCCCCGGGGCCGCCGCGAAGTAGCCCAGGAGTTCCTGCAGCTGATCGGCGCCGATGGGATTGGGCCCCTGGCACGGGCCCTGCCGGCAGCTCAGTCCCCACTCCGCTGCGTTGAGATGCATGGTGCGCGGCTCCAGGGAATCGGAGCAGCTCATCTGGACCTGCCCGGAGAGCTGGAAGCCCCTGGTGCACTGTCCGTCGTACAGGGCGATGCTGTCACTGCCTCGCACACCCATGACCGCGGTGGGGGTCTGCACACTGAAATTGGGCTTGTCCTTGACCAGGTACTTGGTGACGATGAAGCGGAGCTTTCCCTGGAGTAGTCCGATGAGGGAGTTGGTCCGCTTCTTGTCGGCCCCCAGCCGGTATTCCTGGATGTCGATGGCCGTGTTTTCTCCGAGGGTGGTGAGGCTGTCGTCATCGTACAGGACCTTGGCCCTGGCACCGGGGCCCGTCCTGATCTTGTCTTTCTCCAACACGTCCTCGTACAGCTTGGCCGCCCGGAAATCCCTGTCGCCGGGGTGCAGAATCTCCACGCTGCCCCGGATGTCGGCCAGGGTCCCGACCTTCTGCGCAGCCATGGGCGTCCCCCAGCCGCCCAGCACACAGAGCATCAGGGTCCCGCCACCCAGGAGTCGTTTGCACCAGGAATCCATCTCGGACCTCCTTGACGAAGGCTTAGGCTCGGATCAGTAGTTCCATGAAAAGAGCAAGGAATAAATCTGGCGATTGTAGTCGAAATCGCCGATGTTGGAGTCATTGCGGATGTGGGCGATTCTCCCCGTCACCTCAAAGCCCCTTCCCAGGGGCTTGCTCAGCTGCCAGGCGAAGGAGTACTGGAGATCTTCCCGCTGGGTATCGAATATGGAGTGGACGTGGCCATAACTGCGCGACTGGTACTCGAAATCGAAATTGAAGCGCAGGTCCCACGGCAAGATGTACTGGGCCCCTGCCAGGAGCAGGAGGGCCGTGTAATCCATGTTTCGACCCTGGGCGTTGAACCCCTCCAGTCCCAGGCCCGCGCGGATATGGCCCCGCCCCCCTTGAAGGAGATAATACTGATTGAGCTCCCCCCGGCCCGACCACCCGTCGGGATCGCTCTCGGTGAGGGTGGCGAAGTTGTACTCGCGGTGCTGGAACCGCAGGAAGAGCTCGGGGGCCAGGTTGAAGGGGGCGAAGTACATGAAATTGCCGCCGATGGAGTGGGAGTCCGAGTATTGGTCCCCGCCCAGGAAAACGGACTGGTAGTAGTAGAAGGGGCGGATGAACCAGTTGGGCGTCCGCCATACCCCGTACAGCTCGCCCAGGTTGCTGATCACGTTCATGTCGCTGCTTTCGTCATGGACGCTGGCATACAGGCCGTAGCGCGCTCCGAAGGACCACTCCCCCACGTCCAAGAAGCGGTAGTCCAGGAGGGCCGACACCGGGAAACGGAACTGGTAGCGGTCATCGGCGTCGAAGGCCACCCCGAAGGTGTTGTCCTTCCCCACCAGGATGGCATTGGTGTCGTATTCCACGCCGGTGGTGAGCTTGGCACTGAACCTTCCGGCCGTCATCCCCTGGGTCTGCTGCGCCGCCTCCGCGGCATAGTCGGTGGTGGGATCTGCCAGCATGACCCTGCGATAAAGGCCTTGCGCCGCCGAGCGGTCATTGAGCCTGGAGAGGGATGCGGCCTCGTAGAACATGGCGCCCTGGGCCAGTCGCGGCTCCCGGCTTCGGGCCTGCTGGAAATCTGAGATGGCCTCCTTGAGAGCCCCCTTCTTGTACAGGATGAGCCCCCGGAAGAAGAGGACCTCGCCGTTGCCCGGAGAGAGCCGATTGGCCTCCTCGATGGCGGCCATGGCCGCATCCAACTGCCCCTCCAGGGTGAGGGCCACCGCCAGGTTCAAGCGGCCTCTGGTGGAACTCGGGTCCTTCCGAACGGCCTCCTCATAGGCGGCAACCGGCGAGGGTTTGCCGGCCAGCTTGGCCTCCGCCTGGCTGAGATACTTGCGAATCTCGAGGTTGGCGGGGTCCTCCCGGGCCGCTTCCCGGAGGTTCTCGGCGGCCAGATCGTACCGCCCCAGGTCGTAGTACATGAGGCCCTTGGTGAAGAGAACCTCGGAGAGGTCCGACGCGAAGCTGATCTGAGGGCTCAGAAGACCCAAGCACCCGATCAATACGCCGACGAACAAGATCCATCGTCTCATGGCCCGCCCATCCTTCCTCAATGGGTTCCCTCAACCCCCCGCACGGGGGCCGCTGCACGCGATCTGCTCCCACCGCCCGCCGGGGCGACCGCAAACCGAGTCTATTCCTACTGGGAACTTCCCAAATTGTCAACCATTTTCTGGAGCCCGGGGCGGCCTTTTCCGCTCCGGGTGGCACCCCCCCAGATCCCCCGCCCTGCTTCAGGCGCAGAGCGATCGGGCACCTGCGGCCGCCGGGCAGCCAGGGGGAAGCCCCTCCCCAGTCCACCCATATCCATTTGGATTTGTTGACAAAAAAAAGAAGACGAGGTATCCTGTGTGCCTCGGTGGAAACCGGATGCCGCCTCCGCTGCGGGGTCCGGGTCGACCCCGGTGTGCAGAGGTGAGCCATGGCGGCGGGAGGAGACAAGGACGGGGGGAGCGAGCGCCCCTGGCTGGGGATCTCAGAGCCCGAGTCTCCCTTGCCCGGCGGATTGCCGCAGGACAGGGGCCTGGACGACGGGCAGACCCTCTTCCGGCATCTGGCAGAGCACCTGCCCCTGTTCATCTGGATCGCGGACGTGGTCGCGCAACGGGTGCTGTACGCGACCCCCGCCATCGAAAAGACCTGGGGCCTTCGGCGGGAGGCCTTTTTCGAGAAACCCACCGTTTGGATGGAGCGGATTCACCCCGAGGACCGGGATCGGGTGTTGGGGGAATTCCAGGGATGGTGGCGCGGGGGCCGCAGCAGGCAGGGCTACGACACCCGGTACCGCATGATCCATCCGGACGGCAGCGTCCACTGGCTTCACGCCCGGATCCGGGGGGAATCGATCCCCGGGCAAGAGGTGCGGTACGCCATCGGCATCGTGGAGGATGTGACCGAGCGATGGCAGACCATGGAGGCGCTGCGGGAGAGCGAGGAGAAGTACCGTCACCTGATCGAACACGCCCCTGCGGGGATATATGAGGTGGATCTGCGCACGGGCAGGTTCGTCAGCGTGAACGACGTCCTGTGCGAGTACACGGGTTACAGCCGGGAGGAGCTCCTCCACATGACGCCGCTGCAGCTCCTCACCGAGGAGAGCCGGGAACGATTCCTCAAGCGCCTGCAGGGGACGTTGGCGGGGGAGGATGTGCCCGACGTGGCCCAGTTCGAGTGGGTCAGCAAGCAGGGCCGGCGGTCCTGGCTTCTCATCCGCCGCAAGGTGCTCTACGAGGAGGGCAAGCCGGTCCGGCTCGTCGTGGTGGCACACGACATCACGGAGAGAAAGCAGCTGGAGGAGGAGATCCAGAAGGCCCAGCGCCTGGAGTCCCTGGGCATCCTGGCGGGGGGCATCGCCCACGACTTCAACAACATCCTGGCGGCCATCCTGGGCAACCTTTCCCTGGCGGGCATGGAGCCGCAGTTGCCCGAGCGGGTCGGCTTCCTGCTGTCCGAGGCCGAGCGGGCGTGTTCGCGGGCCAAGGCCTTGACCCAGCAGCTGCTGACATTCTCCAAGGGGGGGGCGCCCGTGAAGGCCGCCACCTCCCTCGCCGAGCTCCTGGCCGAATCAGCGGCCTTCGCCCTGCGGGGCTCCAGGGCCCGATGCCTCCTGGCCGTTGCCCCCGATCTCTGGCCGGCGGATGTGGACGAGGGGCAGATCAGCCAGGTCGTTCACAACCTCATGATCAACGCCGATCAGGCCATGCCCGGCGGGGGGACCATCCACGTGCGGGGAGAAAACGCCATCGTCGAGGAAGACCAAGGCCTGCCCTTGCGGCCGGGCCGCTACGTTCACATCGCCGTGGCCGACCAGGGGGCCGGGATTCCCCCCGAACACCTGGGCAAGATCTTCGATCCGTACTTCACCACCAAGGCCTCCGGCAGCGGGCTGGGACTCGCCACGAGCTACGCCATCATGAAACGGCACGAGGGCCACATCTCGGTGGCGTCCCGCCCGGGGGAGGGGACGATCTTTCATCTCTACCTGCCCGCATCGGACAGCCCGCCCCCGGCGCCCAACGCCGACCCCGGCCCTGCCCCCGCAGGGGAGGGAAGGATCCTGCTCATGGACGACGACGAGCAGGTGAGACGGGTCGCAGAGGCCATGCTCCGACACCTGGGCTATGACGTGGTGCCAGCCCGCGACGGCGAGGAGGCCATGGCGCTCTTCACCCGGGCCCAGGAGGAGGGAAAGGCGTTCCACGCCCTCATTGTGGACCTCACGGTCCCGGGGGGCATGGGGGGGGCCGAGCTGGTGGAAAGGCTCCGGGTGGATCATGGGACGGTCAGGGCCATCGTCTCCAGCGGCTACTCCACGGACCCCGTCATGGCCGAGCACCGCGAGCGGGGGTTTTCCGGGGTGGTGGCCAAACCTTATCGCCTGGAGGAGCTGGCCCGCGTGCTCCGTGAGGTCCTCGGGCAGCCGGGTTGAGGCCGGCTGTTTGTTGACCCCAGCCGGGCGATCTCCTATATTCAACGTTTCAGGACTCGGCCGCCGGGGCCGTGGTGTGAGGTTCGATGGACATTCAGGCCGTTCGAGGGATGCGCGACGTTCTGCCCGGCGAGACAGAGCTCTGGCAGTCGGTGGAGCAGGCCGCCGGGGAGGTCTTCCAGGCCTACGGCTTCTCCGAGATCCGCATCCCCATCCTGGAGAGGACTGAGCTGTTTGCGCGCAGCATCGGGCAAGCCACGGACATCGTGGAGAAGGAGATGTACACCTTCGAGGACCGCAGCGGCCTGTCCCTGACCCTGCGCCCCGAGGCCACGGCAGGTATCCTTCGGGCCTACATCGAACATGCCCTCCATCAGGTCGAGCCTCTCCAGAAGCTGTACTGCATGGGGCCCATGTTTCGCCACGAGAAACCCCAGAAGGAGCGCTACCGGCAGTTTCACCAGATCGACGCCGAGATCCTCGGCTCGGCGGATCCCAGGACGGACGCCGAACTGCTGGCCATGCTGCGCGCCTTCTTCGTGACCCTGGGCCTCCGGGAGCTGGAGTTCCAGATCAACTCGTTGGGATGCCCCGTGTGCCGACCCGGGTTCCGGGCGGCGGTGGTCGGCTTCCTGTCCGGCAAGGAGGGGGATCTGTGCGGGGACTGTCGGCGAAGGCTCCATGCAAACCCGCTGCGCATTTACGACTGCAAGGTGGAGGGGTGCGCCGCGGTCCTCCAAGGGGCTCCGCGCATCCTCGACACCCTGTGCCCGGCTTGCGTGGGACATTTCGGCGGGCTCCGGGCGCATCTGGACCTCTTGGAGATCCCGTACTCGGTCAACCCGTTGATCGTGCGGGGCCTGGACTATTACACCCGGACCACCTTCGAGGTCATGAGCCAGGACCTGGGCGCCCAGAACGCCGTGTGCGGCGGTGGGCGCTACGACACCCTCATCGGAGCGCTCGGCGGCCCCGATCTACCGGGCATCGGCTTCGCCATCGGGGTGGAACGCCTTGTTCGCATCCTGCGGGGGAAAGGGTTCCGGCGGGAGCGGCCCCTGGCCCTGTTCGCGGCGGCCCTGGGCGAGGCAGCTGCCCGGGAGGCCTTCCTCTGGGTGGAACGGGCTCGGAGGGCGGGCATGCGGGCCGAGATGGACTTCCGGGGGGCCAGCCTCAAGGCCCAGCTGCGCCGGGCCGACAAGCTCGGGGCCCGGCGCGTGCTGATCATCGGGGAAGCGGAGATGGCCTCGGGACGGGCGACTTTGAGGGACATGGCCACGGGCAGCCAGCAGGATGTCGCACTGGGAGATCTCGACGCCGTCCTGGGCGGAGAGGACCGGGGACAGCAATGATCAAGGAGGCATGGAGCGCTTGAAGCCTGAGATGGATTCCATGAGGAGCCACCGCTGCGGGACCCTGTCGGAGGCGGACATCGGAAAGCGGGTCCGCTTGGCGGGCTGGGCCCAGACCACGCGCGACCTGGGGGGCGTGATCTTCGTGGACCTGCGGGACCGCAGCGGCCTGGTTCAGACGGTCTTCAATCCCGAGCGCTCCCCCGAGGTCCACGCCGAGGCCAGGAGGATTCGCTCGGAATTCGTCCTGAGCGTCCAGGGCGAGGTCCGAAGGCGCCCGCCTGAGACCGAGAACCCCAAGATCCCCACGGGAAGCGTGGAGGTGGCGGCCGACAAGCTGGAGATCCTCAACGAATCCCAGACCCCACCGTTCCCCATCGAGGACGAGACCGAGGCGGCCGAGAACGTCCGGCTGCGGTATCGATACCTGGACCTTCGGCGGCCCTGCATGTTCCGGAACTTCGAGCTGAGGCACCGGGCGGTGCGCGCGGTGCGAAACTACCTGGACTCCCAGGGATTCGTGGAGGTGGAGACCCCGTTTCTCACGCGCAGCACCCCCGAAGGCGCCAGGGACTTCCTGGTCCCCAGCCGTCTGCAGCAGGGGCAGTTCTACGCCCTGCCCCAATCTCCCCAGCTGTTCAAACAGCTCCTCATGGTGGCCGGATTCGACCGCTATTTCCAGGTCGTCAAGTGCTTCCGGGACGAGGATCTGAGGCGAGACCGTCAGCCGGAGTTCACCCAGATCGACATGGAGATGTCCTTCGTGGACGAGAAGGACGTGCAGGCCGTGGCCGAGGGGCTGATGGAGGCCATGTTCCGAGAGGCCTTGGGCCGCGTGGCGGGCGCCCCGTTTCCCCGCCTGACCCATGCCGAGGCCATGGCGCGCTACGGTACGGACAAGCCGGACACGCGCTTCGCCCTGGAGCTCGTGGATCTCACCGAGGTCTTTCGGCACACGGAATTTAGGCTCTTCGCCCGGGCCGTGGGAGATGGGGGTGTGGTCAAGGCGCTGCCCCTCAAAGGACAGGCCGGGCTCTCCCGTGCCGAGCTGGATCGCATGCAGGGAGAGGAGAACCTCAAGGCGCACTATCAGATCCAGACCGGCGCCAGGGGGGTCGCCTGGGTCAAGGTCGGGGGCGATGAATGGCAGGGGCCGGTGGCCAAGGCGCTCCAGCCGGGAGAGCGGGACGAGGTGGCCCGGAAGGCGGGGTTGGAGGCGGGAGATCTGATCCTTTTTGCGGCGGGGGAAGCCGGCATGGTCAACGCCACGCTGGACCTCCTGCGGGGCCACTTCGGCCGGCGGCTCGGACTGGTCAAGGAGGACGCGTTCTCGTTCCTGTGGGTGACGGACTTCCCCCTCCTGGAGTATGACGCCGAAGCCGGCCGCCATGTGGCCGTTCACCACCCGTTCACCGCCGCCAAGGCAGAGGATGCACGGTTCCTGGAGGGCGAACCGCTGCGGGTCAGGGCCAGGGCGTACGACCTGGTCCTCAACGGCAACGAGATCGGCGGCGGGAGTATCCGGAATCACCGGCTGGACCTTCAGAAGGCGCTTTTCCGGGCCCTGGGGATTTCCGAGAAAGAGGCCCAGGAGCGGTTTCGCTTTCTGCTGGAGGCGTTGGCGTACGGGGCCCCCCCCCATGGGGGGATCGCCTTCGGCCTGGACCGGCTGGTCATGCTCATGGCCGGAGGGTCCACCATTCGAGACGTCATCGCGTTCCCCAAGACCCAGCGGGGGACGTGCCTGCTCACCGAAGCCCCGGCCAGGGTAGATCCCAAGCAACTGGAGGACCTCTGGATCCAGGTTCGGCATAGGTGACGAGC
Organism: uncultured Desulfarculaceae bacterium; assembly: GCA_964514105.1. Taxonomy (GTDB): domain Bacteria; phylum Desulfobacterota; class Desulfocorpusculales; order Desulfocorpusculum; family Desulfocorpusculum; genus CAZEPJ01. Next base: position 7,775 of record CAZEPJ010000044.1, on the reverse strand, counting down.
GGGGCGCAGAGCGCTGGGGCCTGCAGGCCCCGTGAGGCCTTTTCCTGGAAGGTGTCTTCATGGCCAAGTGGGACAGAGAAAAGCGGATCCTCTATCATGAGATCTCCAAGTTCGAGGAGAGGGACCTGCGGGATGTGACCGACCCCAATCTTCTTCGGGGCATCTTCCCGCAGGACGAGATCCCGCGGATCGATTTCGATCAGAAGATCATCCCCATCAACCCGCCCAAGGGGATGTACATCACGGACACCACCTTCCGGGACGGACAGCAGGCCCGGCCCCCCTTCACGCCCCAACAGATCGAGGACCTGTACACCATGCTCCACCGCCTCGGGGGGCCCGACGGCGTGATCCGCCAGTGCGAGTTTTTCGTGTACAGCCCCCGGGACAAGGAGGCCGTGGAGCGATGCCTGGCCAAGGACTTCCGGTTCCCGGAGGTCACGGCTTGGGTGCGGGCCAATCGGGACGACCTGCGCATGGTCAAGGAGATGGGGATCAAGGAGACGGGGATGCTCATGTCGGTCTCCGATTACCACATCTTTCTCAAGCTGGGGAGGAATCGACGGCAGGCCCTGGAGGAGTATCTGGGCATGGCCAAGGCGGCGGTGAACCATGGGATCATCCCGCGCTGCCACTTGGAGGACATCACCCGGGCCGACATCTACGGATTCTGCGTCCCCCTGGCCAAGGAACTCATGAAGCTGCGGGAGGAGAGCGGGATCGACATCAAGATCCGCCTGTGCGACACCCTGGGACTGGGGGTGACGTACCCCGGGGCCGCCCTGCCTCGGGCAGTGGACAAGCTGGTGCGGGCCATGATCGACGACGCCGGGGTGCCCGGGCGCCTCCTGGAATGGCATGGACACAACGATTTTCACAAGGCCCTCACCAACGCCACCACGGCGTGGCTGTTCGGCTGCAGCGCGGTCAACGGGGCCCTGCTGGGGCTGGGGGAACGAACGGGAAACACCCCCGTGGAGGCGCTGGTCTTCGAGTACATCGGCCTGCGGGGTCAGCACGACGGCATGGACACGACGGTCATCACCGAGATCGCCGAGTACTTCCAGCGGGAGACCTCCCATCGGGTCCCCGCCAACTACCCCTTCGTGGGGACGGAGTTCAACGCCACCTCCGCAGGCGTCCATGTGGACGGCATCCTCAAGAATCAGGAGATCTACTCCATCTTCAACACCCAGAAATTCCTCAAGCGCCCCCTCAGTGTGGTCATCACGGACAAGTCCGGGATGGCGGGCGTGGTCCATTGGATCAACAGCCACCTGGAGTTGGGCGGCGCCCAGGCCGTGGACAAGCGGCATCCGGGGGTGGCCAAGATCTACAAGGCCATCATGAAGCAGTACGACGATGGACGCACCACGGCCATGGGCTCGGACGAGATGCGCCGCCTGGTCAAGAAGCACCTGCCGGAATACTTCGTGAGCGACCTCCAGCTCCTCAAGCAGAAGGCGGCGGACCTGGCCGTCCATCTCATCGAGGGCCTGGTGGAGATGCCCGAGATCCGAACCATGGATCCGGCCAGACAGGAGCCCATCATGGAGGGCCTGGCCGAGGAAAACCCGTTCATCCAGTGGGTCTATGTCACCAACATCGACGGGAGGATCACCACCAAGATCATCACCCAGATCGTGGATCGCGCCAAGTACTCCCCCCTGGCCGTGGAAGAGGACTACTCGGACCGTCCGTGGTTCATCGGCCCGCTCAAGGACGGCAAGAGCCACGTGACGGATTTCTACGTCTCCCGATTCACGCACCAGTTGGCCGTAACCGTATCGGCCCCCATCCGGGACGCGGGAGAGGAGATCGTGGGGATCCTGGCGGCCGACATCAAGTTCGACGAGTTGGTCAAGATGGTGGAGGCGGACAAGCCCGCCCAGTGACGGCGCACGAGGGGGCCATCAGCCCCCAGGCCGGATTCAGGATGCGAGCCACGAAACCCAACTCACGCAGAGGAGGAAATGGAGCATGCTGCAGCGGACTCTTTCCATCGTGAAGCCCGATGGGGTATCCAAGGACTTGGTCGGGGAGGTCGTGGGCCGGTTCGAGCGGGAAGGGCTCAGGCTGGTGGCCCTGAAGATGGTGCGGCTGACCAAGGCCCAGGCCGAGGGGTTCTATGCCGTCCATCGGGACAAGCCGTTCTTCGGGAGCCTGACGGAATTCATGTCGTCCGGGCCGGCGGTTGTCATGGTGCTGGAAGGAGAAGACGCCATTCAGCGGACGAGGAAGATCATGGGGGCCACGGATCCCGGCAAGGCGGATCCGGGAACCATCCGGCGTCAGCACGCGGACAACGTGGAGCGCAACATCGTTCACGGCTCCGACGCGCCGGAGACTGCGGCGTTCGAGATCGGGTATTTCTTCAACGCCCTGGAGATCCAGGTCCGGTGAGCGGGATGGCCGCGGGCGCGGTGCACGGGGGAGCACCGCGCCCGCGGCCATGGGCATCGACTCCCGGCTCCGGGCTCAGGGCGGACGCCGACGCGGGGCGGTTCGGGTCGTTTCGTCTGCGGCCGTCGGCAATGGCCCGGCGGCCCCGCACAAGGGGGAGGCCATGTTCGGACGCGCCAGAAAGGGGGACGGCATGCCGAAGATCAGCGACGAGGTCAACGCCTTTTTGGGCCAGGGGACGGAGTTTCAGGGGCAACTGAAGTTCGACGGGACGGTCCGCATCGACGGGACCTGCCGGGGGGAGATCCATGCGACCGGGACGCTGGTCGTGGGGGAGGGGGGACGGGTGGAAGCCGAGGTCCAATGCGGGACCCTCATCGTCCACGGGGAGGTGGTGGGCAATGTTCAGGCCTCCCATCGCGTGGAGGCCTTGGCCCCCGCCAAGATGACCGGAAACATCCAGACGCCGGTGTTGGTGATCAACGAAGGGGTGGTCTTCGAGGGCAACGTGCGCATGGAACCGTCCGGGGATCAGGGAGGGGAACGCGACAGGAAGATCTCCTTTTTCGGCAAGAAGGACAGGCGCGCGCCGGCGGAGGAACTCCCCCAGGCCGACGCCAAGTGAGTTGACGGCGCCGGGCCGGCGCCGTAGGGTGGGGCGCGATTTGGGTTGACAGGGTTGCGCTTTTTTGATAAAAGAGCGAAGTCTTTTTTTCTGATATTTGTAACTTACTAAATTCGCTTTGTTTTTCCAGACACTCCGGTGCGAGAACCGCACGGATCCGGCGGTCGCGCACCATTTTCGTGGAGAGCTGGGAGGCCCTCGTGATCACCCTCGACAAGACCCTGATCCTCCAGATGGTCAACTTCCTCATCCTCCTGTGGATCCTCAATCGTTTTCTCTACAAGCCCATCCTGAACATCCTGGAAGAGCGCAAGAGGAAGATCCAGGCGGCGGAAAAGGACGTTCAGGAACTGGGCGAGCGCACCAGCCGGCAATGGGAGCAGTACCAGAGGCAGCTTCAGGAGGCCAAGGCCTCGGCCAACGCCGAGAAGGAACGCCTCAAGGCAGAGGGAGGCGAGGCGGAGCGCCGTGTCCTGGAAGCCGCCCGGGCGGAGGCCGCCCGAAGTCTGGAGGAGGCCCGGCGCATGATCCAGGAGGAGTCGGTGCGCGCCAGGGAGCTTCTCCGGGTCCAGGCCGAGGGGATCGCCGCGGAGATGGCGCACAAGGTGCTGGGGAGGGGCCTCCAATCATGAGGGAACGGGGAGACGGGCGCATGGAACGGGCGGTGTGGATGGGGATGGGGTGGGCGCTGGTCACAGGGGCCGCTCCCTCTGCGCTGTGGGCTTCGGGGGGAGGCATGGAGCTGGAAAGCGGATTCACCCTGGCCATGCGATTCGTGAACTTCGCCCTCCTGGCGGCCCTGCTCTACTACCTGCTCAACAAACCCATCCGGAACTTCCTCAATCAGAGGCAACAGGGGGTGCGGGAGTCCCTGGACGAGGCGGAGAAGGCGAAGGCGGAGGCCGCCGTCCGCTACAAGGAGATGGAACGCAGGCTCGCCCAGGCCCAGAAGGAGATCGAGGAGCTCAAGCAGATGCTCCTGGATCAGGGCCGGCGGGAGAAGGAGAAGATCCTGGCCAGTGCCCAGGCCGAGGCTGAAAAGATCCGCCGCCAGGCGGAGGCCACGGCCGCCCAGGAGCTGAAGCAAGCCCAGCACATGCTTCGTGGGGAGGCCGTGGAACTGGCCGCCCGCATGGCGGAGGGGATCCTCAGGAAGGGGATCGGGCCCAAGGATCACGAACGCCTCGTCCAGGAGTATGTGGACACTGTGGGGAAGAGCGTCCGATGAAAGAGATCATCGCCAAGCGGTATGCCAGGGCCCTCATCCGCATCGGGCAGGAAGACGGGCAGTTCGAGGGCTATGGGGAAGGGCTCAAGCGCTTCCAACAGGTCCTGGAGATTAGCGCGGAGCTCAAGGAAGTGATGGAGAACCCCATCTACAACAAGGAGCAGAAGAAGCTCCTGTTCCACGCCCTCAACGCCAAGCTGGGGCTTCCGCCCATCCTCATGAGCTTCATCCTGCTGCTCATCGACAAGCGACGGCTGGGCTCGTTGGCGGACATCGTCCAATGCTATGACCGGATGGTGGACGAGGTGGCCGGGAGGACCCGCGCCCGGGTGGTCTCCGCGGTGCCTCTTCCGGAGGCGTCTGTCGAGGCAATCCGCAAGCAGTTGGCCGCCATGACCGGCAAGGAGGTCACGGTGGATGTCGAGACGGACCCGGCCCTCATCGGGGGCGTGGTCACCCAGATCGGAGACATCGTCTACGACGGGAGCCTTCGGACCCAACTGGCGCAGATCAAAGACTCTCTCATGAAGGGGTGATCCATGGGCATGCAGATCAAGGCAGAGGAAATCAGTCAGATCATCAGGGCGCAGATCAAGGACTACGACAAGAAGGTCGAGATGAGCGAGACCGGCGTGGTCCTCTCCGTGGGCGACGGCATTGCCCGGGTCTACGGGGTGGAAAACGTCATGTCCATGGAGCTCCTGGAGTTTCCGCACGGCATCCTGGGGATGGCCCTGAACCTGGAGGAGGACAACGTGGGTGTGGCCATCCTGGGCGAGGACACCCACATCAAGGAGGGTGACACGGTCAAGCGCACCGGGCGCATCGCCCAGGTCCCCGTGGGCGACGCGGTCATCGGACGCGTGGTGGACTCCGTGGGCAATCCCCTGGACGGCAAGGGTCCCATCGAGGCCAAGGAATTCCGGCGCATCGAGATGATCGCCCCGGGCGTCGTGGCCCGGCAGCCCGTCAAGGAGCCCATGTACACCGGGTACAAGGCCGTGGACGCCATGACCCCCATCGGCCGCGGCCAGAGGGAGCTCATCATCGGCGACCGGCAGATCGGCAAGACGGCCATGGCCGTGGACGCCATCATCAATCAGAAGGAGTCCGGGGTCATCTGTATCTACGTGGCGGTGGGCCAGAAGAAATCCACGGTGGCCCAGGTGGTGGACGCCTTGCGCCGGCATGGGGCCATGGAGTACACCATCGTGGTGTCGGCCTGCGCAAGCGACCCGGCCACGTTGCAGTTCATCGCCCCGTACGCGGGCTGCGCCATGGGGGAGTACTACCGCGACTCCGGGCGCCACGCCCTGATCATCTACGACGACCTGTCCAAGCAGGCCACGGCCTATCGCCAGGTCTCCCTCCTGCTTCGCCGCCCCCCCGGACGCGAGGCGTTCCCGGGCGACATCTTCTACAACCACTCCCGACTCCTGGAGCGAGCGGCCAAGCTCAACGACCAGCTGGGCGGCGGGAGCCTCACGGCACTGCCCATCATCGAAACCCAGCAGGGCGATGTCTCGGCGTACATCCCCACCAACGTCATCTCCATCACCGACGGTCAGATCTACCTGGAGCCGGGCCTGTTTTTCTCCGGGGTGCGGCCGGCCGTCAACGTCGGTCTGTCGGTCTCCCGGGTGGGGGGCAGCGCCCAGGTCAAGGCCATGCGACAGGTGGCCGGCAGCCTGCGCCTGGATCTGGCTCAGTTTCGGGAACTGGAGGCCTTCGCCCAGTTCGGAAGCGAGCTGGACAAGGCCACCCAGGCCCAGCTGAACCGCGGAATGCGGCTCGTGGAGTTGCTCAAGCAACCCCAGTACCAGCCCATGCCCGCCGAGAAACAGATCCTCATCATCTATGCCGGGACCCGCGGTTTCCTGGACAAGTATCCGGTGGACGCCGTTCAGCGATTCGAGCGGGAGCTCTTCGAGTTCGTGGAGGCCAAGCACGGGGGGGTGCTCAAGGAGATCAAGGAGAAGAAGAGCATCGACGACGACCTGGACAAGAAGATCCAGGCGGCCCTCAGAGAGTTCGAGACGGTCTTCCAGGCCTGAGGATTCAGCGAGCGTTCCCGAGGTGTGAGAGAACCCCATGGCGACACTGAGAGACATCCGGCGGAAGATCGGAGCGGTCAAGAAGACACAGCAGATTACCCGGGCCATGAATATGGTCGCGTCGGCCAAGATGCGAGGCGCCCAGGAGCGCATGCAGGCTTTCCGGCCGTACGCCGAGAAGTACGGCGAGGTGGCGCGTTCCGTGGCCCAGCGGGTCGAGGGAGATGCCCATCCGCTTCTGGTGCGCCGGGAGGTGAGGCGCGTGGCCCTCCTCCTGGTCACCGCGGACCGGGGACTGTGCGGCAGCTTCAACACCAACCTCATCACGCGGGCGGACAAGGAGGCCAAGGCCCGGGCGGCCAAGGGGCAGGAGGTCTGCTTCTTCGTGGTGGGACGCAAGGGTCGGGACTTCTTCCGCCGGCAGAAGAAGGATGTCCGGCAGTCGTACGTGGACAACCGGAAGATCGGTTACGACCTGGCCACGCGCGTGGCGGAAGACGTCATCACGGCGTACGTACAGGAGCAGGTGGACGAGGTGGTCCTGATCCATAGCCAGTTCGTCAACATGGCCGTTCAGCGGCCCGTGACGAAAGAACTCCTGCCCTTCGCACTCCCTGAGGGAGGAAAGGGCGGTTCAGCGGTGGACTATCTCTACGAACCCGAGCCCCACCTCCTGCTGGAGGCCATATTGCCAGAACAGATCCGGGTGCAGGCCTACCAGGCACTCCTGGAGAACAACACCAGCGAGCAGGCGGCCCGGATGACGGCCATGGACAACGCCACCCGCAACTGCAAGGACATGATCAATCGCTTGACCCTGGTCTACAATAAGGCCCGCCAGGCTGCCATCACCAAGGAGCTGATGGACATCGTGGGAGGGGCCGAGGCCTTGAAGAAGTAGAGAGGCAGTCGGCAGTCGGGAGCAGGCAGCAGGAAACGGGCGAGCTGGGATTGGCGTGCGGACACTTTGGGCATTTCTACTGGAGGAGGTCTGAGAGACGATGAACGCGGGAAAGATCGTTCAGGTCATCGGGAACGTCGTGGACGTGGCCTTTGAGGAGGGGAAGCTGCCCCCCCTGCTCAACGCCCTGACCCTCACCAACCCCACCATCGATGCCACCGAGGACAACCTGGTGATCGAAGTGGCCCAGCATCTGGGGGACAACGTGGTGCGTTGCATCGCCATGGACACCACCGACGGCCTGCGTCGCGGCATGCCGGCCCGGGACACGGGTGCCCCCATCTCCATGCCGGTGGGGCACGAGACCCTGGGCCGGGTGCTCAACGTGGTGGGGCGCCCGGTGGACGGCCTGGGCCCGGTGACGGCCAAGAAATACTATCCCATCCATCGTCCCGCTCCGTCCTTCGTGGAACAGGACACCAGCGTCCAGGTGCTGGAGACGGGGGTCAAGGTCATCGACCTGCTGGTGCCGTTCCCCCGGGGCGGCAAGATGGGGATGTTCGG
>CAZEPJ010000043.1:0-40610 GCA_964514105.1 uncultured Desulfarculaceae bacterium | reverse complement strand
CGAGGGTGGGTATCACGGTGCGCGGGTGCGGCCTTCCGATGCCACGCTGCCGGACGCGGGAACCGCGCCGGAGCGCTCGGGGTAATTCCTGCGAAGCACCTCGTGGATGGTGGCCTTGAAATTGTTGATGTTGTCGCCGCTCTTCTCCACAAAGGCAGCGGCATCCTGGAGCACCGGGTCGGTGGCGTTCTCCGGGGCGAAGCTGTGGATGACAACGGGGAGGGTCGGCCGGTGTTCGCGCAGCCATGCCAGGATCTCCAGCCCTCCCAGGTAGGGCATCTCCAGGTCCAGTACGAGGAGGTCCGGGGGATCGGGCCCCTGGAGCATGGCGAGCACCTCCCGGCCGTCCCCGGCCGCCAGCACCCGATGCCCCCCCTCCACGAGCTCGCGCCGCAGGAACTCCCGCACGTGCCGATTGCGCTCCGCCAGCAAGACGATGAAGGCAGCGCTCACAGGACCCATCCTCCGGGGCGTTGATAAAGCGAAGAAGCAACAGCCATGCCATGGATTGCGGGAGAGATGGGGTGAAGTCGCTTGGAGGCCAGGAGACGGTTTGGGGGGCGGCCCGCGCCCGAAGCCGCGAGCCTGTACCGATCCCCGTGCCAGTCTCTTTTACATGGTGTAAAGAGGCAGGCACGGCGCCTCAGGACGGATCAGCGGCTCACGGTCCGTTGCCCTTGACCGATGTCTCCATCCGCAGGCCGTATTTCTCGATCTTGGCCTGAAGGGTCGGGCGGGACAGCCCCAGGAGCTTGGCCGCACGGGTGCGGTTCCCGCCGGTGAGGTTGAGGGCCTCTCCGATGAGGATGCTCGCGAAACGGTCCACCAGGGTCTCGAAGAGGCCGTCGTCTCCTCCGGCGGACAGGGCCTCCCGGAGCCAGAGGCGGATGGCCTCGCCTTCACCCGCCTCGGGGGCGGGCCTGGTGGGGGGCCGCTCCCCGCGGATGGCCTGGGCCACATCCTCGGCCGAGCAGGGGCATCCCCGGCTGAAGATGAGGGCCTTCTGGATGCCGTTGGCCAGCTCCCTCACGTTGCCCGGCCATCCGTGGCCGGCGAGGAGCACCTCGGCCTCCCGGCTCATGCCCGGATTGTCCATCCCCATCTCGGCGGCGAATCGGTTGAGGAAGTAGTCGACCAGAAGGGGGATGTCCCCCAGCCGCTCCCGCAGGGGCGGCAGCCAGAGCGTCACGACCTTGAGCCGGTAGTAAAGGTCCTCCCGGAAACGCCCCTCGCCCAGCGCCTTTTCCAGATCTCGGTTGGTGGCCGCGATGACGCGGACGTCCACCGGGATGGGCTCGCGCCCGCCCAGCCGCTCGATGCTCTTTTCCTGCAGGAGGCGGAGAATCTTGGACTGGATGCTGAACGGCATGTCGCCGATCTCGTCCAAGAACACAGTGCCGCCGTGGGCCTGCTCGATCTTCCCCACCCGCCGGTTCACGGCCCCGGTGAAGGCGCCCTTCTCGTACCCGAAGAGCTCGCTCTCCAGCAGGGTCTCCGGGATGGCCACGCAGTTGATCACCAGGAAGGGCTTCTCGCTGCGCAGGCTGTGCTGGTATATGGCGCGCGCCACCAACTCCTTGCCCGTGCCCGATTCCCCGCGGATGAGCACCGTGGCGTCGGTGGGGGCCACGCGGCCGATGGCCTTGTACACCTCCTGCATGGGCTTGCTCCGACCGATGAGGGCATCGGCCGAGGCCCCATCGGGCAGCCGATCCAACTCCACCCGGGCCCGCATGAAACGGCCCGCCTCCAGGGCCTGGCGGATCAGGGCCAGCATGTCCGGGATCTCGAACGGCTTGAGCACATAGTCGAAGGCCCCCAGTTTGGTGGCCTCGATGGCCGTCTCCGTGGTGCCGAAGGCCGTCATGATGATCGCCGGGAGCTTGGAGTCCACCTGGCGCATGGCCAGAAACGTCTCGAGCCCGTTCATGCCCGGGAGGCGCACATCCATCACGACCAGGTCCGGGGAGTCCTCCCGCACCGAGGCCAGGCCGGCCTCCCCCGTGGGGGCCGTCCGCACCAAATGCCCTTCCTGGAGCAAGAGCTTCTCGAAGCTCTGCCGGAGCTGGGCGTCGTCGTCCACGATCAAGATCGTTCCCAAACCTCCTCCTCCCTCAACGGCAGCGTGATGACGAACGCCGCGCCCTCGCCTTCGCCGGACCTGAGCCTCAGCCATCCGCCGTGCTCCTCCACGATGCGGGCGGCGATGCTCAGCCCCAGCCCGGTGCCCTCCTCCTTGGTGCTGAAAAACGGCTGAAAGACCTTGTCCCGGATGGACGCCGGGATGCCCGGCCCGTTGTCCTGCACGGTCACCCGCACCACGCGTCCCAACGCGTCGTCCAGCCCCACCGCCTCCGAGATCACCACGGCTCCACCGCCGCTCATGGCCTCGCACGCGTTGACCAGGAGGTTCACCAGGACCTCCTTGAACTGCTCCGGGTCCGCCCAGATGGCGGGCAGCCTCCCCGGGCGCTCCACGGCCACCGTGACGCCGTAAGACTCCAGCCTGTGGCGCAGGAGAAGCAGGGCCATGTCCACCACGTCCGACGGGCTCGCCTTCTTCATGTTGAGCTTCTCAGGCCTGGAGTACTCCAGGAAGTTGCGCACGATGCTGTCGATGTGGCGGACCTCTTCGGAGATGACCTCGAAGTCCTCTTGCGGGGCCGAGGAGAGATCCAGGGCCCGCTGCAAGGAGAAAAGACGCATCTTCACGGATGTGAGGGGGTTTCGGATGCTGTGGGCCACCCCCGCGGCCAGCTTCCCCATCATGGCCCACTTCTCCGACTGGATCAAATGCTCCTGGCTCCGCTCCAGCTGGGACTTGGTCAGGTCCCGGTCCTCCACCAGGTTGTGGACCCGGCGACTCAGGGCCTTCACCTCATCCTTCACGGGGCCCCGCCCCCTGGCCTCCTCGGCCTCCATGGCGAGCCTGCGGATGGGCTCCAGGACCTGCCGGATGAGGATGTGGCCCAGGAGGATGCCCAGGAGCAGGACGGCGGGCAGGGTGGCCAGGGCCAGGTCATTGATGAACTGGGCCCGGGCCTCGATGTCCCTCCGGGCCTCCTCCATGCTTCGCTGGTGGAGCCGTTTGTACTGCTCGCTCAGGTCGGTGATCCGGAAGAACGCCCCCAGATACCCCTGACGCGCCCGGGCGGCTCCGACCCTGTCGTCGGCCTGAAACAGCCGGATGGCGTTCTGCCGGGAGGCGTCGTACTGGAGATACTCGGACTCGATGCGGGCCAGGATCTCCCGCCCCTGCTCCGAATCGGGATACTCCCGGGCCTTCCTGAGCCATTCCTCAAACGCGTTTCGGTGTTCATCCAGGCGCCTGAGCCAGGAGGGGTCTCCGTCATCCAGGTAGTACGCGACGTACCCCTTCTGAAGGACCAGGGCGGTCTCCAGCTCCTGGGCCGTCCTCAGGGAGGCCACGTCCCGGTCCATCATGGCGGTGAGAGTGGAGCCCAACCAGTAAATGTAGCGCATGGTCACCAGGCCTCCGACCACGGCCGCCACCACCAGGGCGCCGACGATGAGGAGGATCCGGGATCGAAGGCTGACGTGCTTCCATTCCATCGGCGAAAGGCTCCTGTGGCCCCCTCGGCGTTCACCCCCCTGCGCACGCCCGTCCCGCTGGGGTCGCCGTGCCCGGGGAGTCCCAGAATGGATTACCACACGGGCGCCCTGCGGGCAATGGCCATCGCCTGATCCTCCTGTCCGGGGGGCCCCTTTACACGCTGTAAAAAAAGCTGACATGGGGTCCCTGGGTCAGGGTAGGCCCCGCTGCCCGCAAACGGCCTGCTTTCAAAGAATTATCCGTTGGCCATCGGGCCGACTTGCGTGGCACCTACCTTGCAAAGGGGTCCCATATCCTCCCGCCTCTGGGGAGAATTCCAACATACGGAAGGAGGGGATCAACTTGGCAGAAAATCATAGGAAAAAAGGAACCATCAAGTTCATCTTCTGGACGGCGGCCTCCATCGCGGTGATCCTGTTTGTGGTGAATTCCTACACATCCGGGCAGATGGCGCGCTGGTACTACTACGAGGCCACCACCGATGGCTACGCCGTCAACGCCCACACCTTCAAGGACGCCACCAAGGAGCGGCCGGCCAGCCTGACCATTGTGCAAGGGGACGTCATCGACGGCCTGCAGGCGGTTCCGGTCAAGAAGGGGCAGCGTCTCCCCGCCAATTGTAACGGGATCATCGGCAACGACGTGCTCAAGGAGGGAAAACGGGCCAAGCTGGACGGGGACAGGCTCATCGTCTCGGTCCCCTGGCAGATCAAGGAGTCCAAGGGGTTCAAGTACAAGGACACTTTCACCCACAAAGGGGTCCACACCAACCCGTGGTCCGGGGTCTGGAACGTGGCCGTGGTCATCGCCGTGGGGCTGTGCCTCGGGCTCATGGCCGAGGGGTTCACGGACATGCTGGGGTGGAAGATCAAGAAGATCGAACACTACGGTCACTAATAGAGAGGAGGGAGACATGTTCGATTTCGCCATCTCCGGCATCCAGGCCCCCATATTCCTCCTGGCGTTGACGGGCTTCACCGTGGGCGTGGTGGGCGGCTTCATCGGCGTGGGCGGCGGGTACATGGTGACGCCCGCCCTCATCGTCTTCGGCTTTCCCGGGTACATGGCCTCTGGCATCGACGCCACCCACATCTCCGGCAAGGCCGTCATCTCCACAGTGCGCCACCGGCAGCTGGGCAACATCGACTGGACCCTTGGCCTGGCCATGGTGGGCGGCACCATGCTGGGGGTGGAACTGGGCGTGAGGCTCCTCAACTACACCAAGAAGCTCGGCATCGCCGGGGTGGCGCTGCTCATCGCGTCGGTGGTGGTCATGTTCGGCATCTTCATCTACACCCAGATGGAGACTCACCGGGCCCAGCGCAAGATCGAGGAGGAGTCGGCGGCGGGCAAAGCCGTCGGCCGGGAGCTCAAGACCAGCACCATCCACCGGTTCTTCCAGTCCATCCCCCTGTACCCCATCGTCAAGTGCGGCACGGCCCGGCTGGTCATCTCCATGTGGATGATCGTCATCGTGGGCGTGGTCACGGGGGTCTTGGCGGGCTTTCTGGGGGTGGGCGGCGGGTTCGTCCGCGTCCCGGCCCTGGTCTACCTCATCGGCTCCACCACCCACATCGCCGTGGGGACCGACCTGCTGGAGATCGTGGTCTCGGGTGGGTACGGATGCCTCAGGCAGTCCATGTCGGGCAACGTGGACATGATGGCCGTCCTGTTCATGATCGTGGGGGCCATGATCGGGGCCCAGTTCGGCAGCCTGGCCACCATGTTCGTCCGCGGCCCGGCCATCCGGTACATCCTGAGCTACTCCCTCATCCTGGCCACGGTGGGGGCCATGCTTCGACTCATCTACGTGCTCACGGGGCAGAGCATCGAGTTTCTGGCCTTCTTCGCCGTGGTCTTCACCCTGGGGGAGATGGTCTTTCTATGCATCTTCATCGTGACCCTGGTCCTGTTCTCCATCCGGCATCGCCATGGCAAGCGCGTGCCCGCTTGGGTGCCCTCCCTGGTGGTCCAGGCGTGATCTCGCGGTCCGCGCCCCGTGCGCGGGCCCGTCGAATCGAGGAGGCTTTCGATGGACAAGAAATGGTACGATTCCATGCTGGCTTACTGGATCGTGCTTCTCGCCATCTCCCTGGGGAGCGCGGCGGCGGTGTACGTCCTGTGGCTCCATCAGGCCATGTGAGGGGGTGCGACCATGAAGCTGTTCCAGATCATCGCCAACCTGGTGCTCTACGGGTTTCTCGTGTGGCTCCTGTACGACTCCCTGGTCCGGGAATGGGACCCCTTCTTCGCCTTCGTGGTGGGCTTTGTCATGCTGGTGGCCGTGGTGGTCCAGCTCATGCCCCAGCTCCATGCCAGCCACACCTCGCCCGGGGAGTACCCGTATCATGACTGAGATCCAGTCCCTTCGCGAGGAGATCCGGCAGCTGCACCTCAGGCGGGCCCGGGGGGACATCCGCGAGCGGACGTTCCAGCAGGCCGTGGGGCAGCGCACCATGGAGCTGTACCGGGCCCGCATCAAGGGCCGTCTGGGACCGGGAGAGCCCATCGTGGAGGAACACCATGTGATCCAGGCCCACATGCGGCTCACCGAATCCGTCCTCAAGGAGCCCGAGCAGGGGACCGTGAGCCTCTTTCTCACGGACCGCCGGATCCTCAGGCTGCGATCCACCATCGCGCCGGACAGGCCCATCACCTGCGACCACCGGGACGGGACCCGCATCGACGAGATCCCCCTGGACCGGATCCGGGATCTCAAGGTTCACCGCCAGGTGCGCCCCGGGGAGGCCTGGGTGGGCCTGGCCCTGGCCACCATGGCCCTGCTCTTCTACTCCTGGCTGTCCATCACGGGTCCGGTGCTCCTGGCTCTGGGGGTGCTGGGGGTCCTCCACGGGCTTCTGCTTCCCACCCGCCGGATCGAGATCCGGACCGACTCCAAGGAGGACCCGTTCTTCGTCCACGCCCCGAGGAAGAAAAGCGCCAAACGCCTCCTGGCGGTGCTGCGGGAGCAATCCTGCGGGTTGGTCCCCCAACCCGCAGGGGCGTGAGGCTCCCGGGCCGGGGGCAAACAATCATCCACGGCGGGGATCTCTGGTATCATGGGGGAGGGCGGGAGGGCGGCCCCCGGGAGGCCGGGGGAGGAGCCGTGTTCAGGAGCGTGATCCGCCATGCAGGGGGTCAAGGGCGACGGTTACCATGCCATGTTCCGCTGGCTGGTGGGGCGCATGGTCCTGGTGTCCCTCCTCCCCCTCCTGGTCATCGGCGGGGCCAACCTCTTGCTCTTCTCCAACCTCAACCGCTCCATCGTGCTGGAGCAGCACGCCAACGCCCTGCGTTATCACAAGGAGTCGATCCACTCGTTCCTCAAGGGCCTGATCGCGGAGGTCTCCACCCTGGCGCACCAGTTCTCCCTGGAGGAGTTGACCGCCGGGGGGCTGGAGCGCATCTACCGGATCCTCCAGCAGCGGGGCGGATTCTTCACCGACGTGGGGATCATCGACCCGTCGGGCAACCACCTCAAGTACGTGGGCCCCTACGACCTGGCCGGGAAGAACTATCGCGACACCGAGTGGTTCCGCCAGGTGGTGGATAAGGGGGTCTATGTCAGCGACATGTTCCTGGGGTTTCGCCAGGTGCCCCATTTCGTCGTGGCCGTGAAACGCCAGGACGATGGGGGGTTCTGGATCTTTCGGGCCACGGTCAACACCGATCATTTCAACAAACTGGTGGATGCGGCGCACATCGGAGAGACCGGGGAGACCTTCATCGTCAACGGCCAGGGGTTCTACCAGACGCGGCCGCGCCTCTCCGGGGACGTCCTCTCCCCGTCCGGGTATCTGGATCTCGTGCCCCACGAGGGGATCCGGGTGCAGGAGATCAAGGTGGACGGCGAGCCGTACATCTACACCACGACCTGGCTGACCTACCCCGCCTGGCTCCTCATCTTCCGGCAGGCCGTCTCGGACATGTACTCTCCCCTCTGGAAGGCCTCCATCCTGGGACTGGCCATGTTCGCCCTGGGGGCCATGGGCGCGGTGGTCCTGGCCGTGGCCGTGGCCCGCGACCACGTCCGCCACATGGCCAGGGCCGATCGGGAGAAGGAGGCCCTCACCCAGCGGCTTCTGGTCACGGGCAAGGCGGCGGCCATCGGGGAGATGTCCGCCGGGCTGGCCCACGAGATCAATACGCCTCTGGCCACCATCGACACCCTCCAGACGTGGATTCAGGACCTGGCAGGGGTCTCCCCCATCGCCGAGGAGGACCGGGCGGAGATCCTGGGTTCGGCCGAGAAGATCGGCCAGCAGGTGGCCCGGTGCAAGGTCATCACCCAGGGGCTTCTAAAGTTCTCCCGAAGGGTGGAGGCTCGGCCGCAATCGATCGACCTGAACCAACTCCTGGAGGAGTTGGCGGCCATGGCAGGGCCCCGGGCCAAGGTGGAGAACGCGGTCCTGGAGACATCACTGGGACCGTTGCCCCCGGTCTTCGGCTCTCCGGTCCATGTGCAGCAGATCTTCGTGAACCTGCTCAACAACGCCCTGGACGCCGTGGCGGGGAGGCCGGGGGGGCGGGTGTGCATCCGCTCGTGGCAGGAGGGGGGGCAGGTGAAGGCGGCCGTCTTGGACAACGGAAACGGCATCGCCCCGGAGGACCTCTCCAGGATCTTCATGCCGTTTTTCACCACCAAGGAGGTGGGGAAGGGAACCGGGCTGGGCCTGGCCATCTGCTACGGACTGGTGGAGGAGTTGGGGGGTCAAATCGAGGTGGACAGCGCGGTGGGGGCGGGGACGACCTTCACCGTGTCACTCCCGGCCGAACCTCCCGCGAGGGGCGCCGGGGAGGGGGAGGAGGTAGCCCCGTGAGGCCCATTCGGGTCCTGATCGTGGACGACGAGGCCGAGTTCACCGCCGGGCTGGGCAAGGTCCTTCGACGGCGAGGGCTGGAAGTGGCGGAGGCGCATGACGGCCCTGCGGCCCTGGCCGCGGCCGCCGAGGGCTGCTTCGACGTGGCCCTCCTGGACGTGAAGATGCCCGGCATGGACGGCATCCAGCTCATGGGGGAGCTGCGGCGCCGCTCCCCGGCGACCCAGGTGATCCTCATGACGGGTCACCTCTCCGTGGGAGGAGAATGGGACAAAGGGCCCCATGGCGCCTTTGCGTACCTCCTCAAGCCCCACCCCCTCCCCGACCTCATCACGGTCATCCGGCGGGCGGCCCAGGCGGCGGCCCCGTCTCCGGAGGATGGTGCGGGTTGATGGAACCCGACTCCGCCAGCAGGCCTTCCCGGCCGGCCCGATGGATCCGCGCCCTCGGCAGGAGCGCGCGCGCGTTCCTGGAGACCATCGGTATCATCCCGGAGTCCAGGGACGTGGACCACGCGGCCCAACTGGTCCGCTTCAAACTCTTCCACACGGAGTTCCGCAAGCTCCTCACCCACAACAACAGCTTCCTGGAAACCCTGGCGGATCTGGAAGGGATGCGCAGGGGCCCGGCCTTCGTGGACAAGGCCCTCATCAAGCGAAAGGTGGTGCGGGCCGTGGCCGACGTCCACGCCATGGTGCAGAGCATCAACGTCATCTCGGCGGGGCGATATGCCGCCCTGGGGCCGGCCTTCGACCGGATCAACGCGGCGATCCTGGCGGCCATGGAGGAAGAGACGCCGGGGGCCCCGGTTCCGGAGCTGGTCCTGGAGCTCTCCCGGATCCGGGCCAGCCACGGTGACCTGGTGGGTGGCAAGATGGCCAACCTGGGCGAGCTGCGAAACAAGCTGGGCCTCCCCACGCCGGAAGGCTTTGCGGTGACCACCGAGGCGTTCCGGCTGCTTCTGGAGGAGGCCGGCCTGCGCTCGTGGATCCAGAGCGAGCATATGGACCTGCGGGGCCCGCAGGAGATCCGCGCCTTCAGCGAGGCCCTGGGCGCCCGGCTGGCGGGGGCCACGCTGCCCCAGGCGGTGCGGGAGGCGATGGGTGGGGCGCTGGCCCGCCTCCTTTCCGCCCTGGGCCCCGAACCCGGGCTGGCCGTGCGCTCCAGCGCCCTGGGCGAGGACAGCCGCCTGTCCTTCGCCGGCCAGTTTCGCTCCCTGCTCAACGTGCCTCCCTCGGGGCTCCCTGAGGCGTACATCCAGGTAGTGGCCAGCCTCTACTCGCCCGAGGCCATCCATTACCGG
Source organism: uncultured Desulfarculaceae bacterium (assembly GCA_964514105.1). Classification (GTDB taxonomy): domain Bacteria; phylum Desulfobacterota; class Desulfocorpusculales; order Desulfocorpusculum; family Desulfocorpusculum; genus CAZEPJ01. The sequence goes on along the minus strand of CAZEPJ010000043.1, from coordinate 30,913 downwards.
CTGCTCCACGGCATCCCCGGGGAATCGGCGCAGATGGCCGTGGGGGTCTTGGAGATGGTCCCGGCTGTGGCCAGCGGTGTGATCTTCTCCCGGGATCCGGCCCGCCCAGACTCCGGCGAGTTGCTCATCCAGGCCGTCCACGGCATGGGGGTGAGCCTGGTGGATGGGCGGACCTCGCCCGAACTCCTCCGTGTGTCCCTCGGGGACGGCGGGGCCCAGGTCCACCGCACGGCCTCGAGCCAGACCCAACGCGTGGTCCCGACCCATGGGGGTGGCATCCGGGAGGAAGCCCTCCCTTTGGAGGAGACCGGGGTGCCGTGCATCACGGACGAGGAGGCGGTCCAGTTGGCCCGTTGGACAAAGACCCTGGAGGCCCACTTCGGCGGCCCTCAGGATGTGGAGTGGGCCGTAGATCGGGCGCGGCGCATGAGGCTCCTCCAGTCCCGCCCTCTGCGGCTGGCCTCCCGGCCCGCTCGTGAGGAGGCGCCCGTCCCGGGTCATCGGGTGCTCCTCGAGAGCGGAGAGACGGCAAGCCCGGGGGTGGCCTCGGGGCCCGCGGTCCTCATGGACGAGGACGGCGACCTGGACGCGTTTCCCGCGGGCGGGATCCTCGTCACCCGGCGATCGTCGCCCAAGTTCGTGAGGCTCATGGCCAGGGCCAAGGGCATCGTGGCCGACGCGGGCAGCACCACGGGGCACATGGCCTCCCTGGCCCGGGAATTGGGGGTGCCGGCCCTTCTCAACACCCGAACCGCCACCCGAGCCGTTCCGGCCGGCGCCCTGATCACCCTGGATGCGAGCGGGGGGCGGGTGTACGCAGGGGAGGTGCCTGCCCTGTCCGCCCGGGAGGCCGAGGCAGCCCCCGGGCAGGAGGCAGACGCCCCTAGGTCCGCCTCCCCGGAGATCCGCCTCCTGGAACAGGCCGCCCAATGGATCGCGCCCCTGCACCTCACGGACCCCCGGGCCTCCGACTTTGCCCCCGAGGGGTGCCGGACCCTTCACGACATCGCCCGCTTCGTCCACGAAAAATCGTACGCGGAAATGTTCGGCCTGGGAGAGCAGCTCGGGGACTTCCGGGCCGCCAGCTATCAGCTCGACGTGTTCCTCCCCGTGGACCTCTACATCATCGACCTGGGCGGGGGGCTCAAGGAGATGCCCCCTGGGCGAAAGGTGAGGCGCTCGCAGATCGCCTCGGTCCCCATGAAGGCCCTCCTCGACGGCATGCTCCACGAGAAGATCCCCCGTTTCGGGGCGAGGCCCATGGACCTGGGAGGGCTCTTCTCCGTCATGATGCGACACGCCGCCACCACCCCGGAACAGGACCGATCCTTCGCCGACCCCTGCTATGCCCTCATCTCCGACTCGTACCTCAACTACACGGCGCGGGTGGGCTACCACTTCAGCGTGGTGGACACGTACTGCAGCCCCACGCCCAACAAGAACTACATCAGCCTGGTCTTCCGGGGGGGGGCGGCGGATCTGGTGAGGCGCAGCCGCAGGATCCGCGCCATTGGCGGGATCCTCAAGGAATACGGATTCTCGGTGAGCATGGGCCCGGACTTCGTCACCGCGCGCCTGAGCAAGGCCCCGCAGGACGAGACCCGGGCCCAACTGGAAATGCTGGGGCGCCTCCTGCAGTTCTTCCGGCAGATGGACGCGGCCATGGCCAGCGACCAGCACGCGCGGCTGATCCAGGAGGCATTCCTCGAAGGGGACTACGACCTGAGCGAGGCTATGGCAAGGGGGAGGACCCGGTGAGCCGCATCCCGGCCGGAACCGCTCACGACGGTTGGGGGTGCGCGGTCTCCCGGGCGATGGCCCTGCGCTCCCGGGCGTTCTCGATGGCCGTCACCAGGGTGTCGATGGGGCAGGGTTTGAGCAGGATCTCGGCCACGCCCCCCTTGAGGGCCTGGGTCACCCGCTCCAGGTCGATCTGTCCCGTGAGGAGCAGGACCGGGGTTTGGGCGTCCAGCCGGCGGATCTTCTCCAGGGTGGCGATGCCGTCCATGCCGGGCATGCGCAGGTCTAGGACCACCACGTCGCACCGGTGGGCGGACAGGAGCTCCACGGCCTCCTGGCCGCTGCGGGCGGTGATGACCTCCATGCCCCGCTTCCGCAGCACCTTGGCCAGGGACTGGGCGAAGAGCTCCTCGTCATCTGTGAGCAACACGCGGATGGGATCCGACATGGTCATCCACCGGCAAGGGCTATCCAGGTCCACATCCCCAGGACACGCTACACCCGCAGGACGGGGATGTCAAACCGCCCCGGCGCTCATGGGCACTGAACGGCGGAAGAGGGCTCGATGACCGTCCATTGCGCCCAGGGCGGCCTCCGGGATGCCGGAAAGGGGCACCACGCCCGACTCCAGCGCAACTTCGTCCTGGTCACCCTGGCCTTCTCCCTGGCCCCGCTGCTCCTCTTCGGGTGGGGCATCAACGCGTACTACGAGGGCTTCTCCCGGTCCCGCATGACGGAGTCGTTTCGCACCATGGTGGAGAACCATCGCCACATCATCGCGCTGTTCCTCAAGGAGCGCATCCTCAACGTCCGCTTGGTGGCCCAGACCCATTCCCTGGATCATCTGGGCAGGGAAGAGAACCTCAAGGCCATCCTCCAGGTCATCAACATGGGTTCGGACTCCTTCCAGGACCTGGGTGTCATCGATGATCGGGGTCGACACGTGGCGTACGTGGGCCCGTACCAGCTCATGGACAAGGACTACTCGGACACCCTCTGGTTCAGGGAAGTGTGGGACAAGGGGGTGTATGTCAGCGACATGTTCATGGGCTACCGGGCCGTTCCTCACTTCATCGTGGCCGTTTGCCGGACGGAGGGGGACCGCAGGTGGGTCCTCCGGGCGACCATCGACACCGAGGTCTTCCGATCCCTGGTGGAGGGGGTCAGGATCGGTCGAACCGGCGAAGCCTTCCTGCTCAATCGGGAGGGGGTCTTTCAGACCACGCCGCGGGTGAGCGGCAGGATCATGGAGCGCTCATCCTTCCCCCTGGATCCGTTCCACGAGGAGATCCGCATCAAGGTCCTGGAACCCCGGACGGCCGGAGCACCCAGGCATCTGGCCGCCCAGGTATGGCTGCGGGAGCCGGCCTGGCTGCTCGTGGTGAAGCAGGAGTACGAAGAGGCCTTCGGGGACATCCACCACGCCACCCGTCTCTCGCTGCTCTTCCTGCACCTGAGCGCCCTGACCATCCTCATCGTCTCCCTGGTCATCACCCGGCGCATGGTCACCGTCCTTCGACGACAGGACGAGGCCGCCGACGCCCTCAACCGCCAGTTGATGCAGGCGGGCAAGATGGCGGCCATCGGTGAGATGGCCGCGGGGGTGGCCCACGAGATCAACAACCCCCTGGCCATCATCCTCACCGAGCGGCAGATCCTTCAGGACGAAGCCGCGGACAACCCGGGGCTGGCAGAATCGTTCCGGGAGCAGCTCGCCCGGTCCCTGTCCCAGTTGGATGTACAGGTCCAGCGATGCAAGCGCATCACCCACAACCTCCTTCGCTTCTCGCGCCGAACCCAATCCATCCTGGAGACGGTGGAGCTCAACGGGTTCCTCACGGAGGTGGTGGAGCTGATGGAGCGAGAGGCCAGGGCCGCCGGCGTGGCCTTCGTCACCGATCTGGAGGCGGGCCTCCCGCCCATCGTGTCCGACCCTTCCCAGCTCCAGCAGGTCTTCCTCAACCTCATGACCAATGCGGTGGACGCCCATGAGGGGAAGGCCGGGGGCACCATCCGCGTGGCCACCCGACTGGATCCGGAGAGAAAGAAGGTGGAGGTCGAGGTGCGCGATACGGGTTGCGGAATCCCCGCCGAACACCTGGAGAGGATTTTCGACCCCTTCTTTACGACCAAACCGGTGGGCAGGGGGACGGGGTTGGGGCTTTCCATCTGCTATGGCATCATGAATCGGCTGGGCGGGGAGATCGACGTCGAGAGCGAGCCCGGACAGGGGAGCCGGTTCCGCCTCTTGCTGCCCCTGACCCCTCCCGATGCCCTTCGGGAGAGCATGCGGCGGGAGGGCCGCCAAGGGCCCCCGGGATGAACCGCCCGGGCGACCGGCCGAAGTGAAAGGAGCGATCCATGGGCGCCATCAACGTCCTGCTGGTGGACGACGAGGCCGTGTTTGCCGGAAACATGTCCCGCCTCCTCGCCAAGAGGGGCTACGCAGTGGCCGCGGCCCACAGCGGCGGCGAGGCCATCGACCGCCTCCGGAGCCAGGCCTTCGACGTGGTGGTCCTGGACCTGAAGATGCCCGACATGGACGGCATCGCCACGCTCCAGGAGATCAAGCGCCTGGGTCTGGACGTCGAGACCCTCATGCTCACCGGCCACGGCTCCATCGACACGGCCCTGGAGGCCATCCAGATGGGCGCGTACGACTACCTGACCAAGCCCTGTGAGATCGGCGAACTGGTGGCCAAGATCGAGTCCGCCCGGCAGCGAAAGAAACTCAGGGAGGAGAGGTCGGGATAGGCCGGGGGGGCATTTCTGCCCCCCCTGACATGGCACCGATTCTTCGCGTCACGCCGTCGGGGCGTCCGCGGTCCTGCCCAGTCTCATCAGGAGCCACTTGGCCCCCACGAGGGTCACCGCAACCAGCGGCAGGAACGTGCGCAGGAAGATCAGCGTCATCTCCTCGGGGTCCTGTTTCCCCAGGTAGATGCTCAAGGTCAGCTCCGCCAGGAGGAGCACATTCACCAGTATTACCACCAGCAGTTGCCTCGGGTTCAATCCGTCCCGGACTTCCGCACCCTGCTCCATGCTTTCCCCCACCGCGGCCTCCGGCCGAAATCCGTGAAACCCCCTTGGCGCCGGCCGTCTCCGCCGCCGCCGCCGCCAACCCCCGCCTACTTTTTCATCAAATCCTGCTGCGTCACGTTCATCAACCGCACAGCCACCCGATCGGTCCCCTTGACCTCGTACGCGATGCGCACCACGTCTCCAGGTCTGGGCGGGATGCCCATCTGCGCGTTGCGCAGCCGGTACTCGGTCTTCACGCCCGTGGGGCGCCCGTACGGGTGCTCCGGGCTGAAGCGGATGTCGTACTCTTCCATGGTGAGGACCATCTTCTCTTTGTCGAAGCTCAGGCACTTGCCCTGGCTCACCTCGGCCCCGGCCGCCACAGAGGCCCCCAGCAGGACGATGGCCGCCACCGCCGCCGTTCTCAGCATCCCGATCTTCATGACGTCCCTCCTTCGGACCTTGCCCGTCACGCCGCTCCCTGGGCGCCTTGCTCCCTTTCCTTTTTCTCCCTCAGCTCCGCGGCAGCGCCCTTCAACATCACCGCCGTGATGTAGATGCACATGAGGAAGATGGTCCCCAGGATGATGACGGCCGACGGGGTGGAGAACCCGTACTGCTTGAGGATGATGGAGATCATGCAAGCCACCACCGTCAGGCCGAACCCGACGCGGATCCCGTATCCCTTGGCGTACTTGGTGGCCACGGTCCCGATTTGGGCGCCGATGGCAGCGCCCGTGAGCATGACGAAGACCGCCACGAGCTCGATCCTTCCCTTGAAGGAGTACGTGAAGGCCCCGTACAGGCCCGAGATCATGACCTCGAACAGGTCTGTCCCCACGGCGATGTGCGTGGGGCACCCGATGAGATAGACCAAGGCGGGCATGCGGAACAGCCCCCCGCCGATGCCCAGGAAGCCCGCCAGGACTCCGGTCAAGAAGCTTACCGAGATGGGAAGCCACATGGAACAGGTGAACCCCGCCGTCTTGAAGTGGACCATGGGGGGAATCCTGATCCGGTGGAGGCTCCTGTACCAGGTGATCCCCTCGGTGCCCCGCTCCCCGTCGGTGACCCCTGCCTTCTTCTTTCGGGTCGCCTTGGCATAGTCGTAGAAGACCATCCACGCGATGAGGGCGAGGAAGACGACGTAGATCCATCGGACCACGGACTCCACCCGGCCCAGGCGCTCCAGATACATGACCATCTGGGCGCCGACCTCGATGCCGATGAAGGTGCCGAGCACCATGACCAGACCCAGCTTATAGTCCACGTTGCCGAACTTGGAGTGGCGCATGGTGGACACCATGGACTTGCCCGCGATGTGGGCCATGTCCGTCCCGATGGCGAAGGCCATGGGGAACCCCAGGATGTTCAGACCCGGGGTCACCATCCACGCGCCTCCCATGCCAAAGAAACCGCCGATGACCCCCACGGAGAACCCGATGAGGACCAGGCCCGGCCAGAAGATCGTGACCCCCGCGATGGGCATGTAGAGATATAGCCAATCCATCCGTATCACCTCCCGAATAGCGTGCCTGAATCGTATGGGCGTGCGTTCAGTGCTCCACGATCTTGCGGGACTTCAGGTCCAGGCCCGTCAGGAGCATGAGCCGGTCCATGAGGAAACCCAGGATCCCGCCCCACAAGGCCGTCAGAAACACGGCCCACGCGGCGAAGAGCCACGGGTTGGTGTTGTATAGGTTGGCGAAGTACTTGAGGACGCCCGAGACGCGCCGGGTGTCGGCCACCACCACCAGGTTGGTGGCCTTTTCCCCCGCCGCCCACACCCATTCGGGCGTCCACAGCGCCAGAAAGACCCCCAGGGCCATGACTTTCCCCCACATAGCCATCATCCTACCTCCGCTTCCCAGGATTCTGGGGCGCCCCCGTGCCGGGCGTCAGACAGCTCGCCCTCGGCCCGCCTCGCCCGTCACCTCCTCCCCGGTCCCTACTCGCCAGATCTCGCCACAGCGGGCGCCCATGGGGGGTTTGTGTTACAAGATCCGTGCCAGGAGATTCAAGGAATTGACGGGCGGATGCGGACTCGCTATCATGGATCTCGCAAAAAGAGGCCGGCAGCGACCTTGGGGCCTCTTTCCCCCCGTCTCCGACGAACTGGGGCTCGATCATCCGATCACCAGGCGTCCAGCATGCGGATATTCAACCAGGAGTACGGCCTTGCCACCTTCTCGCGGGGAGACCTGGGGTTTCGGTCCCTGCGGCTGCGGACCAAGCTCCTGCTCGCCCTCATCCCCCCGGTGGTGATCATCCTGGTGATCACGGGTTACATCACCCACCGGTTCTCCGAGCAGTTCCTCACCGAGGCCCTGGAGCGCAACGTCCAGGTGCAGACCCTGGCCATCGCTCACGAGGTGGAGATCTTTCTCAACCAGAGCCGGGAGGACCTCCTGATCATGGCCCAGGGGCCCGTGGGCCCTTCCGACCTGCTCCTGGCCCTGGACTCCCGCCGCAGCGTGCGCGGGGAGATGTACCGGGAACTGGCCTTTCTCTCCAACAGGCCCAAGGAGACCGTCTTCTTCGTGGCCTCGGAAAGCGGCACCTCGGCCATCCCGTCCACGGCCGTTGCCAACGTGCGGCCCAACCCCATGGCCCTGCTGGAGCGGGCGGCCGAAATGGGGCGCAACGAGGTCTGGATATCGGAGGTCCAGGAGGTCGTGTACCCCGGCGTTCCCGACGGCAAGGGCGCCCTGCGGGACCCCGCCAAGGTGATCCGGATGGCTGCGCCGTATTTCGGCGACAGCGCCAAGCCCAAAGGCCTCCTCATGCTGGCCGTGGACGCCCACCAGATCCGGGAGATCCTCTCCCTGTTCAATTCCCCCCGGTCCCCCCTGTTTGCGTATGTGCGCAGCCCGGAGGTCCGGTTCAGCTACCTGTTCGACCGCGAGGGGTGGATCCTGTTTCAGTCCGAGGCGGAGGACCAGAGAAAGGCCCTTTCCACGGAGATGGCCCGGGGGGACTGGGTTGGCACGGCGGGGAGACCCGGGTTGGATGGGGCGTTTCGGCCCGACGCCAGGCACAAGGGGTATTGGCGAATGGTCGAGGACGTCCTCGCCGGCAGGCACGGCCTGCTCGCGGGTCTGGAGAGAGGAGACGGAGGGCGTCAGGGGACCAGCCAGGCGGTGGGGTATGCCCCCGTGCGATTCGAGGCGGCCCCCTCGGGGGGGATGTCGGTGGTGGGGGGCGTGGCCTTCGTGGATCGGAGCCGCTTGTCCCTGTGGGCCGGGTACCGGCAGGTGGACGTGATCTTCGTCATGACCGTGGCCACCATCCTCATCGTCTCCCTTCTGATCTTCGCCCTGAGCCGGGCCATCACGCGGCCGACCCTGAGGATCGCGGCGGCCGTCAACGAGAGCCAGGAGCGGGGGAGCCTGGAGGAGATCGTCCTGCCGGACCAGGACTTCGAGACCAGCCTCCTGAAAAGCGCGGTCAACAAGATGATCCGCACCCTGCGGGCGCAGATCCAGGAGATCCGCGAGAAGGACGAGCGGCTGGAGGCGGACCGCCGGCGGGAAAAGGTGCGGTTGGAGGAGGAGATCGCGTCACTCAAACGCCACCTGCACGGCCACGAGGTGGAGGGGATCGTGGGCCACGGCCCTGTCATCGACGCCCTGAAGTCAGAGTTGCTCAAGGCGGCATCGGTGGATGCCGACGTGCTCATCGTGGGCGAGACGGGAACGGGCAAGCAGCTCATCGCCGAGGCCATCCACCGGCACAGCGCCCGGGCCGACAAGCCCTTCATCGCCATCAACAGCGGGGCCCTGGACGAGAACCTCCTGCTGGACTCCCTGTTCGGCCACGTCAAAGGTGCCTTCACCGAGGCCAAGGCCGAGCGGAAAGGGGCCTTTCTGGCCGCCCACGGCGGGACCCTTTTCCTGGACGAGATCGGCACCGCATCGCCCAGGGTGCAGCAGGCCCTATTGCGGGCCGTGGCCATGCGCAAGGTCAGTCCCCTGGGGAGCGACCAGGAACTGGACGTGGACGTCCGGCTCATCGCGGCCACCAACGTGGACCTCAAGGGCCTCATCGAAAAGGGGCTGTTTCGGGAGGACCTGTACTACCGTCTGGAGGTCCTCACCATTCGGACTCCGGCCCTGCGGGATCATCGGGAGAGCATCCCCATCCTGGTGGACTACTTCCTCAAACAGGCCTGCCGTCTCGTGAACAAGGAGGGGATCGGGCTGAGCCGGGGAGCGCTGGAGAAGCTCAAGAGCCACCCGTGGCCCGGCAACGTCCGGGAACTCATGAACTGCGTCACCCGGGCCGTGGTCATGGCGGGCGGGAACCTCATCCAGGCCGGCGACCTCAAGCTGGGCGGCGAGGAGCCCCGGCCGGGGGGCAAGGGGCCGGAACCCGCCCCTGAGGCCCAGGCCCCCCTCCCCCTGTTCGCCCCGGGGGGCGAGCGCTCGACCCTTCCCGAGGGGCTCAGCGCCCGGCAGCGAAAGGCCTACCCCCATCTGCTCCAGAACGGGTGGGTTAGCCGGTCCGAGTATCAGAGGATCGTGGGCAACGATCTTCCCTCGCGGACGGCCATCTACGATCTGCAGGATCTGGTGAAGAAGGGGATCGTCCGGAAGGAGGGCAAGGGGCCCGCCACGCAGTATTACCTGGTGGGATGGCGAGAATCTGCCACGTAGGCGCGATCTTGCCCGATTCGTCTCGCTCTGATGCCAGAATATGCGAAAAGGACTCAGCATCCTGCGCCGATGGTGGACGCGGCGGAGTGATTCCCTCCGGGATGACCTGACGGCCCTCTTCCGCCTCAAGTACAACAGCTTCAAGGACCTCCTGGCCTCCAACTCCGAGAACCTGGACATCATCGCCGACATGGAGGAGGCCCTCCGTGGGGCGCGGATCTTTGGCATGTCGTACGTGCGGTCCCAGTCCGCCCGGGCCGTGTTTCATGCCCTTCGCATGGTCAAGGACCTGGACGCCCTCTCGGGGCGTCGGTATCCTCTCCTGTTCCGGGTTCTGGAGGAGATCAACGGCAGGATCAAGGCCGAACTGGAGACACGCAAGCACACCCCCATCGACGACCTGGTGCTCCCGTATCACCGCATCCACAAGGAGATGGCGGATTGGGTGGGGGGCAAGAACGCCAACCTGGGCGAGGTGCGCAACCGTGCCGGGCTCCCCACCCCCGATGGGTTCGCCGTGACCACCCGAGCCTTCGAGCTGTTCCTGGATGAGAACGACCTGGTCGATGAGATCAACAAGCGGAAGATGGGCCTGGACGCCAACGATCCCGGCGGGGTCGCCGGGGCCAGCGAGGAGATCCAGCGCCTGTTCCTGTCCGCCCGCATCCCCAAAGCGCTGGAGGACGCCATCATCCAGGGCTTCGACGACCTGGAGGAGGCGGCGCGCCGGGCAGGCGCGCTGGAGGGCCCCCTTCGCGTTTCCATGCGGAGCAGTGCCCTGGGAGAGGACGGCGAGCTCTCCTTCGCCGGTCAATACGTCTCCCTCCTGAACGTGCCCCGGGAAAAGATCCTCCAGACATACCGGTTCATCGCGGCCAGCCTGTACACGCCCCGGGCCATTTCGTACCGCCTCAACCATGGGATCCGCGACGAGGACGTGGCCATGAGCGTGGCCTGCCTCCGCATGGTGGACTCGGTGGCCAGCGGGATCATCTACTCCAGACACCCGTTCCAGATCCAGGACGACAGCGTCACAGTGACAGCCGTCTGGGGCCTGGGCCTCTATGCGGTGGGGGGCGTCCTCACGCCGGACACCTTCACCGTGGGCCGGGGCCGAGACCTCCCCATCGTCAGGAGTGCCGTGTCCCGCAAGCCCGTGAAGGTCGTCAGCAACCCCGAGGGCGGCCTCCTGGAGGTCCCCGTGCCCGAGGCCGACCAGGAGAGGCCGGCCCTCACCCCCGAGCAGGTCCGGACCCTGGCCCTGTACGCCATCCGGCTGGAGGAGCACTACCAGGCGGCCCAGGACATGGAGTGGGCCCTGGATCGACGAGGCCAGCTCTATGTGCTCCAGGCCAGGCCCCTGAGGCTCCGGCCAACGGGCCTGGATGCCCGGCTGGAGGAGGCCCCCGTTCCGGTCGGCCATGAGGTCCTGGTGGGAAGCGGGGATGTGGCCTGCCCGGGGGTGGGCTGCGGGCCCGCCCACCACGTGCGCTCCGAGGAGGATCTCGTGGGGTTTCCCGACGGCGCCGTGCTCGTGGCCCGGCACTCGTCTCCCAAGTTCGTGGTGGTCATGCGCAGGGCCCGGGCCATCGTGGCCGAGTCGGGCAGCGTCACCGGGCACATGGCCTCCCTGGCCCGGGAGTTCGGGGTGCCGGCCTTGCTGGACGCCAGGGGCGCCCTGGCCAACATCCCGCCGGGCGGAGAGGTCACGGTGGACGCGTACGCAGGAAGGGTCTATGCCGGGCGCGTGGAAGCGCTTCTCGCGGTGCGGGAGCCCCGCAAGACGGCCATGATCGGCACCCCGGTCCATGAGACGCTGCAGCGGGTAGCCCGATGGATCGTGCCCCTCAACCTCACGGATCCCAAGTCGCCCGACTTCAACCCCCAGGGGTGCAAGACCCTCCACGACATCATGCGGTTCGTCCACGAGGTGTCCTATCGGGAGATGTTCCAGATCAGCGATGCGGTGACCGAGGGCGGAGTCGGGGCCATGAAGCTGGATATCCCCCTCCCCATCGACCTTCACATCATCGACCTGGGGGAGGGGGTCCAGGGCGTGGAGGAGGGGAGCCGAAAGGTCACCGTCTCTCAGATTGCCTCCCTGCCGTTCCGGGCCCTGCTCAAGGGGATGATGCACGACGAGCTGCGCGCCCGGGAGCCCCGGCCGGTCGAGCTCAAAGGCTTCCTCTCCGTCATGTCGGAGCAGATGCTCACCAACCCCCATGTCTCGGAGCGGTTCGGAGACCGCAGCTTCGCCATCATCTCGGACAAGTACGTCAATTTCAGCTCCCGGGTGGGTTACCATTACAGCGTCCTGGACTCCTACTGCGGCCAGACGGTCAACAAGAACTACATCACCTTCGCCTTCAAGGGGGGCGCCGCCGACGAGGTGCGCAGGAACCGGCGGGCCCAGGCCATCGCCCTGATCCTGGGAGAGCTGGGCATGGAGGTGGAGGTCAAGGGGGACCGGGTGAGCGCCCGGTTTCAGAAGTACGATCGACCCACGGTGGAGGAGAAGCTGGAGCTGCTGGGCCGGCTCCTGATCTTCACGCGGCAGCTGGACATGCTCATGAAGGACGAGGCCAGCGTCCACACCATGGCCCGCTGCTTCCTGACGGGCGACTACAGCTGCGACCTGGGTTGATCTTCGGGACATGGGCCGACCCGGGGAAGGGGCTCGATTCCGTCATCCGGGGCCTGGTCAGGGCAGGGCCGCCACCCAGGTCCCGGCTACGGCCCGGACCCGTTGGGTCTCCGTCTCGATTCCCGGGTGACCTTCCGTTCGTAGGCCGCCTCGATCTTGTCCACCAGGTCGTCCGTGGGGCATGGCTTGAGGAGGTACTCGTACCCGCCCAGGCGCATGATCTCCACGGCCGCGTCCACCGAGGCGTGACCCGTCAGGATGATGACCTCGATCTCGGGGCGGATCCGCTTGATCTCCGCCAGGGCCTCGATGCCGCTCATCTGCGGCATCCGCACATCCAGGACCACCACGTCGAACGCCGCCTGTTGGAGCTGCTCCAGGGCCTCCCGGGCGCTTCCCGCCGCGGCCACATCCAGCCCCCGCGCGGCCAGGAGCCGCCCCATGGTGGTCCGGAAGCGTTCTTCGTCGTCCACGATCAGCACTCTGGGCTTGCCTTCCATCAAGAGTTTCCTTTCCCCGAGAGGTCGGGCAGGTGCACCACGAAGGTGGTGCCCCGGCCCACCTCGCTCGCAACCGAGATCCTGCCCCCCAACCGTTCGATGATCCCGTGGCAGATGGACAGGCCGAGCCCCGTCCCCTTGCCCTGGGGCTTGGTGGTGAAGAACGGGTCAAAGATCTTGTTCAGGTGCTCCCTGGGAATGCCGCAGCCCGTGTCGCGCACCAGGAATTCCACCCCGCCGCCTCCGGCGCTGCGGGTCCCCACCACGATGATCCCGTCCTTCTGGATGGCATGGCGCGCGTTGTTGAGAAGATTCAGGACGACCTGCCTGATCCTGGGCGGGTCCGTGACCACGGGCGGCAGATCCTCGGCATATTCCCGCACCACGGCGATGTTGTTCTTGGTCGTCTCCTTCTCCACCAAGCGGGTCATGTCCTCCAGGAGCCTGTTGATGTCCACCTCCTGGAGGATCGGCTCCATCTTTCGGGCGAAATCAAGGAGGTTCTGGGTGATCTCCCGGCACCGGTCCACCTGCCGCCGGATCTCGCGGAGGGAATCCGCGAAATCCTCCCGGGCTTTGGCATCGGGCGGGGAGACGCCATCCAGCAGGTGGGTCATCCACTCGGTCTCCTGGGCGATGATGGCCAGGGGATTGTTGACCTCATGGCCGATGCCCGCCGACAGCTCTCCCAGGGACGCCAGCTTCTGGGACTGGATCAACTGGGCGTCCAGCAGGTCCCTCTGGGCTGCCGCGGCTCGGACCCTACCGGTCAATCGCCAGGTGGACCAGGCGGAGAGCATCCCCAGGGCGGCCGCTCCGGCGGCCATCCAGCCCTGGCCGGCCCCGGCGAACCCCAGGGCGCCGACCAGCAGCAGGACGCCGACCCCGTAGGCCAGCATGCCTCTGCCCCCGGGAGATCCCCTCCCGCCCCTGTCCTCCCTGGCAGCCACTGGTGGGTGCAGACCTTCCTTGCCGGTTTCCGACCGCGGGGAGACGGGCCGGTCTCGCGGACTCGTCAGCTCCTTTGTTCTTGAATCCGCTTGCGCTCGTGCGCCTGTCGAACCTTCTCCAGGAGGTCGTGGATGTCCGCGGGCTTCATGACGTAGTCGAAGGCCCCCAGCCTCATGCCCTGGAGTCCCGACTCCACCGATCCATGGCCCGTGAGCATGATGACCTCCACCATGGGCTGTTTCTCCTTGATCTGCCGGAGCGTCTCGATGCCGTCCATCCCGGTCATCAGCACGTCCAGGATGACCACGTCGAATGCCTCGCGCGCCAACAGGTCGAGGGCCTCCCGGCCGCTTGCCACCCCCCGGACATCAACCTGCCTCCGCCTGAGGCGGTTGACGAGGGTCTCCAGGAAATCCGCCTCGTCGTCCACGACCAGGACCCTGAATGCCTCCATTGGCCTCCCCTTCCCCCTCAGCCGCGAGATGCCTCAGACCGATCCCGCCCCCCCCACGGGCAAGAAGACCTTGAAGGCGGTCCCCTGGCCCTCCTCGCTCTCCACGGCGATCCTGCCCCCCAGCTTCTCGATGATGCTGTAGCTGATGGAAAGCCCGAGTCCGGTCCCCTCTCCCGCCGCCTTGGTGGTGAAGAAGGGATCGAAGATCCTCCCCACCATCTCCTTGGGGATGCCCGGTCCCGTGTCCGAGATCGTCACGCAGATCTCCCTCTCCCGGGGCGCGAACCGGGTCTGGACCGTGACTTTCCCCTCCTTGCCGATGGCGTCGATGGCGTTCTCGATGATGTTGAGGAAGACCTGCTGGAGCTGGGCCGAGTCGCTGCGGATCCGCGGGAGGTCCGACTCGAAGTCGGTGGCGATGGTAATGTTCCGGAACCGCGCCTCGTTCTCCAGAAAGGCCAGGGTCTCCCCCACAACGTGATTGACGTCCACGGTCTCCTGGATGGGCTCCATGCGGCGGGCGAACCCCAGCAGGCGGTGTGTCACCTTCTTGGCCCGTTCCACGTGATAGTCGATCTTTTTGACCGATTCCTCGAACTCCTGGAAGTTCTTGCTGGATGCCAGGTCCTCCTCGGCCAGGAGGTCCTTCATCCAACCGGCCTTCTCCTTGATGACCGCCAGCGGGTTGTTGACCTCGTGGGCGATGCCCGCGGCCAGCTTGCCCAGGGCCGCCATCTTGCTGGACTGGACCAGGCTGGAGTCCAGGACGGCCTTCTCCCGGTCCGCCCGAACGAGCTGGGAGGTGAGCGCGCGGGCCACAAACACGGTTCCCAGCACGATGAGCAGCACGCCCCCGATGATCACGGCCACCGCCAGGCTCCGGGCCCGGAGCAGCGGCAGGAGCTCCTCCTGGGGATCCTCCTTGACCACCAGCAGCCAATCCTTGTTGCGAAGCCATGCCGTAGCCACCAGCGCCCTTTCCTCCTCGAGCACCATGGCCTGGGTGCGGCTGCCCGTCAGGCTGGTGTACTCCGGGTACATCACCCGGCCCAGCAGTTCCCCCCCGAACCGCGGTGGGGTCTGAAGCACGTTGACGTGATTGAGGAGAAAGGCGTCCCCCTTTCTCCCCACCTGGGCGGCCTTGACCATGCTCTCGAAGATGTTGGTGTCGATGGTCGCCCTGAGGACCCAACTCCGGTTTCCCTCCCGACGCATGACGGCGATGATGAAGTGGGGGAACTTCCGGTAGCCCATGAAGACGTCGCTGACGTAGATCCCCCGCAGGGTGACGGACTGGAACCACTCCTCGTTTCTGTAGTTGACCCCGCTCAACTGGTACGGCCCCAAATAGGCCACGTGATCCCCGTCCTGGTCGATGATCCCCAGGTCGATGAAGGAGCGGGCCCGACTCTGGATGAGGGTGAAGACCCGCTCCAGGTACGCCGGGTCCCGGAGCTGCTCGAGGGAGTGGGTGTACGCCAGGGTATTGAGCTGGGAGATCCGCTCGTCCAGAAAAAGGTCGATGGCGTCGCGGCGATTCTCCACCATGCCCCGGAGATTCTGGACGATCTTATCCGTGTACGACACGTCAAACTGATAGTAGATGGTGAACCCCAGGGAGAACAGAGGGATGATGGAAAAGCAGAGGCTCAGCCCGATGATCTTCCACCGGAGCGTCCCGTAGTCGCGCGGTTCCATCTCGGCCACCGTCACCCTTCAAGGCCCGTGAGAATGAGCGTACTGCGAGAGGCGCACGAAGTGCTGCTCGGCGTCACCTCGCCAGGATGGGCATCCCCAGCAGGGGCCAGAGGACCAGGACCGCCGCGGCCAGCAAGGCAATCAGGACAATGCTCATGGGTATGCCGTGGCGGAAAAACTCACCTGTGGTGAACTGCCTGGACTCGTACGCGATGGCATTGGGGGCCGCCCCGATGAGGAGCATAAACGGCATGCCCGCCGTCACCAGGGAGGCGTACAGGATGACGTCGGGCGAGACGCCCAGGTACCTGGCTATGACCAGGGAGACGGGCAAGGAGATGGCGATGGCGGCCACGTTCATGATGAAGTTGGTCATGATCAGGACGAACACCGCGATCCCCAGGACGAAGACGATCCAGGGGGCCTTCTGGAACAGGACCAGCCAGTTGACGGCCATCCACTGGGCGGCCCCGGTCTGCCAGAGGCAAAAGCCGATGCTCATGGCCCCGCTGAACAGAAGGATGATGTTCCAGGGGATCTCCTCCAGGTCCCGTATGGTCAGGACCCCGAACAGGAAGAAGACCAGGGTGGAGACCAGCATGATGGCGGCCCGGTCCAATGGCTTGAGGGCCGGGACAAAGGACTGGAGGGCCATGACGATGACCACCAGGAGGACGCAAACGATGACGAAGACCTCGTTTCGGCTCACGGGGCCCATTTCCCGGGACAGCCCCTTCACCACGCCCCGCAGGCCGGGCACGCTCGCCTTCTCGGGCTTGACGAAGATCATCAGGTAGAGCCAGATGAGAAAGACCATGCCCCAGCCGATGAAGAACATGTACGTGGACAGCTCGAAGAAGCCGATGTCCCGTCCGGTGAACTCCTTGAACATGCCGGCCGCGGCCGGCCCGCGGGCCGCCCCCAGAAAGGTGATGATGCTCCCCGCCCCCGCGGCATAGGCCATGCCGATGAACAGGGCCTTGCCGAACCGGGTGGGCTGATCCCCTTCCCCGTACAGCTGGTGGATGGCCAGGAGGATGGGAAAGACGGTGGCGGCGGCGGCCGTGTGGGCCATGAAATGGGCCAGGCCCGCGGTCACCACCAGGCAGCCCAGGAGGATGACGCCGGTGCGCTCTCCCACCACCTCGAGCATCTTGTAGGCCAGGCGCCTGGTCAGGCCGGTTCGGGTGAAGGCCAGGCCCACCACCACGGAGCCGAAGATGAACATGACCGACGGGTCCATGAAGTCCCGGAAGGCGTCCTTGGCCGGCCGGATGGCGAAGAGGGCCTGCATGACCCCGATGGCCAGGCTGGTGACGCCGATGGGAACCACCTCGAAGACCCACCAGATGCCGGCCATGAGAAACAGGGCGATGGAGGCCTTGCCCTCCCGGGAGAGCTGAAAGGCCTTGCCCGTGGGGTCCACGGCGTCCTTCCACGGCGGCATGTAGTAGACGATCAGGAACAGCCCCAACCCGAGCAGGATGAAGAAGATCCGCTTCCAGTCGATCTTGGACCCCTCGTCTCCCATCCCCGCGACCTCCTACCAGATTCAGCGCCCGGTCCCTTCCCGCACCGCCGTCTGTCCTGCCTCGCAAACCGCCCAAGGCAGGGATCCCCGGCTCACACCTCGCAGCTCTTGATGATGGCGCAGACCTCTCGAAAGACGTCTGTCAGCCGCAGGATCCCCACGATCTCCTTTCCCCGGGTCACCAGCAGGGACTGGTGGTGGCCCACGATCAACTGGTGGATCGCCTCGTTGAGGGAGGCGTCCTCTGTGACGTACTCCCCCTCGGTGGGCGTGTACATGATCTGGCTCACCCTCTTGCGGGCGGCCTTGGCGCACAGGTCGCGCAGGGGCTGGTCCCACAGGCCGTGGCTCCGGATGAGGGATTTGATGAAATCCGGGCTGAAGCCGGTCCTGGAGGTCATTCGGAAGTCCCCGATCCGCTCGTAGTTGGGCTCCAGCCCCTTGATCAGGTCCCACTGGCTGAGCTTGCCCACCACGTGGCCCGCCTTGTCCAGGACCAGTATGGCCCTGTGCTTGTAGGGACTCCTGTCGAACCTGGCCTGGGCCGCCTCCAGGGCCAGAACCGCCTCGGAGAGCGTCGCCTCCTCGGGCACCGTGGCGTAGTCCGCCAGGGGCACCATGAGATCCTTGACCTTGATGTCCTCCATTGCCACTCCTCCGTCAGAAAAAAAGAGGCCACAGGCCTCTCGGGACCCGGTGAACCCCATCCGGCCAGTCCGCCTCCGGACCCGGACGACCTCCAATTCCCCCGGCGGTCACCATCCCCGCGTCCTGGCGATGCGGTCGACTTCCGCCTGGCGGATGCGCGCCTCGTGTTCGGACTTTCGTTGGTGGGCGGCGGCGATCTTCTCCACGAGGTCCTTGGTCTCGGTGGGCTTCATGAGGTAATCATAGGCTCCGTTTCTCATCCCCTCGATGGCCGTCTGAACCGTGGCGTTCCCGGTCAGCATGATGACCTCGGTGAGAGGTCTGCGCTGCTTGATCTCCCGCAAGGTCTCGATGCCGTCTTTGCCCGGCATGAGGACATCGAGCACCACGACGTCGAATTCCCGCTCGTCGAGCATGGCGAGGGCCGCATCGCCGCTGAAGGCCGTCTTGGCTTCGAGGCCCCGCGCCTCCAACCGCTCGGCCAGGGTCTCCGCGAACGCTTCCTCGTCATCGACCAATAGCACCCGCGCCTTCATCCCTCGGCCTCCTCACCCCTTCTTCTCCTCGTCCATGACCTCGCGGGCCGTCTTGAAATCCCCCGCCTCGGCGAAGGTCGCCGCCACCATGGCGTCCTCCATTTTCTTCTTGTAGGCCTTGCGCATGGTCTTGACCAGCACATCCAGGTTCACCGGCTTCTGGAGATACGCGAAGGCGCCCAGCCGCTCGGCCTCCTCGGCGTCCTTCTCCGTCCCATGCCCGGTGAGGATGATGACCTGCACCTGGGGATAGGCCTTTCGCACGCGGCGCAGGACCTCCATGCCGTCGATGCCCGGCATCATGAGATCCAGGACCATGACGTCGGGCTCCTGCCCCTTGACGATCTCCAGGGCCTGCTCCCCGTCAAAGGCCGTATCGGAGCCCACGTCCCGCATCTGGAGTCGTTCCGAGAGGGCCTTGACGAACTCCTCCTCGTCGTCCACCAGAAGGACCTTGAACTTCTCCATCTTTCTTTTCTCCTTTGAATTCCCGCCGAGTATAGTGACACTCCATAAGATCCGTCAATCCTTCACCGCCCCCAGGGCGCGGGCCCCGCCGTCGCTCCCGAGCCTGGTCGAACCAGCGCCTGGAAACGAAAAAAGGCTCGGCGGGCTTGCCGTGCCTTTTCGCCGCGCCTGCAGCGCCACGGTTTGTCTGGAGTCCCGAATACCTCAACGCACAGGCGCGTCGGGCAAACCCTCAGTCCGACACGTGAGCCACTCCGTACACGACGCGAACGCCTCCGAGGCCGACGGCGGAAGCGAAGTCCAGAGAGTCGGCCAGTTGAGCCATCCCGTACCGGACTCGGACCCCCTTGAGGCCGACGGCCGAGAGGAAGTCAACCCCGCAATGATCCTGTGGGGAGGCCCCCATGATCTCCCGGGCCGCGTCGCGGCAGCCGACCTCGGCGAAGGCCGCCGCGGCGAAAGTCCTCTCCAGCCTCTCTTTCCAGCCCATCATCCCCTCCCCCGCAGGACGCCGCCGTCAAACGATCCCTGGCGGGCCCGCTTCACAGATCCCCACGCCCGCGTTTCCATTTCGCCCCCAGCATACCACAACCTCCGCCGCCGGGAAACGGCGCCGACGGGTTCCCTACGCGGGCCGCCCGGTTTCCCCGCTCACCTCCAGGGAGACCCCACGGCGCCCCTCCTGGAGCCAGGCGGTCATGGCGATGCCCAACCCCTGCAGGGGTGCTTCCAGGGCCTTCAGCTCCGGCGGAGGCCCGCACGCGCCGACGCCCCCGGAATCCCCCCCCCGAGAATCGAGCACCAGCTGCCAGCCCGCCCCCGCTTCCGACACCCTCAGGGAGAGGCGGTCGCCCTTGCCCAGGCCATCCAGGCAAAAGTCGATGCTGGCGGCCAGGACCATCTGGAGGCGGAACGGGTCCGTCCGGCAGAGGGCCGGCCTCGGGCAGGGGGAGCTATGGAGCTCCACCTGCCGGAGGCGGGCGAAGCGCTGCATGAGGGCGACGATAAGCGCCGAGACCGCGTTGAGGTCCACCGTGGCCACGGGTTCGTCCATGCTGTGGGCGAACCGGTTGAGCTGGGTGGCGAGGTCCACCCCGCGGTTGACCTGGTCCTGTATGGTCGCGATGACGCTGAGGAACTTCTCCCGGTGCTTGAACGTGCCCTCGGGCACGAGGGAGAGCAGGTCCTCCATGAGTCCCGAGGACTCCCGTATGACGGCGAGGACGTTGCGGACCTCGTGGGTCATCCCGGCGGTGATCCTGCCCATGAAGGCGATCTCCTGGTCGCTCAACACCTCACCCCTCCTTGCCGCCTCGGCCTCCCAGCGCCTGGGTCATCTTCTGAAGCAGGTCCTCGATCTCGAGGGGTTTCATGAGATAGTCCATCGCGCCCAGGCGTACGCCTTCCGCGGCCTCTGCCAAGGACCCCCTGCCCGTCAGGAGGATCACCCGCGTCCCCGGATGACGGCGCGTGATCCGTTGAAGCACGTCGAGGCCCCCCACCCCGGGCATCATGACATCGAGCACCACCACGTCGGGGGCTTCCTCCTCGACCAGTTCCAAGGCCCGCTCCCCGTTGGTTGCCGTCAGGGCGTTCAGTCCCCTCAGTTGGAGCCTTTCCGCCAGCGCGGAGACGAACTCCTCTTCATCGTCCACCAGAAGGACTTTCCACGGTCGCATGCGATCCCCTCTCGGTCCCTTTCCCCCGCTTGGGCAGGGTCACCGTGAACGTCGTTCCCTGTCCCTCCTTGCTCTGCACCTCGATGCCGCCCCCGAGCTTGTTCACGATGCCGTACGTGATGGACAGGCCCAAGCCGGTGCCGTATCCCTTCTTGGTCGTGAAAAACGGTTCGAAGAGATGCCGCTGTGTGTCCTGAGACATGCCGCGGCCATTGTCCTGGATGGAAACGGCGACGGCGTCCGGATCGTGATCCAACGTCCTCACCAGGACGCTCCCCCCGTCTTCGACGGCCTCGAAGGCGTTGTTCAGGATGTTCAGAAAGACCTGCTGCAGCTGGCCCCGGTCGGAGGAGATCTGGGGCAAGCTGTCTTCCAACTCCAGAACCACCCGGATGCTCCTGTGGAAGGCCTCCTTCTCGAGGAAACCCAGTACCTCCCGGATCAGTTCGTTGAGGTCCAGGGTCTCGAACTGGACGTCCATGCGCCGGGCAAACCCCAGGAGGCGATGGGTGATGTTCCTCACCCGGTCCACGGACTGGGCGATGGAGCCGGTCAGCGCGAGAAACTTCTCCCGCTCGGGGAAATCGGGGCGGAATTCGATGAGGTCCTTCATGAGTCCCGCTTTCTCGTTGATGATGGCCATGGGGTTGTTGATCTCGTGGGCCACACCGGTGGCCAGCCTGCCGATGGACGCCAGCTTGCTGGTGTACTGCATCTCGTGGTACACGGCCTGTCGCCTCTCGTCGGCCTCCTGGATGCGCCTCACGAAGACGCCGGTGACCTTGAAGACCACCATGAAGATGATCCCGATGCTCACGAGGGAGAGCAGGAAGAGGTCGGTCTTGAATGTGTGCCACGTCTTGAGGAGCGCCTCCCGCGGCCTCACGGCCACGAGGATGAAGTTCGGGAAGTCCGAGTAGATGTACGCCATGAGGATATCGTTCCCCCGGTGATCCACGGTCTCGATCACCGCCGGCTCCTTGGCGGGCGGGGGGACCGGCAGCGGCCACCGGTCCAGGGGCTTGCCGAAGAACTTGGAGGGCGTCTGAAGCTCATTGTAGGGGCTGACCGCGAAGACGTCGGTGTCGGGATCCAACCCCACTGAGGTGATCAGGTTGTTGAACTTCTCGGTGTCGATGGTCGCCCGGAGGATCCAGGAACTGCCCCCATCGACCCGTCGCTCCACGGCGATGACGAAGTGCGGGAACTTGCGGTAGCCGACGAAGACGTCGCTGATGTACGTGCCGCGAATCATCACCTCGTGAAACCAGCTCTGGTCCGCGTAGTTCTTTCCCCTGAGGTCATAGGGCCCCACGTAGCTCACCTGGACGCCGGTTCCAAAGATCAGGCCCAGGTCCACGAACCCGCCGAACTCCCGTTTCATCACCTGAAAGACCCGGTTCAGGGTCCGTTCATCCGCCAGCTCGTCATACGGATAGGCCGACGCGATGAAGTTCACCGCGGAGAGGCGTTCGGTGAGAAACATCTCGAACGAGTGCTTGGTTCGGTTCACCAGCACGCGCAAGGGGTGCACCATCTCCGCCTTGAGCGCCTGCTGGTACTGGTACTGGTTGACCACCGCCATGATCACGATGGGGACAAGCGTGCCCATGAGCCCGAGGATGACCATATTGCGCCTCAGGCGCTGATAGCGGTGCGGGGCCTCCGTGTAGTCTGTCAGCCCCCACAGGTCGCGGGACAGAAGACGGAGGCGCTGCTTGACCCCATGGAGCATGGATGGCTGATCTTCCGGGCTCAGTCGCCCTTGTCTCGATAGACGAGGACCGGACGCATGGTCTTGCTGACGAGATTGATGGCCTCGTCGCTGATGATCTTGAGGAACTTGGGGCGTTGATGGCCGTAAGCTCCGAGGACCACGAGATCGTAGTCCCCGGTCACGACCTCCTTGAGGGCCTCCTCCGCGAAGTCTCCCCGGGCCGCCTTGGCGACCGGGTGCAGGCCGGCCCCGGCCAGCGTCTCCCGGCCCTGAAGCAGACACGCCTCGGCAAAGCCGTCGCTCTCCTCCAGGGCGGTCTCTTGCACGTGCAGGACCGTGACCTCCGGTTTCTTCCGGGCCAGCAGCGGGGCCAGGAAGCGCAGTGCGGCCTGGTCGCAGCGAGACCCCCGGTATGCCACGAGAATGCGGCGGATCTCTCGCACCTCGTGGACGATCAGGACGGGAAGGGGCGCGTGATGCAGGATCTTTGTGTGGACCGAGCCCAGGACGAATCCCGCCAGGGAGGAGAACCCGCGAGATCCCAGCACGATCATGTCGTAGCCGCCGTCCCGGGCGGCTCGGAGGATCTCGTCGGTGGGCTCGCCGACGACGATCTTCGCCTCGCACGGGACCCTGCCCGCCAGGCAGACCCGGCAGGCATCCACGATCTGGCTTTCCACCTCCCGCGCCCTGGCCCCAAACCATTCCTCCGGGTCGCTCCGCTTCACGAAGGGGACATCGAATGATTCGAGGGTGACGTCGACGGCATCCCGCCGCACGTGCAGCGCGTCCACCTCCGCGTCGAAGTGGTCCAACAGGTGGCAGGCATATCGAAGGGCATTCTGGGACTCGGGGTTCTTGTCCACCGCGACCAGGATCTTCATGACGCTTGCCTCCCCATTTTCCCGGATTCAGTGCCCTCCTGTACCAAGGATACCGGAGGCCGCGAGACAAAGCACCAGTACCTCCGCCGCTGCGATGGCCGCAAAGGTCCAGTCCTTCCGCTTGATGTACGCCGGGATGAGGGTGAGAAAGCAGGCCACGGTCAGCCCCGCCAGCAGCACGATGCCCAAGAAATTCAGGAAATCCCCCTTTCCCAGCAGGGAGAGCCATCCCCACCCCACGGGCACGTCGCCCTCCTGGATATAGTGTCCCACCGGCATAGACCAGTACACGGAGATCTCCTCCAGGGGGACGTACGGCGCCAGGATGCCCGCCACGTACACCACGTACGTGACGATCATGAGGAAGATCCCGGCCCAGCTCCCGTAAAAGAGGAGGTTGGCGTACACGTTCTGTTCGCGGGGGGCCTTGGACGACGACGCCATGGATGCACCTCCCTACAGGCCCAGTCCCTTCCAGAGGGCCCGGGCCCCGGCGAAAAACAGGACCCCGATGACCAGGTACCGGATGACCTTGGGTTTGACTACCGCCAGGATGCGGACCCCCACGAACGATCCCAGCATGAGCCCCACGATGGACGGAATCGCCATGAGGGGGATCACGCATCCCTGGTTCAGATAGACCCAGGCGGCGGAGGTGTCCGTGATGGACAGGAGGAACTTGCTGGTGCCCACGGCCACCTTGAGAGGGGCCCCCATGAGCAGGTTGAGCACGGGCACGTTGGCCCAGCCCGCGCCCAAGCCGAACATCCCCGCCATGATGCCGATCACGATGAAGAGCAGCAGTCCCTGAAGGGTGCGGTGGGTCTTCCACGCCACATCCTCTCCGCGGGACTGCTCCCAGTACATGCCTTGCATCCCCAGGGCGGCCCCAACGGCATCCTGCTTGTTCACCTCGGGGCGTTCCACGTTTTTGGACGTCAGAAGCAGGACGGCGATGAAGACGATGGTCCCCCCGAGGCAGATCTGCACCACATTGGTGGGCAAGGCCAGGCCCATGAAGGCGCCCACGATGGCGCAGCTCGATGCGATCACCGCGACCGGAAGGGCCAGCCGCAGGCTCGCCAGGTTGCGGCGCAGCAGTCCAGGCCCGGCCGCCAGGGCCCCGGCCAGGGCCACCATGAGCCCTGCGCCCCGGACGAAGTCCAGGTGGAACGGGAAGAACCCGCTCACCAAAGGCACATAGAGAACCCCGCCCCCGACGCCGGCCAGGACTGCGATGATCCCCAGGACGAAGCAGAAGAAGAAAAGGATGACCGGCCAGACCCACCAGGGCGTCGTGGGTTGAACGGGGCCAGCCCCCGAGGCCCAAAGGGGATTCGGAGTCGACCAGAGCAACATCGCCACAGCCACCACCGGGACCGTCCTGAACAGGAGCGGCATCGCCATCTTCCCACTCTCCAGCGGATACCTTACGGCATCATCCCATTATCATCGTTACGCATTTCTCTCAGACGCACTTCGGGAGACGGCGTGAACGTAGCAAATAGGTGGCCCGACGTCAAGAATAAACGAGATATGCGGATCAGTTGGACGGACTGCGGGGTCGTGCTTCCATCCCGTAGGCCTTGATCTTCCTCCACAGAGAGACCCGGCCGATCCCAAGGATCTCGGCGGCCCGAGTCCTTCTCCCACCCGTGTGCGCGAGGACCCATTCAATGTAGGTCCGCTCGTTCTGCTCCAGTATGGCCAGGAACCCGGATCAGTGCCGAATCAGGCGCAACCGGCCCATGCACAGCTCTTGGGGCAGATCGCGCACATCCAGGACTTCTGCCGTGCCCAGGCTGACGGCGCGATCCATGATGTTCTCCAACTCCCGCACGTTTCCGGGGAATGTGTAGTTCACGAGACACTCCATCATCTCGTCGCTCATGCCCCGGATCACCTTGCCCCGTTTCCTTCGTACTTTTCCAGAAAGCGCCTGACCAACAGCGGGATATCACCGGGGCGGTCTGCCAGGGGCGGGACCGCGAGCGTCACTACATTGAGCCGGGAGTACAGATTCGCCCGGAAGCCCTGTTCCGCCACGAGCCTCTTGAGGTCCTTGTTGGTCGCAGCCACCACGCGCACATCCACCGGGATCGACCGAGTCCCTCCCACGTGCATGATCGACTTCTCCTGGATGAGGCCCGGGAGCTTGACCTTCATGGAGGCGGGCATGTCGCCGATCTCGTCCAGAAAGACGGTGCCTCCGTCCGCGGCCTCAAACAGGCCTGCCCTGGCCCCCGTGAAGGCGTCTTTTTCATGGCCGAAGAACTCGTTTGCCAGGAGGTCCTCAGCAAAGGCCCATCAACTGAAGGCCACGAATCGCCCATCCGCCCTGCCGCTGGCCTGGTGGATGGCCTGGGCGATGAGTTCCTTGCCGGTCCCGGTCTCTCCCATGATCAGGACGTCGCAGTCCGTGGGGGCGATGCGACGCACGGTCTCCAAGAGCTCCGGGATCTTTCGGTCCTTCCCGATGATGAATGGCATCTCGGCCCGAACCTTCAGGTCCTGTTTCAGGGCCTTGATCTCCTCCTTGAGTCGCTTCTTCTTCAGGGCCTGCCCAACGAGGCCTCGCACCTCCTCGATTCGGTACGGCTTGGGGACGTAATGGAAGGCCCCTCGTTTCATGGGCTCTATGGCCGAGTTGACCGTGGCGAGGCCTGTGAGCATGATCACTTCATCATCCGGACTCCGCTCCTTGGCCCGGGAGAGAACTTCCATGCCGTCGACCTTTTCCACATTGGCAAGTCCGTCAGGATCAGGTGGTAGTTCTCCTTCTCCATGAGGGACAACGCCTCGGCCCCGCCGGCTGCCGCCTGCACACTCCTCATTCAAAAAGACCCCGGCGCAGCAGCAAGCCGTCAGCATCCCGTACCCAACCAGCTTTCCCCATGGTTTCTTCGCCCCCCCGTTTCATCAGCCGTTGCGCCCTCCTCCCTGGTTGTTCGCTTCCTCATGGGGCGGCCTCGGCCCAAAGGCAATGAACCGGGACGGCGACCTTCAACCCCTCCCATCCGGAATCCTTTGGCCCTCCTTGAGGACGAACTCCACCCGACGTGTTCGCGCCAACGTCCTCGCAATGCACTCCTCCAGGCGACCCCCTTCCGACACATGTCGGCATGCGGTTCCCTCGTGGGCCGCCGCTTCCCGCAACCGCTCGAGACCAAATGCCCCAACGGATGCGATCTCGATGGGGCGCGCGCCGTCCGCCTTCGGATGAGGGATCGTCTTGCACCCCCGGCCCCAGCCAGCTCAGTGCCACGATCTCGAAGTTCATGCTTCCGGCGAACCGTACGGCGTATCCTGTGAACGCCCGTGAGCATCCATCCCTTCCGCCGATGAGGAGGATCTTGGGATGCTCATCGACGGCCTGTCGGATCAACTCCTGCGCATATGGGATGTGCCCGGACTGCGCGACGCCGGCGGCCTTTCCACAGCGCTCCGGGCCCTCGGCAAGTGTCTCCAACGCGCGGTTGCGGATCTGAACCGTCCGGGCTTTCCGACCCGACCGAGGAAAGAATCTCCTCATGCGCCGCAGTACATTGGCCCCCCAGCGACCCCTCGACGAAGCTTCCCCCAACGGGTCTCAAACACCGATCTGTGGTGACCCACGCCTACGTTGGCGCCTGGGCCATGCGCGGTCCTTGAGCGTGTCCCGGCGCCGTCAGGTCACCGCCGTGGAGTCATCCGCCACGCCGGCCGCTGCCCGGGAGATCGCCTTGAGGGAGCTAAACCGCCTCGAAAGGGCGCTTCCCGTTCCCAATCAGTACACCATTGACATCACGTACGTCGACTACCTCCTGTCCATGGCCCGATCCATCACCCGCTCGCTGGGGAGGAGATTCGTGCGGATCTCCCTGCCGGTGTCAGGGACGAGGCCCAAATCAGGGGGCATCGTCGCAAGTGCGCCGGGGCCATGCCCGGGAGGATCGTCCAGGAGATCCGCCGGGTGGGGTGCATCGACCCGGTCTTCATGATGGACGAGGTGGACAAACTAGGCCAAGAGGTCAAGGGGAATTCTGCATCCGCCCCCCTGGAGGTGCTAGATCCGGATCAAGACCGGCGGTTTATGGACCACTACAGGGACGTCCCCTTCGACCTCCCGGAGGCCATGTTCATCTTGACGGCCAACATGACAGACCCTATCGCCCCGCCTCTGCTGGATCGGATGGAGATCTTGGAGCTCTCGGGCTACACCGACGAGGAGAAGGCCGAGATCGCGGCGCGTCACGTGCTCCCGAGGCTCGTGGAGGACCACGGCCTGGTCGATTTCCCTCCCCGCCTTTCCGCCGAGGCCCTTCCGTTGATCATTGCGGATTACACTGGAGGCGGGGTTGAGGGATCTGCAGCGGCAACTCGCCTCGGTCTGTCCTAAGATCGCCAGGGAATTCGTGGCGGCCGGCGCCAGGCCATTGATGTCGGCGCCGAGGAGGTGGCCGTGTTCCTGGGCCCAGGTCCATTCTACCAAGAAGTGGCCGAGGAAAGGGATCGGGTAGGCGTGGTCACTGGCCTGGTCCGGACTCAGTTCGGTGGAGACATCGTCTTCGTGGAGGCCACGTCCATGAAGGGGAAGGGGGAGCTTCTGCTCACGGGGTCCCTGAGGGGAGTCATGAGGAGATCGGCCCAGGCCGCCTTGAGCTTTCTCCGCAGCCAGGCCAGGCAATTCGCCATCCCCGAGGACGCGATTCAGGGCAAAGACGTCCATATCCATGTCCCAGCTGGGGCAATCCCAAAGGATGGCCCCTCCGCCCGGTTGGCCATCGCCATGGCCCTCCTGTCCCTCTTCACCGGCAGGGAAGCACGACGGGATGTGGTTGCCACGGTGGAATTGACCCTCACGGGGCGCACCCTGCCCGTATCCGTTCTTGGAGAGAAGCTCCCGGGGGCTCAGAGGGCACGCATCAAGGCCGTCGTCCTTCCCGAAAGAACCAGGTCGACCTGGACGCACTCCCGGAGCGGGTCCGGACGGGTCTGGAGATCCATCTCATCGAGTCGCGGGAACAGGCTGTGGAAAGAATCCTGACCCCAGGGCAATGAACGGGAGGCCTTCCCTGAGCAGAGTGAGGCGCGCATCTTTGCGGCGGCAGGCTACAGGTATTCCGCCATCATCTTCAGATCGAAGCCCTCCTTTCGGATGCGGATATCATAGTAGAACAGGATCATGGCGATGGAGGCGTACGCCGTGGCCGCGGCGCCGGCCAGGGCGCTCAGGGCCTGTTTGATCAAGTGCATCAGGAGGCTGTCGGGTATGGCCACATTGAGGACAAGGGCCGGGATCTGCAGGATCAGGTGGATGCCGATGGCAACGACCACGCAGACCAGGATGATGACACTGGCCTTGACCTTGGGCCCATTCCAGAAACCGGGCTCGGTTCGGGCCGCCATGAGCTCGCGGCTGCGCCCCAGGGCCCCCATGCCCTTTTTCCCTTCCAGCACGACCGCCTTGTCCGTCATGAGCCACATGACCAGAAGGATGACCCCCGGGATGACGAGAAGCACGACCCCGAGACCCACGAAAAACCACATGAGGATCATGGTGCCCATGAGGCCCCCCAGTCGAGGGCGCATGGCGCTGTACGAGGCTCGAAGGGTGGTATCGTGTCCCAGATACGTCTCGGAGACGGCATGGATCATGGCACCCTGGGCCCAGATGAAGATGATGATGAATACGACGAAGGCCAGCAGGGCGGAGATTCCGCCCCCCGCCAGGGCGGCAGCCGACATCTCTTGGGAAACCCCCCCGATGACCACCAGGGCCACCCCCTGTTCCACGAGGAAGGAGAGCGCCTCCGGGATGAGAAGGATCAGGAAGAAGAGCCAGAAGTTCTGCTGCAGCAGGCGGAACGCCCGGTCCAGGATTTCCCCGGTCCCCATGGGGCGGAGCTCCAGGCCGCTGTGGACCCGGGGTCTGACCCTGCGCTCCACGCCGGGGGGGCGGCCCGTCACTCCCGAAGGAAGGGGTCCGGGGGAGGCTGCGCCGGCGGGCTTTTCGGCGAGCGCAGGCGCGGGGGCCGGCCCGACCTGGGGCTCCGACTGCCGTGTGGGCTGCGCTTCGGGGGCGATCTCGACGATCCCCCCTTGGGCCTCGATGAACTTCTGGATCTTCCGGGCCTGCGCCTCGTCCGCCGAGCGAGTGAGAAGGAGGGGCAGCCTGGACAGGACGCGGCGGATCTCTTCCGCCTCCTTTCCCTTGTACAGGCGCTGCAACGCCGAGACCATGGCGTCCTGGGATGTCCCCGGTCGGACGCCGATGAGGCGGATGGAGAGCTTGGGTGACTGATCGGTCGGGCTGTCCCCTGCCATGGGCGCCTCCTGTTTTTTGCCCTCTCCTACCAAATCAATGGGTTGGTGTCAATGCCCAGGGGAACCGCGGGCGGGGATCGGCCTGGCATGGCGGGACATTCGGGCAGGCGGGAGGCCCCACCTCGCCGGGGGGGTGTCCAAGGCCCCGCGACCGGAGGATATCAGATGGCCCAGATGCAAAGCTGGCGGCGTTGCTCCGGCTCAGAGCGCCCGCTTGCGTCGTTCGTACTGGCGGGCCACGGTCTCCAGGAAGGCTTCGTAGGGAAGATCGGCCCTGGGCGGGATGGCCCAGGCCTTCATGAGGCGATGGGCGAGACTCCGGGCGATCTGGCTGCGGTGGGAGGCGTCCATGCCCGGGCGCCGATCCAGGAAGGTCCGGATGAGGCGGTAGTCCTGGGAGGGCATGGCGGCCAGATGGAGATCCAGGTCCGGGATGGAGGCCGGCGCAGCGGCCTGGTCGACCCTGGGTTCGGCGGGCAGGGCCATGGTCCGCTCCAAGACCACCACCGTGTCCGCCGCATAGTCGCCCAGCCGCTGGCTTTTGGGGCTCAAAAACATGACCAGAAGGCCGATGGGGTAGAAGCCGCCGAGCAGGTCCACGGCGCGCAGGATGTTGCGGATGGCGGACTCGGACCAGCCGATGGGCCGGCCGCCGGTTCGAATGACCCGGATCCCCTGGAGCCGCTTGCCGGGGGTCTGTCCGCTCCACAGTCCCTCAAAGAGGATGAAGTACCCCAGATCCAGGATCCCGTACCCGAGGAAGGCGATGGCCAGGATCCACGTCCCCGACAGGTCCTTGAGCCACCCCGTGGGGTCCAGGGCGGGGAGCCAACGTATGAGCAGCATCGCCCCCACGAAGAGAAACAGGACGGCCACAGACCGCAGCGCCACATCGATGGCGAAGGCAGAGGATCGCGTCCCCAGGCCCGCGAGCCGCAAGGTGAGCCCCACATGCTCGGGGGTGTGGATGGTGAGGCTCTCCCTGACCCCTTTCACGACCATGCCCCTCCCGCGCTCCCGTGTCGAGACCCGGGCCGGACCGCCGCGGCGCGGGGTTCAGCCTTCCGGGCAGCCAACGCCCCCCAAGATAGCATGCCGCATGCCGGCGGATCCAGAACTGGGCCCCCAAGGGGCCTCCGAGTCACGGACAGGTCCGTGGGGAGTCGAAACCGGCCACTGAAGCGCAAGGCCATGTTCGAATGAAACAGAAGCGTCCGCCTGCCCGCTGGGGCTTGTGCTGTCCGGCCGATGCAAGGCGCATGAAAGAGAAAACCCACCCGCAGGTGGGTCACGGCATGCACTGGCGGAGAGACCGGGATTCGAACCCGGGGTAGAGTTTTAGGCCCTACACTCGCTTAGCAGGCGAGCCCCTTCAGCCGACTCGGGCATCTCTCCGTTGGGGTCGTGCTTGGCTGCGGCCGAGGAAAGCCTATCCCGAAGAATAGATCAAGGGGCCCGGGAAGTCAATCTGGGCCAGGACG
>CAZEPJ010000042.1:0-41302 GCA_964514105.1 uncultured Desulfarculaceae bacterium | reverse complement strand
CGAAGGACTTCCAGTCTAGGCGCAGGCGCACGTGATGTCAAGGAATAGCGTCCGGAGAGGGGGCCTCCCCCGGTGTCTTTCCGCCACGGGCTCCCCATGACTCCCCCCCGCGGCGAACTGGGGGACAGAGGGATTCCCCGATGAGTGGCCATGGCGCCGGCCCTTGGCAACCGAGGCAGTACAAGGGGGGATCCCCTTTCGGCGGGCCCCCTGCTGTGGTACCATCCACTGGGCCTCATGGAGCCGACGGGGGAAGGGCATGGGCGGGTTGGGGAGAAGGCTGATCCGGGCCGCGAAATGGTGCCTCGCGGCCGCCGCGGCGCTGGAGGTCCTGAGCTTCCTCGTCGTGACCGCCGCCAACTTCGTCCTGTACGGCCACGCCCGGGAGGGGAGTCGAGCCGTGTACGACGCCCACACCCTGTTTCTCATGTCGTCCGGGGTGCGCCCCACAGCCCACAACCGCCTCTCGATCGATCCCGCCAGAAACCGCGCCGTATGGGTCTTCGGGGGCTCCACGGTCCGGGGCGCCACGGACCGTGACGACCGGACCATCCCCAGC
The DNA here is from genome assembly GCA_964514105.1 of uncultured Desulfarculaceae bacterium. GTDB lineage: Bacteria > Desulfobacterota > Desulfocorpusculales > Desulfocorpusculum > Desulfocorpusculum > CAZEPJ01. Next base: position 40,743 of record CAZEPJ010000042.1, on the reverse strand, counting down.
TTCCTCGCCAAGTTCCTCAACGCGGAGGGGCGCTCGCCGTGGCATTTCACCGTGAGCAACTTCGGGGTCAACTCGTTCAACTCCCTCCTGGAGAGCCAGTACCTCCAGAAGCTCCTGGAGGAGAGCGGCGAGTCCCCTGACCTCATCGTGTTCTACGACGGGGCCAATGACGCCAAGTACCTGGCCGAATGCCGGACCCCGTACGCGCACCACGGGTACCGAAAGGTCCGGGGGCTCATCGAGAGCTACTATCAGAGCCCCATCGGGTTGCTCAAGCCCCTCGTGGCGGCGGGCTATGCCTCCTTCACCTGGGAGCTCTACGACAAGCTCCACCAGGTGGCCCTTCCCATGGACCCGGATCTTGGCCTGGTTCGCCAGATGGCGGAGGCGACCGCGCGCAGGTACGATCACCTGGATCGACTGGCGCGTTGCCAGGGCGCGGCCTTCCTCCTGTTCTGGCAGCCCGTTCTCTGGGCGGAGGAGTGCGACGGATCCCGAGACGGGGCCGGCGTTGAAAAGGGCGCCATCGCCACCGCGGCCGGGCACGGCGCGGTGCGGAGGAACTTCACAGTCCCCTACGAGGCCATCCTGGGGAAACTTTACGGGAGGCCGTACCTGGTCGATCTGCGCAACGCCCTGTGCGGCCGCTCTGCCCCCGCGTACCAGGACGACGGCGTGCACCTCACCGACTGGGGCAGAGAGCGGGTGGCGCAGATGATGGCGCGATCGATCCTCGAGAGGTCCTCCCTGGCCCCATGACGCCGCATCCCCCCCCCGGTGCCGGCCCGGCCCGGGCCCCCCGATGGACGGGGCCGGGGGACGGGCGCGTGCGGCTGGTGGTGAGCATCGACGTGGAGGAGGAGGGTCTCTTCACCGGGGAATACGCCCGTGGCCGAGCACCGGTAAGGAACGTTCCCTGGCTGGGGCGCCTGGATCCCCTGTTTCGTGATGCGGGGATTCGCCCCACGCTCCTCATCTCGTACCAGGTGGCGCGTCACCCGGCGCTGGGAGAGCTGCTGGGGCGTTTGGGCGAGCGATGGCGGGGGGAGATCGGCGCCCATCTCCACCCGTGGAACACCCCCCCCCTGGATTCCCAGGACGGGGGGCGACCCGTCTCCTCCGAGTCCCGGGCCGGGGCCGCCCTCGTAGCCAAGATGGAGAGCCTGGAGGCCGCCCTGGGGAGGATGGGGTTCGCGCCCAACTGTTTCCGCATGGGGCGCTTCAACCTGGGCCCCAGGATGTTGGAGATCCTGGCCGGGAAGGGGTACGCCGTGGATAGCAGCGTGGCGCCCATGCGTTGCTACGGCGCGGGGCCCGATCACCTGCGGGCGCCGTGCGACCCCTATTTCCCGGATCCCGCGGACCCTGCCTCGCCGGGCGGATCTCCGCTCCTGGAGGTCCCCCTGACCATCGTGCCCGTGGTCCCCGGCCTGGGCCGCCTGCTGGAGCGGGCGAGGGAAAGGAACCTGGTCCCCCGCACATGGGTGTCGCTGCTGGCGAGCCGGGCCGGCTCCCTGCCCGTCCAGCCCGTCTGGACGGGGTTGGGCCGGATGAAGCTGGCGGCCCGGCTGCACCGCAGGCGCGGGGGACGGGTCCTGAACCTCTTCTTTCACTCCTCCGAACTCATGCCGGGGGGGAGCCCCGCGCACCCCAGCGAGGCCCATGTGGAGCGGTTCCTGGCGAGGCTGGGGCGGATGACGCGCTGGCTCCTCGAGGAGATGGACGCCCTGCCGGTGACGCTGTCGTCCCTGGCGAATCCCGGCCCCGGGCGTTGCCATGCGCCCGCGGCCCACGACGATCCGGCATGAGGCCTCACCGCACCGCGTACGTGCTCCTGTGGTTTCCCAAAGACTCGGAGACGTTCATCTTCGGGGAGGTGGCCGGGCTCAGGGCCGCGGGCCTGCCCGTGGCGGTCTTCTGCCTGTACGGTCGGCGGGACCGGGGTCTGTCCAGGGCCATGGGCGCCTATGACGGACCCGTGGAGCGGTTGGGCCTCCGGTCGGCCTGCGCAATCCCCTTGGAGATCCTCTGGTGGGCCCGTCGGGCCCCGCGGGCGGCCGGCGGCGTGCTGCGGGAAGCCCTGATCCGCCCCACCCGCGGGCTGGAGAAGGCCGCGGAGAATCTCTGGGCCCTGGCCTGCGGGTTCCGGCTCGCCCGCCGGTTTCGGCAGGAGCGGATCGAACACATCCACGCGCCGTGGGCCTGCGGCCCGGCAACGGCGGCCTGGGCCGCCTCGCGCCTCACGGGGATCCCGTTCAGCTTCACGGCCCGGGCCTGGGACATCCATCCGCCCGATGGGCTCCTGGAGACGAAGATCCGGGAAGCGGCCTTGGTTCGAAGCGAGACGGGGTACAACGCCCAGTATCTGGCCAGCCGCTACTGCGTGGATCTCGAGAGATTTCACGTGACCCGCAACGGAGCCCCTCTGACGGGGTGCCCGGAGGCCCCGGTGGCCCTGCGGCCTCCGTACCGCCTGCTGGCCGTGGGCCGTCTGGTGCCCAAGAAGGGGTTCGATGTCCTGATTCGGGCGTGCGCCGTCCTGCGTGGCCAGGGGTTCGACTTCCGGCTCGTCCTGGCCGGGGACGGACCCCAGCGCCGGGCACTGGAGGCCCTCTCGGACCGGCTGGGATTGCGGGAGCGGGTGCGCTTCTTGGGGTTCCTCCCCCACGAGCGCGTGACGGGGCTCTACGCCCGTGCCGACCTGTTCCTGGCCCCCAGCGTGGTGGATCGAACCGGGGATCGGGACGGCATCCCCACGGTCATCCTGGAGGCCCTGCTTCATCGCCTCCCGGTGATCGCCGCCCGAGTGTCGGGCATACCGGAGCTCATCGAGGACGGGGTCACGGGCCGACTGGTGCCCCCCGGGGATCCGGAGGCCCTGGCCCGCGCCGTGGCCCGCATGGCGGCAGACCGCGAATCGGCACTGGCCATGGCGGCCAGGGGGCGAGACAGGGTCCGGGAGCAGTTCGACATGGGACGCAACACGGAGCGGATCTTGAGGCTCTATGGGGAGCTGCTTCCGGCCCCGGGGGATTGAGTGAAGAGGCGAAAAGTTGACCGTTTCCGACCCCCACCGGCCCAGGCCCCTCCGCCTGGTGCTCCTGCTCCAGGACTTGGAGTTCGGCGGCACCCAGCGCTATGCCGTCCAGCTCCTGGGCCACCTGGATCGCGCCACGTTCTCGCCGGAATTGTGGATCCTTCGCCGTGGGGACGCCATGCTGGCCATGGCGCGGGAGGCCGGCTGCGCGATCCGGCGGATGTCCGAGGACTCCTGGGTGAGCCCTGCGGCGATCCTGAACCTGGCCGTCCACCTCAGGCGCCGGCGGCCCCAGATCCTTTACACCCTCACGGCGGTGCCCAATATCTGGGGGCGGGTCTTGGGGAGGCTGGCCCGGGTGCCCGTCGTGGTCTCCGGGTACCGGAGCCTCCTGCCCAGGCAGCACGAGCGACGGCTGTGGTCCTGGAGTGACCGGATCATCTGCAATGCCCAGGCCCTCAAGCGGATCATGACGGACCGGCTGGGCGTGGATCCCATGCGCATCGCCGTGATCCCCAACGGCGTGGATGCGAGTCATTTCGTCCCCTGGCGGCAGGGGCAGGCACGGGAGCCCACCGTCCTTTTCCTGGGGCGACTCGTCCAGGACAAGGATCCCTCCACCCTGTTGGAGGCCTTTGCCCTGGTGGCAAGAAAGATCCCCCAGGCGCGGCTGCAGATCGTCGGGGACGGGGTCCTGGGAGGCCTCGTGCGACGGACGGTGAATCGTCTCCATCTGGCCGGGCGGGTCCATCTGCTCCCGGGCAGCGTGGATCCCAGGGTCCACTTGGGCCGGGCCTGGCTCCTCGCCGTGAGCTCCATACGGGAGGCATCTCCCCATGTCATCCTCGAGGCCATGGCCATGGGCATTCCCGTTGCGGCGACCAGGGTGGGGGGGATCCCCGAGTTGGTGAAAGACGGCGCCACCGGGCTCCTCGTGCCCCCCGGAGACCCGAAGGCCCTGGGGGCGGCCATGGCGGGCCTGCTTGGGGATGAGGCAAGACGGCGATTCATGGGGGAGAAGGCCAGGGCGCGGGCCGTCTCCCGCTTCACCCTGGATCGCATGGCGGGCCTCACCGGCCGGGTCCTCCTGGAGGCGTGGGAGGATCGCCGCGGCCGGAGAACTCCCCGAGGAAGCGTCGGCCCCATCTCCGGGCGGCCGCTCCGCACGCGCCCAGGGCCATGATGAGCGCGGGCTCCCGCCCCAGAACCGGACTCAGGAGCAGATATAGCAACCCCGCCGTCGCCCAAAGGCCCCCCGGAAACAGCAGGTCGGAAAGGCGGAACAGGCCCCACCGGCCCTGGCAGTACGCCAGGGTCAGCGCCGTCATGGCGGCCTTGGTCGCCAGGATGACCAGGCATCCTCCCAGGAGTCCCAGGGCCGGGATCAGCAATCCATTGAGCAGGAGATTGAGAAGGGTGGTGATGACGGCGAACAGCAGGAGCATCCTGCTTCGCTCCGCCACCATCATGGCATATGCGAACAGGTTGTTCTCGAAGGAGAGGAGCACGGTCCAGGCCAGGTGGCGCTGCATCCAGGCGGCGTCCCGGAAGGCGTCCGGATAGATGAGGCCGATGAGCCGCTCGCTCTCCACGTGGAGCACCAGGACCAGGGGGAGGGCTGCGACCAGAAGCCAAAGGGACGTGGCGCGGATGAGGCGCAAGGCGCGTTTCCGCTGGGCGCCCCACAGGGGGGCCAGCAAGGGGAAGATGACTCGTCCCAGAAACTGCTCCGATCCCAGGGTGGAAAGGGGGTCCACCAGGTTCCAGGTGGCGCTGTACACCCCCACGCCCAGCATTCCCGTCTCCCTCTCCAGGAAGAAGATGTTGGTCTTGTTGTACACGATGCCCAGGATCTCGATGGCGGCGAAGACGGCGGCGGACCGAAAGAGCCCCACGGCCTCCCGCCCGTCGGCGAAAAGCGGCGGCAGGGCCCCGTAGGCCTCCCGGTGGGCTCTGAGCCCCATGGCCAGTTGCACGGCGGCCGACAACGGCTTGAACCACGCCACCACCGAAGCCGGTCCCCCCAGGGTCGCCGCGGCGAACCCCAGGCCGTACCCGAGGACCGAGCCCGCCATGCGGATGCGCCCCTCGGCGTCCTGGCGGCCCCGGATCCGAAGGTCCGCGAAGAAGGTCTCGGCAAACGCCTCCCCGGTGAAACCCAGAACCAGCAGCACCAGCACGGCGGCGGTGTCCCCGGAAAAGTCGCCGAAGACCACCAAGCCTCCCACAAGGGCGATGACCGGACCGAGAAGGAAGAGCTTGATCAGGTTGACCTGCCCCGCAATGCAGGGGGCGCGGCCAGGCCCCGCGCGCGCCGTGGAGGTCACCTGGGGATAGTACAGGCCGAACTGAACCGCCTTCATGGCGATGCTCCCTGCGGCCAGGGCGTACATCACCGCCCCGTAGAGGGCGGGGTCCTTCCAGGCAAGGTACAGGAAGAACAGGGCGCTCAAGGCGGCCTCCATCGCCTGGGCCGAGAGCAGATGGAGGAAGCGGGCCACGATGCTTCGGCCCCGGTGCGGGCCCGGCCATGGAGGCAGCCGCAGGGTCATGGCGCGGCCCCGAGGGGGGAGACTGTCCGGGGCGCGGGAGACAGGGGCGGGAAGGGCGCGCCCCACCGGGCGCCGCCCCCCGGCGGCATGGCCTCAAGGGAGTCCTTCGTCGGGGGAGGGCCGGGCAAGAGATTGGGGTTTTTCCCCCCGGCCATCCCGCAAGGCCGGCATGTCACATCATCATCGCCAATGCAGTGATTGATCATTTCCCCTCGGCGGGCGGCCGCGAGGGCGCCCGGGATCGGAGAGCCGCCCGCAGCAGGTCGTTGCCACTTGAGTCCATCCACGGCATCGGGCCCGGCATCTCGGCCGATGGGGGTCAGCCCGGGGGCGTCTGGGCGGGGGCGCCGAAGGTGACCACGCCCTTGAGCCCCTCCTTGAGGAGGTACTCCGGGTTGGCCACCTCCAGTTCGACCTCGTAGTACGACGGCTGGTCCAGGGCCGGCGTGGTGGGGGTCCACGGGACGCTCATTACGCGAGCCGGAAACTTGCGGCCGGCCAACGACTCCAGGGCGAACTCGGCCGCATCTCCCGGTTTGAGCTGGAGCGCCTCGTTTTCGTACACGAGGGCCCGGATCCTCATGGGGTTCAACACGGCCACCACGGCCACGGGGCTTCCCGGGCCCAGCTCGGCGTCCACGCGGCACTCGGGATTCACCCAGAGGACGTGGCCGGCTATGGGGGTTATGACGGGCGCCTCCCTGGGGATCCTGCCGGCGACCAGGGCCCCTCCCAGCTGCTTGGTGAGCAGCTCCCGGTCCTCTCGAGCCAATCTGCCCTCCAGATCGAGGCGCTCCTTTAGGACGTCGCGCTGCCTGAGGACGTGTTGGACCTCCCTCTCCACCTGGTTGAGGCTCTCGGCGCTGGCCATCTTTTGCTGGACCAGGAGGCGCAACTCCTTGAGCTTGGCCTGGAGATGCTCCAGGTTCTTTTCCAGGCCCGCCATCTGCATCTCCAGTTCCTTGAGGAGGGTGGGGTTGACTCGGCGGCGCAGCTGCAGGGCGACCTCCGGGGCCAGGCTGAAGCGGGCCAGTTCGTCTCCGGCCTTGACCGGCTGGCCCGGCTTGGCCGTGACGCTTGTGACGATGCCGTGAAAGGGGATGGTGACCTGGCGCTTGAGGGCCGCGAAGAGCTTGCCCGGGACGGCGATATCCGCCGGGCGGCCGGAGACGGGCCTGGGGGGGGCCGGTGACCTGGGATCGGCCGGGGCCCCCAGGGGCCACAGGAGCAACAGGATGACGCCCGCCGCCGCCACGACCCGGCACATCCCTCACTCCTTCCAGGCAAGGGTGTTGACGTACCGCTTGAGCAGGTCGCCGCATAGATGGCGGATGTGAAGGCAGATCAGATCCAGTTCCAGGGCCCTCGTAGCGGTCTGCCTGCGGGCCTCCGCGTGGGCGATTCGCTCATCCAGGAGCGTCCCCAGATCGTGGCCGTTGGCCTGGTACTTGATCCGGATCTGGGTCTCCCGGAGGCCCGCCAGCTCCTCCGCCGACCGGGCCAACAGGAGGGCGGCCTCGGCCTTGTGGCGCTGTTCCTGGACTTCCCTCCACAGGGTGCTCAGCTGGCCGCGCTTGGCCGCGGTCTCGGCCTCGTACTGCCTGAGCACCAGCTTCTGGCGGCTGATGTTGTTGAGGCGCTGCATGCCGTCCCAGACGGGGAGGTTGATCCCCACGGAGAAGAACAGATCCCGGTTGTTGGCCGCGCTGAGGGGATCCGGGGTGCGAAGGCCGAAGAAGAGCGTGGGGAGGTATCGTCCGTAGGCCTGGGAGATGCTGTATTCCTGCACCTGCTCCCGAATGCGCAGGATCTTGAGCTCCAGGGCGCTCTCCAGGCACTGCTCCAGGGTGGCGGCGCCCGGGTCGAACTCAAAGAGGGCCTGCTGCCTGGCCCGGGACGAGTTCAGGCGCAGGGGCATCTCCGGGGGGAGGCCCAGGAACTGCCGGATCTCTTCGGCCAGGGCCCCTTCTTCGGCCATGGCCGCCCACTGCGACTGGGCCGCCCGCTCCTGATGTTCTGCCGCCCGAAGTTCCAGGGACGACGCTTTGCCCATGCCCTGGAGCTGCCGCACGAAGGCCGCTTTCTGGCGGGCCAGGCCCAGGACCTCTCCCTGCAGGGCGGCCATCTCCCTCCGGCGGTCCAACTGGACGAGTTTCTGGCTCAGCTGATGGATTCCGTTGGCGATGGCCTGAAGATGGGTGAGCACGGCCATGCGCGTGAGCAGCTTGCTGGCCTGGAGGGAGAAGTGGGAGGCCAGCGGGTTGAACTGGCCGGTGACGATGTCGATGGAGTACCCCTTGGTGTCCAGCTCCTGGGGCTGATACACGTAGATCTGGGTGGACAGCGACACGGTGGGCAGGAAGGACCAGCGGCTGTCGGACTCATCCAGGCGCCGGATCTCGATCTCCGTGGCGCTCTTGGTGAAATACGGCGATTGCGTGAGGGCCATCTGGATGCAGGCCCCCAGATCCATGGGGTCCTGGGGGGCGGAAGCGGCCGGCTCAGCCGCTGCCCCGGCGTGGGTGACCATGCACAGGGCCCCCAGGAGCAGGGCCACGGCCCGCGCGGCCCCGCCCAGGGTCCCTCGCCGTCGGGCGTCCCCCGATCCCCGGCTCGCCGTCCCCCGCGACCGCATTTCCCCCGGGGTCACGCCCCCTCCAGCATGCCGTCCCGCAACACGCAGACCCGGGTGCACCGGGCGGCGATGGCTGGGTCGTGGGTCACGATCAACACGGCCATGTGGTCTCCCCGCACCATATCCGAGAAATGATCCATGACGAGCTGGGAGTTGCGGCTGTCCAATTGGCCCGTGGGCTCGTCGGCCAGGATGAGCCGGGGCCCGTTCACGAAGGCCCGAGCGATGGCCACCCGCTGCCGTTCTCCGCCGGACAGCAGGTTGGAGGGGTGGTGAATCCGTTCGCCCAGCCCCACCTGCTCCAGGGCCCCGAGGATCCTCTCCCGACGCTCACCGCGCCTCACCCTAGCATAGATCAGCGGATATTCCAAGTTCTCGTACACCGTGGAGTTCTCCAGGAGGTCCGCGCTCTGAAAGACGAATCCGATCCGCCGGCGCCGAAAGGCGGCCTGGGCCCGCCGATGGAGGGTCAACACGTCCCGTCCCTCGAACAGGTAGCGCCCCCGGGTGGGCCGTTGGAAGAGGCCCAGGATGAACAGCAGGGACGATTTCCCCGAGCCCGAGGGCCCCATGATGGCCACCATCTCCCCCCCTCGAATCTCCAGGTTCACCCTTCGCAGGACAAAGAACTCTCCCGCCTCGGTTCGGTACGACTTGGCGAGATCCGTGGCGTGCAGCAGGGGGCTCGGCTCCGGCATGGTCTCATTCGTATCTGAGGGCCGCCATCACCTCCAGGCGGCTGGCCCGCACCGACGGGTAGAGCCCCGCGGCCAGGCCCAGGAGGACGGCGAACAGCAGCGAGGCGCACGCGCAGGCGAGGAAGAGGGGCTCCGGGGGGCGGCTCTCCAGCATGGCGGCGCCCACCTCCACGCCCAGCCGCCCCAGGGCCACGCCCGCCGCGGCCGACCCCAGGCTCAGACACAGGGATTCGGTGAGAAACTGGGCCAGGATGTGCCCGTCTGCGGCCCCCATGGCCTTCTTGAGCCCGATCTCACGCGTGCGGGCGCGGACCCCGGCCATCATGATGTTCCAGATGCCCAGCCCGCCGAGGGTCAAGGTGGCCAGGATGGCCACGTGGACGAAGAGCTCCGTCCACCACGCGGTTCGCTTCACCTGTCTCAATCGATCCCAGGGTACCTCCACCCGAAGTCCTCGGGCGGGCTGAAGGGCTCGCACCACCGGCTCGACCGCGGCGGCGACCCCCGCGACGTCGTCCCAGCTCGCGCAGCGCATGTAGATGCGGTTGGGGGCGGGAAGGCCCTGGATCCTGTCCTGGGCCGTGGAGATGGGAACAAAGCCGAACCGGGTCCGGTCCCCCAGGATCCCGCCCTCTAGGACGCCGACGACGCGGTAGAGCTCCCGCTCCATGGACACATGGCGTCCCACCGGATCCTCGCTGCCGAACAGGGTCCTGGCCAGCTCAGAGCCCAGCACGCAGACGAGTCGCCTGTGGCGCACGTCTTCCCGGCCGAACAGCTCCCCCCTGACCGGCGTGAAGCCGTTCACCCGCCAGAAGACTTCGTCCACGGCAAAGACGCTGACGCTGTGCATGCGCGAGCCCACGTACGCCCTGACCCCGCTGCGGAAGGACGTGAGAGAGACCGCGCTCATCCCGGGGATGCCCCTCAAGGCGGCCAACGTGTCCTGTCCAAACGATTGCGGCGCAGGCACGTCCCTTCTCTCCCCAGGGGGATCGAAGTATGCCTTGAGGACCGTGGCGCCCCCCAGGAGCTCGAGATCCTCGTTCAACTTCGCCTTGACGTCCCGCCCCATGGTGACGACCACGATCAGCCCGGCGGTGCCCAATGTCACGGCCATGGCCACCCCGAAGTTCCGGCTCCGCTGGCGCAGCAGCTGTCGGACGCTGATTCGAAGCAGATCGCCGAATGTCACCGTGCCGGGCCTCCGTGGGAGTCCATCGCAGCGCCGTCCCCAGGGGCGTGGGGGAGGCTCGGGGCGTCGATGGGCGGATGCGGCGGGCGGGACGCCGCGCGGGCTCCAGCGGAATGTTACCCGGTGAGTCGACGGCCTGTCAAACCGGTCCCGGGTGCGTCCCGCGTCCTCGGGATCATCGGTCGATGCGAAGCAGGACAGAGCTCCCGCAGTCATCCATGACCCGCACGGCACGGGCATTGAGGGGGGGCGGAAGGAGGCCTGCGGGGTCGAAGGAATACCACAGAGTCGCCACCTCCCATTTCCTGTGCATGAGGATCAGGGCGGCCCTGTGCTCCCAGGGCCATCTGAGGTTGGATCCGTCGAAGGCCGCGCCGTGAAGTCGCACAGGGGTCTTCCACCCCGAGAAGACGATCCTCAGTCGCTTGGCCCGCCCCGCGAACCGGTGGATCTCCAGATCCACGGGCAAGACGGCTGGACCTCGACCCAGGGTTCGTCCCCGCACGTCGGGGGCGCTCTCATATTCGTCCCTCATGGGCTCCTGTCTCGCCCCCGGGATCTCCCGCACCACCTCCTCGTGGATCAACGGCTCCCCGTCTTGGGCCACCGGGATGAGCCTCAAGCGGCAGGTGCTCCCCCCGTTGCTCACCCAGAGGCGCAGGGTGCGGGGGAAGGCATCCCCCCTGGGCTCGATCTCCACCCACTTGTACGAGGCCATGGGGACGGCGTCCTCCTCCAACACGGACCCGTACACCCGGGGGTCGCTCCAGGGGCTGGAATGGGCCGAGGGGCTGGAGACCCCCCAGCGCCTCTCGTGAAGGTCCTCCAGGGCCGGATGATGCACCAGGGGATTGTACGCCACCGCGAAACGCACATCCGGCCGCGAGAGCCACTGCCGGGCCGTTTCGGTCCGACCCAGCACGGGATGGTAGTACACGGCCCCCAGCCCCAGGGCCCCCCGGAGGAAAAAGTGGGGCATGACCAGGGCGCTGAGGTAGAGCACCCGATCCCCCGGTCGCGCCTCATCCAGGAGGGATCGGGGCTGGGAGTCGCATACGGCCAGGGGGAGGCGCTTCTTGAAGTGCTCCGCTGTGACGAGGATGTGGGAGGCCCCGGAGAACGCCATCTGGAGCCAGTACCCCAGGAGCACGGCCAGGAGGGCGACCGGCCAATGGCGCCGGATTTCGGGACCCGCCGGGGGGGCCGGGCGTCCCTTTCGATCCCGCAACAACTCGCGGGTCAACCGCAGGCAACAGCAGGTGCCGTATCCCACCGCCCCGTACAACATCACCACCGCGGGAATCCAGAGCCGAAAAAAGACGTCCGCCGGGGATCGCCTGGGGGCGAACAGGGATGCGGCCAGGAACAGACCGAGGATCCCCAGGACCCTTGCGCACAGGGCCCGACGCGGCCCCGGGGCGCAGCAAAAGCCCCAGACCACGGCGGCGAAGAAGAGGTGCAGCGGACCGAACAGGATGTCCTTGAGCCGGCTCAGCTCCACGGCGACGGCGGCCAGGGAAAGGGCCCCCCCCGCCAGCAACGCCCCCGCATCGAACCTGCGGAAGAAATGGGAGATGTTGTACACATCCGGCGGGAGCCAGATCCCCGCCGCCAGGGCGAGGAGGAGGACCGGGAGGGCCGGGGCCCAGATCCGCCATGTCGGCCGGAAACCGGACAGGGAGAGGGCCACGCCGAGGCACAGGGCGGTGAGGATGATGCCCACCGGGTGCAGTCCGATGAGGGCCAGGCATCCGACGGAGAGGCTCCAGGGTGCGCGCCCCCGGCGGGCCATGACGCGCGCCAGGACGAAGGCGGAGAGCCCCATGGCCAGGTTGGAGGGCACCAGGAAGTTGAGGCCGGTGTCGGGAAAGACCTTGAAGGCCAGAAACAGCAGCGCCACCCCCGCGGCCGGAACCCCCCAGGATACGGCCAGCAGGTACGCGAATCCCGCGCCGAAAACGGCCGGCGCCACCAGGTACAGACATCGGTATGCGGCAAGGGGGTCGAGGCCCGCCAGGCCCATGGCCAGCAGGAGCAGGGAGAAGAGGGGGTTTTGCGAACCGAAGGCGGTGCCGGCCCATTGCCGGTACAGCAGGACCTCCGGGTCCTGGGTGGGTGGGGCGAACTGCGCCGCCAGGTCCTGCAGTGCGGGACAATCGGAAAAGGGGCATTGGGCCAGCCTGTGAGCCCTCAGGGCGTACGGGACCGAGTCGTCCGGCTCGGGCAAGGTGGCCCTGCCGAACAGGGGGATCAGCAGGAGGTAGCCCTGAAGCGCCAGCCAGAGGATGAGCCCCATGGGGAGGAGAAGGCGGGACCATGGGGGGTCCGTGGGATCCGGTCCCTCGCCCCAAGCACGCGGCGGGGGCGGCGCGCCATCCAGCGGGCCTGAGCCGGGGTGCTTCTGGGTCATTTCCTCCTCCGAGGCGCAGGACTTCCTCTCCCGGGGACCTCCGGGAGGGGAGCCGCTTTGCGTGGTCGCCGGGTCCCAGGCAATGCCCGGCGACGTCCCTCCTGGCAGGCCGCTTGGGATAAGACGCAGGGCCTTGTGATCGAATGGGGGCCGCTCGGTCCGCACTGAGCGTAGTATGGCGCCGGGGGGATTGCAAGGTACCGGTTCTTTACGGGCGTCCCAGGGTGTGGCAATATCCCAGCATCTTGCGCCATCGGTTTGGCATGGCCAGATGGTCCTGGGGCGGGTCGCGCCCTCGGGAAGGGGTGGCCGGAGGCGCGAAGGGGCCGGGTCGATCGGGTTGGGTGCGGCGGCGGCCCGGGGGGGAGGGGGCCTGTCCCCTGGTGAATTCGCCCCGGCAGAGGGTGAGGTCCGTTTCCATGGACGCCTCCGAACCGATGAAGCAAGGACCTGGGTTGGGTCGAAATGCGCTTTGGAGCGTCCTCGGCAACGCCCTGCACGGTGCATGCCAGTGGGGGGTCGTCGTCCTCCTTTCCAAACTGAGCGATCCCGCCGATGTGGGCAGATACACCCTGGGCCTCGCCGTGGCCATGCCCGTCATCATGCTGGCCAACCTGCAACTGCGGGAGGTCCAGGCCACGGACGTTGGAGGGGAGCACGCGTTCGGCGACTTCCTGACGCTGCGGTTGGTCACAACCGCCCTGTCCACGGCCGCCGTCGCCGGGTTCGCCCTCGTGGGCTATCCCTGGGAAACGGCCCGGATCATCGCGGGCGTGGGCCTGGTGCTGGGTGTGGATGCAGTGAGCGACATTCACTACGGTTTCCTGCAGCGCCACGGGAGGTTGGATCTCGTTGCACGATCCCTCATGTTCAAGGGGCCCCTGGGCCTGGGGGTATTCGGGATGGTCCTGGCCATGGGCGGCGACCTGCCATGGGCTGTGCTGGGCCTGGCCCTGGGGCGGTGTGCGGTCCTGGTGGCCTACGACCGCCCCAGTGTGGCCTCGGCACAGGAGAGGGCCCGGGGGCGGGGGCATCTCGGCGGCGAGGCAGGTGGCACGGCTCCCAGGTCACGGGCCCTCCTGGCGTTGATGCGACTCTCCTTCCCCCTGGGCTTCGTGATGATGCTCGTTTGGCTCAACTGGAGCATCCCTCGGTACGTGTTGGAGCGCTCCCACGGGGAATTCGCCCTGGGGATCTTCGGGGCCGTCGCCTACTTGCTGCAAGGCATGGAGATGATGGTCAGGGCCACGGGGGAGGCCGTTTTGACAGCCCTGGCCCGAGACCATGCCTCGGCATCGAGGAACCGGTTCCGGCGGGCGCTCCTTGCGCTGCTCGCCGTGGGCCTGGCATGGGGCCTTGCCGGTCTGGCGGCGTCCCTCGCGGCCGGCAGGGAGATCCTCTCCCTGGTGTACCGGCCCGAGTACGGCGAGCATGCCATGCTGCTCGTCTGGGTCATGGCCTCGGGCGTCCTGTCCCATCCTGCCAGCTTCGTGGGGGTGGGCGCCGTGGCCACGCGGCGCTTCCATGCCTTGCCCTTGCCCCATCTGGGGGTCACCGCCCTGGCCGCCGCCGCCTCCCTGCTGCTGATTCCTCCCTACGGGGCGCTGGGCGCTGCGTGGGCCTTGTGCGTGGTGGCGGCGGCCCGGTTTTTGGCCCCGCTGCCGCTGCTTCTCGCCCAGGCTCGGGGAACTCTGGGGCGGGCCACGGCGCCCCGGGATGGATCGGCGCCGTGATCGCCCGTGGCCCCAGGCACCCCAGGATGACCCAGTGCTGCCTGCTGGGCTACGGTCTGCTGGTCCCGTGGGTGCGCCCCATCCCGGTCAGCGCGCCGGGGCTGCGGCTGGAGGTGGGCGCCCTGGATCTGCTGTCGCTGCCCGCCTTCTTTCTCCTTTGCCGCAACTGGCATCGCTTGAGGCCCACGCTTCCCCTGGTCTCGCTCTTGGGCTACGTCCTCGTGGCGTTCGTCTCGCTGCTCTCCATCGAGGAGCCGGCGATCCGCCTTCAGGCCTTTCTCCGGGCGGTCAGGCTGGCTGAGATCGCCTTGCCCTTCTTCCTCGGCGCCGCCCTGGAGTCAGGCTGGCCGGTGACCCGCCGACTCATGCGCGGCTTTGTCCTGGGCGGCGGGGTGTCCATGGTGATGGCATTGTTGATCTTCGAGTTGCAGCTGGACCTGGGCAAGCCTGTTCAGTGGTATTACTACGGAGCCGAGCGGCTCTTGCGGGCCGGGGGGATCTTCTCGGACAGCACGGCCTTCGGCCACCTGCTGGCCGTCTGGGGAGGCGTCGCCTTCATGGTGCTCGTCGAGATCAAGGGCCGGGCGAGGCTCGCGGCCATGGCCGGATGGGTCTTCCTCATGCAGTACGGCCTGTTGGCATCGGTGTCCCGGGCGGCCATGCTGGGCCTGCTGGCGACCCTTGGGGCTCTGCTGCTCTTGCCCCTGGCCGGGACCATGAGGCGGCGGATGCGAAGACAGGTGGGCCTTGTCCTCGCCCTCCTGCCCCTGGTGCTCGCGGCCGATGTCGTCCTGATCCCCCAGCTCGCCCGTGTGGGGCCCAAGCTCGTTTGGGAACGGGTCATCGAGAGCGCGATACATCTGCCGGGGTCGTTCATCCGCCCCGGAGATGCGCAGTTGGATCGGGGGACCTCGGGCCGGGTGGCGGCCTGGCTGGGTTATCTGGGCTACTTCCAGGAGAATCCCGTGACGGGGATCGGGTACAAGGCACTCTTCCTGGAACGGGCCGTGGCGCCGGACAACCAGTACCTGGCCGCCTGGGTGGAGACGGGCATCCTTGGCTTCGCGCTCCTGGCGTCCTTCATGGCGGGGACGCTGGCCGCCCTGGCCCGGAGGCGCGTGGAGATGCCCGAGGCGCTCATGCTCTTCGCCCTCTGGGGGGGCACCATCCTCCATGGGGTGTCCTGCGAGATCATGACGTTCTGGGGGAGCATGCCGCCCCTGCTGGCCATGGTGGGCTCCGCCCTGGCCGCGGGCTCGAGGGATGCGGCCCCCGGGCACGGGGCTGACGCCCGCCCGGGGACCGAGGCGGGGGGGGAAACGGGGTGAGGATCCTTCATTTCGTTGCGGACGGACAGCCCGGCGGAGGCACGACCGTGGTGCTCGCGCTGGCAGAGGCCTTCCGGGATGCCGGGGACGATGTCATCGTGGTCACGGAGGGCGGCTCGTACGCCTGGAGGCGGGCGGGGGACATGGGGCTGCGCCGTGAGGGGCTGCCCACCCGCGGATTGGCATCGGTGGCGGCGGCGAGGGGGCGGCTGGCAAGGATCCTGGGGGACCTCGGCCCTGACGTGGTCCACGTGCACGGCAGTCGGGCCGGCTTCCTCATGAGCCTGGTCCCCGCGCGTGCGAGACGCTCTGCGGTCGTCTATACCGTCCACGGATATCATTTCGTGAAGCGGGCTCCGGGCCTGCGCCGCCTCTTCCTGGCAGCGGAACGCCGCGCCAGCCGGGCGGCCGCGGTGACCGTTTTCGTCTCCAGGCACGACCGGCAGATGGCCGCCCGCCTGAGGATACTGCCCGCGGGAGCGCGCGCGGTGGTCATTCTCAACGGCATTCGACCCGTGGAGCGCCCGTCTGGCGTCCATGCCGATCCCAAGGTCCTGGGGTTCCTTGGGAGGATGGTCCCGCAGAAAGAGCCCTTTCTGTTTGTGGAGGTGGTCCGCCGGCTGGCAGCCGATGGATACCGGGGAAAGATGATCGGCGGCGGGCCCCTGGAGCCTGCGATCCGGCGCTTGGTAAGGAACAGCGGGCTGGAGGGAAGCCTGCGGATCCTGGGGAGTCTGCCCCACGAGCGGGCGATGGGGGAGATGAGGGAAGTGGGTGTCCTGGTGTTCCCGTCCCGGTGGGAGGGGCTCCCCTTGGCGCCCCTGGAGGCCATGGCCATGGGGATCCCGGTGGTGGCGGCGGGGGTGGCGGGGATTCCCGAGGTGATCCAGTCAGGGGTGTCGGGTATGTTGGTTCCCGGCGCAGACGCGGAGAGCTACGCAGCGGCTCTGAGAAGGCTTGCGCAGGATCCAGACCTGCGACAGCAGGTGGTTCGCAGGGGCCTGGAGCTGGTCAGAACGCGGTTTTCCCACCAGCGGGTTGCCTCACAGCACCGGGCCGTGTACCGCAGCGTGCTCGGCCTGGGACAGGCGCTGGGCCCCAGGCCCTGAGGGGCGCCTGGGAGGATCGCTGCTGGCAGGCCCCCATGGCTGGGGACGCCAAGGCCTGGCACGTCTCCTTCAAGCACTCCCTGGAGAAGCGAAGGGCGCTCCCTCCAGTGGCATGCAACGAAGAAGGACCCGCGTGGGTCTCGTGCGGAGGGGCTGGGGCCCGGTGCGCGGCTCTTCCCGCTGATCTTCATCCTTGTTCGGGCGGGTCCGGGGAGGCGGGGGGGGGGGCGGCGGTTTGGGTGGCCTATCTGGCCGGGTGGAGCAGGGAGGGGCCAAACATGAAGGTGATGCAGGTTGTGGCCGATGGGCGGCCCGGGGGGGGGACGACGCATGTGCTGTCGCTGGCGGTGGGGCTCAAGCAATCGGGGTTCCGGGTAGCGCTGGCGACGAACCGGGGTTCGTACGCCATGGGCGAAGCCCAGGCCTTGGGGATCGAGGCGCGGGGGATCGACTTCTTCTCCTCCCGCATAAGCCCTCGGGCAGCTGCCAGGCTGTGGGCCGCGATCCACGATCTGCGTCCCGATCTACTCCACGTCCACGGAGGGCGGGCCTCCTTCTTCCTGGCGCTCCACCTTGGACGAACGCCGGGCTGCCCGGTCGTGTACACGGTGCACGGGTACCACTTCACTCATCGGGGATGGCCCCTGCGGTTGCTGTGGACAGTGGCCGAACGATACGCCAGCAGCCGATGGGACAGGACGGTGTTTGTCTGCGACGCGGACCGGCGATTCGCCCTGGCCGCAGGGCTCTTCTCCGTACGGGGCAAGAGAGTGGTGATTCGAAACGGGATCGCCGCAAACGCCATTCCTTCCGGCGCCTCGGGGAGATACAGGCTGATCGGTTTCCTCGGACGACTGACCCAACAGAAGGACCCGCTTCTGTTCGTTGAGACCGTGCGCTGCCTGGCAGCTGAAGGGTACACCGCGAAGATGATCGGCGGTGGAGAGATGGAGGCACAGGTCAGATCCTTGGTGCAAAGACGCGGGTTGTCCGAGGCAATCACGATGCTGGGCTCCTTGCCCCACGGGGATGCCTTGAGGGAGATCCGGGATGTGTCGGTCCTGGTCGTCCCATCCCGCTGGGAATGCATCCCCATCGTAATCATGGAGGCCATGGCCATGGGGATCCCGGTGGTGGCGGCGGGGGTCGGGGGGGTGGGTGAGATCGTCCAGCCCGATGTGACCGGGATCCTGGTGCACACCCGGGATCCGGAGGCCTATGCGGAGGCCGTCCGGCGGCTCTGTGCCGACTGGGCCATGCGCCATCGGATCATCGGGGAGGCGAAGAAGGTGGTGCAAGAGATGTTCAGCATGGATCGCGTGGTCCGCGAACATGAGGCCCTGTACCGCTGCCTCCTGTGAGGGAGGTGCCTGCGGCGGGCAATCCGGAGCGGCGGCGGGATGTCCGCGAGCCGGCGAATCGACCCCCCGGGGCACCGGGGCGGCTCGGCCGGGCCGCCCCGAGGAGGGCCACTTGCGGGGATGGCCGGCGCTGGAGGCGTTGGGGCCGCTTGGAGGGGCCCATGGAACCTGCTCACCCGGACAGGCGCGTGGGATGCTCCTGGAGGCAACGTCCCACCAATTCCCGGAACGCCCTTCTGAATCGATCCGTCGAGAACCGGACGGCGTTTTGCCGGATCTCCCCGGGGTCGAAGTCGCCCGCCTGTCTGTTGTACTCCTCCACGGCCTGGTTCAATGCGGCGGCCTCCTGCCGAGGAAAGAGGATGCCCGTTCGTCGGGGGATGACGGTCTCGAGGACTCCCCCCTTGGCAAAGGCGATCACGGGCCTGCCGCAGGCCTGGGCCTCCACGGGCACGATGCCGAAATCCTCCTCCCCGGGGAAGATCAGCGCCCTGCACCCCGCATAGAGCTTGGGCAGGGCGGCCTCCGAGACCCGACCCAGAAACTCGATGTTTCTCCCTGCCATGGCCTTCAGCCTGCGCGATTCCGGCCCTTCGCCCGCGATGAGGAGGCGCGCGCCGTTGCGGTTGAAGGCCTCCACGGCGAGATCCACCCGCTTGTACGCCACCAGCCTTCCGACAAACAGGAAGTAGTCCTCGACGCCGCCCACGGGTCTGAAGCGCTCCACGTCGCACGGGGGATGGATGACGACGGCCGGACGCCCATAGTACTTGGCGATCCGCTGCTGGACTGCCCTGGAATTGGCCACGAAATAATCCACCCGCGCGGAAGCCGAATGGTCGAAGAGCCTGAGATAATGGGCCACCGGGGTCCAGACCGCCCGCTGGAGGGGGGTCAGCTCGGCCCGGTATTCATGGAACATGCTCCAGGCATAGCGCATGGGGGTGTGGCAGTAGCAGACGTGACAGGTCTCGGGGGGGGTGATGACCCCCTTGATGACGGCGGCGTCGCTGCTGATCACCAGGTCGTACTGGCGCAGGTCAAAGAGCTCCACCGCCAAAGGAAAGAGGAATGGGAGACTCCGGTAATACCTCGCGGCCAAGGGAATCCGCTGGATGAAGCTGGTGGTCAGGGCAAGTCGGGCCAGGGCGGGGGGCAACGCGGCCGGCTTGGCCAACAGACAGAAGAGGTCCGGATCGCCGAGCGCTTCACTGATGGCTTGGCAGACCCTTTCGCCCCCTGTCAGCCCCATGAACCAGTGGTGAACGAGGGCAGTGCGCGGTTGATCATGGAGCGCCATTTCCCTTCCCGCCACGGCGAACTCGTCAGAAGCCTCGAGCCCCGGCGCCCGGGCTTTGGGGTCACTTCAATCCATCGCCTCGGATGATGACCAGAACCGTCCGCGCCATGATGTACAGGTCGAGGATGAGGGACTGGTGTTTCAGATAGAACAGATCGTACTCCATCCGCCTGGCCAGCGATGGGTCCCCCCGGCTCATCACCTGCTGGTAGCCCGTTATCCCCGGCTTGGCCTTGAGCCGTCTCCTCTGATAGGCGTTGTATTTCCCCGTCATCTCAATCAGATCGGGCCTGGGGCCTACGACGCTCATGGTGCCTTGCAGCACGTTGAGGAATTGCGGTACTTCGTCCAGGCTCAGCCGACGGAGAAAGCGTCCGAACGGGGTGACCCTGGGATCGGAACGGATATTGAACACCGGCTCTCTGAGGTCATTGAGATTCACCAGATCAGGCAGCATCCGGTCGGCGCCCTGGACCATGGAGCGGAATTTGTAGATGTGAAAAGTCCGGCCGTGCAGGCCGGCGCGCTCCTGCAGGAAGAGCACCGGCCCTCTGCTCGTGAGCTTGATCAACAAGGCGATGAGCAGCCAGAACGGGGAGCCCAGGACCAGGGCGAGCAGGGAAACGATGACGTCCACGACTCGTTTGACGACGGCGTATATGGGATGCACGGAGGCATCCTGGAGGCGGATGAAGGGGACCCCGCCCAGGCTGCCGATCTCCCGGCGCCTCACGGCCACGTCCAGGAACTCCGGGACCATGTACACGGGGACGGCCATCTGCTCGCAGAAGTTGATGGCCTCCATCCAGGCCTCGTTGTCCTCTCCGGCGAGGCCCTGTCCCGTCACCACGAGCTGATGGAAGGGGATCCGGTCATGGATCTTCCTGAGCTCTTGGACGCCGCCCAGATGGGGGATGCCCTCGGGGAGGCGGCCGCCGTCTTCTCGGTTGCCCCCCTCCCCCACCCACCCGATGATCTGGGCCCCGCCATGGAGGCCTCGGAGTTTCTCCAGAAGGACCTTGCTGCCTTGATCGGATCCCAGAAGGAGGATGCGGGTGGAGACAAGACCGGCGGCCGACAGGTAGCGATACACGAGGAACAACACAGCCCTCAGGGCAGCCAGGGCCGCGCAACTGCAGATTATGGCCATGGCAAAGGCAACGCGGGACAGCAGGAAATGACGCAAGATGAAGGAGACGGCCATGAGGAAGCCCCAGGAGAGAAACCCCGTGGTCAAAACGATCCGGACCTGGTGGCCCAACGACTTGGAGAAGTGAGGGTCTTTCTCATAGCCGCCCTCCTTCCAGAGGAGAAAGACCCACACGCCGCCCGTCAGGACGGCGACCTGGATGTAGGGCTCCAGATCGGGGATCTGCAGGAGATGCGGGGGAGGGATGGCCGATGTGAGCACCTCCAGATAGAAGCGAGCGTAGTACGCACCGAGCAGGGAGGAGGACACCAGCAACAGGTCGCCGGCGATGAGAAGCACGGCCCGATGGTCCCATACCGCCAGAAGGGCCCTTGGCAGAGGCCCGGCCAAGGGGGGACTTGCCATGCCGTCTTGTCCACGGCTCTCCGTCTCCCGGCTGATCATGGGATGACCCATGCTCCTCGGTCTTCCTTCCGCCCAAGGGGTCACTGGGCTCCATCAGGACGGAGGGCCCCATGGCTCCGGGTCTCCTCCCCCCCGAAGATGCCTCCCACCGCCGGATCCGGTCTCGGCAGCGGGCGTCAGGCCCAAGAACTGGTACCACACTGGCGGACAAAGAGCAAGGTCGAGGGCCTTGTGATCCCTCCTTTGCGGGGGCAGCAGCGCACCAGTGCGCAATTGACTTTCCCCAGCCGGTCTCCGTAACATCTGTTGTGGCGGATCCCCCCGGTTGTGCCAGGTAGCAGGGGGGCAGCCATCGGGCGAGCCCGCCATGGAGTCCGCAAAGGATGCGCGAGAGATCATGAACTGCTCCAAATCACCGCTGTTTCCCGACGTCCTTCTGGTGAATCCCGTCGTGCACGGGGACTCCAGGGGATACTTCCTGGAGTCCTACCAGGCGGAGCGGTACGCCCAGGCGGGCATGCCCAAGCGTTTTGTCCAGGACAACATCTCCTGCTCCCGGCGCGGGGTCCTCCGCGGGCTGCACTATCAGCTGCGCCGCCCCCAGGGGAAGCTCCTCTGGGTGATCGTCGGAGAGGTCTTCGACGTGGTAGTGGACATCCGCCGGGGGTCGCCGACCTGGGGCAAGTGGTTCGGGGTCACCCTGTCCGACCATGGCCACCAACAGATCTACGTGCCCGAGGGGTTCGCCCACGGCTTCTGCGTGACCAGCGAGAGCGCCATCGTCTCGTACAAGTGCACGGACTACTACGCGCCGGGGGACGAGGGCGGGATCCGATGGGACGACCCGACCCTGGCCATCCCCTGGCCCGTGAACCGCCCGGTTCTGTCGGAAAAGGACGCGACCTACCCTGCGCTGGCGGAGATCCCTCCGGACGGGCTGCCCCAGCCGCCGGCGGCGGCCGGCTGATCCCGCGCCGCCTCAGTACCCCATCAGGCCGCAGCAGCGGGAGCAAACGGGCATGAGCCCATCGCGCGCCAGGCTGCGGCGAAAACGGCGGTAGGCCCCGGCATTCCAGAGCTCGGTGATGCCCCTGTCCCGCACGTTGCCCACCACGTAGTCGTGATAGTCCCGGCATGGGGACACGTCGCCGTTGCTGTTGATCTCCACGGCCTGGTAGATGGAGACGCAGCGCTGGAAACCGAATCGGGCCTTGTGGTCGGTGTAGTACGCCCGCAGACGATCCACACCCCGGATGTTGGGGATGATGGTGACGGGGGGGGCTCCCCTGGATCGGGAGCGCGCCAGAAGCGCGCTCAGCTGTCCATCCAGTTCCGTGAAGTCATCCGGGCGCCATCCGCCCAGCCAGCCGCGATGCAAAGAGGGGGCGAACCCGAAACGCCTGGAGAAGTCGCCCTCGTGGGCGTCGGCGTGCTCCTCGTCGATCCACCAGGCGAGATAGAAGACGAACAGATCCACCCGGCGGCGAAAGGCCTCGTAGATGTCCATGAGGTGCCGCCGATTGCCCTGGGAGACGACCGTGAGGGCTGCGATGAGCGGCAGGCGGGCCTCCCGGGCTTGGCGGGCCTCGGCCACGGCCGAGAGGGCGGCCTGGACCTGGGAGAAATTGTCCCCTGATCCGGCCGATGGGCGCAGGGCGTTGTGGAGCTGGGCGCAATGCCCGTCGATGGACACCTGAAGGAGAAAGAGGGGGGCGTGGACGAGGGCCTGGGCGGCCTCGGCCACGCCCGTCCCGTTGGTGGCGATGGAGGTGGGCATGCCCAGGGACGTGGTCGCGTCGATCAGATCCAAGAGCCCGGCGTAGAGCATGGGCTCCCCGCCCCAGAAGTATATGAGGGGCCTGTGTCCATGGGCGGCCAGGTCCACGAAGAGCTCCCGGTACCGGGAGGGGGGCAGCTCGGCGCCCTTCATCGCCTTGGGATCCCCCCCGTGCAGAAACCCGCGCTCGCCCCATTGCCCGCACGTCCTGCAGCGCAAGTTGCACAGGTCCGTGATCCGCACGCTCACCTGGCGGATCTTGCCCGCGCGGCCGTCTGTGCTGGGAAGAAGGAGGGATCGAAAGAGCCGCTTTTCCACCTCCAGTTTGGCCAGCTTGGCACCGATCCAGGGGTGGCGCGCCACCCGGAGGAAGTGCTTGAGGATGAGGATGGGGGAGATGCCGCTGGGTCCAAACACCGGGAATCCCCTTGTCGGTCCATGGGATAGTAAGTCCGCGAAGCCCCATGAGATCTTACCAAAGCGGCCGGGGGGGGTAAACCGCTCTGCGGGGTGAACTCCATGGCCCGGACCCGGCCAGTGTCCCGGCCGAGCCACGCGCCCCAGCGGCGCATGTGGACAAATGCGCGGATGTCCGGCCCCCCGGTCCGCACCAGGAGGCGTCTCCCACGCCCAGAGCACGGGGTGCACGGCACGCACGATCAAACCCGCGGGCGCCCCCCCCTCACGGGCGGTGCAGCTCCACGGAGAAGCGCTGGCCGCGGCGGGTCTCCACGGTCCCTCGGATGGCGCCGTCGGGCAGACAGCGGCCGAGAAAGGCGTTGCCCTCGTGGTGAAAGAGGGCGACCCAGCCATCCCGCGCGGTGCCCCTGAAGTGATAGGGGTTGCGTTCCCCGCTGGGCGTGATGAGGTAGGCCACGCCCTCCAGGGACTCCCCGTCCTGGGAGACCTGAGCCACGAGTTGGTAGCCCAGCTTGGAGCCCTCCCATGCCCCGGACAGATCCTGCTCGCCGAGGGAAGCTCCCGGGGCCAGCGCGGCCAGCGCGGCAGCAAGAAGCATGACGGCCCTGCATCCCATGGATCGCTCCTTCCGGGAAAGAGGCCTCTGACGGCCGAAGTCGCGCCATGATAGCCGATCCGGTTGTTGAACTCCAGGGCCGTATCCCCTAGAATGCCACGAAACCGGATGGGCGAGGCGCCCTGTCCGGCCCGGGCGCGGGGGCTGCGGGGCGAACAGGCGCTGCAGTCCCCCGCCGCTTTGGACCTGCCCCCTGGAAGGACATGGCGAGAATCCTGTATGGCGTCCACGGCACGGGCCACGGGCACGCCGTGCGCGCCCTGAGCGTGGCCCGTCGCTTCGGAGGGCATCAGTTCCTCTTTGTGAGCCATGGCGACGGGGCGGCCCTCCTGGGCCGGGCGTTCCGGGTGGAGGAAATCCCCAATCCCGCGACCCCTGTCCGGAGGCATCGGGTGGCCTTGATGCCGCTTCTCCGGCAGGATCTCTCCCTGTGGCGGGCGAGGGAGGCCCTGATGGGCCGCGTGGCCCGACTCATCGACGACTTCCGCCCCGACGTGGCCCTGACCGATTACGAGTTCTTCGTGCCGCGGGCCAGCCGGGCCGCGGGGATCCCCTGTTTGTCGCTGGATCACCAGCACGTGGTGACGTGCTGCCGACACAAGATCCCCCTGAGGCAGATCCCCAGCTACCTCGCCACGGCGTGGGCCATCGGGTGGCTGTTCAGTGGGGCCTCAGGATATGTGGTGACATCCTTCTTCCGCCCGCCGCTGCGGCCGGGGGTCCGGGCCCACGTGCTTCCCCCGGTTCTCAGGGATGCGGTGCTCGGCATGCGCCCCTGCGACCTGGGCCACGCGGTGGCGTACCAGGGATACCCGACGTTCGCGGGGTTCACGGGTTTTCTGCGGCGCATTGACCGCCCGGTGCGGGTATACGGCCTCGGCGGGCCCCGCAGGGAGGAGAACCTCCAGTTCAAGGCGCCGTCGGAGCGCGGCTTTCTGGAGGACCTGGCGACATGCAGCTACGTGGTCTGCGGGGGGGGGCACACCCTGCTTTCCGAGGCCCTGTACCTGGGCAAGCCGGTCCTGAGCTTTCCCATCCGGGGGGCCTTCGAGCAGTTTCTCAACGCCCGCTACCTTCAGGCCTCGGGGTTTGGTCTTTGCCACCCGGGGACGAGACCGGGGGCAGGGCTCGTGGAGGCCATGGAAGGTCGGCTGGCGCGGTTCACAGAGCGGATTCGCGGCCGGGATTTCGACGGCAACTCCCAGGTCTTTGCCCTCCTCAGCCGCTTCCTGGAGAACGGCGCGCTTCCGGAGGCCCCGCCTGGACCAGGGGGGTCCTTGGCAGAAAGCCGGCCGGGCCTACAATAGGGCCCTTGGAATCCTCGCCGGCTCCCTTCTGCTGACCCTGCCACTGGCGTCCACGGGAAAGCCCGTCGCATGGGTGGACGCCCTTTTCACGGCGAGCGCGGTGACATGCGTGACCGGACTCGCGCTCCTGGACACGGGGTAGGATTTCACCTTGTTCGGCCAAGTGGTGATCCTGACCTGGATCCAGGCAGGTGGGCTGGGCATCATGACCGTCACCACGGTCTTGCTGCTTCTGGCCCGCCGGAGGCCCACCCTGGGCTCCCGTATGGTGATCCAGGACGCATTCACCCACAGCGGGGACGGGGACCTTCGCTCCCTGATTCTCGATCTGGTTCGATTCACGCTGGTCATCGAGGCCGCCGGGGCCGCGCTGCTCTTCGTCCGGTTCGCCCGCCGACGCGATCGGCCCGAGGCGATCTATATCTCCATCTTCCACGCGGTGTCGGCCTTCTGCAACGCCGGGTTCAGCACCTTTTCCCACAACCTGGAGGGCTTCGTCGGGGATTGGCTGGTGGGCCTGACGGCCTGCGTCCTCGTTCTCAGTGGCGGCATCGGGTTCGCGGTCCTGCGGGAACTGTGACGGGGATTTCCCTTTTCCCGAAGGACGTGGTCCAGGCTCAGCCTTCACAGCAAACTGATCCTGGCCACCAGCGCCGGGCTCCTCGTGGGCGGGACCCTGGCGATCCTGGCCCTGGAGTGGGGAAACATCCTCAAACCCCTCTCGCCGGGAGATCGGCTTCTGGTCGACTTTTTCCAATCGGTGACGCCGCGCACCGCCGGGTTCAACGACCTGTCCATCGGGGCCATGGCCAACCAGACCCTCTTGTTTCTCATTTTGCTCATGTTCATCGGCGCGTCGCCCGGTTGCACGGGGGGCGGAGGCATCTCATTTCCGCCAGAACTCGGGAAACAGAAGGATGAAGACCGTGTAGATCTCCAGGCGGCCGGCCAGCATGCAGAACATCAGGACGCACTTACCGGCCGTGGGGACATCGCCGAAATTGCCGGTGGGTCCCACGGCACCGAGCCCCGGGCCGATGTTCCCCAGGGTCGCGGCCACCGATGATATGGCGGTGATGAGGTCCAGGCCCAACAGGGTCATGATCACGGATGCCACGAGGAACACGGCCAGGTAAAGGAACGTCATTCCGAGCACGTTGCTGATGACGGCCGGCGAGATCGGCTGCTTTCCCACCTTGATGCCCACCACCGCCTGGGGGTGGATGAGCCTGTGCAACTCGGCCTTCATGAACTTGTAGACCAGCATGAGCCGAACGCACTTGATCCCCCCGCCCGTCGAGCCAGCGCACCCGCCCACGAACATGAGCAGGAGCAGCAGAAAGCGGCAAAGAGGGTGCCACTTCTCGTAGTCCGTGGTCGCAAATCCCGTGGTGGTCAAGATGGAGACCACGTGGAAGGCCGCATCCTGGAGTCTCGCGGGCCATGCCCCGCCCTGGCTCATCAGGAGTGTCACGAATACGACCGTTGTGCTCACCGCGACCACGGATACGTAGAACCGAAACTCGCGGTCCTGCCAGTAGTCCCCGTAATGGCCCTTCATGAAGCGGTAATGCAGGGCGAAATTGGCCCCGGCCAGGAACATGAACAGGGTGATGACCACGCGATGGTACTGGCCGTAGTGCCCCACGCTGTCCAGCTTGGTGGAGAAGCCCCCTGTGGCCATGGTGGCGAAGGCGTGGCAGATGGCGTCGAAGAGGGTCATGTCCCCGAACCACAACAGGGCCACCTCAAGGGCGGTGATGAGGAAGTACGTCTTCCAGAGGATCTTGGCCGTCTCGCTCATGCGTGGTTTGATCTTGTCCACGAAGGGACCTGGCACTTCGGCGCGATACAGCTGGGTGCCGCCCGCTCCCAGGAGGGGCAGGATGGCGATGGACAGCAAAATGATGCCCATGCCTCCCAACCACTGGGTGAGAGAACGCCACAGCAGGATGCCGGACGGCAGATCGTCGATGCGGGACAGGACCGACGAGCCCGTGGTGGTGAAGCCGGAGATCGTCTCGAAAAGGGCGTCCACAGGGGAGAAGATCCCCGAGAGCCAAAACGGGATGGCCCCGAGGACGCTGGCACTCACCCACCCGAAGGTCACGCAGGCGAACGCCTCCCGCCGCGTGAGGCCCCGGGGCTGGCGAGGGAAGGGCACAAGGAGGCCCAGTCCCACCGCCACGGAGACCCCGACGGCATACAGGAAGGAAAGCCATTCGGGTTCGCCGGAGAAATAGCTCACGGCGAACGGAACGAGCATGGCTGCGGCCACGAAGAGGTCCAAAACCCCGAGGAGCGCAAGAACCTGGGCCAAACCGCCGACCCCCTACCAGTACTCCAACTTGACGCTCAGGAACTTCTCGAACGGCTTGATGGCCTCATTCGCCACCACCATGGCCACCCGGTCGCCGGGGAGGATGACGGTGTCGCCCGTGGGGATGATGAGCTCCCCGGCCCTGAGGATGGCGCCGACCAGGATCCCCCTGGGGAGCTTGAGCTTGCGAAGGGGGGAATGGACGAGGTCGGATGTGTCCAGGGCCTCCACCTCGATGACCTCTGCCTGGTCCTCGGGCAGGGTGACGACGTTGGCGACCTTTCCCCGGCGGACATACTGGAGGATCTTGTTGATGGCGGCCAGGGTCGGGCTCACGATGACGTCGACCCCCGTCTGGTACGCCAGGGGGGAGTACGCGGTGCGGTTGAGGGAGGCTACGACCCTCCTGGCGCCCATGCGCTTGGCCAGAAGGGCCAGGAGGATGTTGTTCTCGTCGTCCGAGGTGACCGCCACGAAGGCGTCCATGTTTCCCAGGTGCTCCTCCTTGAGAATGTCGTCGGAGAGCAGGTCGCCCTTGAGGACGGTGGCCCGGTCCAGTTCGCTGGCCAGGACGTGGCATCGCTCCTCGCTCGCCTCCACGATGCGCACCCCGACCCCGCGTTCCTCCAACTTCTTGGCGAGCAGCAGCCCCACGCTTCCCCCTCCATAGATCATGACGCGCCGCACGGGGGCCACTGCCCCTCCCCCTTCGAATTCCGCAAAGAGGCTGGAGATGGTCGCGCTGGCTCCCAGGACGAAGAGCACGTCGCGTTCCAGGATCGAGTCGTTCCCCCGCGGGATGACCACGCGGTTGTTCCGGTAGATGGCCGCGATGACGATATCGAACCCCGGAAACACGGTCCGGAAATCCTGGAGACGCTTTCCGGCCATGGGATGGCGTTTTTCGACGACGAGGGAAGCCATCCGGATTTTCCCATCCGCGAAGTCCACCACATCGGTGGCCTTGGGGGTCTCCAGGATGCGCAGGATGGAGCGCACCACGTGCTCATCGGTGTTGATCACCAGGTCGATGCCCAGGCGGTCCGGCCCCAGGATCTTGGAATTGGTGGCGTACTCCGCATCCCGGATGCGGGCGATCTTCTTGGGGGCCCTGGACTGGATTCCCGCCACCAGACACGAGACCATGTTCACCTCGTCGCTGTCCGTGGCGGCGATGAGGATCTCCGCGCTGTCGATGCCGGCCTTGCGCAACACGGCCATGCTGCTTCCGCTTCCGTGGATCGTTCGCACATCCAGGTGCTCGGAAACATTCTCGATCTTGTGCTCGTCCTTGTCGATGATGGTTATGTCCCGGTACTCCCGTGTCAGTCTCCTGGCGACGTTGTAGCCCACTTCACCCGCGCCGACGATGACGATGCTCACCGGACAACTCCAGCTCGACGGGTGACGCGGGACGACGGCACCCGCCACGACACGCGTGGATCGACACTGCGGCGCGCCGCGAACTCGGGCTGCGACCCCGGGCGGATCCGTCCCGGGGCCCGGAAAGAGACATGGGCGAGCCGCCCTCCGGGGCGCAAAGAATAGCATGCCTGCTTCTCGTTGGCAACGTCGGGGGCGTCTCGTGCAGCTCTCAGCCGCCCCGGTCGGCATGGTCACCCCTGCCTCGGTTGCCCCTGTCTTTTTGGCTGGACCGTGTTGACAAACAGGGCGGAGCGGGGTATCGTTGGATATACCATAGGAGGGTATGGTATGGAGACAATCAAGAAAGACGTGGTGATGCGGCTTCGAAGAATCCAGGGGCAGGTGCGGGGCCTTGAGCGGATGGTCTCCGAGGGGGCCCCTTGCCAGGAGATCCTGACCCAGGTGGCCGCAGTCCATGCGGCCATGAAGAAGGTGGGCATGGTGGTGGTGGCGTCGTACCTGGAGGAGTGTCTGGACGAGGCCCAGGAAGCCGGGCCGGTCCGTCGCCGCGAGGCCATGAGGGACTTCCGCCAGGCCATGGCCAGGTACATGCAGTGGGCCTGAAGATCCGCGCGGCACCCCCCTTGCCCCCCGGGCATGGGACGGGCGCGGGGCTTCACACGGGGGAAACGGAGGACGACATGCAGGGGACGATACATCTGACGAGGCGGGGGTTTCTCAGATCCGGGGCGGCGGCCACGGCCCTGGGGGTCGTGACCGCCGCCGGCGCGCCCGAGCTGGCCTGGGCCAGGCCAGGGGAGTCGGCCACCCTCATCGACATCACGCGGTGCGACGGCTGCGCCGGGGAGGCCGTGCCCCGATGCGTAGCCGCCTGCCGGGGGGTCAACCAGGGGAAGTTCCCGGAGCCCAGGCGACCCATCCCGGACCTGTGGCCCCAGAAGGGCCATGACGACTGGTCGGGGAGGCGAGACCGCATCGACGTGCTGAGTCCCTACAACTGGACCACGGTGCAGCAGGTGGACGTGGACGGCGAGCGGCTGTTCATCCCGCGGCGCTGCATGCATTGCGACAACCCGCCTTGCGCCAATCTCTGCCCGTTCGGCGCCCTCAACAAGCACGGCGACGGGGCCGTTGTGATCAATGCCGAACTGTGCCTCGGGGGAGCCAAGTGCAACGCCGTGTGCCCGTGGCATATCCCCCAGCGCCAGAGCGGCGTGGGCCCTTACCTGATGCTGCAGCCCGTACCGGCGGGGGGCGGGGTCATGTACAAGTGCGACTTGTGCCATGACCGCATCTCCCGAGGCGGAAGGCCGGCCTGTGTGGAGGCCTGCGAGGGGCGCAAGGGAAACGAGTCGGCCCTGGGCTTCGGGCTGCGGCCCGTGATCCTCCGACAGGCCCGCGCCCGGGCCGGCCAGGTCGGCGGCCAAATCTACGGGGAGAGGGAAAACGGAGGCACCGCCACCCTGTACGTGAGCCGGGTGCCGTTTCAGCGGATCGATGAGAAGCTCCGCCAGGCCCGGACGTCCCTGCACATGGGCCCGGCTGCGCCGAGACTGGAGGAAACCAACCCATGGGCCAAGGGGTTCGTGCTGGGTCCTGTGGCGGCCGTCCTGGGGGCGCTGGGCCTGGCGTTTCGCGTGCGCAAGACCAGGGATACACAGAGGGGGGACGGTGATGAAGCCGGTCGCTGAGAAGATGGAGACCGTCCGCCGGCACGGGCCGGTGGAATTGATCGAGCACTGGGTCGTGGCCGTATCCGGCTTCCTGCTCCTGTTCTCCGGATTCGGGGAGATGCCCATGTACAAGCGGTACATGGTGACCCAGATTCCGGGGCTGGGATGGTCGGGGGACTTCTTCATCCACCTCAAGATCCACTATCTGGCGGGGATGGTCTTTGTCTCCGCCATGGTCTTCCATGCCCTGTATCACGGCTGGCTGGGCCACAGGGGGCTTTTGCCTCGCAAGGGGGACTTGCGGGCATCGGCGCTGACCGTCCTGTCCCTGCTCGGGTTCGGGCAGGAGCCCAAGTCCCACAAGTACCTGCCCGAACAGCGCCTGGCATACGCCTATCTGGGGGGAGTGGGCCTCGTCCTGGTAATCACGGGGTTGGTCAAGGTATGGAAGAACCTGCCCGAGGCCTCTCTCCCCCCATGGCTGGTGACGGCCGCGACCCTGATCCACACCATCGCCACCGTGTTCTTCCTGATGGGGGTCCTGGCCCATCTGGCGGCGCTGCTGTTCAAGGCCAACCGGCCGCTGGTGCGATCGGTGTTCACAGGCCGGGTGGCCGCCGACTACGTGCGGGAGCGCCATGCCCTGTGGCACGGCGAGCTGTGGGGCCGGCCGGCCGCCGACTCTGCCGGGACCGATCCGGGGGACCCCGTGCCCCCCGCCACGCAGCAAGCGGGTCTTGAGCCGGCTGACCATTCCCCGGGTCCCCAGGCCCCGCCTTCCCAGACAAGGAGCCCGTAGACAAGCCCGGCCCCGGGGTGCGTCGGTCGGCCCGGGTCCGGTGGCGGGGACGGCTGGGGCAGGACCTCGTTTCAGGGCCGCGGGCGGGCCCCGGCAGCCGGGGGGGACGCCGGATCGGTCTCCTGCTCGGCGTACTGCAGGCGATACAGGCGGCGATAGATGCCGTCTGCGTCCATTAGTCTCTCGTGGGTTCCCTCCTCGTGGATTCTGCCCCGGTGAAGGACCAGGATGCGGTGGGCCCGCCGGATGGTGGAGAGCCGGTGCGCGATGACCAGGGAGGTGCGGCCCGCGGTGAGCCTCTCCATGGCCTCCTGGATCAACCGCTCGGTCTCGGGGTCCACGCTGGACGTGGCCTCATCCAGGATGAGGACGGCGGGGTCGTAGACCAGGGCCCGCACAAAAGCGGCCAGTTGGCGCTGCCCGGGGGAGAGATTCTCCCCCCGCTCCCGCACCTCCATGTGGTACCCGCCGGGCAGGCCCCGGAAGAAGCCGTCCAGGCCCAGGGAACGGGCCACATCAAGAACCCGTTCCGGGGGCACGCGCGGGTCCCACAGCCGGAGGTTCTCCAGGAGGGGCCCCGAGAAGAGAAACAGCTCCTGGGGGATGATCCCCACGTGCCTTCGCAGGGCCTGGATGGGCCACTGGCGGCTTTCCACGCCGTCGAGAAGGATGCGGCCCCTCTGGGGGTCGTAGGCCCGGCCCATGAGACCCATGAGGGAGCTCTTGCCCGCGCCTGTGGCGCCCACCAAGGCCACGGTCTCCCCGCGTCGGACGTGGAAGCTCACATCCCGCAGGACCCATTCCCCGGGGTTGTACGCGAACCAGACGGACTCCACGTCCACCTGGCCACCCGGCACCCCGGGGGTCCCGCCGGGTGTCTGAGGGTCCCGGATCTCCGGCTGCGTGTCCAGGAGGCCGAAGACCCGCTCCGATGCGGCCATGGCCGCCTGGAGGATGTTGTATTTCTCGGCCAGGTCGCGTACGGGCTGGAAGAAGCGCTTCATGTACTGGATGAAGGCCACGAGGACGCCCGGGAGGATCTCGTCCTGGATGGCGCGCCCCCCGCCGTACCAGATGATCAACCCCAGGGACACGGACGCGATGACCTCCACGGCGGGGAAGAAGAGGGAGCTGTACAGGATGGACCGGAGATGCTGGTCGCGGGTTTCCCGGTTCATGGCGTCGAATCTCTGGAAGTTCTCTGCCTCGCGCCGGAAGAGCTGGACCGTGGTCATGCCGCTGAGATTCTCCTGGAGAAAGGCGTTGAGGCGGGCCAGATGGAGCCGGACCCCCCGGTATGCATCCCGGGCCTTGACGCGGTACACGGCCGTGGCGGCCACCACCAGCGGAGAGACACCGAGCACGACCAGGGCCAGACGCCAGTCCAGCCACAGCAGCACCCCGGTGATGGCGGCCAGGGTGATCAGGTCGCCGAAGACCACCACCACCCCCTGGGTGAACAGCTCGTTGATGACCTCCACATCCTGGATGGATCGTGTGATGAGCCTGCCCACCGGGGTGCGGTCGAAGAAGGATCGGGACATGCCCAGGATATGGTCGAAGATCTCCATGCGCAGCCTGCGCATCACCATCTGCCCCGTCAGCTGCAGCAGGTAGACCCGCAGGTACTGGAAGGCGAAGCCCAGGAGCAGGGCGAGGAGATACAGGAGGGCCAGGGCCGGGAGCCCCGTTGGATCCCCCCGGAGGATGTAGTCATCCACCGCGACCTTGGTGAGGTACGGCCCCGCCAGATCCAGGACCGAGTCGGCCATGAGGACGCCCAGGGAGAGCAGGACCAGCCCTGCGTGGGGCCGGAGGTACCGAAGGAGACGCCGCAGGAGTCGGACGTCGTAGGGCCTGCCCTGGAGATCCTCGTCAAGGGGTGCCGGCACTTGGGCGTAGGGCCTCATCTGCCGGCCTCCTCCCCCCACCGATCCATCTCGACCATGATCTCCTGCCGCCGGCAGATGCGCTGGAAGTAGCCGCCGCCCCGGGCCAGGGCCTCGGGCGGGCCCTCTTCCACCACCCGGCCCCGGGACAGGACCACCACCCGCTGGGCCCGGCGCAGGGTGGAGACCCGGTGGGAGGCGAACAGGATGGTCACCCCCGGCAGCGCACCCATGAGGTTGGCCATGACCTCGGACTCGGTCTCGGCGTCCAGGTGGGCGAAGGCGTCGTCCAGGACCAGGATCCGGGGGGCGGCCAGCAAAGCCCTGGCCAGGGCCACCCTCTGGCGCTGCCCCCCGGACAGCATGATGCCCCGCTCCCCCACCAGGGTGTCCCAGCCCTCGGGGAAGGCATCCATGTCCTTGTCCAGGCGAACCAGGCGGGCGGCCCGGTCCACCTCATGGGGGGATGCCCCCGGCCTTGCAAAGGCCACGTTGGCGGAAATGGACTCGGAGAAGAGGAAGGGTTCTTGGGCAATCCATGCCGCCCAGCGGCGGAGCCGAGAAAGGGGGAGGGCGCGGATGTCGCACCCGTCCAGGAACACGGCGCCCTCGGTGGGGTCGTGGATCCGGAGGACCAGTTCCAGGAGGGTGGACTTGCCCGAACCCACGGGCCCGGTGACGCCGAGGCGGGTCCCGCCGGGCAGATCCAGGCAGATGTCCTCGAGCGCCCAGCCCGAGCTGTGCGGGTAGCGAAACCCCACGCCCTGGAACCGAAGGGCGGCGCCGGGAGTCCGGGGCGAGGCCGGGCCGAGCGGATCGCCGCTCCCCGGCTTCGTGCCGTCCCTGATGGCCGCCTGTTCCCGGAACACGGCCTCCAGTCGATCCAGGGAGGCCCTCCCCCGCTGCAGGAGGTTCACCATGAACCCCAGGGACATCATGGGCCAGGAGAGCATGACCAGGTAGGTGTTGAAGGCCACGAACCCCCCGAGGGTCAGGTGCCCCTCCACCACGCGCTGCCCTCCCATCCACAGCGTCACCACGGCCGCCAGCCCCGCCAGCACGGTGAGGAGGGCATAGAACAGCCCCCGAACGGCGGCCAGCTCAACGTTCCGGCGGATGAACGCGTCGGTGGCCGCGGCGTAGAGCTCCCGGCGCACCCCCTGCATGTTGTAGGACTGCACCACCCGGATCCCCACCAGGGTCTCCTGGACGATCTGGGTGAGATGGGCCAGGGAGGCCTGGACCTGTGCGGCCTTGCCCCGGACCTTGCGCCCGAAATGCACGAAGGTGAGAGACAGGAGGGGCAGGGGGATCAGGGCCGCCAGGGTCAGGGGCAGATCGATGACCGCCATGAGCGCAAGGCAGCTGGCCATGGTCAACGAGCTGTCCACGATGAGCAGGCCGAAAAAGGCAATGATCTCTTGGACGGCCACCAGGTCGTTGGTGCACCGGGACATGAGGTCTCCCACCGAATTGCGCAGGTAGAAGGCCCGGTCCATCTGCTGGAGGTGGGCAAACAGATCGTTTCGCAGGTGGTACTCGACCCTTCGGGCCACTCCGAAGAGGGATCGCCGCCAGGAGAAGCGGAACAGGGCCTGGCCGGATACCGCCAGGACGATGGCGATGAAATAGGGGGCCAGTTGCGCGGGGGAATGGAGGGCGGGGATCTCGTCGATGGCATGCTTGACCAGCCAGGGGGGGACGAGGGACAGGCAGTCCGTGACAACGAGGGAGATGATCCCCCAGACGATGAGCCGCCGGTAGGTCCGCAGATAGCCCGTGATCCTCTGCGCCTGGCGAATTCCCCACCTCCTGGCGGCTCGTGCACCGCGACCGTGAAACGTGACCTTTGTCCTTGCCCCATCCCGATGGCCGAGTGCCTGTGGCCCGCCACCGATTGTCTGGGAGCCCTTGCTAGTTCCCGCCTCCCGCGCCCGGCACCACCAGGACGGCGTCCGATGCCCCGTGGACCCGGCTCCTTTCCTGGCGGGCCGTGATGAGCAGCTCCCCCATGCGCAGGGCGCCGTCCGGCTCCCGGAAGAAATAGGGACTCAGCCGCACGTGCCCCAGCATTTCCCTCATGGTGTGCGTGGCCATGTCCAGATAGCGGAACGGCCATGGGTCTCCCTGTACCGCCTCCTGGACGATCCAGTCTCCCTCGCATCGGGCCCGGAGGCACGCGGCATCCCACTGCCGGAGCCCGATCTGCCGGCCGTCCCACAGATGGCGGCTCTCGAAGGAACGGCCTTTCTTCAGATACAGGGCGCGGCGCGAGCGGGGCAGCCCCAGAAGGCCGCACAGATGTCCCGGCGAGCCCGGCCGCGTAACGGGCACGAAGTCCTTGAGCCGTTCCCATTCCCCCGGTGAAAAGGCGTCGATCACCTCGGGGTGGGGGCGCGGGTCGTGCACCAGGGCCAGGACCCTCTTGTCCTCCAGGACGTCCTTCCACGGTGGAATGAGCCGGACCGTCCCCGCCCGCACGGCCTCCAGGATGGACCGGGCCCTGGCGGGGCTGTTGCGGAAGAGGGATGGGCTGCGAAACAGGCGGTGGATGAGGCCCGCGCGGCGGCCATCCGGGAGTCGGGCGCCTCCGGCCTGGTCAAAGGTCAGGCAGGCCAGGGGCGCCACCACCATGTCCAACCGCCGCATGCACCGGGCCAGGATGAGGTGGTCGTGTCGGTACGCCGAGTTCCGGGACCCCGCCACCACGACGAGGGGCCGGGGCCCCGGAGGAAGATCCCCCGCGGGGTTGCCGCCGGCGAGGCCGCTCCCAACGGCCTTCTCGTACAGGGCCGCGGTGCCGCGAAGCAGGGGGTGGGGGCCGTATGCCTCGCGAAGGGCCTGGGCCATGCCCAGCCCCCCCATGACCAGTTGGATCTCCAGGAGCCGGGGGCGGGATCCGCGATCCAGGGCCAGATCCAGGCGGAAGAACGGCACAGGGGCGTGACCCTGACAAATCCAGAGGTCCTGTTCCTCGGGGCATGCCGGAAACCCCAAGGCCTGCCGCAGACCCAAAGACGACCCCAGGGCGCGGTCCACGGCCGCCAGGAGCCGCTCCACCAGGCGGCCCAACGCCTCGATCTCCTCCAGCAACCCCTGGGGGAGGGGGGGGGGCTCCGCCGGGACCCGCCAGTTGATGCCCCCGGCCCGTTTGAACAGGGCCCCGCGGGCCAGCAGGGCGACCCATTTCTCCCTGGCCCGATCCGCCTCCTGGCCCCAGCTGGGGAGGGCGGCCACCTCCCGGGCCAGGGAGGCGCCGGCGGCAATCTGCGCCCAGTCGTCGTAAAGGTACGCGCCCTGGCATGCCTCCAGAGGCAGCGGGGCGTCCATCCGGTCCTCTCCGTTCAAGTCATCGCCCCATTTCACCGCGACGTCGGTGCCGTGCCGAGAGGCGCCCCAGGCCACCGAGGTCTCCGATCCAGGTTGACTCCCCGGGGCGCGCTTCCTATGATGTTGGCAATCGGCCCGGTTGACAACCCCACCGCCCGGCCGGATGCGGGAGACGGCCAATGCTCAGCCCCATGGAGCGGATCATCCACCTCAAGAAGATCCCGCTCTTTTCCGATCTGCAGGTCCGGGAACTGACGGCCATCGCGTCCATTGTCCGGGAGAAGACCTTTCCCCGCGGGAGCAAGATCATCCAGGAGGGTGAAGTGGGCGAATCCCTGTACCTCATCCTGCAAGGGGGGGTATCGGTCATCAAGGACCACGGCACGGGCCGGGAAATCCACCTGGCGCGCATCGGCGGGGATGACTACTTCGGGGACATCGCCTTGTTCGATCGACAGCCCCGCTCCGCCACGGTGGTGGCCGAGGAGGATACCCAGGTGCTGGAGCTCAGCCGGTTCGAGTTCGAGGAGATCATGAGGGAATTCCCCCAGATCGCCATGGAGGCCTGCCGAGTGTTCAGCCACCGCCTGAGAGAACTTCAGGCAAAACTGAAATGAATATATGGCAATATATTTAATTAACTTGCTCTATTATCATTCATTCAAGGTGCGCAGCCAGAGCTCCACGTTGAGCAGGCTCCACAGAAGCCAGTCCGCGGGCCGAGCCCGCCCCTCCAGCCTGGACCGGATCTCCGGCTCCAGGGCCCGCCGTCGGTAGATCTCCCGCCTCAGGGTGCGGGGCTCCAAGAGAAGCCCGCGCCACGATGCCAGCAAGGGCACCTGGCCGTCGCGGATCC
The DNA here is from genome assembly GCA_964514105.1 of uncultured Desulfarculaceae bacterium. Lineage (GTDB taxonomy): Bacteria > Desulfobacterota > Desulfocorpusculales > Desulfocorpusculum > Desulfocorpusculum > CAZEPJ01. Next base: position 3,457 of record CAZEPJ010000042.1, on the reverse strand, counting down.
ACGTCCTCAGAGGGAACGGAAAGCCGATCTTGGGCCGATGGGCCATGTCCCGGCCCCAGCGCTCCTGGCACAGGGCCTTGAGGGGCGCCTTGCGGACCCCATCCCGGTTGCGGGCCTGGTATGGGATCGACCGGACCCACCGCAGCCAGCCGTCCTCCAGGAAGGGGAGGGCCAGGCGGATCCCGTGGGCCGAGGCCACAAGATCGGCCCGGGTGAGGAGCCTCTGGCCCGCCGTGCGCACGTGGTACAGGATGGCGGCATCGTCCAGGGAGCCGGCTGCGGCACGATCCACACAGGCCTCCCACATGCGGCGACGGGGGGAGAGATCCAGGGGGAGGGTCGTGATGCGCGCCACCAGCAGGGGGTCGTTGAGGCAATGGGTCCGGCACAGGAGAACCTGCCGGGCGGCCGCCTCGGGGTCCGAGGCGGCCAGCCGCGCCAGAACCTCCCGCTCCCCGTCGTAAAGGCCCCCCGAGAACCATCCGTCCGCCCCCTCCCCCGACAGGGCCAGGAGCCACCCCTCTCGCGCGGCCGCGCCGCACAGGAGCCACCAGGCGACCAGATTGGTGCTGGTCAGGGGGGTCCTGAGCCGGCGCAAGGCCTGGTCCCATGTCCGGGAGAAGGCTTCGGAATCCAGGGGGATCTCCAGGCCGGGCAGCTCCAGGCTGTCCCTCACCATGCGGGCATGGGGCGACTCATCGTGCACGTACCCGGGACAGACCACAGTGGCGGTAGGGAAGGGCCTTCCACGGGCCCTGCGGGACAGATGGGCCGCCAGCAGGGCCGAGTCCACGCCTCCCGACAGGAAGAGGATCCAGGCAGGGCCCTGGGCCGGGCCAAGGACGCGGGCGGTGGCCCGCGCCAGGCGACGGGAGGCCTGATCGGCCAGGGGCGGTCCCTTGTGACGGAGCGGCTCACGTCCCCCGGGCCTCCAAAGTCGCGGGCCGGGCAGGGCCTCCGGGCCGTCCACGCGCCATCCGGCATGGGCCCGGGATCCGGCGAGAAGCTGCCCGGGCAGCAGCTCGCGCACGCCGGCATAGAAGGTCTCCCCGCCCGCCACAGCCTGGAAGACCAGGTACTCGGGGATGCGCTCCCAGTTGGGTTCCCGCGGGACCCATGGAAAGGCGAGCAAGGCGCCCAGGTCCCGGGCGAAGACGACCCCCCGGGGTCCCTGATGCCAGAAGATGGGCCGCAGGCCCTGTCGCCCCCGCGCCAGCCACCAGCTCTGGTCGCGCGAATCCATGAGGGCCAGGGCAAAGGGGCCGTTGATCCGCCCCAGGAAGGCGGGGCCCTCCCGCTGCAGTCCGGCCAGGACCACCGCCGGAGGGGCTGCGGGCGGCGGCAGCCCCAGGAGGCGTGCGAGCCCGTCGCCGTTGTACGCCTCGCCGTCCCAGAGAAGGAGCCTCGTCCCCAGCCGCCAGCCGCCGCCCCACCCCATGGGGCCCTGGGCCCCCGGGCCCTCCCAAGAGGCACCGGGGGCGGGAAGCCCGCTCGTGGTCCGGGGCGCGGGGACCCGGGATCGGTCCTCTTGCCCCTCGGCCACGGCCCGGACAAGGGACACGTCCGCAGCCCCCCTTCGCATGACCAGGCCGAAGAAGTTCGACGGTCCCTCCCATGCAGACGGCCGCGTCATCTGCCCTTGGAGGCCAAGGTCAGGGCCAGGGTCGCCATGGGCCCGACCACCGGGGGGAGAAGAAACCAGATGGGTCCGCTTCGATTCTCGGCCCGAGCCACGTTGGCGTTGACCAAGGCCAGCGTCCTGCAGCGGAGGTGGGACTCATGGAAGATTCTCATGGGACCGCCCCTTGAGGATCGGATTGAACGCCTCCCGACCCATTTGCCGCAAAGCCGGGGCGTCGCACGCATCCCTGCCGGCGAGGGCCGTCGGAACCGTTCCAGCCGCCCGGGGGCGGCCATGGCCCCACCGTACACGCATCGCGCCTCCCCGTCAAATGCCCCCCGGCCCCTGGAATGCGGGGCCCGGAGACGGCGGGTCGCCCCAGCACCGTGCCCGCCCGGGGGTTGCATTTGTCGTTGCTCTGTGCCAAGTTGCATGGCATTCCGAGCCGAGCAATCGGGCCCGAGGGGCCCGCGAAGCCCTCATTCCCCGATGCGGAAGGTGAAGCCCTTTGCGCCCTCCGGCGGCTCCGGGAGGGGGGAAGGGATGCGACAATACGGGTAATCACGGGGATCCGCCTGCGGTGGGCATCCGATGGCCGGGGGGTGTGGATGGGGACGGTGAACGGGAGGAGGGCGTCCGGGTGGTTTTACGGGCACATGATCGTGTTCGCCTGTTTCCTTTTTCAGGGGGTGGGGATCGGGACGTACGTGGCCTTCGGCGTGTTCTTCAAACCTCTCCTGGCGGAATTCGGATGGTCCCGGGCGGCCGTTTCTGGCGCATCGGCCACGGCCTTCCTGCTCATGGGGCTTCTGGGTATCCTGGTGGGCAAGCTGAACGATCGATTCGGCCCCCGGCTCATCATGGCCGTGACCGGTCTTTCCTTCGGCTGCGGCTACGCCCTGTTCTCGCAGCTCCATTCCGTATGGCAGCTGTACCTCTTTCTGGGCCTGATCGTGGGGGCGGGCCTGAGCTCCATCGACGTCATCGCCCTGACCACCACGGCCAGGTGGTTCGTCCGGCGCCGGGGTGTCATGACCGGAGTGGTCAAGATGGGCGCCGGCGCGGGGCAGCTCCTGATGCCCCTTCTGGGCAGCCTCCTCATCGCGAGCTTCGGCTGGCGGGAGGCGGCTGTGTATCTCGGCCTCACCGCCTTTGTGTTCATCGCCGGGTCCGGGCAGTTGCTCCACCGAGACCCCATGCGCAGGGGGCAGTGGCCGGACGGAGATCGGGGCCCATCGGGGGGGCAGGGCCTGGCGGGGGACGGCTCCATCTGTCTCCGAGACGCACTGAGAAGCGGTCAACTGTGGCTGGTCTGCGCCATCAACTGCCTGGGGGTGGGCTGTCTGATGACCATCCTGGTGCACATTGTGCCCCATGCCTCGGACCTGGGTCTGGACCCCATCCAGTCGGCGGGCGTCCTGTCCACCATCGGCGGGGCGAGCATCGGCGGCCGCTTCCTCACCGGGCTGTGCGTGGACCGGTTCGGGAGCAGAAGGACCATGCACCTGTGCCTCCTGATCCTGATCGCCGACTTCCTCTGGTTGCAGGCCGCCGAAAGCAGCTGGATGCTTTATCTGTTTGCGGTGGTGTACGGGGTGGGACACGGCGGCTTCTTCACGGCCATCTCCCCCACGGTGGCCGAACTGTTCGGGATGGGGTCCCACGGCGTCCTCATCGGCATCGTGGTGTTCAGCGGGACCCTGGGCGGGGCCCTGGGGCCGGTGGCGGCGGGTCACATCTTCGATCTGGTTCGCAGTTACCGGCAGGTGTTCCTCTGCCTCGCCGCGGCGAGCGTCCTCGGCCTGGTCCTGGCGCTGCGCCTGAAGCCCCGGTTCC
>CAZEPJ010000041.1:0-42402 GCA_964514105.1 uncultured Desulfarculaceae bacterium | reverse complement strand
TCGCCCCGCCGCGCTTGTCGGAGCCGCGGAAGGTGGACGCCGAGGCCCAGGCGGTGGACACCAGCCGGGATACGGACAACCCCGAAGCCAGGATCTTGCCCTTGAGAGCGGCAATGTCCTTCGCATCAATCAACTTGTGATCGACCGCGGGGACGGGGTCCTGCCAGATCAGTTCCTCGGCCGGAACCTCCGGGCCGAGGTAGCGCGAGCGGGGGCCCATGTCCCGGTGGGTCAGCTTGAACCACGCCCGGGCGAAGGCATCCGCAAACTGGTCGGGGTGTTCCAGGTAGCGCCTCGCGATGGGCTCATAGACCGGATCGAACCGAAGCGAGAGGTCCGCCGTGGTCATCATGGGGCGGCGTTTTTTCGAGGGGTCGTGGGCGTCGAGCACCATGTCCTCTTCGGCGACGTCCTTGGCCAACCACTGATGCGCGCCGGCCGGGCTCTTGACCAATTCCCACTCGTACTTGAAAAGCACCTTCAGATAGCCCATGTCCCATCGGGTCGGGTTCGGCTTCCAGGCCCCCTCCAGGCCGCTGCCGATCGTGTCGCCGCCCTTGCCGCTTCCAAAGCTGCTCCTCCAGCCGAGGCCCTGCTCCTCGATGGGGGCGGCTTCGGGCTCGGGGCCCACATGGGAGGCGGGTCCGGCGCCGTGGCACTTGCCGAAGGTGTGCCCTCCGGCGACCAGGGCTACGGTCTCTTCGTCGTTCATGGCCATGCGCGCGAAGGTCTCTCGAACGTCGCGGCCGGAGGCGACCGGGTCCGGGTTGCCGTTGGGCCCTTCCGGGTTCACGTAGATCAGGCCCATCTGCACGGCGGCAAGGGGGTTTTCGAGATCGCGGTCCCCGGAGTAGCGCTTGTCGCCGAGCCACTCGGCCTCGGAGCCCCAATAGATGTCCTCTTCAGGCTCCCAGACGTCGACGCGCCCGCCCCCGAAACCGAAGGTCTTGAAGCCCATGGATTCCAAAGCGCAGTTGCCGGCCAGGATCATCAGGTCGGCCCAGGAGATCTTCCTGCCGTATTTCTGCTTGATGGGCCAAAGCAGACGGCGCGCCTTGTCCAGGTTCACGTTGTCCGGCCAGCTGTTGACGGGGGCCAGACGCTGATTGCCGGTCCCCGCGCCGCCGCGGCCGTCGCCCTGGCGGTAAGTGCCCGCACTGTGCCACGCCATGCGGATGAACAGTCCCCCGTAGTGTCCCCAATCGGCCGGCCACCAGTCCTGCGAGTCGGTCATGAGCGCATAGAGGTCCTTCTTCACGGCCTCGAGATCGAGTTTCTTGAACTCCTCGGCGTAGTTGAACGCCTCGCCCATGGGATTGCTCAGGTGCGAGTGCTGATGCAGGATCTTGAGGTTCAACTGGTTCGGCCACCAGTCCCGGTTGGACGTGCCGCCGCGGGCGGTGGATCCCATGACCGGGTGCTTGCTCTCGTCTTTCATTTTCGCTCTCCTTTCGTCTTCGGTTTGGGTTCGGGGCGCCCATGTGCCGGCGTCACCGAGCGCCGTGCGATGCGTGCCATGATGAACCTGTGCCGATTCACAGGGCAGGCGACCCCAGCGTGCTTTCTCCTCCGTGCCACCCCGGTCCCTTGGCGTGCGCGCCCTGCTGCGGGGGCATGGCCCCGCCCAAGCGGGCTCCTCTCTCCGGTGGCCAGGCGTCCTGGAGGGGCACCGGCCGCGCGTTCATGGTGAACCCCTGCGGGGTCTTCGTGGGTTGCCTCCTTTGGGCGGGGTGTCGCAAATGTGAATCATCGTTATCTCCAGAAAATAATTCTTCTTAAGGGAGACAGATACATGAACTCCCCATCCCGCGATGACTCAGGAAGCGCCCCTGTCTGTTCCAACATCTGGATCCGAAAGGGCACTGACCCCAGCCGGGCTCCAGTCACGCCCAGCCGGGTTTGAGTCGGGGCCGCGGGAGCCCGGGAAGCCGTCAGGCCGTCGATCTGCGCTGGCAGTCCGGGCACACGCCGAAGAAGTCCAGCCGGTGGCTGAGGATCCGGAAGCCCGTGTCCCGGATCAGCTCCTCCTGGAGGCCTCCCAGGCTCTCCAAATCCGGGTCCATGATCTTTCGGCATCGGACACAGACCAGATGCGGGTGGGGGTACGGGGTGTTGCCGTCATAGCGGTTGCTGTCGTCGCTGAACCCCAGCTCCAGCACCTCGCCCATCTCCTTGAGCAGCGAGACCGTCTTGTACACCGTGGCCAGGCTTGTGGTCGGGAAGGCCTTCCTGACCTGCCGGTATATGCCGTCGACGCTGGGATGGCCCTTGCTCCCGGCCAGGATCCTGAGGACCGCCATGCGCTGGGGGGTGATCCGCCCTCCGCGCTCCCGCAGCCTCCTCAACATCGTCTCCAGACGAACGCCAGGATCCGACATAGCCCCCCCGCCCGTGTCCCGAACTCCCCGCGCCCGGTCCCGTGCGCCGAAGCGAAATCCATTTTCCATCAAGAACTATTCTCCATGAAGAATACGTCTTCCACATCCGCCATGTCAAGCAGAAGATCAGGCGCTCCTTGTCAGAACGTCAGGACCTCCCACCCCGCGTCCAGGAAGCGGGCCAGGGACGGGTGCCCGTTCATGTCGTCGAGAAGCCGCAGCCCCTGCCCCTGGGACGCCTCGAGGGTCCCCGTCTTGTTGGAGCAGGCCCGGCAGACGCCTTCGATGAGGCCCTGGTCCTTGGCCTTCTGATACAGGGGGGACAAAGGGTTCCCGGCAACGGCCAGCTCGGGGACGAGCTTGGTGGCCGCCCCCTCCATGACGATCCGGACCTCGCGTCCCTTGGACTTCATATCCAGGGCATTGAGGAGAACGTGGATGAAGCACATGAACTCGCCGTTGAACGCAACCAGGGCCACCGGTTTCATTCCCGATCCTCCTTCGCGACGCGGGCCGCCGGTCGCCCGTCGTCGTTCATTTCCGGATCCCCTGTCGGGACAATCAACGCATCCGGCGCACGTAGAAGCGCTCCCGGCCGAATTCCATCTCCGAGAGCTGCTCCTGGTCCACCAGCTGCCGAACCAGGCCCCAATCGGCCCCTGAGCGCCTCAGAAATGCGTCCATGGCATCCTGCCGGATGGGGTGGACGGACGCGATGCTCAAGATGTCATCCGCGGGGTTCCCCGTGGGGATCAGGTCCGTCCCCTCGTGTCCCGTGTGGCACTCCACGTGTCCCAACCGGCTCGCCATCTGCTGGTGTGCCCGCTGAATGACCGCGTCCGCGGGCGCCCTCGCCCATCGCTCGGCCGGAGGACGGGTGGGAACCGCGATGTAGGCCCTGGCGGGTGCAATCGCCGCCAGGAAACCGACCACCTGCGCCACCTGTGCCTCTCCGTCGTTGGCGCCCTCCACCAGCATGGTCTCCGTGGTCAGCTCGCCCGCGAAGGATCGGGCAAAGGCCCTCATGCCTTCGAGGACCTGGGCGAGCTTCAAATCCGGATGCGGTCGATTGATCTCGCGCCATGTCCTTTCGTCCGCAGCATCCACCTTGAGACACGCCAAATCGGCCCCCAGGATCCGTTCTCGGACCTCCGGACGCCACAGGAGGGCGCCGTTGGTGATGACCGCCACCTTGACCCCCAGTTCTCTGACCCGGTCCATGGCCTGTCCGAGGTTCTCATCCAGGGTGGGCTCCCCGTGGGGGACGAATGTGAGGTAATCCACGGCCCCCCCCGCCTCCTTCAATCGCAAGAGCTTCTCCTGGACCTCCCCAAAGATCTCCCGGGGGGCGAAAAACACCCGAGGCTCCATCTCTCGATGAATGGTCCGCCCCAGCTGGCAGTACGCGCAGGAGTACGGGCACCCCTTGATGGGCACGTTGTTGATGCCCAGGCTTCTGCCCAGCCGTCTCGACGGCACGGGTCCAAAGGCGATCATGCGCATCCCTTCCTTCGGGGCGGGGGGGCCGTCCGCCGCCGCGGGGCCGCGCCTCCGGTGGCGGCCGGAGCCGGGCGGATCAACCCACATTCCTGAGGGCCCGCAGCGTGCGCCAAAGCGCCTCCACCTGCCCTCGGGTCTCCTCCAGGGGACCGTCGTTGCGGATGACGAAGTCGGCGTATCCCAGCTTCTCGTCGATGGGCAGTTGGGCCTTGAGCATGGCCGCGGCTGCCTCCCGATCGATGTTGTCCCGGGCCATGAGACGCTGGATCTGGGTCTCCTCCGGGACGTAAACCACCAGGAGCTTGTGGCACTGGTACTGGAGGTTGAGCTCGATCATGAGGGGGACCACCATCTGGATGATCGCATGGGGGTCCCGGCCCGCGAACTCGTTCACCTGGCGGATCACCTCCTGGCCCATGCGCGGATGGATGAACCCCTCGAGCTTCTTTCGCTTCTCCGTGTCCCGGAAGACGATGGCCGAGACCTTCTTGCGATCCAGGGTCCCGTCCTCCTGAAGGACCTGTTTCCCGAAATAGTCGACGATGTCCCGGAGGGCGGGCTGGCCCGGCTCCACCACCTTGCGGGCGATGAGGTCGAAATCCACGATGGGGGCGCCCAGCTCGGCCAGCATGTTGGCCACGGTGGTCTTGCCGCTGGCGATGCCCCCCGTGACGCCCAGGAGCAGCCGGTTGTCCTTGCCGCGGAGCGCCTCCAGCTCCCGGATCCCCCCGTAGGCCATGGGAAAGGCCCGGGTGACGTCCTGCTCGGCCCCGGCATAGCTGATGGGGTATCGAATGCCCCGGCGGTACAGGGCCTCGAGCCCCTTGAGGGCCTTCTCCATCATCCCCGCGGGAACGGCCATGACCAGGTCCTCGTCCTGGGCGTGTCCGTAGCGTCTCTCCCCGTAGCACGGGATGGTGAGAGAGGGTTTCCCCGTCAGGTAGCAGCGGGCGATGGCGTCGGAGCAGGAGGACTCCCCCACGCAGAAGAACTGCATCACCTCGTACTTCTCGAACTGCAGCGCGTTGATCAGGAGCATCATCTGGGCGGGGTTGGCGTAGATCAGGACGATGTCGGGCTCGAAGGGTTTGTAGACCAGGGGCGCCATGGCCGCGGCCTCGTACTTCCCCAGGGGGAGCCGAGGGATGGCGGCCTCGTACCTCCTTCCGTCCTCCTTGGTCTTCACCCAGACGATGCTCCGGAAGGTGCCGTCCTTGTACAGATCCGGGGTGTCGGACAGCCCGATGATGGACGGGCACATGGGGGAGAGGAAGTCCTCGGCGTCGGCCCCCACGGTCCAGTCAAAGTTGCGCACAAGGGTGATCATCTGGCACAGGGTGGTCTTGTGGCCCAGCCGCCTCAGAAAGGGGATCTCGCCGAGTTCCTCCTTCCTCTCCAGCATCTTGAAGGCCACGGGGAACGACTTGAGCCTCAGGAGCAGCTCCATCCGGCGGATCAGCTTCTCCCAGTCTTGTTTGTCGTGCATCTCCTCGACTCCTGGGTGCCTCGCGGCACGCTCTCCCGTCAGGGGGAGAGGGAACGCAGTATGGCGGCCGGGCAAGGGGCCGGCACGCCTCCCCGCCGTCACTCCGGGATGCACCTCCGGGTCCCCAGGGTGGAATCGTGAAGGGGGATCACCAAATCGGCCTCATTCACCACCCTCTGGGCGCTCTCGTACGCCTGGATCGCATCCGTGTGCACCCCGGAGGGGACGGGCTTCCCTTTCTTGGGGAAGTTCCTCTCGTTGCAGCAAAACCCCGTGATCACGGCCCTTCCAGCGGACGTGTCCACGACCACGGACTGCCCCCCCGGGGTGTGGCCGGGGGTCAAGACGACCCGAACCCCATCGACGATCTGGGCGTCCCCTTGCAGGATGACCAGCCCCTGGACGTCGTCCAGGAGGTCCGGGTAGTAGCGGTGGTCCAGGGGGTGGGGGTTTCGAAAGAAATCGTGCTCGGCCCGCTGAACGAAGATGCGGGCGTTGGGGCACCGGTAGTCGTTCTCGCAGTGGTCGTTGTGGAGGTGGGTGTGGATGATGATGTCCACGTCCTCGGGCCTCAGGCCCACCCCCTCCAGGGCCTGTTCGAACTGCAGGACACGAAACCCCAACGCCTGCTCGGCACCGGCGGGCACCATGAAGCGCTCCAGTCCCGTGTCCACCAGGATCCGCTGGGGCCCGCCCTCCAGATAGAAGGCGTAGATGGGGAGCCAGATCCTTTGGCCATAGTGCTGTTGATAGGTCATGATGCCCTGGTCGGTCTCGTTGACCCCGACGGGCAGGGGATGGATGGTGTATCGCATGGCGTCGTCCGATCCTCGCGAGAACGGTTCGTGATCCGAGCCGTCACTCGAACTGGAAGGCGCTCCCCACGTGGGCGAAGGCGAAGCGCTCCCCGAAAGTCTGCATGAGGCGGCAGGCGGCCTTCATGCCCGTGCAGTGGGAAATGGCCACGAGCTGCGGACCCATGCCTTCCAGCTCCCGGATGGACGCCTCCATCAGATCGTCTGCCAGGAACCCCAGGTGAGTCCCCCCCAGGACCGCCCGGATTCGCCGTTCTCCGGTCTTCTCCCGGGCGTACCGCAGGGTGTTGATCATCCCCGAATGGGCGCAGCCGAACAGGACCACCAAGCCCTCGCCCGTGGGGATGACCAGAGACTGGTCGTCCAGGGTGTGGTCCTGCACCAGGGTCTTGCCCATGGGCATGAGGAGTTTGGGGTCTCCCTTCTCGAAGTCCGTGGTCCTCGGGACCTCCCCCGTGAGACAAGTCCCGTCGGCCACCTCTCGAAACCCGGTTTCCAGCTGGAAGTCGGCCCCCAGGCTCTCCAGATATTCCCGTCGGAAGGGGATCCCGATGAAACGGCGGATGGTCGACTCTCCCTTGACGCGCTCCCCGTATCGCTCCTGGAAGACGCCCGGATGCGCGTACACCTTCGCGCCACCGATGAGACCGAGCACCTGGGGCAGCCCCTCGGTGTGGTCGTAATGGCCGTGGCTCAGGCAGATCTTCTTCACGGCCCCCAGGTCCCTGCCGAACGTCTGGGCGTTGGCCAGGATCCCCTTGCCGCTCCCCACATCGAAGAGGATGGATTCCCCGCCGCTCTCCACCAGGGCCGAGAAGCCGTGTTCCCCCACGCCGAAGGGGACCCCCAGCACGTTGTCGCACAGGATGGTAACCCGAACCATCTGCGTCCTCCTCGTCGTTCAGCCGTCAGACTGTATCCAGCTCCATTTCCTGACTCCCTCCAGGTCCCGGTACGTGCCGCCCTGGGAGACTGTCCTCAGGACGGATTCCGGATCCGTGACGATGCTCCCCGCCAGGACATCCATGCCCCAACGAAAGAGCGCCGGGCTGGGAGGGGTGCTCGGCCCCAGCATCAGGGTGAAGGCCTGGGCGCACAGCGGCAGCACGTGCTCGTGCGTGCCGTTCATGAGCACGGTGGCCGTGAGGACCACCACCTCACATCGGGGCAGGATCTTCGAGGCCCGGGTGGCGGGCGACTCTCCCGCCCCGGGCCGCAGTTCAAGGACATGGAGCTCCTCCGCCTCCTCGGACAGCCTCCCGATGAAGGGGAAGTGCCCCAGCACGGCGACCCTTCGACCCCGCGCCCTCTTCAATATCAGATTCTGAGCCGGGTGTGAATCCAGACAGGAGGGGGGGACGTCGAGCAGCGCGTTGAGCGTGGCCATGCCGATGGATGCCTGCAGGGGATTGGTCGACAGGAGCCAGCGGGCCAACTCCTGGGGCGATCGCAGCGTCAAACGCCCCACCCCATCCACGGCGTGATCCTCACCGGGATCGTGACGGGCCATCGAAGAGGCCAGGCCGCATCGCGCAATGGCACCCAGGGCGGGGGGGCGAAGGCCAGCCACCTGGACAGCCGTCTGAAAGGGGCCCACCCGCACCTCCTCCACCCGGGAGGGTGCCGCGGGCACATCCGCCAGGATCTCCGTCAGGATGCTCAACGATCCCCCCTCCTGCAGCCCATGAATCACCCGAGACAGCGGAGGGCATCGAGCCTTCGGCGAACCCCCTCCATCAACCCCTCCAGCACCTGTGCCACGGTCAACTCCTCTCGGACCAGGCCTGCGGCCTGTCCCGCCACCACGGCCCCCTCATCGACGTCCCCATCCAGGACGGCCTTCCGGAGGGCATCCAGGATGCGTCGGTCCAGGGTCGCCCTGTCCTCCCCCCGGCGCTCCAGGTCGAGCATCTGCCTGACCGCCTCGTTCCTCAGGACCCGGAACTGCAGTCCTGTGGAGCGGCCCAGGACGGTGCTGTCCACATCCCTGGCCTCGAGGACGGCCCGTTTGTATCGAGGGTGGGCGGTGCACTCCCACGTGGCCAGGAGCCGAGTCCCGATCTGGATGCCGTGGGCCCCCAGGGCCAGGGCCGCGGCGAAGCCACGGGAGTCCGCGATGCCCCCGGCTGCCACCACCGGCAGATCCGTGGCGTCGACGATCTGGGGCACCAGGACGAGCGTGGTCAATTCGTCGGGGCAGAGGTTGCCGCCCGCCTCGGCGCCCATGGCGATGAGGCCGTCGACCCCCGCAGCCCCGGCCCGCAAGGCCATCTCCCGGTTGAAGACGACCTGAAGGACGATGCGCCCGGCGTCCTTGAATCGGGCCACCCAGGGGAAAGGGTCGCCTGCGGAGCAGACCACGACGGGGACATCCCCCTGCAGCACCGCCTCCACGGCCCCCGCGGCCGTCGCGAGCCTCAGGGGGATGTTGACGGCGAAGGGCCTGGAGGTCTTCTCCCGCACCCGCATGATCTGGCGAGCGAGTTCGGCAGGCTCCAGGGTGGCGGCCGCCAGGGTCCCCAGGCCCCCTGCCTCGCAAACGGCGATGACCATCTCCGGGCCCGTGATCCAGGCCATCGCCCCCTGGAGGATGGGATAGGGGATCCCCAGCAAACGGGTGATGGGCGTCTGAAGGTTCAGATCTCCTCCTCGGCGGCCGTCCGTTCATTCACCGGCCGTCGCGTGTGCCCCGGGATGTACTCACCCCGCCGGGCCGTGCGACCGCTACGTCCCCTTGTGGCACCCGCCGCCCGACGAGCAGGGGGGCGCGGCGCAGCGTTCCTCCCTGCCGCAGCAGGTGTGTCCCTTCTCCCGCCCGTAGCGCACCGGGGCCGCCGAGTGGGCCGACATGAGCTTGGCCATCCGGTTGGAGCCGCAGCGCTGGCACTGCATCCCGTGGTGTTGGGCCGGTGTGAGGATCAAGGCCTCCTGAACGTGGCCGCAATCGCCGCACGCATATTCGAAGATGGGCATGTTTCCCCCCCGCCGTCAATGATCTTCGTGATTCGAGTGTATCCGCCCGGTCGATGGAGGCAAGGGGGAACGCGCCGGTCCCCACCAATACCGAACGCCCCCTGAGGGCCTCCTGCCGGCGATCCTCCCCGGGGAACGGGGGCCCGGGATTCAGGGCCCTCTCGGGTCCATGCGCCGAAGCAGTGCGTCCAGCTCCTGGGCGCGATCGAAGCCCTGCACCCGGAGATCCACCCCGCTCACGCCGGGGACCTTCCCCACGGCCTCCTTGATGCGGACTGCCAATGAGAACCCCAGGGGGCAGGCAGTGGAGGACGGCCTGAAGGTGAGCCGGACCCGCCCATCCTCCCCCACGAGGAGGTCCCTGACCAACCGCATGCTCCAGACGTCCCGGCCCATCTCAGGATCCATGACGGACCGCAATGCCCCGATGACCCGCTGCTCCAGTTTCAAACCCCGCACTCTCCTTCCGGCCCCAGCCCGGGATCAGGCAAACATCCCCTGCATCCTCGTCCACAGGGTCAAGACCTCTCGAGCCGCCGGGGCATCCGGGGCGTATTCCACCAGGATCCTCCGCTTGACCAAAGAGTCCACCACGGTGCGATCATAGGGGATCCGCCCGGCGAAGGCGATCCCCTCCCCGGCGCAGAACGCGGCGATCTCCTCGGTCTTCTCGGGACTGAGGTCCCACTTGTTGATACAGACCGCGCTGGGGATCTTGAAGTAGGCCGCAAGCTCGGCCACCCGCTTCATGTCGTGTATCCCCGCAGGGGTGGGCTCGGTCACGATGAGCACTGCGGCGGCGCCGGTCAGCGACGAGATCACCGGGCAGCCGATCCCTGGCGGACCGTCCACCAGGATCCAATCCAAGCCTCGATCCTCGGCGATGAGCCGGGCGTTTTGCCGCACCATGGTCACCAGCTTTCCCGAGTTCTCCCCCCCGGGCTTGAGCCGCGCGTGGACGAAGGGCCCGTAGCGCGTCTCGGAGATGAACCAGTCTCCGGAGACGCACTCCCGCATCCCGATGGCCTGGGTCGGGCAGATCCGGGCGCACAGGCCGCACCCCTCGCAGTCCACGCCGTCCACCTGCAATTGCGGGGAGATGGCACCGTAGCGACAGGCGTCGACGCACTTTGCGCAGCTGGTGCACAGCGCCGCATCGATCCGGGCCACCTGCCCGCTGCGGAAGGTCTCCTTGCGCCGCGTCTCGGGGGCCAGGAGGATGAAGAGGTCCGCGGCGTCCACGTCGGCGTCCACCAAGACCTTGTCTTTGGCCAGGGCCGCCAAGCAGGCCGTGATGGTGGTCTTCCCCGTGCCTCCCTTGCCGCTGATGACCACCAGCTCCTTCATCGCGCACCCCCGCTCCTGCCCGCCGGTTCCTCCCGTTCACGCGAGCCGGCGTGGGGAGGATGGTCAGGGGGAGACGGCCGCCGGGGGGACGAGCGGAGGGGACGGCCGTCGCCGCTGACGACCCTTCGGTCTTTGTGTCGCGCCAGTTCCTGCTGGATCCGATCGTGGAGAGCCAGGAAGGTCGAACGGAAGCCGGGCTTGGCGTCGAGGATCATCTCCCCCCGGGCATAGGCTTCGGCGATGGCGCGATCGTCCTTGATCTCCAGGAGGATGGGGACGCCCTCCCGCAGGCAGAAGGACTGGAGCTCTCCGTCGCCCAGGTCCGATCGGTTGACGACGATGCCGTGGGGGATGCCCAGGTCCCGGACCACCTCCAAGGCGAGCTTGAGGTCGTTGATCCCGAAGGGCGTGGGTTCGGTGACCAAGAGGCAGTAGTCCGAGCCCTTGACGGAGGCGACCGCGGGGCAGGAAGTCCCGGGAGGCGCATCCACGATGACCACGCGGTCCGGAAGGGCGCAGCGCATGGCGGCCCTGATGAGGGGCGGGGACATGGCCTCCCCCACCCGAAGCCTGCCGGCCACGAATCGCACCGGGCCTGCCGCGCCCTCCTCCAGGACCCCCAGCACCTTGGGGACCTCCCGAATGGCGCCTTGGGGGCACAGCAGGCTGCAACCGCCGCAGCCGTGGCACAGCTCGCGGAAGGTCAGGACCTGATCCACCACGACCACGATGGCGCTGAAGGCGCAGAACCTGCCGCACTCCCCGCAGAAGCTGCATCTGGAGAGGTCCACCTGGGGGACGGGAAGGGTCACCTCGGTGACCCGCTCGATGACGGGCTTCAGGAACAGATGGGCGTTGGGCTCCTCCACGTCGCAGTCGATGAGCTGCGCCCCCCCGCCCAGGGCCCGGGCCAAGTTGGTGGCGATGGTCGTCTTGCCGGTCCCGCCCTTGCCGCTGGCCACCGAGAGGATCATCTTGCCTCCAGATCCGCGATCCGGCGCTCGATCCGCGCCATTTGGTCCTGCAGATCCTTCTGCAATCGCTTGAGTTCCTCCAACCCCTCGGAGAGGGGACGGGAGCCGCCCGGGGAAGGATCCGGCGGGGCCGGGCCCCATGCCGGCCCCGCGACGCGCCCCAACCCCATCCCCCTGCCCATGCCGCGCCCCATCCCTCTTCTCATCCCCTTGCCTCCCGTGGCACCCGTTCCCCCGCCGGCGCCAAAGTGGGCCGTCACCGTGGCCCCCTCGGCCCTCTGAAGTCGGCCCGATCGAAAGGCCTCCAGGGCCTGGCGCGCCGTGCCCGGAGCCGCCAAGTAGACCTTGATTCCGGCGCTGTGCAAGACCTGGGCGGCATTGGGACCCAGATGGCCGGTGATGACGGCCTCGGTCCCTCGATGGGCGATCATTTGGGCGGCCTGGATCCCGGCACCGCTTCCCCGCATGGAGGCCTCGTTGTCCACGGCCTCGACCTGGAGGGTCTCCGAATCCACCCAGAGGAACGTCCGACATCTTCCGAACCGCGGATCCAGCCGGTCTTCCAGGGTGGGCCCCTCGGTGGTGATCACGATTCTCATGGCAAGACCTCTCTCCCTGCGTCAGTGATCCCTGGAGCGATACAGGCGCTTCCAGGGCTCTCGGCGCCCCTCCAGGGCGTCGCTCACGGCGGCCCGGAGGGCGTTGGCGGCCAGATCCGCGCAGTGGGTATGCTCCACGGGCAACCCCCCGAAGGCCTCCACCACCCGGGTTCCATCGATCCTCAGGGCCTCTTCCAAGGGTTTCCCACGCGCCAGTTCGGTCACCATGCTGCCACAGGCCACCGTGGCGCCGCACCCGTTGGTCATGAAGCGGATCTCTTCGATCCGGTCCCCGGCCAGGCGAAGTTGGATCCGCACCGTGTCCTCGCAGATCCCGGTGAGCGAGGCCTCTCCGTCCGGCTGATCCATGTGGCCCGCGTTGCGCGGCCTCAGGACGTGCTCCATCAGGGCAGGGTTGACCCTCTTGCCCAACTCCTCGAGAAGGATCCGCTCCAGCTCCTTGGTGACCTCGTCGTCCTCCGACGCCATTTCCGCCACCCACGTCCCTCAGTATGGATGGGTGCCCACCACCATATCCTTTTGAAAGTTGTCCTTGACCATTGCGGCCACCTTATCGAAATCCAGGGGGCACAGGGCCGTCTTTCTGGCCTTGACCACGCACGTCCCCAGGTGGATGACGTCGAAGTCCCGATCCAGCCCCTGGGCCACCTCCTTCATGAGCTTGATCTTGGGGATGATGAGGCCCGGGCAGTCTCCGCAGTGGCCCAGGGCGATGAGCTCCACGTCCTCGCCCCGATACCGGGAGAACTCCCCCTCCCGCTCGCTCATTCCCTTGAGGCACTTGGCGCAGGCCACGCAGAGCTGGTCCTGGATCCGCTTGCAGCCGATAATGGCGATCCTCGTCGTCTTCATGTCCCCTCCCGTCAGCAGGTTGAGGTCCGCGCCCCCCGGCCCCGCCGCCCCTCTCGCCCCTGGGCATCAGCTGACATCCCATGCCGTCCCGGAAGGGGAGGCCAGGCCGTCCGTTCAGTGGTCGCAGACGTTGGCGCCCGTGACGAGGGCATCCGCCAGGTACTGACGCACCAGGTCCTCGGGCGGGAGAGTGGGCGCGCCGGTCACCACCCGAATGCCGTTCTGGGCGAAAAGCTGAAGGGCCCTGCCGCCCATCCCGCCGGCGATGATGACGTCGACGCCCAGCTCGTGGAGCCACCGGGGCAGGAGGCCCGGCTCGTGGGGCGGCGGGGTCAGGAGCTCCTTCCCCACGATGTCGCGCTCCT
Organism: uncultured Desulfarculaceae bacterium; assembly: GCA_964514105.1. Classification (GTDB taxonomy): domain Bacteria; phylum Desulfobacterota; class Desulfocorpusculales; order Desulfocorpusculum; family Desulfocorpusculum; genus CAZEPJ01. The sequence continues at coordinate 29,092 of CAZEPJ010000041.1, read as the reverse complement.
CTGCGTTCATGATGGCGAACTGCTGGCAATGGCCGAAATGGTTGCAGAGCACTCCCTCGGCCAATGGAATGGCGAATCTCATCGGTCTACCTCCTTTTTCCTTTGTGCTCTCAAATCCAGTGTCCCTCGACGTTGGGGCCTTCGCTGGGGGGGCAGCGCCCCTCCAGATAGGAGTGGACCGCCTCCCGGGCACTGCCCGTGACGCCCACGCACACCTTGATCCCGGCCGCCTTCAGGACCTTGAATGCCTTGGGGCCGCAGTTTCCCGTGAGGAGCACCTGGACGTCGTGCCGCAGCAGGTTCTGGGCGGCCTGGATCCCCGCCCCCTGGGAGAGGTCGAGGTTCTGGGCGTTGTCCACTGCCTCCCAGGCCAGCGTGGCCGGGTCGATCAGGAGGAAGTACCGGGCCCTCCCGAAGCGTGGGTCCACCGGTGCGTCGAGGCTGGAGAGACTTACCGACACCGCGATCCTCATCTGCCCCCCCCCGAGCTGACCCGGATGGGCCGCTCCTCCCCTTCCAACCGCGTCAGGATGATCCGGGCAAGCTCCTCGAAGGCCTTCTTGGCCCTCGAATAGGGCCGGTTGAGCACCAGCGGTTTTCCTCCGTCACACATCTCCACCATATCTGGATCGATGGGAATTCGCCCCAGGAACGGGACCATGAGTTCCCGGGCCGCCCGCTCCCCGCCGCCGACCTTGAACAGGTCGATCTCCTGGGAGCAGTGGGGGCAGACCATGCCGCTCATGTTCTCCACGATGCCCAGCACCGGAATCTTGAGCAGGTTGCTGAACCCCACGGCCTTCCTCGAATCCAGCAGGGCCACGTCCTGGGGCGTGGTCACGATGATGGACCCGTCCACGCGCTCGATGAGATGGGCGACGCTCAGCGGCTCGTCCCCGGTTCCCGGCGGAAGGTCAACGACGAGGAAATCCAAATCCCCCCACTCCACGTCGCCCAAGAACTGCTTGATGACGTTGTGCTTGATGGGCCCCCGCCACACAATGGGGGCGTCCGAGTCGGTGGAGATCAGGGCCATGGAGACCACCCAAAGGTTGGAAAACGCCTCCACAGGCCGCAGCCCGTCCCCCGCCCCGACCAGCTGCTGGGTGTCGACGCCGAGCATGCGGGGGATGTTGGGCCCGTGGATGTCCGCGTCCAGGAGCCCCACCCGATAGCCCTCCCCGGCGAGGGTGGCGGCGAAGTTGGTGGCCACCGTGCTCTTGCCCACTCCCCCCTTGCCGCTCATGACCAGGACCTTGTGCCGAATGTGAACCAACCTCTCCCTCAATCGACGCTCCTGGTGGGCCTCCTTCTCCTTCTCGGAGCATTGGGCGGAGCTGCCGCAGCTGTCGCAGGCCTTGGTGGCATCGCATTGCTTCTCTCTCGCCATTGCTCGTCTCCTCCAACTCCCCATGGTCTCTCTCGTCTCGCCCCGCGCCCCCGTTTCGGCTCTTGGCGGGGCAGGCCGGCAATGGGGGAAGGGGAGGTGGCCACCCCCCCTCCCCGCGGCTTCAGCCTTCCGCCTCCGTGGCCAGTTCATCGAGCCTCCGCTTGACGGCATCCAACTCGGCCTTGAGGGCGTCCGACCGCCGGGTGAGCCAGGCGGCCTCGTCTCCTCCGGCCCCCGACCCCCATGGGGTGCCTCTGATCCCGGCGCCTCCTGACTGGCCCGGGGTCGGGAAGCCCCACCGGAACTTGCGTCCGAGACCCCGACCCCATCCGCGTCCCCGGCCAAACCCCGGACCCCGGGCAGCTGTCCAGCCGCCATACGCCGCCGGCCGCTCCCCGTACCCGACCGCGCACGGTCCACGGCCCCATCCCGTCTGGGGCCCCATCCCGAGGGGGCCCGTTCCGTCCATTCCAGGCATCTCCAACACCTCCTTCCCATTGATCAGGGGCGCGGCATTCCGCAGCCCCTCCGCCTGCGGCGCCGTCCCCCCCCGGGACAGCGCCCCATGCCCGGGGAAAGCCGTCCGGAGACGTACGCCTCCAGGGCCTCCTCCGGGGTCCCGATGAGCCCCCAGATCACCTCGATCCCCAGGGCCCGGAACATCTCTTGGAAGTCCACGTTGATCCCCCCGGTGAGCACCACCCGGACCCCTCTGCCGTGGAGCAATTCGGGGATCTGGTTGGGAAACCGGCGGTCCACCGGCAAGCTCTCCGTCGTCCGGACGCCGCCCCCCTCCAACTCCACCACCAGCACGTCCTGGGTGAACCCGAAGCGGGGGGCAATGCGCTGTTCGTATCTGGGTATGGCGACTTTCATGCTTCCCCGCGTACTGCGCGTCTCCTTCCGTCACGGTATCCCTTGAAAGGAGCGTGCCGGGAAGCGCAGGGCATCCCACCGGCGTGCTGTTCGCGGGGCCCCACTTGGGCCGGAGGGCGTGGGCGGTTGGCCGGATCGCCCGGGGACGCCCCATTGTGTGGAGACGAGCCCGAGGGGAAGGGTTGCTCAGATGCAACACCGACGGGAGGAGCCCGCGTCGGGCCTCGCCGTGCCCCGGATGTTGCAGAATCGCTACTGCTGCATTGCAGCGACATCCGCCGGGGCGATGCCCAGGCGCTTCAACCGCCGCCAGAGGGTGGCCCGATGGATGCCCAGGGCCTGGGCCGTCTCTCCGAGACGTCCGCCATGGGTCCGCAGCACGAGGAGGAGGCCCTCCTTCTCCTTGGCCCTGAGGAGTTCCCTTGCCGGGATGGCGGGGAGCGACGGCGAGGAGGCCTGGGGTGTCCGCACCAGGTATCTCGGCAGATGGGCGGGCTGGATCTCGATCCCCTTGCACAGGATCATGGCGTGCTCCAGGACGTTCTGAAGCTCCCGGACATTGCCCGGATAGGGGTGGTTCAGGAGGACCTTCAGGGCCCTTTCCGAGACCCCGTGCACCTGTTTGCCCATTCGCCGGTTGAATCGATGGATGAAGTGCTCGATGAGAAGGGGGATGTCCTCGGGTCGCTGCCTCAGGGGGGGGATGTCCAGGCGGATGACGTTGAGTCGGTAGAAGAGGTCCTCCCGGAACCTCCCCTTTCGCACCAGCCCCTCCAGGTCCTGATGAGTGGCTGTGACGATGCGTACGTCGGCCCTTTCCGTGCGGACCCCTCCGAGGGGTTCGTACTCCTTGCGCTCCAGGACCCTGAGGAGTTTGACCTGGATGCCCAGCGTGAGGTCGCCGATCTCATCCAGGAGTAGGGTCCCGGCCTCCGCCAGCTTGAAGCGGCCCGGCTTGTCCCGCCTCGCGTCCGTGAAGGCCCCCTTTTTGTACCCGAAGAGCTCGGACTCCAGGAGGTTCTCGGGGACGGCGCCGCAGTTGACCTTGACGAAGGGCCCGTCCTTGCGGTGGCTCAGGTTGTGGATGGCGGAGGCGAAGAGCTCCTTTCCCGTGCCGCTCTCGCCGTGGAGGAGGACCGTGGCGTCGCTCTCGGCGATGTCCGGCAGGACATGAAAGATCCGGGAGAAGGCCTTGCTCCGGCTGATGATGTCCTGGAATGAGTATCGGCCGGAGATTTCCTTGTGCAGGTCGCGGATCAGGGAGAGGTCCCGGAAGGTCTCCACGGCCCCGATGACCTCTCCCGAATCATCCAGGATCTGGGCGGTGGAGATGCTGATGGGGATCTCCCGGTTCTCCCGGTTCAGGATATTCACCTCGAGATTCACCACCCGCTCCTGCGTCTCGGCGGTCCTCTTGAGGGGGCAGGCCTCGAAACAGATGTTGGCCCGGAAGATCTCGTGGCAAAACTGGCCGACGGCCTCCTTCCGAGAGAAACCCGTGATCTGCTCGGCGGCGCGGTTGAACGAAGTGATGCGCCCCTGGCGGTCCACGGTGAAGACCCCGTCGGCCACGCTGTCCAGGATCAAGTTGGTCCAGAGCGGATCGTCGTGGGGGTCCCTGGTCTTTCTCATGGCGCCCTTTCTCGACATCCCCTCCCCCACCCTGGGTGGACCGCTCCACGGTGGCCGTCCATGCATTCGGCACCGTCGTCTTCCTTTCGTTTCCCAGTGTACCAGGATGTCGCGGTCTTGCAACAGATCAGAACCATCGAAAAAATGAATTGATTGTATTTGATTCTGTGATATAAAATGCCACCGCTCAACACACAGCGCGGCAAAGCCGCGATTCAACGGATATGGGGATGGGGGCATACCGCGGGTAAAGGAGGAGCAAGATGCCAGCACTGAGGAACTACTTGGCGAGCCGATGGGGGATCGTGGGGGTCGGGGCATTCATCGGGGTCTTCGCGCCCCTGCTGCAGAAGTGGGGAAATCCCGGGAACATGGGCGTCTGCGTGGCCTGCTTCGAGCGTGACATGGCCGGTGCCCTCGGGCTCCACCGGGCCGACGTGGTCCAGTACATGCGGCCGGAGATCATCGGGTTCGTCCTGGGCTCCCTCGTGGCCGCCCTCCTCTTCAGGGAGTTCCGACCGCGGGCGGGCTCCGCCCCCATCGCCAGATTCGTCCTGGGGGCCTTCGCCATGATCGGTGCCCTGGTCTTTCTCGGTTGCCCCTGGCGGGCCGTGCTGCGTCTGGCGGGCGGGGACGGGAACGCCATCTTCGGTCTGCTGGGGCTTGCCGGAGGCATCTGGATCGGCACCCTCTTCCTCAAGACGGGCTACAGTCTCGGTCGCACCCAAAGGACGCCCACGGCTGCCGGGTGGGTCCTTCCCGCCATCATGGTCGCGTTTCTCGTACTCGCCCTCATCTTTCCCCAGATCCAAGGGAAGGACCGCAGCGGGGTCCTGTTTTACAGCCTCAAGGGTCCCGGGGCCATGCACGCCCCCCTTCTTGTGTCCCTGGCCGTGGGGTTGGCCGTCGGGTTCCTGGCGCAACGAAGCCGCTTCTGCACCATGGGGGCCCTTCGGGACCTCATCCTGTTCCGTCATCTCCATCTCTTCTCCGGGATGGTCGCCCTCCTGGTGGCCGCCTTTTTCACCAACCTGATCGTTGGGCAGTTCCATCCCGGTTTCGAGAAGCAGCCGGTGGCCCACACCCAGTCCCTCTGGAACTTCGGGGGCATGGTCCTGGCCGGATTGGCCTTCGCCCTGGCGGGGGGATGCCCCGGCCGTCAGCTCTTTCTCGCGGGGGAGGGCGATGGGGATGCCGCCGTCTTCGTCATGGGGATGATCGTTGGCGCCGGCTTGGCCCACAACTTCGGACTGGCCAGTTCCCCAACCGGCGTGGGTCCCTACGGGATCGCCGCCGTGGTCGTGGGGCTGGCATCCTGTTTGGCCATTGGGTTCACCATGCGGGAACAGAGAGCCTGAGGAGGGTATGGAGATGGGAGAGATCGTGGATGCCCGGGGCCTGTCGTGTCCCCAACCGGTCCTCAAGACCCTGGAGGGCCTGAAACGGTTGGGAAAGGGTGAGATGATGGTCATCGTGGATACGGAGACATCGAGGGAGAACGTCATCCGAGCCGCCGGTGCCCAGGGCTGGCAGGTCAAAGACATCCTCGTTGAACTTGGGGAGTACCGCATCGCCCTCGAGAAGGCGTGAGTCGCCTTCCGTGAGACTCTTCAACCGAAAGGCCCCCGAGGAGGCCAAGCCTTCTCCAACCGGGGATCGCGGGATCCTCGTCTTCCACAGCACCAGCGAGGTGATCCGGGCGGAGAACGCCCTGAAGGCCGGGGGATGGAGTATCCGGGTGGTGGGGCCGCCCGCCGAGATCCGCACGGGCTGCGACCTGGCCATCGAGTTCCCCCTGGTGGAGGAACTGAACATCGTCAGGACGCTCCAGGAAGCAGGGGTCCCGCCGAGGGAGGCCGTCCCGATCACCAGTCCCCTTCTGCAGCCTGTGGGCCTCTTCCATGTGAAGGATTTCGGTCAACACCTGATGGTTCGGGCGGCCAACATGAAGCTCACGGTGGAGAAGGGAACGGGGACCATCGTGAACGTCTCGGGGGGGGGCTGCCCGGACGTCCCCTTTCTGGCCCGGGAGATGGTGGGGAAACGCCTCGCGGACGCCCCGAGCCCCAGAAGCATCGGTCATACCCTCTGCGGGTATGCCCTGCATTTGGCCTACGAGGAGATGACGCGCTTGTGCTCGCGGTGATCGGAACCGTCCCGGACGACGGTTTCCCTCTGGTCTCCGGGGTCGCCCGGTTGGAGGGCGATTGTGTAGGCGTCCGGGACAGGTGGACCCCAGTGAACCGTGGGACGCCCGCCCTGCTGGCCGCGGCGGTTCGGACAGCGGAGGCCCTGGGGATCCCCGCCCCGTTCACCTACCTGGTGGGCGATACCGGCCCGGGCCGGGGAAGCCAGCGCCTCTACGCCCATCTCGTGGAGCAACTCCCCCGATCCGACTTCGAGGTCCTCGCCTTCCACTACCTCCTGCCCGATGTGGACTGGCACAACCGCATCCTGCTCGCCCTGGGCCGGAGGCCTTCCCCGCCCATCCTCATCGCCGACGCCGGGTTCATGTACGCGGCCAAGATGAGCGGCCAGGCCCGCGACTACGACCTGTTCACCCCCGATGTGGGAGAACTGGCCTTCCTGGCGGACGAGATGGCCCCCCACCCGTTCTACACTCGCGGCTTTATCCTCCACGAGGAGAACAGGGTACCTGACCTGATCCGCCGGGCCTATGCCTACGAAAACGCCGCGCGCCACCTGCTGGTCAAGGGAGCACGGGACTACGTGGCCACCCGCGACGGCATCCAGGCGACGGTCGACGGCCCAAGCGAGGAGGTCCTGGAGGCCATCGGTGGCACGGGTGACACCTTGACCGGCATCACGGCGGCCCTCATCGCATCGGGCATGGAGGTCGGCCGTGCCGCACTGCTCGCTGCCCGCGCCAATCGCCTGGCCGGCCATTACGCCAGGCCGACCCCGGCCACCCAGGTCGGGGAGATCATCCGGCACATCCCCAAGGCGGTGGAGAGCGTTCTGTCCCAGCAGGCCAAGAGAAGGTCGTGAGAAGAGCGGTCTTGCCGGAACGATGCGCTCAGGTGGGCGAAGGCGAGGCCTCCACGGGTGTATCCGCCTCCCCCCGGGGGATGGTGATACGGAAGGTCGATCCGCGGCCGGGTTCGCTCTGCACCGATACGCGTCCGCCGTGTTCATGGACGAGCTTATGGGTGACCATGAGGCCCAGGCCGGTCCCCTTGGTGCCCTTGGTGGAGAAGAAGTTGGTGAAGAGACGCTCCCGGACCGCCTCGTCCATGCCGGTGCCGTCGTCCTCGACCTCGAAGGTCACGGAGCCCTCCTCCTCCTTGCGGGTGCGAAGGATGATCCGATGCCCTTTCTTCTCGTCATCCTCGGCGCACGCATCCAGGGCGTTGGACAAAAGGTTCGCCAGGCAGGTGTGCATGGCCTTGGGATCCAGGGAGGCCCTCTCCATGGCCGGATCGAGGTCCGTCACCAGGTCGATGCCCGACAGCCGAGCCTTCTCCCGGAAGAGGGTCGCCACCTCCTCCGCCAGGGCGTTGGGGTCGACCCTGGTCCTGTCCGCCGCCCTGACCTTGGAGTAGCTCAAGAGGTCTTTGATCTGGTTGGAGATCTTGCCGATGTTGCGCTCCAGCATCTCCCACCCCTTCTGGATCAAGGCGTCGTCCCGGCGCTTCATGGCCGTCTCCATGACGTAGACCCCGCCCTCCAGACCCGTGATAATGTTCTTGATGCCGTGGGCCAGGGCGGCCACGGTCTGCCCGACGACGGCCAGCCTCTCGGCCTGTTGTTTCTCCTGCTCCAAGGCCTTGATGGGCCGCAGGTCCTGGAAAAAACCCACTGCACCGATGATGCTCCCACCCTCGGCCAGGGCCGCGGCCGTGAAGCGCACAGGGACCTGCGTTCCACCCTTGTCCAGCAGCCAGGTCTCCTGGGCCACGGCCCGAAGGTCCCCCACCTCGCCCTTCTGCCCCAGGGCCGGCTGGATCAGGCGGGCGAACTCCCGGGGAAAGACCCGCTCCAACTCCCGGATCCCCAGGATCTCCCCGGCCTCGTACCCCAGAATCCGCTCCGCCGAGCGGTTGAAGACGATGACCCGAGCCGCATCGTCCACGGCCACGATGCCGTGGATCGAATTCTCGATGAGGTTGTTCACGAAACCCTGACTCACCCGGAGTTCCTTCTCCAGCCGTTTGGTCTCCCGCAGATCCACGGACATCTCGATGGCGTACTGGACGTTGCCCTCGGGGTCCCGCACCGGGGCCGTGTGCACCAGATAGTGGATGGCTTCGCCGGTCTGCGTGACTCCCACTTCCTCGCTTCGATGGGGAGTCCCGTCCTCAAAGGTCCTCTCCACCGGGCAGTCCTCGCATTTCTCGTCACGCCCCTTGTAGGCCCGGAAACAAGCCTCTCCGATCCCCTGTCCGAACGTCTTCGTGAAGTTCCGGTTGGTCTCGACGATCTGGTAGGCCCGGTTGACCACCGCGACATAGGTCGGGACGTTCTGGAACAGCGTCTGGAACTCCCGCCTGCTCCCCTCCAGCTGCCTCTCCCGGTCCCGGATATGCTCCCTCATGAGGTTGAAGGCGACGGCCAGCGCTCCCACCTCATCGCGGGAGCCCATCTCGAGACGCTTCCCGTAGTCGCCGACCGAGATCCTCTGGATGGCCTCCAGCAGCCTGTGAACGGGCCGGACCACGAATCGCACCTGGGCGAGCACGAGCAATCCGGCGATGCCGACGAATAGCGTTAGGGCGAAGAGGATGGTCTTGCCCACGGCGTCGGCAACGGCCCTGTCCGACTCCCCAAGGCTGAACCCCACGTCCAGGATCCCCAATACCCGCTCCCCTTCCCTTCCCGGGTGACACTCCGCGCTGACGCATCCCTTCTCGTTGTACAGGGGGGTCACGAGACCCAGGATCCGGTGGCCCTCGGGGGATCGGTGCACCCGGATGCGCTCGCTCGCCCCCACCTCGCTGATGGGACGCCCCTCCCTGTGGCAGACCGAGCAGGCCGCCTCCCCCGGATCGATTCGGCTGCCTCGGGTGCCCGGCTCCGTGGCGAAACGGACCTCTCCGGCATGGTTGACGATTCGAACCTGGGAGATCCCCCTCTGCCGTCCTGCGGTCTGCACGACGCGATCGATCCCCTCCACATCGCCCTTCCACATGCTGGTCTTCAGGATATCCGTGAGGGTGTCACTGAGCCACAGGGCGTCGCCGGCCATGTGATCTTGGAGCTGCGAGCGCTGGGCCTGAATGGCGAAATAGGCGAAGACGAAGATGGACAGGAGGGTAAGGGTCCCCACACAGAGCCCCAGCTTGAAGGCGAGGCTCCTGTAGAAGGGCAGCGGCCTCCACAGCCCTGCCGATTCTCCTCTTGTCGTCTCCATTCACCGACCCCGCGGCGGCAGGCCCCCGCCTGGGAGGCCCGTTCTGCCCTACGGGGCGTCGTTGATCCGCGCCGCCAGAGTCTCCCGGATGGCGTTGAGGAGGGCCTGCCGGTCGATGGGCTTCTCCATGAACACCTCCGGGGGAGGAATGGACCTCTTGGTGATGAACCGCTTGAAGTCGATGAGCGGAAACTCCGGGGCGGCGAAACCCGTGATCATGATCACCGGGATGTCCTTGAGCCGGTCGTCCTTGCGGATCTCCCGGTACAGGATGATCCCGGTCTTCTCGGGCATCAGGAGATCCAGGCAGATGAGATCCGGGGGATCTTCGCGGATCTTCTCCAGGCCTGCCACTCCGTCGCCCGCCGAGGCCGTGTCGTACCCGCTCTCCTCCAGGAGCGTCGTGAGGAAGGTCACCACATCGGGCTCATCGTCGATCACCATGATCTTCTTGGTTTTCATGGGTCGCCCTCCTTAGCGCGCGCTGCGATCGAGGGTCGCCGGCCCGCCCCCATCGACGATGCCGTTGACCATCCGCAGGAAGAGGTCCCGGTCCATGGGCTTCTCGATGTACCCGGCGGGGGAGGGCAGCCCCTTCCCCTCCAGGAGGGCCCGGAACTCCACCATGGGCCGGTCTTTCATGCGAAAACCCGTCACGATGAGCACGGGAATGGACCGGAGCGAGGGGTCCGTCTTCAGCTCCTGGTACATGAGCACCCCCGACTTGTCGGGCATGAGGATGTCCAGGCAGACGAGATCCGGGTGAAACTCCCGGGCGCGGGCCATTCCCGACGCCGCGTCCTCGGCCGGGACCGTGGCGAAGCCGTTCTCCTTCAGCAGTGTGCACAGGTACGTCACCACATCGGGCTCGTCGTCCACCACCAGGACCGTCAACCGCTTGGGTGCCATGGCCGCCCGCCTCCGCCCTCATCCGCCCAAGACACGCAGGACCGCCCTCAGCTGATCCGGTGTCGCCCCGTCGAGACGCTCCAGGATCCGCCTGCGCAGGATCTCTCCTTCCTCCGCGGTGGCACCGGCGCCCTCCGGCATGGCGCGCAGGGCGGCCCGGATCCTCCCCACGTATTCGCTGGGCACGATGGGCTTTTCGATAAAGGTGTGGGGGCCCACCATGATCTTCTCCGCGCGCATCTCCTCCAGGTCCCGCCGGCCGATCTCGTCCCGGGCGTGGGAGGTCACGATGACGAAGGGGATGCCGGCCCAGTCGCGGTTCTTCTGAAGGTACGCCAGGAGCTTTACCCCCCGCATCTGAGGCATCTCCAGGTCCAGGGAGATGAGGTCCGGGCGCCTTTCCTGGATGCGGTCCAGGGCCTGCTTGCCGTTGTTGGCCGTCACCACCTCGAAGCCCGCCTCCTCGAGGACCGTCTTGAGGTAGAGCTGCACGTCCAGTTCATCCTCCACCACGAGGATGGTCTTGGTCTCCGTCATGATTCGCCCCTCCGCATCCACCGTCCGTTCATGGGACCGAGCCTCAATGGGGTTCGGCGGGGAACCCCGGATGTTCATAGAGTATGGGCATCCGGTTGACGATCCATCGGAAGGTGAGGATCCCGATGGTGATGATGCTGATCGTGATGACCACCTCCATCCAGTGGGGGAAGTACCGTTCGGCTGCATTCCAGTTGAAGGCGACCAATGTGTGGTTGATGCGGTTCAGGGCAACGCCGACCACGGTCAGGACGCTGGTTCCCCTGACCCATCGGGCGCTGCGAGTGCGCACCCCGTACGCGTACAGGAAGGCCGGCAGCAGAACGAACCCCAGGATCTCCACGAGGAACCAGCGGCCGTACGGGGTGGCGAGATACTTCCAATTGTCCCCGTGGGCCACCCCGATCAGTTTGAGGACAAAGTAGGTGAAGAGGATGATGGAAGCCGCCTTGCCCAGCCCCACGGTGAGCCGGTCAAACTGGGCCTGGTCCATGTGAGCGACCTGGTGGTGGAAGTAGCGGTGGGAGAGGCTGCTCTCCACGATCACCATGGAGATCCCGGCGATGATGGCCGAGACGAAGAAGAAGACGGGGATATAGGACGAATACCACAGGGGATGGAGCTTGGTCGGCATGAGGATGAACAGGGTCCCCAGGGCGGATTGATGCAGGGTGGAGAGGATCACCCCGAAGACCGTGGCGCCGATGGTCATTCGGAAGAAGAACCGCCTGAGCTTCTTCATGTTCAACCACTCGAAGATGGCCGGACACCACTCGACGAACTGGCAGGAGAGGTACAGGGCCACGTGCCACGCCACGAGGAACAGGATGGAGTTGACCCCGAGGGAGACGAACATGGGATAGGGGAGGCGATAGTACCGGCCCAGGTCGAAGATTAGCCCGACCACGGCGAAGAGATAGCCCAGGAATCCGGTGAGGATGGCCGGCCGCACGAAGATGCGGTACTCCTTCTGGCCGAACAGGTGGACGGCGGTCCCCATGACGAAGCCGCCGGCGGCCATGGCCACCCCGGTGATCATATCGAATCCGATCCAGATGCCCCAGGGGTTCGTGTCCGAGAGGTTCGTCGACGAACCCAGGCCGTAGAGGATCCGATAGGCCATCACCGGCAGTCCCACTGCGAGGATGGCCGCGCAGACGGCGTTGAAGGGGGTGAGGTTGCTCCTGAGGTACTCCCGAAGCGGCATGCCGAGAAAGAGCCTGTCTCGGAGCGCGAGGGAGACGGGCGACGGCGAGCTGCTCATGGATGACCTCCCTTGCCGAGCGCCTCCGGGGTGGTGCCTTTGTCCCCTTTCTCACGGCGCCTGGAGAAGCTGTAGAATCCCATGCACAGGACGGGCCATGTGACCAGGACGATGGAGACCATGGAGAGAAAGCCCCGGCTCAGGGTGGGAATGGGGGTGGACCCCAGGTCGGTGCGAAAGCCGATCCGGTCGAAGGGCACGCAGGAGAGGTACAGCCAGCTGGTCCCCCCCACCTCGCTCTCGCCGTAGACCTGGGGGTGATAGCGGTCGGGCCGCCTGCTGATGCGGCTGTGGGCCAGCCGCAGCAGGTCGCTGCGCCTCCCGAAGGTCATGACCTCGGCCGGGCAGGCCGCCACGCAGGCCGGCACCCCTCCCACCTCTCGGATCCGATCGAAACAGAAGGTGCACTTGGTCACCTCCGGGGTGAAGGCGTCGTGGTACTGGTAGGCCGGGATATCGAAGGGGCAGGCGGCCATGCAGTAGCGGCACCCGATGCAGTACTGGGGGTGGTGGACCACCGCCCCCTCCGGGCTCTTGGTGAAGGCCCGGACGAAGCAGGCGGAGGCGCAGGCAGGCTCGTTGCAGTGCATGCACTGGGTCTTGACGTAGATGGATCGACCCGGCTCCCCGGGGTGGGGGTAGCGGTTGACCACGGTGAAGGTGGCCTCGTCGGTGCGGCGCCTCTTGTGGAAGACGGACCGATCCTCGTACGCCTTGACGGGCTGATTGGGGAGGCGATTGTGCTCCTTGCAGGCCCACTCGCAGCGGCGGCACCCGATGCAGACCGTGGTGTCCACCAGCACCCCGTATCGATCCGGATGGCCCCCGAACTGCTCGTGGGCCCAGGCCCTGGAGGCGGTCCCGGAAAGGGCGATCCCGCCGAATCCTGCCAGGTATTGAAGGAAGCCTCTTCTTGGAATGGCCATGCGCCTTCTCCCTGCCTCGGTGGTGCCGCTCACATGCGCCTTCTTCCCGCCCGCACTCAGTCCTTGCCCCGCGTGAGGAACCGCCAGAAGGAGATGAACAGGAAGAAGAAGGTGACGGCGATCAGGTACTCGTGTCCCTTGGTCACGGTGAAGAACTCGTGCAGCGTGTGCATTGCCCCGCCTCCCTCCATCTACTGCGGCCGGTCCCCTGGGGCGTCCGCCCCGGCAGCCTGGGGTTTCTCCTCGTGGCAGTCCGCGCATCCCACGGCCTTGAGCTTCATGACCTCGTGACAGCCCATGCACTGCTGATGGTACGCCCCCAGCAGGGCCGGCCTCCCCGGCCACCGGCTGTCGCGAAGGGTCCCGTGGCAGCTGGGGCACCCGGGCAGCTTGGACTCCAGGTCCCACGGGGCCCGGTGGTGGCATCCGAGGCACACGGCCCCCGTCCGACTGTGAAACCGTTCGGCCAGTTTCCTGTTCTCCGGGGGTGTCAGGAGGGCCCGGACCACCTTGCGATGGGGGAGCCAGGCCGGTTTGTACTCCCTCTCCAGGAGCTTCATCTCGGCCTTCTCCGGGACCTTCTCCTCGGGCAGTTCGGCCATGAATCGCTCCAGGGCGGCCACGGTCTGGGGCCCGGCTGGACCGCTGTGGCAGATGGGGCAGGAGCTTTGGGACGGGCCCTTGGCCCGGAACTGATGGCATCCCCGGCAGGATGGGGCCTCCGCCTTGCGCGCGTGGCACCCCACGCAGGAGAGGGCAGATCGGGGCTGATGAAATGCGTCGGCTAGGTTGATCCCTGCGCCCTCTCGGCTTCCCGTACCGGTGTGGCACGCGGAGCACCTCTGGTGGGTCCTGTGGTGGCAGTCGCTGCAGAAGGCCACCCGCGGCTCGTGGTCCTTGTGGTTGAAGACCACGGCCTTGGTCCGACCGCCCTCGACCTTCATCTCCACGGTGTCTTTCTGCCCCCTTGAAAGGCGCGGCAATGCGGCCATCTCCTGCGGGGTGGCCCTGCGCCGTTCGCCGTGACAACCGCCGCACGTCCGAGGGCCGGCCTTCTGCCCCTCCTTCTCCCGTTTCATGTGGCAGTCGAGGCATTGGGCGTGGGCTACGCGCCGGAACGAGCGCCGCGACTCCTCGTCCGCGAGGCCGTGGCAATCCCGGCAGGAGGCCTCGGCGCCCTTCTTGTACACGAGCTTCTTCTGGGCCTCGTCGTACTCGTGATGGCAGACCTCGCACCTGGACTGGGCGGCCTCGGCGTGCTTGTGGTGGACGGCATAGTCGAATCGCACGCTGTGCCAGATCTTTCCCGCCGCCGGGGCAGCCGGGTGGCACTGCCCGCAGATCACGGGCCCGGAGGCCAGCCGCTGGGCCCGGCGCTCCTGATGACAGCCCACGCACGCCGCGTGGTACGCATCCATCAGGTCATGGCGGTCCGCCAGGGCCGTTTCCCTGGGGAACCCGTATATGCGGATCTCCTTGCCATTGACCCTATCCTGGAGGCGATGGCAGGCGTCGCATTCCCTTCCCCGCAGCGCCCGGGTGTGGGCGTCGTGGTCGAAGCGCACCGTGGGCCGCTGGAGCCTTCCCCATCGCCCATCATCTCCCAGGGCCAGGAGGTGGCCGGGGCCGGCCACCTCCGCTGTCTTCCCCTCCTGCAGCGTCGCGCCGGCCGATCCCCACACGACGAGGGCCCCGGCCGCCGCCACGACCCAGCGATGGAGTTGATGACCTTTCATGCTCCCACCCGCAGTATGGTCTCTCGGACCCCTCATCCGCCCCCCTCAGGCCCGCATCTCCTCGGGGATCTCCATGGCGGCGATCAGGACCTCGCTCAAGAACTTCACCTGCATGCCCAGCTTGTAGGCGTGGACCACGTCTTCCAGGCCGCTGTGGCAGTTGTGGCAGGGGGTCAGGAGGATCTTCGCCCCCGTGGCCTCAAGCTGCTCCGCCTTGATCCTGTTTCCCTCCACCCGGGAGGGCTTCCAGGGGGGGCCGCAGTTGATGACCCCCCCCCCGGCCCCGCAGCAGTAGTTGTGCTCGTATCCCGGCGATGGCTCGCGGACGTCGGCGCACAGGGCCCGCACGACTTCCCGCAGTTTCTCGCCCAGCCCCCGCCCCCGGATGACGTTGCACGGGTCCTGGAAGGTGACCGGCTCCTCCAGCCTGTGGACGACGCGGATCTTCCCCTGTTCCAGCAGGTCGTGGTAGAACTCCACCGCGTGGATCACGGGCACGGGGGGCTTCTTCCACGAGAGCCACTTGGGCCCGTCGTACACGGCCCCCCGGAAGGCGTGGCCGCATTCCCCCATGACGATCCGCTTGACCTTGAGGCGGAACGCCGCCTCGAAATGGTACCGCTCCACCCGGGCCATGGTCTCGAAGTCGCCCGAGTACATGGCCATGTTGCTGTTGTCCCAGCCGTCCAGCGACGGCATGGTCCAGTCCGCGCCGGCCACCGTCAGGATCTGGGCCATGTTGTTGATGAGCTGGGCCAGGATCTTGGGTTCGGGGGCGATGACCGAGTACATGATCTCGGCCCCCTCCCGATCCAGGGGGATGCGGACGCGCGGGATCTCGGATCGGGCCTCGTCCTCCTGCCATTGGAGCGTGTCGATCCACTCGTCCTGCTTCACCCACATCTGGTTGGACGTGGCGGCGTGGCTGTTCACGGTGTCCTGGAGGAACTGGGGCACCATGCCCAGCTTGTGGCAGATACGCCTCACCACCAGGAGCAGATAGGCGATATCTATGCCGAACGGGCAGTACATGCTGCACCTTCGGCAGACGTTGCATTCCGTGTACGCGATCCTGGCACACGTCTTCAGGAAATCGATGTCCACCTCGCCCTTGCGACGAAGCAACTCCCAAAGGGTCTGCTTCACCTTGCCCACAGGAGAGAAGCGCGGATCCCCGTCCTGGGAAAGGAACCAGTGACAGGCATTGGAGCACAGGGCGCAGTGCACGCAGGTGTTGAGATAGACCTTGAAGCGGGCCGCGGTCTCCCTGTCCAGGACCTCCTGGACGACCGACCGGATCTGATCGGGCGTCAGGCGCCGGCCGGCCTCCTCCAGTCCGGGGTCCACCACGGCTCTTTCCTGGGAAACGGACATGATGCCTCCTCGATGGGGGCCTGAACCCTCCTACCAGTCTCGCGAGTGGCGCACCGCCCCGAACTCGGACCCCATGTACGCGCGGGTGAAGGGGAAGAAGAACATGTGCCGCAGCCTGCTGAACGGGATCACGACGAGCATGACTTCTCCGCTCAGGATGTGGAGCACCAGAATGGTCTCGTAGGGGAGCCACTGCCGATGGGCCAGGAACCCCGTGGCGAAAGGGAACACGGCCACCGCGAGCAGCGCGTAGTCCGACGGGGTGGTGACGAACCGGACCTCGGGCAAGAGGAGCCTGCGGCCCACGAGAAACAGGCCGCACAGGACCACCAGGAGGGTCATGACGTCGGCTGTGCCCTCGGACAATGTCCAGAGGCGGATGCCCAGGGACCGGTGGAGAAGCACATTGTGCCCCAGGATGAACAGGGGGGTGAGCACCAGACCGAGGTGAAACGCGAAAGCCACCAGCGTCATCTCGGGGCGCAGCCGCATGTTCCGGCTGGCGAATGGGACTACCCAATGGAGCAGGGAACGCAGCCCGAAGCGAAGGCTCAGGTACGGGAGCACGATTTTGTCCCTCCTGGCCTCCCGGACCACGACCGCCGCCTGATAGACCAACCCGGCAAAGAAGAGCAGAAAGGCGACCCACACCAGAGGACCGCTCACGATGTCGTACATGACTCCCCCCGGGACATCACGGGCCCGCTTCCCCGATCTCCAGGACCCTTCGCTCGTAGCATCCGCTTCGCACGCACCGGAGGAGGATCCTGGATCCATCGGGACCGAAGACGGGATCCCACATGGCGTCGTAATCCTCTTTCCACGTCCGCCCGTCCACGACCAGGGCGAACCGACCCCCTGATTCGACCTTGGCCGCCACGTGCCTCCCCCCGGGGCCGATGACCGGGTCCCAGACCATGTCGAAGGTCCCATCCCAGGGTCGGCCGTCGACGACGATGCCCCAGGCCTCGTCATGCTTGAAGGCCGCGGCCACGGGCCCTCCGGCCTCGCCCACCACGGGCCTCAGCACGGCGTCGCGGAAACACCGCTCCCAGGGCTTGCCGTCCACGCTCACGGTCCACTCCCCGAATCGCGGGGAGGCCACGGCCGCGATGCGCCTGCCGTCGGGGCTGAAAGCCGGGCGCCAGAGCTGGGCCATGGGGCGATCCCAGATGAGCCGGCCGTTGCGGGCGAGGCACCATCCCCCCTCGGCCTGCACCGGCGCCACCACGTCGTGTCCGCCGGGGCAAAAGGCAGGCTCCCAGACGGAGCGAAAGCTCTCGGGCCACACGACCCCGTCCACGGCCACCGAGTACCGGCTGCGGTCCAGCCTCACCTCCGCGGCCAGGCGGTTTCCGTCCTCGCTGAACGCCAGCCTCCAAACGTTGATGAAGGACTCGGGCCATGCCTTTCCGTCCACGGCCACGGTGAACGCCCCGCGGAAGAAGCCCTGGACGTCGGCCTCGGCCAGCCGTTCGATCTGGATCCGGGCGGCCGTTCGCCGCCCGTCCGGGCTGACGATCCCGTCCCGGAGATCCACGAAACCCTCTTCCCACGCAGACCCATTGAGGGCCACCGCATAGGCGTTGTCCCGCCGGACGTTGACGGCGATCCCCTTTCCGTTGGCGCTCTGCTGGAGGTTCCATGCGAACTCGAAGGACGCCTCCCAGGGCTCTCCGTCCACCGTCACGGTCCAGGCATCCCCTGTGAGGGTCAGGCAGGCGAGGCGGCCGTCGGGTCCGAACCGGGCGGACCAGAGCTTGTCGAATGTGTCGTGCCACGGCACGCCGTTGACGACCATGGCCACCTGGCCTTCCGGAAGCCGCACCGGGGCGGCGATGCGCATGCCGTCGCCGCTCACGACCCAGTCGCGATCCACCGACCCCATCTCCTCCCACCTGCGGAGATCGGCGATCACCTGCTCCCCTTTTTCCCAGTCCTGCTCCTCGATCATCTCAGGCTCCCGCGGCCGTTCTCGAACCCGGGCAATGACCTCGTCCGCTGGGCGGGATAGAGGCAAAGGCCGTGCCCGCGGGCCTGCGGGGGGCCCCTGGGCTGTCTCGCCCGGATGGGCGGACGATCCCCAAGTTCCCGTGATCCATGGGGAAACGGGACTCGGGGAGGAGGAAGGACGGGGCCAGCGATCGGATGGGGCCTGCGGGAGGGCGCACCCCGAAGGGTTTCAGTTGTGAAAGCCCAGCGCTGGGCGGCGCCGGGGATGCCCGCGGGGCTTGCGCATGAACGGCATTTCCGCCGTGAAATGGATCATTCCATCAACGAATGGGTTCGATCCCGTATCTCTTCATCTTCCGCCAGAGGGTCACGGGGCTGATGCCCAGGCGGCGGGCCGCCACCGTGCGCCGCCAGTGGGCCTCCTCCAGGTGGCGCACGATGAGCTTGCGCTCGAAGGAGTCCAGTGCCTCGTCCCGAAGGCCTTTCTCCACGGACGCGGGCTCCGGGGACGCCTGGACCAGGTGCCTCGGCAGGTCGTCCATCTGGATCAGGGCGCCCCGGCTGTGCACGAAGGCGTGCTCCATGGCGTTCTCCAGCTCCCGGACGTTGCCGGGCCACCCGTACAGGTAGATGGCGTTCATGGCCTCGCCCGAGAGCCCCCGCACCCGGCGCCCCATCTGATGGTTGAACTTCTCCATGAAATGGTTGACCAGAAGGGGCAAATCCTCGGTGCGGTCCCGCAGGGGGGGCAGCTCGATGGGGAAGACGTTCAGCCGGTAGTAAAGGTCGTCCCGGAAGCGGCCGGCCTCCATCTCCCGGCGCAGGTCCTTGTTGGTGGCCGTGATGAGCCGGAAGTCCACTCGGATGTTGCGGGTGTCCCCCACCCGCTGGAACTCCCGCGCCTCCAGGACGCGCAGGAGCTTCACCTGGACCGCGGGGGTCAGCTCCCCCACCTCGTCCAGGAAGAGGGTGCCGCCGTTGGCCAGCTCGAACCGCCCGGCCTTATCCCGAATGGCCCCCGTGAAGGCCCCGCGAACGTGGCCGAACAGCTCGCTTTCCAGGACCCCCTCGGGCAGGGCCGAGCAGTTGACCCCGACGAAGGGGCGGTCGCGGCGGTCGCTGTTGAAATGGATGGCCCGGGCCACGAGCTCCTTGCCCGTGCCGCTCTCCCCCTGGATGAAGACCGTCGTGTCGGCCCGGGCCACATCCTGCATCCGGCCGTAGACCTCCCGCATGGCCGGGCTCTTGCCCACGATATGGCTGTAGTCGTAGTTGAGGGCCAGCTCCTGGCGCATCCACTCCAGGGTGCTGACGTCCCGGAGGGTCTCGACGCCGCCCATGACGCGCCCCTCAGGGTCGTAAAGCGGCGTGGCGTTGACCAGGAGGGTGAGGCGCCGGTGGTTGCGGTTGGTGAAGGAGACTTCCCGGTCGTACACGGAGGCCCCGCAGGAAAGGGCGCGCTCGATGGGGCAGTCCTTCTGGCAGACCGGGGTCTGGAACAGCTCGAAGCATCTCCAGCCCAGCACCTCGTTGGGCCCGTACCCCGTGATCTCCGAGGCCACCCGATTGAAGGAGGTGATGCGCCAGTCCCGATCGATGGTGATGACCCCCACGGGCAGGCTCTCCAGGATGCTGCGCAGCCACTCGATCTCCTTTTCCCGGATCACGGCGCTGCCGTCCGGCGGCACCTGGGGCAATGGCGGCGATGAAATGGGCTCCTTGGCCATGGATCGCTCCTGTGAGGGTTCATCTCGTTGATAAGCCAAATCCATGCCAGCACCCGTCCGTCAGAGTGAAATGGCCTTCCCCTCCGCCGTCCCAACGGCCCTCGCCTCCATTGGCGCCTCCCAGGGAGGGCTTCGAGAACGCAACAAGGCCGAGGAGTCAGGAGGGCCCCGATCTTCATGGCGACCCGGGGGAGGGATTCAAGATCCCACGTCCACCCCTGTGGGCATGGATCGCCCTCATGCATGCCCCTGGCTGGCTCATCGGTCAGCCCGGAGCCAGGCTGCGTCGGTCTTGATTGTCCAGACCGGGTCCGCTACCGTGAGTCCATATGGAATCCCGGGGCGGCATCCCGCCGGCCCCCATTTCCGGAGGTTGGAACATGGGCGAACAGGACAAGGGCCAGAAGATCCTCTACATCCTCACCCACGGGCCCGAGGACCCCGAGCGGGCCACACTTCCCTTTGTGCTGGCCAGCGCGGCCATGACCATGGGCGTGGAGGCCGTGGTGGCCCTCCAGGGGACCGCGGTCCTCCTGGCCCGAAAGGGGTGCATGGAGCACGTGTTCGCAGGGGGGATGCCCCCCCTCAAAGGGCTGGCGGGGGACTTCTTCGACCTGGGCGGCAAGCTCATGGTCTGCTCCCCGTGCATCAAGCACCGCCAGATCGACCCCTCGGAGCTCATCGAGCAAGCCCAGGTGGTGGCCGCGGCGACCCTCACGGCCGAGATCCTCTCGGCCAAGGCTGTGCTTAACTACTGAGGGAGATGCGGGTGGCCTGGAGCGACGTCGGGCTCTCCCTCCACGGATGGGATCTGCCGAAACAGGATGTCCAGTTGTCTGGCGGATGCCCCCCGGCCGGGCGGCGGGATCCGACCCCGCACCAAGGGTCGCACAGGCGAGGAGCGTCCGCGCGGCCGGGGCCAAACCAACCCGGGCGTTTGGGGACCGTATTGCGCTCCCCCCTGCCTCCTGCGCCTTCGGGCATGCCGGTATGGTGACCCGGATCACGGTCCTCGGGCCGTCCACAGAACCACGCGGTTTCTCCCCGCGTCCTTGGCCTGGTACAGGGCCCGATCGGCGCCGTCGATCAGATGGACGGGGGCCTGTGGGTCTGCGGAATGCAGGGCGCTCACCCCGAAGCTCATGGTGACCCGGATCTCTCGCCCCTCGTGTGGGATGATCAGGCCCTCGATGGATCGGCGCAGGCGCTCTGCGACCACCCCGGCGTTCTCCAGCGAGGTCTCGGGGAGGATCACGGCGAACTCCTCCCCGCCGTAGCGGGCCACGGCGTCGGAGTCGCGAAGCTCCCCGCGCAAGGCCTGGGCCATGGACCGCAGCACGGCGTCTCCGCCCGGGTGGCCGTACCCGTCATTGACGGCCTTGAAATGATCCACGTCTCCCAGGATCAGGGAGAGGGGAGTCCCGTACCTCGCGGATCGATGGACCTCCACGTCCAGCGTCTCGCGAAATGCCCGGTAGTTGAGGAGGTTGGTGAGCCCGTCTTTCATGGCGAGCGTTCTGAGGGACTCATTGATCCGGACCTGTTCCAGGAGTCGGCGCTCGTACTCCAGGGAGAGCCTCATGAGCTCGTTGCGGGCGTCCTCCAGGATGTCCACGTAGGACCTTTCGCCGTCTGCATCGCACTCGAAGATGGGGAAGAGGGTGTCGGCCTCCTCCTGGATCTCGGTGGCCAGGGCGTGGACGTCCAGTCGCCCCACCAGACCCAGCGCGCCCATGCGCTGGTCCAATTCCACGAGGAAACGGGCAGGTTCCCGGCTGGTGAACAGGTCCACGAACAGGGAGGAGAGCTGGACAATCCTTGTCGGGGGGTCAGCCTCGGAGCCCCGTGGGTCCGGGCTCGGGGGGTCGTGGTGGGTCGAAATGGGAAGGCAGATCCGCTGGGGAAGACCCCACTCGCTGGCGAGAAAGGCCCCCACCTGGGCATGGGTGAGCCCCAGCAGCTGGGCCTCCACCGACTGCAGAGATCCTCCGCACGCCCGCAGCTCCCGCAGGACCAGGTTGTACTGCTCGGGCATGACCTGATCCAGGGCCAGCACGCCGATGTCCAGGAGGAGGCCGACGGTGAATCCCTCGTCCATGGATGCGGGGGTGAGCCGCTTGGCCACTCCTCTGCTGGCAAGGGCGCCGAGGAGGGACCGCTTCCAGAACTCCTTGTAGTCGAGGTCCGATCCCTTCCTCTTCCTGTCGTAGCGGATGAGGGAGAACCCCAGGGCCAGGTTTCGCACCGTGTCCAGGCCCAGGAGCCTCACGGCCTGGACCACGCTGGTGACCTCCTGGGACGGCGCGAACAGGGCCGAGTTGGCCACCTTCAGGACCCTGGCGCTGAGGGGGGGGTCCATGGACAGGATGCTGGCCAGCGATTCCACCCTGACGTCCTCCCGCCTGACGGCTTCCAGGATCTTGACGGCCACGCTGGGCAGCGTGGGCAGTGCCTCCAGATCCCCGAGACGGCTCCGAATGGCCTCGCGGTTCATGGCGCGGCTTCCCAAAGGGTTGCCCGGCCGTCTGCCGTCAGCCCCTGGGCCGGGGCCGTCCGGGAGCTGTTTCCGGGGAAGGAGGGCAAGGCCATGGGAAATCGGCTGCCCCTGCCCGGTTGGTCGCTGCCCGCCCGGACCATGCCGCCATGGAGCTCCACCAGCCTCCTCGTGAGGCAAAGCCCCAGGGCCGTGCCCTGATACCCCCGGGTTGCCCCGCCGTCCCCCTGTTCAGGAGGTTGGAAGATCCGCTCCAAGTCCTCCGGCCGGATCCCGATCCCCGTGTCCGAGACGCACAAGAGGACATGGGCCTTCTGGCCGTCCGCCGGCAGGACCGGGGCCATGGATGGAGCAACGGGGGGGCCGCCATCCCTGGACCATTGCCCCGCCCTTGCCAGAGACATTGGGCCCGAGAGGGTCACCGAGCCCCGCTCGGGGGGGAACTTGACCCCGCCGACCGAGGGGGCGCACGGGACCTGCTTGTGCCCATCCGAGCGCACCCGCACGCAGAAGCCGTCGAGATCCATGAAAGTGGCGATGTTGTGTCTCAAGGCCTTTTCCTTCTCCCAGACTGCCAACTCGGGACCGGCATCCCCCCGCCGGCCTTTGGCACCTGGCGGGATTCCCGTCCTGGTCCCTATGGGGCCAAGCCCAATGGGCCCCCCCGCCCTGGGGACGCCTCTTCTATCCATTTCGGCTGTCCCGGGAAAGGACTTGAGTCGAGCCCACGGGGCCCCTTCCTGCCCCAGACGCCTGGAAAGAGGCGCCCTGGAGCGCAGCCGGCCGGCCCGCGGCCTGCGCTCTGCGAGGGCAGGTGACATGCCGGTCGGATTTGGCTAAGGTGTCAGTACGCAAATCCGGCGTGGAGGCCGTTGGCCATGACCCTGTATGACGTCACCCTTCCCCTGAGGGAGGGGATGGTCGCCTTTCCCGGCGACCCCCCCTTTCGCAGGGAGCCCGTGCTCGAGCGGTCCAGAGGGGACCCCTGCGAGGTGGCCCGCCTCACCCTGGGGAGCCACCTGGGGACCCACGTGGACCCGCCCTCCCACTATCTGGAGGGGGGCGCCACCGTGGACCGGATCCCGTTGGAGGCGCTCATGGGTCCGGGGGTGGTCCTGGATCTGCGGGGGATGGCCCGCGTCGACCGCCCGGCCCTGGAGAGATCCCCCCTGGGGGATGAGTGCCGGGTCCTTCTCAAGACGGACAACGGGTCCTTGCTCGTGGGAGATGCCTTCACGGAGGACTATGTCCATCTCACCGAGGACGGCGCCCAATACCTGGTGGAGCGGGGCGTCGTGCTGGTAGGCATCGACGCCCCTTCCATCGAGGCGTACCAGAGCCCCGGGGCGCGGGTCCACAAGACCCTCATGAGCGCGGGCGTGGTCATCCTGGAGGGGATCGACCTGCGGGCGGTGCCGGCCGGTGCCTGCCACGTCATCTGCCTCCCCCTGAGGGTCGAGGGGGGAGACGGGGCGCCGGCCAGGGTGATCATAGGGACCGACTGAGTCGTTGATTCGTCGTTTGTTGTCTCTTGTCCGTGTCTCGTTGTCCGTGGATTCGTTCATCGGGGGGCCCAGCAGCCGGTGGTTCAGGCGGCCTTTGCCGCTCACAACGGAAGACGGACAGCCCACAGTTCTCAAACAGCGACAAGGGGAGAGCCCGTATGATTCATCGTCGCCCATGGTCCTGCGTCCACATCCCCATGATCGACTACGGGGAGGCGTGGGACCTGCAGCTCAAGCTGGTGGAGGCGCGCCACCGGGGCGAGGTCCCGGATCTGGTCCTGCTCCTGGAGCACCCGCCGGTCTTCACCCTGGGCCGGCGGGGCGGAAGGGGGCATTTGCGGGTCCCGGAGCCGTTCCTGGCAGAGCGGGGCGTGCCTGTCGTACACGTGGAGCGGGGGGGCGAGGTGACGTACCACGGCCCGGGCCAACTGGTCGGCTATCCCATCGTGGACCTGCGGGCCAATGGTTGGAAGGTGGTGGACTTCGTCGGCGCCCTGGAGGAGATCATGCTGGGCGTGGCAGCGGACTTCGGCGTCCGGGCCGGACGAAACGCCCTCAACCGGGGCGTCTGGGTGGGCATGGAGAAGCTGGGCAGCGTGGGCATCGCCGTTCGCCGGGGCGTGAGCTTCCACGGCTTTGCCCTCAACGTGAACACGGACCTGACCCCCTTTGGCTGGATCAACCCGTGCGGCCTCCGGGGGATCGGCATGACCTCCCTGGCGCGCTGCCTGGGAAAGTCCCTGTGCATGGACCATGTCCGGGCCTCGGCCAAGCGGCACCTGCAGGGGGTCTTCAACCTCCGGCTGGAGGCCCTGTCCCTTGAGGCGCTGTCAGGCCTGCTCCAGCAGGCGGAAGCCCCACGATCCGACGAGGTCCGCCCCCCCAAGGCCCCCTCCGGCATCCCGCCTCGCCCAATGCCATGATGATCGAAACCACGACAATTCATGGAGACAGAGGCAGGGATCGCCCTGCTGATGACTGCTTGTGGTGTCCCGTGGGTTTGGGGAAAGAGAACCGCGCATGGGTGGAAAGACGCCCCCGGCTTTTCGGGACCCATCCCTGAGGCCTCGATTCGTGCTATTCTTGAGATGTCCGCCGGCACAAGAAAGGACCCTCTGGCTGAAGGCAGGAGGCGAGGGGAATGGAAGACAGGGCATTTGCCTTCCTTCGATATCGGGCGGTCCCAGAGTTGTCATGAAATCAGTTGCCAAGCCCCCGTGGCTCAAGGTCCGGCTCCAGGCCGGGGCCACGTACCAGAAGGTCCTGGGCCGGATTCGGGAAGGGCAGCTCCACACCGTGTGCCAAGAGGCCCTGTGCCCCAACCTGGGGGAGTGTTTCTCCCGGGGCACGGCCACGTTCCTCATCCTGGGCGACCGCTGCACCCGGGACTGCCGCTTCTGCGCCGTGGCACACGGCCCCCAGGTTCCGCCCGACCCCGGGGAGCCGCGACGGGTGGCCGAGGCGGCCCGGGCCATGGGCCTCAGCTACGTGGTCGTCACCTCTGTCACCCGGGACGATCTGCCCGACGGCGGGGCCGGGGCCTTTGCCGAGACGGTCCGGGAGATCCGGCGGCTCGCGCCAGGAGCCCGGGTGGAGGTCCTGGTCCCCGACTTCCAGGGGGATGACGCGGCCATCCGGGCGGTGGCCGAGGCCCGGCCCGACGTCCTCAACCACAACCTGGAGACCGTGCCGCGCCTGTACCCCAGGGTCCGCCCCGGGGCGAATTACCAGCGGTCCCTGGCCCTCCTGGCCCGCTGCCGCCGCCTGGATCCAGACCTCCCCACCAAGTCCGGCCTCATGCTGGGCCTGGGGGAGACGGACGCCGAGCTGCGGGCGGTCCTGTCCGATCTGCTGGACGTCGGATGCCGGATCCTGACCCTGGGGCAGTACCTCCAGCCCTCCCGGGCCCATCTCCCGGTGGAGCGCTACGTGCCGCCAGAGTCCTTCGAGGCCTGGAGACAGGAGGCCTTGAAGATGGGCTTCCGGGAGGTGGCCAGCGGCCCCTTCGTGCGAAGCTCGTACCACGCGGGGGAGCTCTTTCAGGCTGTGGCGGCACACGCCCATCAGTGCCCGCCCAGGGGCAGCGCCCATCACGAGACGAGGTGAGACCATGCCCAATGTGGACCATCTGATCCTCCAGAGGACATCCCGGAGCCAGATCCAGGAAGGCGTGACCGTCATGGTCAAGGGGGAGGGGGTCCGGGTCTTGGATCAGGACGGGAAGGCCTACCTGGACCTGACGGCCGGCAATACCCGGCCCGTACACGTGGGGTACGGCCGCGAGGAGATGGCCCGGGCCGTGTACGACCAGATCCGCGAGCTGGCCTACTTCACCCCCCTGCAGTTTGCCAACCTCCCAGCCCTCAAACTGGCCCGGCGGCTCTCGGAGATCGCCCCGGGGGAGATCGACTACTTCACCTTCGTGTGCGACGGCTCCGAGGCCGTGGAGACGGCCATCAAGCTGGCCCGGCACCACCACTACTTCCGGGGGGAGAAGCGGCGCCACAAGGTCATCTCCCGCCGGGGGGCGTACCACGGGGTCACCAGCGGGGCGCTTCGGGCCCTGGGCACGGTCCTCCCCATGCGGCAGATCATGGAACCGTTGGGTCCCGGGGTCGTGTTCGCCGACTCTCCGTACTGCTACCGTTGCCCCCTGCACCTGACCTACCCGGCATGCGACGTGGCCTGCGCCCGGGATGTGGCGCGGCTCATCGAGTTCGAGGACCCCGAGCAGGTCTCGGCCTTCCTGGGGGAGCCCATCCAGCAGGGCTTCGGGGCCTACGCCCCGCCCAGCGAGTACTGGCCCATCATCCGGGAGATCTGCGACCGGTACGGCGTCCTGCTCATCATCGACGAGGTCATCTGCGGCTTCGGCCGGACGGGCAAGTGGTTCGGCGTGGAGCACTTCGGCATCGCGCCCGACCTCATGACCATGGCCAAGGGGATCTCC
The DNA here is from genome assembly GCA_964514105.1 of uncultured Desulfarculaceae bacterium. Lineage (GTDB taxonomy): Bacteria > Desulfobacterota > Desulfocorpusculales > Desulfocorpusculum > Desulfocorpusculum > CAZEPJ01. The sequence goes on along the minus strand of CAZEPJ010000041.1, from coordinate 2,448 downwards.
AGCGGGTACGTCCCCCTGGGCGCCGCGGGGTGCACGGCCAAGGTCCTCGAGCCCATCGACACCCTGCAGCACCTCCACACGTACGGGAACCACCCCGTGGCCTGCGCAGCGGGATTGAAGAGCCTGGAGATCCTGGAGCGAGAGAGGCTGGTCGAGAACGCCCGGGAGGTGGGGGCCTATTTCCTGGGGCGACTCCGGGAGATGGAGCGGTATGCCATCGTGGGCGAGGCCCGGGGGATCGGCCTTTGGACCGCCCTGGACCTGACCCTGGACAAGGCGACCCGCGCCTCCTTCCCCATGTCCCGCATGAACGGGCTGGTCAAGCGGGGCAAGGACAAGGGCCTCATCCTCAAGTTCATGGGGCCGTCTCTGGAGTTCGCCCCGCCCCTGACCGTCGCGCGGGGGGAGATCGACGAGGGGATGGTGATCCTGGATCAGTGCCTGGCCGAGGAGACGCGGGAGTTGGGGCTGGGTTGAGCTCGGGGGGATCCCGCCGGGGCCGCCGGCTCAGTCGAGAGCCCTGGCGAAGTCCTCGGCCAGCAGCTCCTGCTGCCACGCCTTGAGGCATTCCCGGATGCGCTTGTGCAGATCGCCGGAGGGGGCCCCGGCCAGGGCCTTGAGGGCCCCGTTGGGGCACAGGATGCCCGGGTCCATGCCCAACTTGGCGGCAAGATCGTCCCGCAGGGCCTTGACGGCCGCATAGCGCTCATCCGCCCTGGGGTTCTTCCTGGTCCGCCGATGGGGCCGCGTTGAACGCCAGGGGATGGGCGGCGCCGCCGATCCCCGGGCAACGGCCTCCGCCAGGCCCTCTCCCCTCAGCCGAAGCACCTTCCTCGTCATCCCCGGAGTGCCCAGCATCTCCTCCATGGCCGAGGGGCGCTGTCTGGCCAGCTCCAGCAGGGTGGCGGTCCCCATGACCTTGAAGACCGGAAGGTCCAGGCGCCGAGCCTCCTCCTCCCGCCACTCCAGGAGGGCCTGCAGCACGGCCCGCCCCCGGTCATCCAACGTCTTGGCGCCGGGAACCTGAAGGGCGTCGGGGTACGTCCGGGGGACGGGCTCCAGTCGGGTCAATGCCTCGAACTCCTCCCGGACCCACCGCAGGCGCCCCTTCGCCTCCAGCTCCTTGCCGAGGGCGTCCCTGAGGCGCAGGAGGTGCCGCGTATCCTCCAGCGCGTACCGGATCATGGCCTCGGGCAGGGGTCGCTTGCCCCAGTCCGCCCGCTGGAACCGCTTCTCCAGGCGGATGCCGAATCGCTCCTCCAGGAGATTGGCCAGCCCCAGTCGGGGGACCCCCAGGATCTGGGCCGCCACCATGGTGTCGAACAGGTTGGCAGGCCGGACGGCCATGGCCCCTTTGAGGAGCCTCAGATCATAGTCCGCACCGTGGAAGACCTTCTCCACGTTCGGGTCCTCCAGGAGGGGCCGCAGGGGATCCAGGCCGGGGAGGGCCAGGGGGTCGATGATGGCGTCCCCTGACGGGGAGGAGGTCTGGACCAGACAGATGCGCTCCCGGTAGCGGTACAGGGAGTCGGCCTCCAGGTCCAGGGCGACCTGGCGGTTCTCCCTCAGGGCCTGAACCCAGGACTCCAGCCCTTGGACCCCGTCGATCCACCTGTGTGCGCGCCCGGCGTCCGCCACGGACATCACCCCCTTCACGGCATGCCCGGGGCCCTGCGGGGAGCAGACGGCCCCCCGGGGTCGTCACCTCGAAGGGCCATCCCGGCCAGGGCATCGAGCAGGAACCAGACCGCCAGGTGGGAAGAGCGATTGGCGGAATCCTGCAGCGGGTATATCTCCCCATAGCCCAGACCCCGAATCCCCTGGAAGGCGACCCGGTGGACGAGCTGGAAAAGCTCATGGGGGCTCAGTCCATCGAAGTCCGGGGGGCCCCCGGGATTGACGGCTGCGTCCGAAATGTCGCTGCAGATGATGGGGTACACGGCCCGGGTCCCTTGATGCGCCGTCTCCAGCGCCTCCTCCACCACGGTGCTGAAGCCCCGCCCCCAAGTCTCCCTCATGGTGATGACCCGGCGCCGGCCTCTCGAGCCAGGGCCATCTGAAGGGGCGCGTTGCGGGGGCCCGGGCACCAAATCACGCGGTGGAGGGGGCCCCACCGTGCCAAAGGGTCCCCTCCGGACACGGCAGCGGCAGCCGCGCGGACCTCGGCCATGGTGGCCTCCCCGTCGCCGGGGCTGACCCGCAGGTCCCCGGCATCCCGGAGCATGATCCGGTCCAAGACGTTCACGTCGTACCCCGGCAGGCAACCGCCGTATGGGGCGTCGGCGTGCCGGATGGACTTGGGGGCCAGATCGCATCCGGAGAAGCTCCACCAGGTCACGCCCTCCCACGGCACGCCGACGAGCACCACTTGCCCCTTCTCGACTCCCTCGGGAAGGGCCGCCGGCGGGCATCCGAGAAAGGTTGGGGTATCGCCGTAGACCCGTGGCA
>CAZEPJ010000040.1:0-43042 GCA_964514105.1 uncultured Desulfarculaceae bacterium | reverse complement strand
GAAGCCATCAAGCCTTTATTGCCGCGCTCCGTTGTGGTAAACGTGAATACTCGGGTTTTTCATCCCATGGGTCTCAAGCAGAGAAGAGGGGGCGCCACGGTGGAGGCAAAGACCGGTGTTGTCAAGGATCCCGTATTCCTGGAGCACAGGCCGTCCCAGTACCATCCCGAGAGCCCGCGGCGCCTGGAGGCCCTGTACGCCATGCTGGAAGAGCCCGACGTCAGGGGGCTGTATCGGGCTGTCCCCCCCCGGGACGCACTTCGGGAGGACCTGGAGCGCGTCCACGACCCCCGGTACATCGACCTGGTGGCCTCCACGGCCGGTCGCTCCGGGGTGTCGCTGGACCCGGACACCCAGACCTCGCCCCGGTCGTACGAGGCCGCCCTCCAGGCAGCGGGCGGGTGCTTGGAGGCCCTGGACCGGATCCTCTCGGGGGAGCTGCGAAACGCCTTCGCCATGGTCCGGCCGCCGGGCCATCACGCCGAGGCCAGCCGGGCCCGGGGGTTCTGCCTCTTCAACAACGTGGCCGTGGCCGCCCGGTACGCCCAGGCCCGCCACGGGATCTCCCGGGTCATGATCGTGGACTGGGACCTGCACCACGGAAACGGCAGCCAGTGGAGCTTCTACGAGGACCCCACGGTCCTGTACGCCTCCACCCACCAGTTCCCGTACTACCCGGGGACCGGCGCCTTCCACGAGGTGGGGCGGGGCCCGGGGGAGGGGTTCACGGTGAACATCCCCCTGTCCACGGGGCACGGGGATGCCGAGTACGTGGGCATCTACCGGCGCATCGTGGCGGCGGCGGGGCGGGCGTTTCGGCCCGAGCTGCTCATCGTCTCGGCGGGGTTCGACATCTACGACGGTGACCCGTTGGGAGGGATGGGCGTGACCCCCGCGGGGTTCGGCCTCCTGGCCAGGATCCTCCTGGAGATGGCCGAGGAGGCGTGCGGGGGGCGGGTGCTGGTGGCCCTGGAGGGGGGATACAACCTGGAGGGACTCTGGCGGGGCGGGAAGGCCGTGCTGCAGGAGATGGCCGGGACGCCCTCCTCGGATGAGGACCCGGCCCGGGTGGAGGGGCCAGGCCGGGCACGCGTGGACGCCCTCATCCGACGATTCCACGAGGCCCAGGGCCCAAGGTGGCGGGAGGTGGTGTCATGAAGGTGACGCGGGAGGACGTGGCCCACGTGGCCCATCTGGCCAGGCTCCGGTTCGACGAGGAGGCGCTGGGGCGCTTCACCGAACAGATGAACGCCATCCTGACGTACATGGAGCAGCTCGGGGAGCTGGACACGGCCCAGGTGGAGCCCACGTCCCACGCCATGGCGCTCTCCAACGTGTTCCGCGAGGACGAGGTCAGGACCTCCCTGCCCGTTGATGGGGCCCTGGCCAATGCGCCCCGGCGGTCGGGATCGAGCTTCCAGGTCCCGCGGGTCATCGAGTAGGCGGGGGGAGAGATGGAGCTTTTCCAGCTGACCATTCACGAGGCCAGGGACCTCCTGGACCTGGGCGAGATCCGCTCGGCGGATCTGACCGAGGCGCTCATCGGGCGCATGGAGGCCGTGGAGCCCCGCGTGCACGCGTACCTGACCATGACACCCGAGCTGGCCATGGAGCAGGCCCGAGAGGCGGATCTGCGCCTGGCCCGGGGCGAGCGCGCCGCCATGCTGGGTATCCCCCTGGCCCTCAAGGACGTGCTGTGCACCCGCGGCGTGCGCACCACGTGTGGGTCGCGCATACTGGAGGAGTTCGTCCCGCCGTACGACGCCACGGTGGTGGAGCGGCTTCGGGGTCAGGGCGCCGTTTTCCTGGGCAAGACCAACATGGATGAGTTCGCCATGGGCTCCTCCACCGAGCACAGCGCGTACGGCCCCACCCGCAACCCCTGGGACCTGACGCGCATCCCGGGGGGCTCCAGCGGCGGTTCGGCGGCGGCCGTGGCCGCCCAGACGTGCCTGGGGGCCCTGGGCTCGGACACGGGAGGCTCCATCCGGCAGCCCGCGGCCTGCTGCGGCATCGTGGGGCTCAAGCCCACATACGGCCGGGTCTCCCGGTACGGGCTGGTGGCCTTCGCCTCGTCCCTGGACCAGATCGGCCCCATGACCCGGGACGTGGAGGATTGCGCCCTGCTCCTGGGCAGCATCGCAGCCCACGACCCGCGGGACTCCACGTCGGTCCCGGCCCCCGAGGCCGACTACACCCGGTGCCTGGCCAGGGATCTCCAGGGGGTGCGGGTGGGGCGGCTGGAGGAGGAGGCGGCCGGGCTGGACCCCCAGGTGGCCCGGGCCGTGTCCCAGGCCATCGAGGTCATGGCGTCCCTGGGGGCCGAGATCGTTCCCGTGGCCCTTCCCCACGCGGCATACGGCCTGGCCTGCTACTACCTGGTGGCCCCGGCCGAGGCCAGCTCCAACCTGGCCCGGTACGACGGGGTCAAGTACGGCCTTCGCTGCGGAGAGAACGACGGCCTCATGGCCATGTACCAGTGCACCCGCTCCACGGGGTTCGGGCCCGAGGTGCGCCGCCGCATCATGCTGGGGACCTACGCCCTGTCCGCGGGCTACTACGATGCGTACTACAAGAAGGCCTGCCAGGTGCGCACCCTCATCATCCGGGACTTCCGGGAGGCGTTCGGTCGCTGCGACGTGCTGGCCCTGCCCGCTGCCCCCACCGTGGCCTTTCGCCTGGGGGAGAAGCTGGGCGACCCACTGCAGATGTACCTGAGCGACTATTACACCATCCCCGTCAATATGGCGGGCCTGCCGGCCGTCTCCATCCCGTGCGGCCTGGACGATCAGGGGCTTCCCATCGGCCTTCAGATCGTGGGCGGGCACATGGAGGAGGGGCGCATTCTCCATGCGGCCTTCGCGTACGAGCAGGCCACAGCCCACCATCGAACCCGGGCGCCGCTGTAGGGGTGCGGCCCAGCGTCGAACCCGGGAGGCCCCCGGGGCTCCCCAGGGGGCGCGGAGAGAAGCGACATGGCATACGAGGCGGTCATCGGGCTGGAGGTCCACGCCCAGCTCCTCACGCAGAGCAAGATCTTCTGCGGGTGCTCCACGGCCTTTGGGGCAGAGCCCAACAGCCACACCTGCCCGGTCTGCCTGGGCATGCCGGGGGTCCTACCCGTGCTCAACCGCAAGGTGGTGGAGTTCGCCCTGCGCATGGCCCTGGCCACCCGCTGTCGCGTCGCCCCCTTGAGCAAGTTCGCCCGCAAGAACTACTTTTACCCGGATCTTCCCAAGGGGTATCAGATCTCCCAGTACGAGCTGCCCCTGGCCAGCGGGGGGTGGCTGGAGATCCGCCTGGCGGACGGCCAGGCCAAGCGCATCGGCATCACCCGCATCCACATGGAGGAGGACGCAGGAAAGCTCGTCCACGACGAGAAAAAGCCGTCGAGCTACGTGGACTTCAACCGCACCGGGGTCCCGCTCCTGGAGATCGTCTCCGAGCCCGACATGCGAAGCCCCGACGAGGCAGCGGCCTATCTCAAGGCGCTGCGGGACATCCTGGTGTACCTGGAGATCTGTGACGGCAATATGGAAGAGGGGAGCTTTCGGTGCGACGCCAACGTCTCCGTGCGCCCCCGGGGGGAGGCGGCCCTGGGCACCCGGACCGAGCTCAAGAACATGAACTCCTTCCGCAACGTGCACAAGGCCATCGCGTACGAGGTGGACCGGCAGATTGGGATCCTGGAGGACAAGGGGCGGGTCGTGCAGGAGACCCGCCTCTGGGACGAGGGACGCCAGGTCACCTACTCCATGCGGGGCAAGGAGGAGGCCCACGACTACCGCTACTTCCCGGACCCGGACCTGGTGCCGCTGGAGGTGCGGGAAGACTGGATCGAACGTGTGCGGGCGTCCCTGCCCGAGCTGCCCGAGGCCAAGAGGGCGCGCTTCGTGAAGCAGTACGGCATCCGCGAGTACGACGCCGAGGTGCTGACGGCCTCGAGACCCCTGGCCGACTACTTCGAGGCGTGCGTGGCCCGCTTCCCCGACGCCCGGTCGGTCTGCAACTGGGTCACCGGCGACCTCCTCAAGGAGTTGAACCAGGACGGCCGCGCCATCACGGCGTGCCCCGTCCCCCCGCATCACTTGGCGGCCATGCTGGGGCTCCTGGCCGATGGGCGGATCAACCGGCGCATCGCCCAGGCGGTTTTCGAGGAAATGTACCGCTCGGGCGAGGGGGCCGAGGAGGTCCTCCAGCGAAAGGGGTGGGCGGCTGTGTCGGACCGGGACGCCCTGGAGGCCCTGGTGGAGAAGGTCCTGGCCGAGCACCCCAAGGAGGTGGCGGCGTACCGGGGCGGCAAGGGCCAGCTCATGGGGTACTTCATGGGCCAGCTCATGCGCCTTACCCAGGGGCAGGCCGACCCCAAGCTGGCCCAGAAGCTGCTGGCGGAGCGCCTCAGGGGGGATTGACGGGATCGGACGCCCGTCGTCAGTGGTCAGTCTCTTGTTGCCCGAGGCGTGCCCGCTCCGTTGGATTTCAAACTGGGTCGCAAGGCGGTCCAGAGACGCTGGGGATGCCATCGGCCGACGCCCCACGGGGATTGACGGACCAAGGACAACGCACAGATCCTAACGGCAGGAACACGCCCAGATGCTGAAACCTGATCTGACGGCCATCGAGCCCTACGTGTCCCCCCACTACCGGACCATCGAGTGGCGGGACGGCAGGGTCATCATGCTGGACCAGAGGCGCCTCCCCCAGGAGGAGGTCTACCTGGAGATGACCCGGCCCGAGCAGGTGGCTGAGGCCATCCGGGACCTGGCCATCCGGGGGGCCCCCGCCATTGGCATCGCGGCGGCCATGGGACTGGCCCTGGCGGCGCGATGCGTGGAGGCGCGAAGCGGCGCCGAGCTTGCGGCGGGGCTGGGGCCGTACGTGGCCCTGTTTCTGGGCACGCGACCCACGGCCGTGAACCTGCGGTGGGCCCTGGCGCGGCTGGAAGGGCGCATGCGGGCCCTGGGCCGGGCGGGCGTGGAGGCCGTGCGCGAGGCCCTGGCCGAGGAGGCCCAGAGGATCCTGGCCGAGGACGTCCTGGCCAACGTGGCCATGGGCGAGGCCGGGGCGCCGCTGGTGCCCCAGGAGGCCACGGTCCTGACCCACTGCAACGCCGGGGCCCTGGCCACGGGAGGGTGGGGGACGGCCCTGGGGGTGATCCGCTCGGCCCGCCGGCAGGGAAAGCGGGTGGCGGTCCTGGCCGACGAGACACGGCCCTTCCTCCAGGGGGCGCGCCTCACGGCCTGGGAGCTCCACAGGGACGGGATCCCCGTCACCGTGATCACCGACAGCATGGCAGGGCATCTCATGAAGGCCGGGGGGATCTCCCTGGTCATCGTGGGGGCCGACCGGATTGCCGCCAACGGCGATGCGGCCAACAAAATCGGCACGTACAGCGTGGCGGTCCTGGCCCGGGAGCACGGCATCCCGTTCTACGTGGCCGCCCCCCTGTCCACCTTCGACGCGGACCTCCCGAGCGGGGACCGGATCCCCATCGAGGAGCGGGATCCCAGGGAGGTCCTGGAATGGGGCGCCGCCCGCACGGCCCCCGACGGGGTCTCCGCCCGCTATCCCGCCTTCGACGTCACCCCCCACGGGCTGATCACGGCCATCATCACCGAGAAGGGGGTGCTCCGCCCGCCTTACGAGGAGGCGATCCAGGCGGCCGTGGGTGGCTGACGCTCTCAACGCCGGCCGCGCCGGGAAGGAGTCAGGCATGAGGACCATGGAGTTGGGAAGGATGGGCCTGGAGGTTTCGGTGGTGGGTTTCGGCGGCATCCCCATCACCCGCCTCGAGCCCGAAACTGCGTCGGCCGTCGTCCGCCACTGCCTGGACCGGGGGGTCACCTTCTTCGACACGGCCAGGATGTACGGGGACAGCGAGGTGAAGCTGGGCAGGGCGCTCGAGCCGGTTCGGAGGAGGGTGGTCCTGGCCACCAAGACCTTTGCCCGGGACGGCGAGGGCGCGGCCAGGGACGTGGAACAGAGCCTGGCCAACCTGCGGACGGATGTCATCGACCTTTATCAGTTCCACCAGGTGGCCAACGACGCGGCCCTGGAGCAGATCCTCGCCCCCGGGGGGGCGTACGAGGCGCTGGAGAAGGCCCGGGGGGCGCACAAGATCCGCCACATCGGCTTCAGCTCCCACAACCTGGCCACGGCCGTCCGGGCCTGCCGGACCGGCCGCTTCGCCACGGTCCAGTTCCCCTTCAACTTCGTGGAGACGGACGCGGCCCGGGATCTGTTCGGGGCGGCGCGGGAGGCGGGCATGGGCATCATCGCCATGAAGCCCCTGGGGGGCGGGCTCCTGGAGCGGGCGGACCTGTGCTTCCGCTTCCTGCAGCAGCATCCCGATCTGCTCCCCATCCCCGGGATCCAGGCCCGGGAGGAGATGGACGAGATCGCCGCGCTTTACGAATCGCCCCGGGGTCCCGACGAGGGGGAGCTTGGGGAGATGGACCGCATCCGGGACGAGCTGGGCAACCGCTTCTGCAGGCGCTGCGAGTACTGCATGCCGTGCGACAAGGGGGTCAACATCCCCCGGGTCTTCATGTTCCGATCCCAGCCGCGGCGCTTCCCCCTTGCCACGGCCCTGGCCTTTGCCGCGGAGCCCATGAAGAGCGTGGAGGGGTGCCAGGATTGCAGAGAGTGCGTCGAGCGCTGCCCGTACGGCCTCCCCATCCCGGACATGCTCAAGGAGACCCTGGCCCTGTACCACCGGGCCCTCCGGGGGCAGAAAGGGTAGGGCCCCACCCGGGCGGCCCGGGGACCGCCATGGAAGTCCACGTCCAGTGCTACAGCGGCCACAAGGCCGACGAGCGGCCGGTGCGCTTGTTTCTCGGGGAGCGGGAGGTGGAGGTCCAAGCCATCCTGGACCGCTGGTGCGGGGAGGATCACGATTATTTCAAGCTCGCGGGCGACGACGGCCACATCTACATCGTGCGCCGCGACCGGCGCCGGGACGCCTGGGAGCTGACCCACTGCGCCCGGGGCGACGCCCCGGCTCCGGGGCCGGGGAGAGCAGGCACCTGACGCACCGGAGTACGGCGGGAAGGGATGCGGCCACCCGCGGCGTCAGCTCCAGAGACCAGTCGATGCTGGCCGGCTCCACGCCGACCACCTCCACCTCGGGCGGGTCCGCCCTGCCCGCCAAGGCCAGGACGCCCAACAGATCGAACCCGTGCATGGAGGCGACGACCGCCTTGCGGGCACAACGATCCACGGGCAGTCGGTACACCGTTCCGGGCTCCCCCCCCGCCGTCATGGCGTCCACCACGATGACCCGATCGGCCCGCTCCAGGTCGGGCAGGGCGTCCAGGACGGCCGTCCCGGCCTCCAGGACGGTGACGCCCGGGGGCAGCGGGGCCTGAGCCAGGGCGCGGGCCGCATGCACCCCCACCCCCTCGTCCCCCAGGAGGAGATTTCCCATCCCCAGGACCAGTGCCTTCACGGCACCGCCCCCGCGGGAAGGACCGTGACCGGTCCGTCGGGCCGCATGACGTGGACCGCGCAGGAGAGGCAGGGATCGAAGGAGTGGATGACCCGAAGGGCCTCCACGGGACGGGCGGGGTCCCGCACGGGGGTCCCCATCAGGGCCTTCTCCATGGGCCCCGGGACACCGTCCCCGTCCCGTGGGGAGGCGTTCCAGCAGGTCGGGGTGAGCACTTGATAGCGGGCGATCTTGCCCTGGGCGATCTCCACCCAATGTCCCAGGGCCCCCCTTGGGGCCTCGGTCATTCCCACCCCGCTGCCCGAGACGGGGTCCCGGTATGACCCGTAAACGGGGTCCCCGGCCGTGAGCTGGTCCAGCCACCCGTCCATGGCCGCGGCGATCTTCAGGGCCTCGTGGGCCCGGGCGGCGTGTCGATCCATGACGGAGATCCCCCGTCGGTAATCGCCATTGATCCACATGCGGGCCAATGGGCCCGCCTCGAAGGGCTTGCCGCTGAGCCGGGGGGCCTTGAGCCAGGAATATGCCTCCCCCTTTGGATGGACCGGCCGCGTCTCACCGGCCGCCGGGGCCAGGCCCTCGGTGGCATCCTCGTACCAGGAGTAGGCCACCGACTCGGAGATCTCCGCTCCGTCGGGGGGGGAGACGGGATCTGCGGCGCCGTCTTCCACGAAGCCCCCGGCCAACAAGTGGTTGCTTCCCGAGTCGTCCAGGTCGAAGACCCCGTAGGCCATCAGGTTCCCCCAGCCCACCCCGACGTTTCGGAAGTCGGAGTACACGCGCCCCAGGGCCTCCACATCGGGCAGATACGCGTCCCGGATGAAGCCCGTCAACCAGTCCAGGTGGCCGCGGAACGCGTGGATCCGCTCTGCCGTTGGGGGCGCCGTCACGCCGCCGGGCACGAAGGCGTGTTGCAGGGGCATGCGCCCCCCGAAGACGGCCGCCATCTCGTGGGCGCGCCGGCGGGCCTCCAGGGCCTGGGTAAGATGGCCGGCCACGATGTCCAGAGCCGGATCACTCCTCAGGTCCACGTCCCATGCGGGGGTCCACGGAGCGCCCTGGGGTCCCCGGACGTAATCCAAGGCCCCCAGCAGGTAGAAGTGGAGGATGTGGGACTGCAGGAAGTTGGCCCCCAGGATCAGGTTTCTCACCACCCGGGCACTGGACGGGGGGGCGCACCCGGCCGCGTCTTCCAGGCACCTGACCGATGCCATGCTGTGGGACACGGGGCACACGCCGCAGATCCGCGACGTGATCACCGTGGCATCCTTGGGATCCCTCCCCACGAGGATGCGCTCAAATCCCCGGAACAGGGTCCCGGTGCACCGGGCATCCACGACCTGCATCTCGCCGTCGACGGCGTCGATGGTCACCTCCACCTTCATGTGGCCCTCGATGCGGGTCACCGGATCCATGACGGTGATGATCGCCATTGCACTCTCCTTTGCTGCAGAGAATACGAGGTCGCAGGCGTCGCCCGGGCTTGGGAGAGGTCGGCGGGCCTGACCCCTGCCCCCTCCCGTTCCCAGGCGCAAACCGGCGAGCCCCTAGGCCGATACGGCCTTGGTTGCCGCCCCCCCCCCGCTGCTCACCACGGTGACCGAGGCCGGCTGGGTCGCGACGGGCTTGAAGACCCCACGATAATCCCCAGTCTTGGTCTTATACGCCAGAGGTCCGTATCCGACGGCCGTCAGGGTTACGGACTCCGGCGGGGCACTGGATGTGGCGTAGACCTTGAGCTGCTTCTTGGCCGCACTGTACCGCGCAAGGGTGATGACCACCGTGTCGGCGACCGGCTGGGGGCTCGTGTAAAAGGGTGAGAGATTGTCCGGGAACCCCTTCTCTGTGCATCCGACGCAGACGGCGTTGGCCCCAATGCACCAATTGGTCCCGCCGTTCCAGAGCCGCTGCGGGCAGTCCCCCCGGGTCCTCGGTCCCTTGCAGCCCAGCCCCTTGAGACACAGCCCTTCCAAACCCAAGGCCTGGGCCTCCTTCCGCCCCTTTCTCGGACACTGATCGTGGATCTTCAGTCCCTCGGCCCCGAACAGGTCGTACGGCCTGCCATCACCGTCGAGCGTGGGCACGACGCCGGCCAGGAGCTGGGCGATGGTCCATACGATCCAGTCCGGATGGGGCGGGCAGCCAGCGATGTGGATGGCAGGCCGCCCCGTCAAGGCCCTCACCCCCTTGACCGCGGTGGGGTTGGGCGCGCCGGCCGGGATCCCCCCGAAACTGGCGCAGGAGCCGACGGCCAGGACGGCCTTGGCCTTGGGCGCCAGGGCGAGGGCGGCCTGCTGGGCCGTGATCTCCTGGTCGCCGTCGGTCCAAAGGGTGCAGGCGTGGCCGTTGAAGGCCGTGGGGATCCCGCCTTCCACAGCCAGGATGAAATCCCCGGCCGCGGCCTCGTGGAGGGCCTGGACGGCGAGCCCCCCGGCGGCCCCCATGAGATTGGGGTGATAGGCCAGGTTGACGGTGTCCATGAGGAGCTCGCCCACGTCTTGGGGATCGTAGGCCCCCATGAGATTGGCCAGCGAGATGGTGCAGCCGGTGCAGCTGGCCCCGCTCAGCCAGATCACAGTGGGGCGCTGCCCTGCGGCCAGGGCCTTCTCCAGCCGCCCCAGGACCGATGTCTGAAGGCCCAGGGCCGCCGCGGACCCCATACAGTACTTGAGGAAAGCCCGTCGTCCGATTTGCACGTCACCCTCCTTTGTTGGGGTCTCGCGGGGAAGGCGGAACGCGACCCGCCCACACCCCGCGCTGTCAACGGCCAGGCTCCTCCGCAAGTACCATGCCATGGGGTGAAGGAGATCCCAATCCACAGTGATTTCAAACGATCCTTGACCAAGGTGCCCGGGGACGTCCGGGGCCTCCGCGGACGAATATGGGCCATCTCTCTTCAGGATTGTAACGAGGCCGGGACGACGCAAAGGAGGGATCCAAGCCGGGAGCCCGGCCTCCGTGGCCCGGGGGGCAGGCCCCGGCCCACGGCAAAGAGGCCAGCCGGAGGCGTCACCCCCGCTCGGTGAGGTAGACCCCCAGGAGCACCAGGGCGGATCCCACCAGGAGGTTGGCCCCCGGGCTCTCCCCCAGGTACAGGGCGGCCACCACGTACGTCATGGGGGGAATGGTGTAAAGGTAGATCCCCACCTTTTGGGACTCTGTGCGCGCCAGGGCCAGGAAATAGAGGAGGGTGGCGAGAAAGGAACAGGTGACCCCCAGGAAGGCGATGGCGGCCCACGCCTCGGCGGTGACCTGGGCGAGGGAGAAACCCCTGAGACAGAGCTCCGCCCACCCCACCGGGAGCATCCAGGCAGACCCCACCAGGGTAGTCATGGCCAGCAGGTCCAGGGCCCCCATCTGCCCGCTCAGCCGCTTGCCGTAGACCGTGAAGACGCCCCACATGACGATGCTTAGAAAGACCAGAAGGTCGCCCACCACGTAACTGCGGAAATCGAAGGACGCCACGGCGTCGATCCCCATGACCACGAGGACCCCGGCCAGGGCGACAGCGATGCCCACGCCCTTTCTCAGGGTGATGCGCTCGCCCAGGACGGCCGCCGCGATCAGGGTGATGGAGATGGGGCCGGTGACCGCATAGATGGAGGCATTGGAGGCCGTGGTGTACTGGAGGCCTATGGTCTGGATCCCGTAGTGGAGCCCGGTGCCGAAGAGGCTGAGCACGAAGATGCGCCAAAGCCCCTGCCACCCCCCCGGCCGCAAAGGCCTTCGCCGCAGGGCGAACCAAGCGAGAAAACAGAGGGAGGAGATGGCGAGCCGCAGGGTCACCAGGGTCAACGGGGGCACGGCGGCCACAGCCACCTTGGTGGCGATGAAGGAGGCGGCCCAGAGCAAGCAGGCCACCCACAGGCCCGTGGCGGCCAGCAGCGGCATCGCGCCCTCCCTGATGCAGCAACGGCCCGGGTCCTGGGTTGTGGACCTCGGGCCGACTGCGATCCTATCATCCGCCCGGGTGCTTCGCAAGGGCAGTCGGCTTGACATTTCCCCCGGGAGCCCCTTTAATCAGCATCCGACACGGGCGTCGCTCCAAGGGCGCACCCGGAGCACAACAGGGGGGTGCCATGGTCACTTTCATCGTCCTGCTGGCCATCGTGGGCGGGCTGGTCCTGTTCGTGGTCGGCCTGTACAACGGCCTGGTCCAGGCCCGAAACGAGGTGAAGAACGCCTGGAGCTCCATCGACGTGCAGCTCAAGCGGCGTCACGACCTCATCCCCAACCTGCTGGAGACCGTCAAGGGCTACGCGGCCCATGAGCGCGGGACGCTCGATGCGGTGATCAAGGCCCGCCAGCAGGCCGTCGGTTTCAGCGGCAGCGTGGAGGATCGGGCCCGGGTGGAAAACGCCCTGACCCAGTCGCTTCGCTCGTTGTTCGCCCTGGCCGAGGCCTACCCCGACCTCAAGGCCAACCAGAACTTCCTGGCCCTGCAGGAGGAGCTGACCAGCACGGAGAACAAGATCGGATTCTCCCGGCAGTACTACAACGACTCGGTCATGCGGTACAAGAACCGCATCGAGATGTTCCCCGGCAACATCATCGCGGGCGCGTTCAACTTCCAGCCCGAACCGTTCTTCCAGCTGGAGGCCGAGGGCGAGCGCGCGGTGCCCCAGGTGAAGTTCTAGAGGAGGGTTCCATGACCGAGACCATCGGCAATATCGGATGGGCCATCGTCTTCTGTGTGATCGCGGGCATGGTGGGGATGCTCCTCGTCCTGCTGGCGTCCTATGTGGTGCCGCGGCTGGTGGATCGGCTGACGCCCAACATCGACGAGCAAAAGGAGATCGCCCGGGGCAATGGGGCCGTGGCCGAGTATTACGGCCGGGTCGTGGGCGCGGCCATCATCGGGGTGAGCGCGGTGGTGGCCGCAGCCGTCCTGGGCGGGGTCATGGCCGCCCTTCACTAAGGTCGGTCCGCTTCCCCGCGACTGTCCGGAGCCCGGGCGCCGAGGAAGGGCCGGATGGAGCCATGATCAGACCGCTGGCCGCATGGGTGGTGTGGCTCCTGGTGTCTCTGGCGCCCATGGCTGCCTGGGGCCGGGGCGGGGGGGGGTGCCTGGCGGAGGGGACCCCCGTGCTCACCCCCTCCGGGCTCGTGCCCGTCGAGCGGCTCCGGGTGGGAGACACGGTGTGGGGGACCTGGGGCGGGGGCCTCGATGAGGCGAGGGTTCGGGCCGCGCACCGGGTTTACCCCCATGCCCTTCTCCACATCGGGGTCGGGGAGACGGTTCTCCGGGTCACCCCCGAGCACCCGGTGATGGTGGGGCCGGGGGTCTTCCGGGAAGCACGGACGCTGGCCGCGGGAGATACGGTGTACGGGGTTCAGGGGGAGAAGCCCGGGCCCATGACCGTGGGCTGGGTCCGGCGGGAGGCGGCCTACGGGGCCGCCTTCGACCTCCTTGTCTTCCCGCGGGGGACCTTTGTCTCCTCGGGGCTGGTGGTCCACAACAAGGGCTGCTTCCTCCCCGAGAGCCCCATCCTCAAGGCGGACGGGCGGGAGATGGCCATCAGCGCCGTGCGCAAGGGGGACGAGCTGCTGGCCTTCACGCCGGACGGGCGGCCCGTGCGCACACGGGTGAGGGACGTGATCCGGGCCCATGCGGAGCAGTACGTGGTCCTGAGGACGGACCGGGCCACCCTGCGGGTGACCGAGGAGCACCCCTTCTACGTGGGCCAGGGCACGTACCGGACCGTGGAGGGCCTCGCGCCCGGGGACACCCTCTTTTCGTGGGACGGCCGCTCTTTCTCGGAGCACCGGGTGCTGTCCTTGGAGCGGGTGCGGGAGCGGGTGGCGGTCTTCAACCTCCGCACCCAAGCACCCCACACCTTCTTCGCCGCAGGGCTGGCCGTGCACAACAAGGGGGGGGGAGGTGGATCGAGCCGATCCAGCTCCGGCCGATCCAGCTCCGGCCGAAGCGGAGGCTCCTCGGGGGATGACGCGGGCGGGCTGGCGGCGTTCTTCGTCTTCATGGCCGTCTTCGCGATCCTCCTCGTTGTCGCCGTCCGGGCCAACAAGAGGAGCAAGCGCGAGAACCTGGACTTCCGGTACAGCGCCGGGCAGATCGCCCAGAAGGCGGAAAAGACCGAGAAGCTCCTGGCCTTCCTGGCCCGGCAGGACCCAGCCGTCAAGCCCCAAGACCTTCGGCGCCTGGCGGACTCCACCTTCCGAAAGCTCCAAGCCTGCTGGCAGGATCGGGGGTACGACCCCATGCGGCCCCTCATGACTCCGGCCCTGTTCTCCCAGCACATGGCCCAGCTCCAAGGCATGGTTCGCAACCACGAAATCAACCGTCTGGAGGGCCTCCGGGTGGAGCGCATCGATCTGGTCAACGTGCGCTACACCGAGAGGCCCCATCAGCGGGAGTTCACGGCCCTGATCAGCGCCTCGGTCCGGGACTACTACGTGGACGACCGAAGCGGCGCCTTCCTGCGCGGCGACTCGACCCCGGCCAAGTTCCAGGAGTTCTGGACATTCCAGCTCGCCGAGGACGGGTGGCGCCTGCGGGAGATCGAGCAGTCCGGGGAGTCGGACGTGCTCCAGGACGAGAACTTCGTGGAGATGCTCACCGACGACACCCTCAAGGGCATTTACGGAGAGGCCGCGGCCAGGGAGGGGTCGGCGGGGCCCTGGCTGGCCCGGGGCGAGGGGAAGAAGGCCGCCCGCACGGAACGGCTGCTCAACTTCCTGGCCCGAACCGACAAGCTCTGGAACCGGACGCAGATGCTGGAGCGGGCCCGCCAGGTGTTCATGAACGTGTACCTGGCCAGGGAGACAGCGGACCCGGCGCGGGTGCCGGCCGGGGACCTCTTCCCCGAGGTGGCCAGGAGCCTGAAGGAACAGATCCGCCAGTGGCAGAAAGACGGCGTGCGGGTGGAGTACCGCAACCTCTGCGTTCGAAAGGCCGAACTGATTTTGGTTCGCAACTTCGCGGAAAAGGACCGGGATGAGTTCACGGTGCGCATCGACGCCCACGCCCAGAAGATCGTGCGCAAGGGTGACAAGACCCTGAGCGGGCAGCAGTACGTCACGCCCTTTGAGGAATACTGGACCCTGGGCCGGCTGGACGACCAATGGAAGCTCAAGGAAGTCCTGCCGCCTGCCCGTGGAAAGACGATGGTCAAAGAGGAAAACGTGGACGAGGACAGCACCGCGGGCCAGCTGGACTGGTACTATCGCCAGAGCCGGACCACCTGAGGGATTGCCGGAGGGTCATACTGAGGGCCTGCGGCCGGGGTCGTCAGGCCCTTCAAGAGGAAGGCACCTTTCCGGCGACGACGATGCTCGCGTGGCCCGAGTTGTGGAAGTCCATTCCCAGGGCGGGGGCCTCCAACGCGATGACATATCGGCCCTCGCGGGGAAAGACGATCTCCACCTCGTACACGCCCTCGGTCACATGGAAGGCCCGTGCGCGCACCTGCCAGTTTCCCTGGGCCCCGAAGCACAGGACCCGCACCTCATCGACGTCGGCAATGGGTCTGTTGCTCCCGCTTTCATGAAGCAGGAAGCGAAGCCTGGCCGGTCTTCCCGCCACCAACTCCCCCTCTTTCCACAGCCCCACGAAGGTCGGCCTGGTTCGCCCCCGAGGGGCCTTGGCCTCGCCGGCCAAGGCCAGATCGAAACAGCGGGCGATCTTGTGATCCGGCAAGTACACATGCACATCGTGCTTCCCGGCGGTGCCCAGCCGGACCCGGGTGTGATACTCCCCCGATCGCGAATCCTCCTCCAGTCTCCTGTGGTACACGAAGATGCCAACGGCCGGCGCCGTGTGGGTCCGGAAGGAGCTCATGGGGGCCATCATTCCCTCCATGTAGTGGTACACGGTTCGATCCGCCGGGTTGGCGACGATGGCTCCCCCGTGGCCCTGCATGACCGCCATGGGGGCGAGACGTTCCAGGGTGGGGCCGTTGGCGGGGGGGGACGTGCCCATGGGGATCTCCACGACGGGCAGGAGAGGCCCCTGGCCCAGGTCGGAGCGCTTGAAGACGGTAACGTCCGAGCTTCCCCGGTTCCAGACATACCCATACTGATCGCTGAAGGCCACGTGCGAGGGATCCGCCCCGGTGATGCCCCGCTGGACGATGCGCATCTGCCCGGCGTCGATCACCGCCATGGTCCTCCTGTCCGCCAGAATGGCGAGCACGAAACCCTCGTCGGGAGACAGATGGATGGAAGAAACCCCGGTTGCGAGGGGGACGCCCCCCATGTGGGCCCCCTGTTCGGGGCGCAGCGCTGCCAGGGCGTCCGGGTGCAGGGCGACGAGGCCGCCGGTGGTCCCGTTGGACAGAAACAGGGTCTTCCTGGAAGGGGCAAATGCCAGACGCAGGCGCCCCGGGGCCAGGGTCACCACGTTGATGAGCTCCAGGCTGTCCAGGTCCACGACCCGCACCTGCCCGCTTTGAGATGCGCTCAGGAACGCCCTGCGGCCTTCTTCATCGAAGGCCACGTCCACTTCACTGCCCTCCGTGGACAGAACGGCCGCCACCCGCTGCTTGTCCGCATCGTATGCCGTCACAATCCCGTCGCTTCCCACGATCCACACCCTGCGCCCGCCGGGCTCCC
Source organism: uncultured Desulfarculaceae bacterium (assembly GCA_964514105.1). Taxonomy (GTDB): domain Bacteria; phylum Desulfobacterota; class Desulfocorpusculales; order Desulfocorpusculum; family Desulfocorpusculum; genus CAZEPJ01. The sequence goes on along the minus strand of CAZEPJ010000040.1, from coordinate 27,024 downwards.
CCACCAGGTGCACGGGCTCACTGGTCAGTTCAACGGTCCGGCTCAGGGATGCCGTTCTGATGTCCGCCACCGCCAGGATGCCGGTCCCGGGCCGCCCCGCCGTTGCGGGTCCTGCCTTGCCGGGGCCCCGTTGCCAAGGGCCCTGGTGGTGGCCGCGCATGCCCACGAACAGGACTCCCCGGTGGGGATCCATGTGGGCGGCCGTGGGCCGCCCCTGGAGGGGGATCAGCGATTGCAGGTTGGCGGAGTTCAGGTTCACCGAGGGGTTGATGACGGAGACGGTTCCGTCTGCGTTCACGCTCAGTATGTACATCTTGTTCAAGGCGATCTGGGCGTCCATGCGGACCCCCCCGCTCAGGAGCCCTGCAGTGACATGGGAGCAGCCCTTCTCGTCCAGGGCGTCAGCCCCGTCGGCCCTCGGGCCGATCCAGACGAAGGGGTCCAGCCCCAACAGGGGTCGCCCCGTGCCCTCGTCGGTGATGCGCAGGCGCAGATCGACCTGGGGGGTCGAGTTGCCGGCTCCCGAATCGGCCTCGGATGTGGCCGCCCACGTGAACTCCACCTTGGGCACGGTCTTCTGGGTGCCGTGCCGCGGGTGAAGCCCCGGTGGTCCGTGGTGGTGCTGGCCCTGTGCCGGAAGCCAGGAAGCCAGCAGCAGGAGCACGGCCGGGGGGAGCAACCGGTTCAATGCGAGACCCATGGTCCACCTCCTGGGGCGGGCAGCTCCCCGCTGGGGTTGCTGTCCGCCCGGCTGACAATCATTTCACCTCCAGGCGCCCCCACATGCCGCCGGAGAAGTGGAAAGTGGGCCCCGGCCTGTAGATCCAGGTCCCGGCCCTGGCCCCGCCGTACAAATCCGCGGTGATGGCCTTGCCCGGGGCCACCAGGCTCACTCCGCTGGAGAAGGCCCCCGGCATCCCCCAGTCCGGGTAATCGTGGCCGTAGACCAGAAAGCTGCTCTGGCGCGCCGGCCCCATGGGGAAGAGGACCCGGAAGCGCACCCGCTCCCCCGGCCGGGCCGTGAAGACCGGGGTCTCGATGGGCCCCAACATGAAGTCGTCGGGGTACACCGAGTCGTTGGTGTCCTGGCCGGGGGCCAGGCCGAGGCGCACGCTGAACGGCTCGGTCCGGTAATTGACGGCCCGTTCGCCAGCGTCCTCCGCGTCGTCGGCGATGAAGCTGTCGGGCATGACGGCCCCATCCTGCAGGAGGTTCAATCCGCCCTGGTACACCACCACGTGCTCCACGAACCCGCCCCTGGCCCGCCTGTTCTTGGCCACCCGCGCGCTCATGCTGTTGCGGTTGGCCGGGAGCAGGGCGTTGGTTGCCACGTCCCGAAACTTCATCCCCCGGGGCTCCACGATGAGGGCGCCCACCAGGCCCTGGGCCGCATGCTTGATCACGTCGCCGCCCGACAGGAGGTTCACGGCGCCGAACTCCACGGGCCTCCCGACCTTGACGTCCCGCCCCCTTCGGTTCTTCTGGGCCGTGACCGTGCCGGCGTACCAGGTGTAGCGGATGCTCTCCCCGGGCCCCACGGTCTGGTCCCGGTACCCGCCGCCGGGCAGCAGTCCGTTCCATCCCACGTTGAGGCCGTCGTGCAGCCGCACGTCATAGTCCACCAGCTGCGGGCTGAGGGACACCCGGTTGGACGGTCGGAAGAGATCCGACTGCAGGGCCGTGATGGGCGGCAGGATGGCGTCGCCCAGCTCATCGGGCACCTCTTGGGGCAGCCGGTTGGTCAGCCGCACCTCGATGCAGTCACCGGCGTTGGCCCGCATCACCAGGGGCTCGGGCCGCTTGGCCCCCGCCTGGTATGCCGCCCGGTCCCCGCTGTGGATGAACATGAGCCCGCTGGGGTCGGCGATCCCCTCCCGGGCGTTGTACACGATCTCTCCATTGGGGAGCAGGTCGGCGGCCGCCCAGGCCTCGATGTCGAAGCTCCTGCGCGGGGCCCCCAAGGGACAGCCCCGGAAGAACCGGATCATGTCCAGCGTCCTGGGCGTGAGCCGGCCGTCGGGATTGTCGGGCAGGGCGCCCAGCCCCTCGCCGACGGGCCGGCCCGTGGTCGGGTCCACGGCGTCCGGGCTGCTGAAGCTGCGCAGGATGCCCCAGGCCCCGTTCCATCGGTCGTCGGTGGCGTTGAAGTGGTAGAGGTAGTCCGCGGTCTTGAAGCGGCTCCCGATGTCGTCCAGGACGCCGATGTCCAGCTCGAAGTGCTCGGAAATGCCGATCTCCATGGCCGCCACCAGGGGCGAGGCCGGGTCGTTTTGCTCCCGCTTCCAGCGGGCGCCCTGAATGCTCAGGACGTGCTGCTCTTCCTGGGCGCCCTGGATGGCCCGCACCACCACCCGGTCTCCCTCGTACGCCTTGAAGATCTCGGTGAACGGGTCGCCGTGCACGGTGGAGTCGAAGACATAGGCCATGTCCCCCTGCCGGCCCGGTTTGAGACCCCGGAGGGAGCCGTCTCCATCGAACTCGGCGATGCGCAGGGGGATGGGCTCGTGCTTGTAGTTGACCAGAAACGTCCCCGGGTCCTCGGCCGAGATGGCCTCGGGGAGCTCGGGCGCGTTGACCGGGTTGCCCCACTCGGGCCGGATGGTCCCCGGCCGGGGGGTCACCGTGGGGTCGTACACGATGGCGAAGTCGGCCACGGCCAGGGCGAATTCCCGATGGTCGGGGTGCAGGGCCGGGTCCAGGGAGTCAACGATCATCATCTGGCTGCCCACGCCCCGGGCAGGGTTCATGGGTTGAGACAGGTCGTCCAGGCCGTCGGCCGTGAGCCAGCGGGATCCCGCGGGCTCGATGAGCAGGGCGCTGTAGAAGCCGTGGTGCTGGATGGAGGACGGCGCGAAGTGGTCGTGGGTGAAGACCGTCCGGATGGTCCGGTCCTTGCCCAGATTGTTGAGGAGCGGGTCCGCGAACCAGCGCTGCACCGTGGTCTGGTACTCGCCGGTGGCCGTCAGCAGCGTGGGGTTCCCCTGGGCATCCAGGGCCAACCCGCCCGGCCGCCTCGTGGCGGCGATGCGCTCGGCGATCTCGTCCCGGGCCAGGGTCCCGTCCTCGTAGTTCCAGCCGTTTCCGGAGCCGTCGGACGAGGTGACGTCGAACTTCACCAGGTGGATGTGCTGGCCGATGACGTCCGTGGGGGTCCGCACCTGGAAGTCATCCCGCTCCAGCTCCCGGGGGGTGCGGTTGGTGTGGTAAAAGTCGATGCACTCGCCCGAGTTGGCCCGGAAGAAGAAGGGCGAGGCCGGGGTGCTCTTCCCCTCGAACCGCTCCACGTCCGAGTCCAGGACGTTGATGCGGGCCTGGGGGTCGTGCCAGCCGTGGGCGTTGACCAGCAGGTCGAGCTGTATGGCCGAGACCCGGTACGTCCGCGTCCCCGTGGTGAGCCCCGGCGCGCACGGGTCGGCGAACGGGGCGCCCGGCACGGGGGGAAGCCCGTTGACCGGCAGGGTGGCGGAGGCCCCCTCGGGGGTCACCGTGGCGTGGCCCCCCGCTGCGGCGTGGAACGCCATGGCGCCCTTCTCCAGGGGCGTGCCGTCATGCTCCACCAGCTGGATCTGGAGGGTCTCGTGTTGCACGGAGAAGTCCGCGTCCGGGCCCAGAAGCTCCCGGGTCTCCCGGGTCCCGCCGGTGATGATGTGTCGGGGAAGGCCTCCCGAGACCACGGGCTCGAAGGGCGGCTGGGGCGGGCGGTGGCCCGCCTTGCCGGCGATGTAGAAGGGGTAGCCCGGGAAGCCGTCCACGACGCCGTCGCCGTCCCTGTCGCCGTACGTGGGCATGGGGACCATGGCCTGCCTGGGCATGGGCACTACGGCCGGGATGGGCGTCCCGCCCGACGTGGCTCCGGTCATGGGATCGGTCCCGGGGCCGTGCTCCCCGTCGGGCAGTCGCCTGGTCCCGTCCTCGAACACGTCATGGACGCGCCACAGCTCCCACATCCCCTGGGCGAAGTGGGGGTATAGGTGGCAGTGGAAGATGGAGTCTCCCGCGGTCTTGTTCCGGTTTCCAGCGCCGCTGTAGTAGATCTCCGTGGTGAAGTTCTGGAGGGGCCCCAGGGTCTGGGAGTCCAGGTACGTGGAGTTGTCACTGTCGCTGCTTCCGCCCGTCCATTGATGGGCGTGGAGGTGGTGCACATGGGTCTCCTTGACCCCGCCGTGAAGCACCCGGAACCGCACGTGGTCGTTGAGGTAGCTGTGGTGCACGTTGGAGGGGTCGTCCGGGTAGTCCACCAGGAGGGCCGGGTCGCCGTTGGCCCAGGAGGTGAGGAAGAACTCCTCGTACGCGCACCCCACGCAATCCTTGGCCGGGCCGATGCCCTGGCGGTTGGCCAGGAGGATCGCCCCCATGCCGCTGGCCCCGTAGTTGATGGCGAAGCCGTCTCGCACGCCGTGCAGCTGCTCTTCGTCGAGCAGGGGGAAGGCCTGCACCGCCTTGATCTCGTCGTGGTAGATGACCGTGAACTCCCGGAAGCTCCCACGGGCGTCTCCGGGCGACCCCACGATGAGGGCGTTGAGGTCGGAGTGGACGATCTCAGCGCCCTTGAGCAGGTTGAGGATGGGGTTGCCCTGGGCGTCCAGGGCCTCGTAGTCCACCCTGGGGTGGCCCGTGGGGAGGAGTCCCACCGTGGCCGCGGCCAGCTCGCTGGCCGTCACCTGGCTGCGGTACCAGCGGCTCCCCGCGGGCTCGCAGTTCAATGCCCCGAAGAGCCCCTGGACGGAGCTGCCTCCATCGCCCTCTCCGCCGGCCGGGGCCGCGTTGCTGAAGATCACGTGGGTCCCCTCCCGCTCGCAGGTCCAGGAGTACGTGGTGACCCCGCCGGGCCCCACCCCGGAGATCCCGCTGTCGCCCGAAGTGGTCATGCCCACGGCCACCATGGACACCGAGCGGGTGGCCGGGGCGTCCCCCCCGTGGCCGGGCTCGGGGGGCTCCGGGCCGCTGGGCCGCACCGGGTCCAGGAGGTTGGTGAACCGAACCGTCAGGGTGTCGCCCACGTTGGCACGCAGCACCAGGGGCCTGGGCCGCCTGTCGGGCCTCAGGGCCACCTGCCCCGGAACGCCGCCCGAGCCGATGGACAGGCCGCTCACCGTGTCCACCACGTCCCGCCGCAGGGCGTAGATCATGCCCACGGGGTTGAAGGAGCCGAAGCGGTTGTACACGTAAACCTGATCCAGGGCCACCACGTCCGCCGTGAGGGTCCTCGCCTGGGACGGCGTGGCCGCAATCTGGGCCACCGCCATGAGCAGCCCCGTCAGCGCAACGATCCCGTATCCTCTTCCAGCGTCTCTCACCTTGCTGCGCAGGCTCATGACCTTCCCCTTTCCCCTCGGGCGGCCTCAGCCGCCATGAACCGACCGATTCAACCCATTGCGATTCCCCTAGCAAGAGCATGCGTTGGGGGGCATGTCCCAACAATGGGCGGGATAACGGGTTCGCCCATGGGTACAAGCACCTAGGCGCCGAAGCGGAGCTCACCGGATCTCTTGCCTCCTTGCTCGGCCAGTGCCTTTGAATGGACGGGGAAAGAGCCAAGGGCCCGAACGCAAGAGGGCCGGCAGCGCGGCTGCCGGCCCTCGCAGCGCCCTCAGGTCTTCAGGGGCGCAGGGTTCACGGAAGGGTTGGCACAGGCACCGTGGCCGTGGTCCCGAAGCTGGAGACCGCGGTGACGAATCCCCCTGCCCTGGGTGGCCGCAGGGCCACCGGGGTGGGCCGGCGGCTGAAGGACCAGACGCCCAGGGCGTCCACTTGGACCGTCCCGATGACGGGGCCCAGGGCGCTGTTGCCCAGGTGAAGGGTGATGGTGTTGCCGGGGCCCGCGATGGTGCTCGTGCCGGAAATCAGCCACCGTCTGGCGGTCCGGTTGAAGGTGGCCCGGTTGATGGTCAGGACCTCGGAGATCAGTTGCACCACCTTCGAGTCTGCCCCCCCCTTGGAGGAGACCACGGTGACCTTGGCGGGCGGGACCGCAACGGGCGACACCACCAGGCTTCCGCCCAGGAGGGCCCCGAATCCGTCGGCCGACAGGATGGGAGCGGGCGCCCCCTGGTCGCTGGATACGGCCTCGATGGAGAGGGTCTCGCTCGTCTTGTTATACACCGCCTTTGTGACGTTCACCACGTCGAGCAGAAGCGCATTGGCCGGTGCAGGCGGGTTGACGCTGGAGTCGGTGACCGTGATGGTCAGGGGGGGCGTGAAGGGGGCCGGCACCGGGATGCTGGCGAAGAAGTTGGCGGCTGCGCCAATGGCGCTGCCGGTCATGGGCGCACTGGGGATCCCCGTCCCGCTCACCGTCAGGACCGCGTTGGCAGGTCCGCTGGCGAATACATCCACCTGGCCGCTTCCGGCCGCGCCTCGCTCGTACGTGGCCCGGTTCACCACGACCGTTGGCGGAACGAAGTTGGCCACCTTGCCCTCCACCACGAAATTGGTGGTCGCCACGTTGATGCCCCCCGGTCCAATGACCCGAAACTCGGTGCCCACAAACCCCGCCGTGGTGATGGGGGCCTCGGTGACGCCGTCACCGAAGAAGACATCCCCCGTGTTCGGATCGGTGAAGCCCGTGCCGTTCTCCAGGAAGATGTTGACGGGCCCGTTGAGCGCCCCGGCGAAGTCCGGTGCCACCCCGGGGACAGCCACTTCCGCGTCGATGTCGTTGCCCGGACCGCCCGCGAAAGGCCCGAAATTGCCGAATGGCGTCTGCACGGAGTAGTTGCCCGCCACCTGCAGGAGTCTGAGGCGAAGCCGCACGAGGTTGAAGACGATCTCCCCCCCGTCGCCCGCCGCCTCGATCCCCGAGATGAAGAGGAAGAGTTCATTGTTGGGTCCCTCTATGCTGGCCCCGAGCCCGTAATACAGGGCCTCGCCGATGTTTCCAGCCACGAATCCCCCGTTGGGGTCGATGAGCTCCGTCCCCGCGCAGGGAGGTGATTCCGGCAAGTTGGGGTCGAAGACGTCGCACAGGCCCAGCTGAAATCCCTGCAGATCCCCGTAGAAGGCCGGAAAGCCCGTGGCGACATCCACGGGTCCCACCGCGGCCAGCTGCGCATGGGCGGAGGGCGCCAAGCCCCCGGCCAGCAGGGCCACCAACAACACCGTCAAGAATCTCGTTCGCATGGTCTTTCCCTCCTGATCTCCCTGGTCTGGTCCGTCAACGGACGCGTTTCTCAGTCGAAAAACTACTCATACCGTATCCGGCCCCGCGGCCGGCTCAATGGGGGGGCATGCGGATTCCGCCGTTGGTACAAGTACCCATTCCTCCCCATGAAGGCTGCCCGCAGGCACCCCGTGTCGCCTTTCCTTGTTCATGGGGAGTTGCAAGACCGGTGCCTGGATTCAACCAATGGATATGAAAGGAAGTTATGGACGTCAACGGGCCGGATGTCGGGCGCAATGCCCGAGCGTCCGGGCGCGTCGCCCTGGCGGTCCAGGTGGAAACGCTGGAGGGGCGGCGGCCGGGGGCACGGCCTCCGGCGGGCCCGTGGGACAACGGGCAAGGGGGGTCAATCCCGTCGGTGGTATTCCCTCTCCACGGCGTAGCGGATCAGATCGGCGGCGCCCCGCAGGTGCAGCTTCTTCATGATGTTGGTGCGGTGGTGCTCCACGGTGCGCGGGCTGATGAAGAGCAGATCGCCGATCTCCTTGCTGGATTTCCCCTCCCCGATGAGCTGCAGGACCTCGCGCTCGCGCACGGAGAGGGGGTCGTCGGGGAGTTTGAGTCGGCCCTGGGCCATGGAGACGAAGTCGGTCATCACCTCGTGGGAGAGCAGGGGTGAGATGTAGACCCTGCCCTGGCGAATGGCATCGATGGCAGAGAAGAGCTCGACGTCGGCGTCCTCCTTGAGGAGATAGCCGTCCGCCCCCGCGGCCAGGCACTGGAGGCAGTACTCCCTCCTTTTGTGCATGGTCAGGACGAGGATCTTGACCTCGGGGTACAGGGACTTGATCTCGGCCGCAGCCTCGATGCCCCGCAGGTTGGGCATGGAGATGTCCAGCAGGACGAGGTCCGGCACGGATTCCTTCAATCGGTCGAGCAGCGCCATGCCGTCGCCGACCTCGGCCGCCACCTCCAGGCCGGGCGCCTCCTGGATCAGCTGGCGGATGCCCGCCCGGAACATCCGGTGGTCGTCGGCCAGGACGATCCGATATGGTGCCATCAGGCCCTTCCCCCCACCGTGGGCACGGTCAGCGAGACGCACGTTCCCCGTCCCGGGCCGCTGTCGATGACCAGGGCCCCCCCGAGCATCCAGGCCCGTTCGTCCATGAACGCCAGGCCAAGCCCCCGTCCCTCCCGCTCCCGGCCCCGGGCCTCATCCACGTCGAACCCGCGGCCGTCGTCGGTCACCCGGACGAGGACGTCGAACCCCTCCCGGCACAACTCCAGGGAGGCGTGTGCCGCCCCGGCGTGCTTGGCGATGTTGTTGAACGCCTCCTGCACGATGCGGTAGACCGTCAACTGGGACTGGGCCGACAGCAGGTGCGTCACCTCCTCGATGCTGTGGGAGATCTCCATGTCGTGGCGCCGAGCGAAGTCCCCCACCAGCCATCGCAGGGCGTCGGTGAGTCCCAGGTCGCCCAGGGTGGTGGGGCTCAGATCGTGATACAGACGCCGCACATTCTCGATCACCTCGTCGATGTACGCAAGGGTCTCGGCGCACGCCCCCACCAGGGGCGAGTCCGGCTCGGCCATCCGCTTCTGAATGGAGCGCACCTGGAGTTTGAGGGACGCCAGGTCCTGCCCCAGCTGATCGTGCAGCTCCCGGGCCAGACGCTTGCGTTCCTCCTCGTGGGCCATGAGCACGCTGGAGGACAGCGCCCTGAGCTTGGCTTCGGCCTTCAATCGGGTCTCGACCTCCCGCTGCAGGTCCGCGTTGGCGGCCTCGAGGTCGGCGGTTCGCTCCCGCACCCGGGCCTCCAGGGTCTTCTTGGCCGCCCCCAGAGCCCGTTCCGCCCACCTGCGCTCCCGGATCTGCCTCACCAGGGGGCGGTACATGAAGAAGTAGATGAGCGGGAAGAGGCTTGAGGTCAGCAGGAGGCTGTCGAAGAGGGCCTGCCCGATCTCCGAGAAGCCCTCGAAGTAGTGGAGAAACCCCATGATGGCCAGTTCGATGGTGAAAACGCTGACGGTGATGAGGACGAGGATCTGCCAGGGGTTCATGGGCACGCCGTCGGGCTGTGGCCCCTCCGGGGCCGGGCTCGCGGGGGGGAAGGCCAGGGACTCGTCCTCCCCGGGTGGGTGGCTCTGGGCGTCCTCGGGGCTCATGAGCTCGGTCCTTTCTGCGCGCGGCGCAGCGCCCTCCCTTTCCAGATCTCGTAGACGGCCGGGTAGATGATCAGCTCCAGGACGGTCGAGGTGATGACCCCGCCCACCATGGGGGCGGCGATTCGCTTCATGACGTCCGCCCCGGTTCCGTGGCTGAACATGATGGGGACCAGGCCGGCGAGGATGACGCTCACGGTCATGATCTTGGGTCGGATCCTCTTGACCGCGCCGTGCATGATGGCTTCCTTGAGATCCTCCAGCGTTTTCAGCCTCCCCTTTTTCTGCCACTGGTTGTAAGCCAGGTCCAGGTACAGGAGCATGACCACGCCGGTCTCGGCGTCCAGACCTGCCAGGGCGATGATACCTACCCACACGGCGATGCTCATGTTGTAATTGAGCAGGTACAGGAGCCAGAAAGAGCCCACCAGAGAGAAGGGGACGGCCAGAAGCACGATGAGGGTCTTGGCCGCGGATCGGGTGTTGAGATAGATGAGGACGAAGATGATGAGGGCCGTGAGGGGGATGACCAGCCTGAGCCGCTCGTGGGTCTTGAGGAGGTACTCGTACTCGCCGCTCCACTCCAGGCGATATCCCGGCGGGATCTCCAGGTCGGCCACCTTGTCCCTGGCCGCCTCCACGTAGCCCCCCACGTCCGTCCCGGAAAAATCGATGTACACGTACGATGCCAGGAGCCCGGCCTCGCTCTTGATGCTCGTGGGACCCCGGGCGATCCGGATGTCGGCCAGCTGGCCCAGGGGGATCTGGGCGGGCCCCGCAAAGGGGGTCATGCCAGACCCCTCGGCGGGTCGGCGGGGGGACTCCAACATGGCCGGGACCAGCACCCGCCTGAGCTTCTCCAGGTCGTTTCTCAGCTCCCGGGGATACCGGACGTTCACCGGATAGCGCTCCCGCCCCTCCACCGTGGTGGTGACGTTCATGCCGCCGATGGCGGACTGGACCACCTCCAGGACGTCGTCCACGGTGAGCCCGTACCGGGCCGCCTCCTCCCGCCTGACCCGGAAGTCCAGGAAGTAGCCCGTGGTCACCCGCTCCGCATACACACTTCGAGTCCCGGGGAGGGCCTTGAGGCGCTGCTCGATGGCCAGCCCGATCCGCTCCAACTCCTCCAGCTCGGGCCCCAGGACTTTGATCCCCACGGGGGTGCGGATTCCCGTGGCCAGCATGTCGATGCGGGCCTTGATGGGCATGGTGAAGGAATTGGCCACCCCGGGGATGGTGAGCAGGTCATTCATCTCGTCCTTGAGGCCCTCCACGGTCATTCCCGGGCGCCACTGGGACTGGGGCTTGAGGTTGATGACCGTCTCGAACATCTCCAGGGGGGCGGGATCGGTGGCGGTCTCGGCACGCCCCGCCTTTCCGAAGACCTGGGCCACCTCGGGGATGGTCATGAGGAGCTTGTCCTGCATCTGCAGCAGCTCCGAGACCACGGAGATGGAGGCCGCGGGGACCGTCACGGGCATGTAGAAGAGGGTCCCCTCGTCAAGGGGCGGCATGAACTCCGAGCCAAGCCGGGAGTAAGGATAGATGGTGGCCCCCATGGCGATGAGGGCGAAAAAGATGACGCCCTTTCTGAAGCGCAGGGCCAGCCGCGCCAAGGGCTCGTAGAGCCGGTGCAGGATGCGGCTGATGGGGTTTTTCTCCTCGGGACGGATCCGGCCCCGGATCAACAGGGTCATGAGCATGGGGGTCAGGGTGACGGCCAGGAACGAGGCGAACAGCATGGCAAAGGTCTTGGTGTACGCCAGCGGCTTGAACAGACGTCCGGCCTGGGCCTGCAGGGTGAAGACCGGGAGGAACCCCGCCGTGATCACCAGAAGGGAGAAAAACAGGGAGGGCCCCACCTCCTGGGCCGCCTCGAGGATGACCTCGGTCCGGCTCCCCGGCCGCCCGGCGGCCTCCCATTCCTCCAGCTTCTTGTGGGCGTTTTCCACCATGACGATGGAGGCGTCCACCATGGCGCCGATGGCGATGGCAATGCCGCTCAGGCTCATGATGTTGGAGGTGACCTGGAGGTAATGCATGCATATGAAGGACATGATGATGGCGATGGGCAGGGTCAGGATGGCCACAAGGGCGCTGGGCAGATGGAACAGGAAGACCACGCAGACCGCGCTCACGGCCACGGCCAGCTTGATGATCTCGTCGGTCAGGGTCTCGATGGAGCGGTGGATCAGGTCCGATCGGTCGTACGTCACCACCATCTCCACGCCCCTGGGGAGGCTGGGCTGGACGTGGCTGCGGATGCGCTCCTTGACCCGCTCGATGACGGTGAGGACGTTCTGCCCGAAGCGCACCACCACGATACCGCCCACCACCTCCCCCTTGCCGTCCAGGTCCACGAGCCCCCGGCGGATCTCGGGGCCGATCTGGACCCGGGCCACGTCCCGCAGGAGGATGGGGGTGCCGCCACCGCCTCCCCCCACGGGGATCTCCTCGATGTCCCGCACGCCCCGGATGTACCCCCGGCCGCGGATCATGTACTCCACCCCGGAGAGCTCCAGCACCCGCCCCTCTACGTCCCGGTTGCTCTTGCGGACGGCCTCCACCACCCTGGCGAGGGAGAGGCCGTAGGCCTGGAGTCGGGTGGGGTCCACCGTGACCTGGTACTGCTTGACGAACCCGCCGATGCTGGCCACCTGGGAGACGCCGGGCACGCTCTCCAGGGCCAGCTTCACATTGTAGTCCTGCATGGAGCGGATCTGGGCCAGGTCGTGCTCCCCGGTCTCGCACTTGAGGGCGTATGAGAACCCCCACCCCACGCTGGTGGCGTCCGGCCCCAGGACCGGGTTCACGTCGGCTGGGATCTTGTTCTTGACGGCCTGGAGGTACTCCAGGACTCGGCTCCTGGCCCAGTAGATGTCGGTCCCTTCCTCGAAGATGACGTAGATGAAGGAGCTGCCCAGGTACGAGAAGCCCCGCACGGCCTGCACCTTGGGGGCGGCCAGGAGGGTGGAGGAGATGGGGTAGGTGATCTGGTCCTCCACCAAGTCGGGGCTCCGGCCCACCCACTCTGTGTAGATGATGACCTGGGTGTCGCTGAGGTCCGGAATGGCGTCCAGGGGCGTCCGGGTGAGGGCCCAGTACCCCCACGCGGCGAGAAACAAGGTCATCAGGAAGATGACGAACCGGTTCCTGCCGCTGAATCCGATGAGACTGGCGATCATAAAATGACCTCGGCGACGGAAAGGTCAGGAGTCAAAACCGGGAGACCTTTCCAAAGCGCCGTCCGGGTTTCACGGCGGCGTTGCCCCCTCGTGCCTCCTCAGTGCTTGTGCCCCGTCGCGGGCGCCACGCCCTTGATCTGAGCCTCGGAATCGATGAGGAAGGCCGCCGAGGCGGCCACCCGCTCTCCGGCCCTGAGCCCCGTGGAGACCTCCACCACGTCCCCGGTCCGCATGCCGAGCATCACCTCCCGGGGCTCGAAGACCCCCTCCCCCCGGTCCACGTACACGATCTGCCGGGCCCCCGTGTCGATGATCGCCTCGGCCGGGACCAGGAGCCGCCTGCCCAGATCGACCTTGATCTCCACGTTGGTGAACATCTGGGGCATGAGCTGCTCCCTGGGGTTGGGGACGCTGAAGCGGGCCTTCATGGTGCGGGTATCCGCGGCGTGGGCCGGATAGATATACTCGATCCGGGACACCAGCTCCTCCCCCGGCAGATAGCTGAGGGTGATCCGGGCCGGCTGCCCCACCCGGACAAAGGACATCTCGTACTCATAGATGTCCGCGATCACCCAAACCGTGGACAGATCGGCCAGATCGAACAGCTTCTCCCCGGGCATCACCCGCATGCCCAGGACGGCCATCTTCTGGGTGACGTAGCCGCTCACGGGGCTGTGCACCCGGACGGTCCGGACGGGCCTCCCCGTCTCCTCCATCGTGCGGATCTGGGCGTCGGTGACGTCCCAGAAGCGCAGGCGCTGCCGGGCCGCCTCCAGGATGGCGTCCGCGTCCCGGGAGATCATGGCGGCCCAGGGATCGTCGCCCTTGCGGTTTCGACTCCATCTCAGGAGGTTGACGAACTCCTGCTGGGTGGCGAAGAGCTCCGGGCTGTAGATCTCGGCCAGCACCTCCCCCTTCTTCACGAACCGGCCCGTATAGTCCACGTACAGCTTCTCGATCCACCCCTCGAACTTGGTGTTGACAGTGGCCAGCCTCCGCTCGTCGTACTCGATGCGCCCCACGGTGCGAATGGTCCGGGAGAAGTCCCGCCGGGCCACCTCCACCGTGCGCACCCCGATGAGCTGCTGCTTCTCCGGGGGGATCTCGATGGCCGCGGCGGGTTGGTCGGATGGCGTGTCGCGCTGCCCGGCCGCGGGCTGGGTCCCCTGCGCCGGTGCGACGTGGCCCTGATGACCGGAGCCCTTCTGAGCCAGCGCCGGTGAGGCCGCAGAGGGCTCCCGGCCCTCCCCATCCGGGGAAGCGCCCGCCAGGGCGGCGGCCAGCCATCCCCCCACCAGGGCGGCGGCCAGCTTGGGCGCAATGCATCGATAACTCATGGGCCCTCCTCCCCGACTCCCTCGGGACCCCTGTCCGTGGCCTCACCGGCCACCGGAAAACCCGCCCACCAGGGCCTCCTGCCTGGCGACGGCCTTCTCCCGCGCCGCGAACTGCACCCAGTACAGGATCTCGGTGTCGAGAAAGGCCCTGACCCGGGAGATCACGGTGATGGCCTCGATCTTGCCCGTGACGTACCCGGCCAGGGCCAGCTCGAAGTCCTGATAGTTCTTGGGAAGAACGGCGTCCTTGTACAGGGCCATCAGGTTTTCCGCGGTCTTGAGCATGGAAAAGGCGTCCCGCAGGGCGGAGGCGGTCATGAGCCTGGCGGCCTCGAGCTCGTGGCGGGCCTCGGACAGCGACGCCTCGGCCTCGTGCACGCCCTCCTCCTGCTTGGTCCTGAAGAAGATGGGGACGTTGACCGTGGCCGTCAGGCTCCACATGTCATCGAACTGGCCGTTGCCCCGATTGAAGTAGTTGGCGGCCAGGGTCAGATCCGGGAAGAACTCCCTTCGGGCCATGCGAACCCTGGCGTCGGCGGCCGCCACCATCTTCTCCCGCCACTGGATCTCGGTGGCGCGCTGGCCGGCCATGCGCAGGAGGTCCTCCAGACTATACGGAAAGGGGGTGGCCTCCCTCTCCTCGGGCCTGCCCAGGGTGGCCTCCGCCGGTCTTCCCAAGGCGTTGTTGAGCATGGCCTCGGCGGCCTGGATCCGCTGTCGCTGCATCTCCTCTCGCTCATGGAGCATGTACTTCTCGGTCTGGGCCATGAGGATCTCCTGCTGCTGGCCCAGGCCCGAGCCGTACCGGGCCAGGGCCGCGTCCTCCAGCCGCGAGAAGAGGCCCTGGGTCCGCTTGAGGATGTCGATGATCTTGTGGGCCAGGAAAAGCTCGTAGTACAGCTCCTTGACCCTGGCGATCACCCTGAGGCGGACCGTCTCCGACGAGGCCCCCAGGCCCTCGGCCTCGCGGGACGCCATCTCTCCCTTTAAGGCCAGCTTCCCCGGGAACGGGAACATCTGGGAGGCCGAGAACATCCACTGGGCGTCGGGCATCTGTCCGTACGTGTACCGGCTGAACCCCTCATTCTGATATCCCGTCATGAACATGGGATCCGGCAGGCTCTGGACCTGGGGCACCCGGTGCCTGGCCGCCTTGACCTTGGACTGGGAGGCGAGGACCTCCGGGTTGCGCCTGAGGGCCTCGTCCACCAGCTCTTGGAGCCGCAGTTCCTGGGCCGATGCGCCGCCTACCCCGAACGCCAGAAACAGCCAGGCCGCCGTCGGCAGGCACCAAGACGCCCCTGCCCGCCCCATGTCCCTCCACACGGTCCGTCCCATCTTTACCCTCCCCTCGCCATCCGACTCAGCGGTCCCGGTGCGCCGCTGGGATCCGAAGCGCCACCGCGGGCACCCGGCTCGCCCTGCGTTCCCCGCCCGCAAGGGGAAGACGGGGGGGCATGGAGGCGAACCCTCACTTGGCGTCCACGGTGAACTTCATTGCGTGGCTCTTTCCCCCCCGCGTGATCTTCACCTCGATGTTCCAGGGCCCGGCCATGGACAGGTTCATCTTGGCATGGTACCAATCCTCCCTGACTTGGGCGTCGGTCTTGTAGTTCATGGGCGGCATCCCCGGCATGGCCGCCATGCCGTAGTGTACGACGACCTTGGCATCGGTCACGTGCCGCCCTCCCGCCTCCTCCACCTTGATGCGGGCGTTGTTCTCCCCCACCACCGGGGGATTGCGGTCGATCCGCACCACCACCGAGTAATCCCCGGCCTTCTTCTTGACCTCGTAGTCCTTTGCCCAAGCCGCCCCGGCGGCCACGAGGATCACGATCAATCCGGCCATCGCGGATCTCATCTTTCGCCTCCTCCGTCTCGTCTTGCCTTTCCCCGTGTCTGATCCCATCATAAATCCGGGACAAAGTCTAGCAATACTCTGTGGAACCGTTTGTTCGGGGAGGAGGTTGGGAAATGGCCCCAACTCCTGCCATGAGCCCTATGGGAGCCGTCTTGCCCTCGGCGGGCCATGCGCCGCGCGCTGGAGATGCAAGAGGAGTTGTCCCCGTTCAACGCCGAGAGTCGGGCCGAGGGGCTGCCGCATCTGCGCATGGGCGTCGGCGTGCACGTCGGCGAGGTGGTCGTGGGCAACATCGGTTCCGAGACCCGGGCCAAGTACGGGATCGTCGGATCCGCAGTCAACGTGACCGATCGAGTGCAGGAGAGCGCGCGGGGCGGCAGACGCGGTCGTCTCGGAATCGGTGCGCCACTGCCCGGGGGAAGGCGTTGCGGGTGGATGCCGCCTTCGAGGCGCAGCTCAAGGGATTCCAGGAGAAGGTGACCCTTTATCTGGTCCGGGGGGTTGACTGACGGCCTCAGGCGGCCTCAAGGGGCGGGGGGCGGAAGCGGCGCAGCCTCAGGGCATTGGAGACCACGGTGATGGAGGACAGGCCCATGGCCACGGCCGCGAAGATGGGGTTGAGAAGGATCCCGAAGGCCGGGAATAGGGCCCCCGCGGCCACCGGGATGAGGATCACGTTGTAGGCGAAGGCCCAGAAGAAATTCTGCTTGATGTTCCGGATGGTCGCCCGACTCAAGGTGATGGCCGTCACCACCCCCCCGAGGTCCCCCTTCATGAGGGTGATGTCCGAGGACTCCATGGCCACGTCCGTCCCGGTCCCGATGGCGATGCCCACGTCGGCCTGGGCCAAAGCCGGGGCGTCGTTGATCCCGTCGCCCACCATCCCCACCTTCTTGCCCTGGGACTGAAGCCCCTTGATCTCCCCGGCCTTGGCATCGGGCATCAGCTCGGCAACCACCCGGTCGATGCCGACCTGCCGGGCGATGGCCTCAGCGGTCCGGCTGTTGTCACCGGTCAGCATGATGACCTCCAATCCCATGCGGCGCAGGGCCGCCACGGCGGGCCGGGACTCCTCCTTGAGGGTGTCGGCCACGGCGATGACCCCCACCGCCCGGCCGTCCACGGCCACGAACATGGGGGTCTTGCCCTGGCCGGAGAGGGTGTCTGCCCGCTGGGCCAGGGCCCCCAGGGGGATGTCCCGCCGCTCCATGAGCCCCGCGTTTCCCAGCAGGATCCTCCCATCGCCCACGACGGCCTCGATGCCCTGGCCGGGAATGGCCTCGAAGGCCGAGGGATCCTCCAGGGACAGTCCCAGTTCTCGGGCCCGTCGGACCAGGGCCTCGCCCAAGGGATGCTCCGATCCCCTCTCGGCCGATGCCGCCAGGCGCAGCACCTCGTCCTCTCCCACGCCGGGGTCGGCCGCCACGTCGGTGACCGAGGGCTCCCCCCGGGTGAGGGTCCCCGTCTTGTCCAGGACGATGGTATCCAACTGATGGGCCGTCTCCAGGGCCTCTCCGCCTCGAATGAGGACCCCGGTGTCCGCCCCCCGCCCGGTCCCCACCATGATGGAGGTGGGCGTGGCCAGCCCCAGGGCGCAGGGACAGGCGATGATGAGGACGGCCACGAAGTTGAGAAGGGCGTAGTTGAGGGACGGAGCCGGCCCCCACAGGGACCAGATGATGAAGGTGAGGGCCGCGGCACCGAACACCGCGGGCACGAAGTATCCGGCGATGACGTCGGCCAGCCTGGCAATGGGGGGCTTGGAGCCCTGGGCCTCCTGCACCATGCGGACGATCTGGGCCAGCACGGTCTCCCGGCCGACCTTGGTGGCCCGGAACTTGAACGCGCCGGTCTTGTTCAGCGTGGCCCCGATCACCCCGTCTCCGGCGGTCTTCTCCACCGGAATCGATTCCCCGGTGACCATGGATTCGTCCACCGAGGAGTAGCCCTCCAGGACCACACCATCCACGGGGATCCTCTCGCCCGGCCTGACCAGCACCGTGTCGTCGACCTGGACCTGGTCCGCGGAGAGCTCCAGTTCCCGGCCGTCGCGAATCACCCTGGCGGTCTTGGGCTGGAGCCCCATGAGCCTCTCGATGGCCTCGGAGGTGCGTCCCCTGGCCCGGGACTCCAGGAACCGTCCCAGGAGGATGATCACCGTGATCATCCCGGCGGTGTCGTAGTAGACCTCGGCCGCGAGTCCCTGGGGGGAGAATAGCCCGGGAAAAAACGTGGCTGCCACACTATACCCGTAGGCCGCGGTTGTGCCCACGGCGATGAGGCTGTTCATATCCGCGGCCCTGTGCCGGGCTGCGGCCCAGGCCCCTCGATAGAACTGCCATCCCACCCAGAACTGGATGGGGCTCTGGAGGAGGAGCTGGATGATGAAGTTGGCCTGTCGATCCAGGGGGAGGAGGCGGCCGAGCCCCAAATGGTCCCAGTAGCACAGCGCCATGATGGGGACGAGGAGGAGGACGCCGATGGTGAACTTCCGCCGGAGCCCACCCAGGTGGGCCTCGCGCACCCCCCTCTCCCTCTGCAGGGCGTCTTCCCCCTCGGCCTGGATCAGCCGGTATCCCGCACCCTCCACGGCCCGGGAGAGGTCGCCGACCGTGACGGCCCCGGATGCGAACTGCACCGTGGCCCTCTCGGCGGCGAAGTTGACGCTCGCCTCCATGACCCCCGGCACCTTGCTCAGGGCCGTCTGCACCCGCCGGACGCACGCGGCGCAGGACATGCCCTGGACGGACAGGGTGACCGTCTCCACCCGGGCCTCGTAGCCCAGCTCCCGGACCGCCCGGACCAGGTCACCCGGCTGCACCCGGGCGGGGTCAAAGGTGACCATGGCCCTCTCGGTGGCAAAGTTGACCCTGGCCTCGGACACCCCCGCCACCCGCGCGAGCCCCTTCTCCACCCGGGCCACGCAGGCTGCGCAGCTCATTCCCCCGATGGGCAGCTCCAGCCGCCGGGTCCGCCCCTGGGTCATCCCGTCCCCGATCATGCCCTTTCTCCCCCCGAGCTTCTTCCACACACAGCATAATCCACTGCCTGCGCGGGTGGAAAGGGATTGAGATCTGCGGGGTTGTGCCCATAGAATAGAGATCTCCCACCCAGGCCAGCGGGGACACCGGGGCCGGAGGGTGGGAGGGGTGTTCGTCCACCCCCCGAAGAGGGAACCGCCATGCGACCCCAAATCCTCCTCCAGGGCCGCCGGGCCTTGTGCATCGCCCTGCTCGCCACCGCCGTCTTGACGGTGGGGCGGGCCTGGGCCCTGACGGCCGAGGAGAAGAACAACATCCAGGTCTACCGCCAAGCCGCTCCCAGCGTGGTGCACATCCGGGCCACGGTGGTGCGATACGGGTTCTTCTTCCAGCCCCTCCCCACCCAGGGGACGGGATCCGGGGTGATCGTGGATCAAGACGGACACATCGTCACCAACACCCACGTCATCCAGGACGCCGGCAACATCGAGGTCACCCTCGCCGACGGGAGCCAGTATCCCGCCCGCCTCGTGGGAAGCCGGCCCGAGAGCGACCTGGCCGTGATCCGGATCGACGCGCCCGAGGGCGCACTGCGGCCCATCCCCCACGGCAGCGCCCGAGAGCTGCGCGTGGGCCAGACCGTGCTGGCCATCGGCAACCCCTTCGGCCTCCAGCAGACCCTCACCAAAGGGGTCATCTCCTCCCTCGGCCGGACCCTGGCCACACCCAAGGGGGGAAGGCTCGAGGGGTTGATTCAGATCGACGCGGCCATCAACCCGGGCAACTCGGGCGGTCCCCTGCTGGATCGAGATGGACGGCTCATGGGCATCAACACGGCCATCATCAGCCCATCCGGGGGGAGCGTGGGGGTCGGTTTCGCCATCCCCATCGACACCGTGGAGCGCCACCTGCCCGGGCTGGTCCGGGGCTCGGGTCCCTCCTGGGCGAGCGTCCTCATGGCCGTGGCGGGACTCTTCATTCTGTACCGGCTGTGGACTCGCCGCGCCCGCATGACCCGGCGGTGGTAGCATCTTGAGGCAAGGACGGATCCGGCCATGAAACGGATTGCACACGCGCTACTGGCTGCGGGGCTCTGGGCCCTGCTCGCGCCCCCGGTGTCCGCGTTCCCGGCGGTCACCGAGGAAGAGGAAAACAACATCGCCGTCTATGGGAAGGCCGCGCCCGGCGTGGTGAACATCACCACGGTGGCCGTGGAGCGCGACTTCTTCCTCGGCCTGGTCCCCAGGGAGGGGGCGGGCTCCGGCGTCATCGTCGACGCCAAGGGGCACATCCTAACCAACAACCACGTCATCAAGGACGCGCGGCGCATCGAGGTGACCCTGTCCGATGGCAGCAAGTGGCCGGGCAAGCTCGTGGGCACGGACCCCGACAACGACTTGGCCGTGATCCGCATCGAGGCCCCGGCGGAGAAGCTGCGGCCGGTCCCCCTGGGGAGTTCCCACGATCTGCAGGTGGGCCAGAAGGCCCTGGCCATCGGCAACCCCTTCGGCCTGGGGGAGACCCTCACCACGGGCATCATCTCGTCGCTGGGGCGGTCCATCCGCTCGGAGGGCGGGGCCCTCATGGAGGATCTCATCCAGACCGACGCGGCCATCAATCCCGGCAACTCGGGCGGGCCCCTGCTGGACTCCCAGGGGCGGATCATCGGGATCAACACCGCCATCTTCAGCCCCTCCGGCGGGAGCGTGGGGATCGGCTTCGCGGTCCCGGCGGATACGGCCCGCCGCATCATCCCGGAGCTTCTGGCCAAGGGGTATGTCTCCCACCCCTGGATGGGCGTGAGCCTTTATCCCCTGACCCCGGGGGTGGCCAAGGCCCTGGGCCTGTCCACTGAGCGGGGGGCCCTCATCGTGGAGGTGGTCAAGGGCGGGCCGGCCCACCGGGCGGGCCTCCGCGGGGGGAGCAAGATGGTCCAGGTGGGCAACGCCGTGATCCCGGCGGGCGGCGACGTGGTGACCGCCCTGGAGGGGGCGCCCGTGGCCTCCTCGGAGGAGCTGATCCGGGCGATCCGCAAGCAGCGGCCGGGGGACCAGGTGCGCCTCAGGGTGCTGAGGGACGGCAAGTCCCAGGACGTGGCTTTGGTGCTGGGAGAGAGGCCGAGGGGCAGGTAGACGTGAAAGAAACCAAGGCCGAATCGGGATGGGAATCAAGGGTCGGTGCGGGCCTCGGGAGGCACGTGGCCGCGGGCACTGTCCATTGGCGCCCATGGGCGAGAGGTGCCACAACGAGACGACCCGACGCGCGCCAGGGGCCTTGGGCAATGAAAGGCAGGGTCAGGATCTTGGCTGGCCTGTCGGCCCTTTGCCATCTCGCCCTGACGGGGTGCGCGCCCCTGGTCCCCGGGCCTCAGGAGGGTCCCGCCCTCGCCCGGGCCCGTGTGCAGGCGCGCTGGGAGGCCCCAGCCGAGCCCGCCCCGGCCGGGCCGCTCACGGCGGAGCGGGCCATCCGGGAGGCGCTGGCGGCAAGCCCGGAACTGGAGCAAATCCGGCGCCGCGTGGAGGCCGCGGGGGAGCAGGTGCGGCAGGCCGAGGCCGCCTTCTACCCCCGGGTGGCCTTCGCCCAGGAATACAGCGTGACCAACAATCCCGTCTTGGTCTTCATGCAGATCCTCAACCAGAGGGACCTGAGCTTCGCCATGGACTTCAACGATCCGGGCCGGCACCAGAACGTGACCTCCCGGGTCCAGGCCGACTGGTCCCTCTTCGAAGGGGGGGGCCGCTTGCGCAACCGGGAGGCGGCGCTTCAGCAGCGCCATGCCGCGGAATCCGAGCTCCTGGCCGCCCGGAACCGCCTGGTGGCCTCGGTGACCGAGACCTACTACCGGTGGCTCCAGGCCCTGGGCTTCATCCGGGTGGCCGACCTGGCCCTGGAGGCCGCCCGGACCGACGAGCGGCTGGGCCATGCCCGGGCGCGCGCCGAGGCCGCCCTCCCCAGCGAGCTGCTGCGCCTCCGCACCCGGACGGCCGAGGCCCGGGCCAATGCGACCACGGCCCAGACCGGGGCCCGGAGGCTCCAGGCCGCCCTGGAAAGGCTTCTGGCCAGGCCCGTCCGGCCGGAGGAGGTCCCCGACCCCGGGCCCGCCGGGTCGTCGGATGCCCCTCCGTTGCCCCCCGGGGAACCGGGGGGACTGGTGGACCGGGCCCTGGAGCGCCGCCCCGAACTGGAGGGGGTCCGGGCCCTGATCCTGGCGGCCCGGGAGCGGCTTCGGGCGGCCCGGGGCGAACTGCTGCCCAAGATCGGGGCCCGGGCGTGGTACGCATGGGATTCGGAGGCGCTGCAGGGGGGCGGCGATAGCTGGCTGGTGGGACTCCAGGCCACCTGGAGCCTGTATCAGGGGGGGGCCACCCTGTCGCGGGCGAGGGAGGCCCAGGCGCGGCTCCGGGAGATGGAGGCCCGTGGGGAGCAGATGGCCTTGGACGTGGCCCTGGAGGTGCACCAGGCGGCTCTGGGGGTCCAGGAGGCGGCCGAGAAGATCACGGTTTCCGAGGAGAGGCGGCAGTGGGCGTCCAGGGCCCTGACGGAGGTCCGGAGCCTGTACCAGAGGCAGGTGGTCAACGTGGACGCGCTTCTCCAGGCCCAGGTGGAGTGGAACCGGGCCGAGGTGGCGTACACCGCGGCCCTCTTCGACGGGAGGATCGCCCACACGCTGCTGAGGCAGGCCCTGGGAGACTTCGCCCAGTGGACGGAGGTTCGCGGTGAGTGAGGGATCCGGCGGGGGGGGGCGGTTCTGGGTGGCGGTCAAGGGCCTTACGGTGGTGGCCCTCCTTATCGCCACCATGCTATGGCTCGCGGGTGCCTTCGTGGACAAGGTGGAGCCCGGCCCGCCGCGCCCCCGGCCCCGCCCTGCCCAGCTCAAGACGGAGAGGGTGGAGGGACGGCTCTTTCCCCTGGTGATGGAGCAGGTGGGAAGCCTCCGCGCCCGGAGCGAGGCCCAGGTCTCGGCCCGCATCATGGCCCAGGTCAAGGAGGTCCTGGTGCGTGAAGGGGAGGGACTGCTCGGCCCCGCAGCTCCAGGCGGACCCACGGTGCTGGCACGCCTGGACGACCGGGATATCGTGGCCCGGCTGGATCAGGCGCGGGCGCAGATCCAGGCCTCGGACCGGGCCCTCCAGGCGGCCCGGGCCCGGTTGGAGGCGACTCGAGCCCAGAGCGCGGCTGCCGCGACGCGGAGGGAGCAAGCCCGGACAGAATTCAGGCGCACCGAGGGGCTCCACAGGGATCAGGCGGCCACGGGCCAGCAGATGGACCACGCCCGGGCCCAGCGGGATGTGGCCGAGGCCCAGGCCCAGGCCGCGGCCCAGGAGATGGCGGCGGCCGAGGAAGAGATCCAGGGGATCCTCGCCAGGCGCAAGGGGGCAGAGGCCGCGGCGGCGGAGGCCGGCGTGATGCTGAGCCACACCGTGCTGCAGGCGCCCTTCAGCGGCCGCCTGGTCCGAAAGATGGTCGAGGTGGGCGACACGGTAGGGCCGGGGCGTCCCCTGTTCATCGTCGAGACGCCGTCTCTTCCGGAGCTTCATGCCGTGGTCTCCGAATCCCTCCTCCACCGGCTCCGGATGGGACAGCCCCTGACCGTCCGCGTGGACGCCCTGGAGCGGGAATTCCAGGGCGAGGTGCGGGAGATCGTGCCCAGGGCGGACCCCGCCACCCGGACCGTGATGGTCAAGGTCGCCCTGCCCCCTGAGCCCGAGTTGGTGAGCGGGCTTTTCGGGCGGCTCTTCATCCCCCACGGAGAGTATCGGGCCCTGGTGGTCTCGCGGGCGGCTGTGCGGACCGTGGGGCAGCTCCACCTGGTGGACGCCCTGGACGCCCAGGGACACCCCCAGCGGCGTTTCGTGACCCTGGGCAGCGTCCACGGCGACCGGGTGGAGATCCTCTCGGGCCTCCGGGAGGGGGAGGAGGTGCTCCTGCCATGAGCGGCCAGGGGCCCGCCGCCCACAATTGGATGAACCGGATCGTCGCAGCCTTCCTCACGGGCAACCTCTCCATCCTGCTCATCTTGCTGAGCCTCCTGGCCGGAGGTGCGGCCCTCATGATCACCCCGCGGGAGGAAGACCCGCAGATCGTGGTCCCCCTGGCCGACGTGTTGGTCTCCATGCCCGGCGCCAGCGCCCGGGAGGTGGAGCGCCAGGTGGCCACGCGCCTGGAGAAGCTCCTGTATCAGATCGACGGAGTGGAGTACGTCTACTCCACCAGCTTCCCCTCCCTGGCCATCGTCACCGTGCGCTTCTTTGTGGGAGAAGACCGGGAGCGAAGCCTGGTCAAGCTCCAGAACAAGATCAGCGCCAACGTGGATCAGGTCCCCCCGGGGGTCACGGGGTGGGTCGTCAAACCCCTGGAGATCGACGACGTCCCCATCGTCAATCTCACCCTGTACAGCCATCGGTACAGCGACTACGAGCTGAGAAGGATGGCCGAGGAGCTGGAGATCCGGCTCCAGGGCGTGAAGAACGCCGGGCGAACGTACGTGGTGGGAGGAAGGCCCCGGGAGGTCGCCGTTCACCTGGCCCCCCAGCGCATGGCCAGCCGGGGGGTGTCCCTCCAGGACCTGCAGCGGGCCCTCACCGGGGCCAATGTCTCGCTGCCGGCCGGAGACCTGGTGCGGCAGGACCGGGCCGTAACCCTTCAGGCCGGCCGATTCCTCTCCACGGCCCGGGAGGTGGGGGATCTGGTGGTGGGTGTGCACGAGATGCGGCCCGTGTTTCTTCGGGAGGTGGCCCGGGTGGAAGACGGCCCGGCCGAGCCCGAGACCTACACCCGGATCGCCTTCGGCCCCGGGGCCTTCACGGCGGGGGACCCCGCCCGCGAGGCCGACCAGCCGCCGCCTGGCATCGAGGGGGACGCGGACTATCCCATGGTGACCGTGGCCGTGGCCAAGCGAAAGGGGACCAACGCCGTGTGGGTCTCCCAGGAGGTGCAGCGGGCGGCCCGGGCATTCGCCCAGGAGGCCCTGCCTGCGGACGTCCACCTTCGGGTGACCCGGGATTACGGCAGGACGGCCAACGGCAAGGTCAACGAGCTGGTGGAGGCCCTCCTGGTGGCCATCGTCATCGTGGTGGCCCTCCTGGCCTATTCCCTGGGATGGCGCGAGGGGCTCATCATCGCCCTGGCCGTGCCCATCACCTTCAGCTTCACCTTGCTGATCAACTACCTGCTGGGCTACAGCATCAACCGGGTGACCCTCTTCGCCCTCATCCTCTCCCTGGGGCTCGTCGTGGACGACCCCATCGTGGACGTGGAGAACATCCACCGCCACTTCACCATGCGGGAGCACGACCCATACAACGCCGTGCTCCACGCGGTCAACGAGGTCCGTCCCCCCATCATCTTGGCGACCCTGGCCGTCATCATCTCCTTCGTCCCCATGTTCTTCATCACGGGGATGATGGGGCCGTACATGGCGCCCATGGCCCTCAACGTCCCCGTGGCCATGCTCATGAGCCTGCTCGTGGCCTTCACCATCACGCCGTGGCTGTCCTACCACGTCATGCTCCCCATCTATCACCGCACCCACGAGAAGCGGTTCGTCCTCGAGCAAAGCGGGCTGTTCCGGGCGTACCGGGCGATCATGCTCCCCGTCTTCCAGCACAGGCGGGTGCGCTGGGCCATCCTGGCCGGCGTTGGGCTCCTGCTGGGCTTTGCAGGTTGGTTGGTCGTGGCCCGTCACGTGCCCCTCAAGATGCTCCCTTTCGACAACAAGAACGAGCTGCAGCTGGTGGTGGACATGCCCGAGGGGACCAGCCTGGAGTCCACCGAGGCGGCGGCCCGGTCCCTGGCGCAGTACCTGGTCCGGGTGCCGGAGGTGACGGATGTGGCCACGTACGTGGGGACGGCGAGCCCCATGGACTTCAACGGCCTGGTGAGGCATTACTACCTCAGGCAGGGCCCCAACATGGCCGACATTCGTTTCAACCTCTTGGACAAGAAAAGGCGCGTTCAGCAAAGCCACGCCATCGGCCTTCGGCTGAGAGGGGACCTTCAGCAGATCGCCTGCGCTCACGGCGCCAACATCAAGGTCGTGGAGGTGCCCCCCGGTCCGCCGGTCATCTCGACGCTGGTGGCCGAGGTCTACGGCCGGATGGGAGAGCCGTACCACTCCCTGGCCGCCGCAGCCCGCCGGGTGAGGCAGCACATGGAGGGCATGGCCGGGGTGGTGGACGTGGATGACGTCCTGGTGGCCCCCCAGCCCAAGGCGGTCTTTGAGATCGATCGGACCAAGGCCGCCCTCCACGGCATCCCCGCAGGGCAGGTCGTGGAGCTGCTCCAGGGGGCCGTGCCGGGCACGACGGCCGCCTCCCTCCGCCTGGACGATGAGGTCAACCCGGTCCGGGTGCGGCTGCGCCTCCCCCGGGAGGAGCGGGATCTGGAGGCCCACCTGGGGCAGCTCACGGCCCGCGGCGTGCGGGGCGAGGGGGTGCTCCTGGCGGAGTTGGGGTCTTTCAGGGAGCAGAGCATCGACCAGCCCATCTACCACAAGAACCTCCAGCCCGTGGTCTATGTGTTCGGGGAGACCGCGGGGCTCCCGCCCCCCGAGGCCGTCCTGGCCCTGAGCGACGAGGTCCGCAAGGACGAGGCCCTCAAGGGATTTCATGTGGAATGGGCGGGCGAAGGGGAGTGGGAGGTGACGCTGCGGGTCTTTCGGGACCTGGGCATCGCCTTTGGCGCCGCCATCCTGGGGATCTACATCCTGCTTCTCTACCAGACCCAGAGCTACCTGCTCCCCGCCATCCAGCTCATCGCCTTGCCCCTATCGGTCATCGGGATCCTGCCCGGCTTCTGGCTCCTCAATGCCCTGGGCGCAGAGCCCGTGGGGGGATGGCCCGACCCCGTCTACTTCACGGCCACGGCCATGATCGGCATGATCGCGCTTTCGGGCATCGCCACGCGAAACGCCATCCTCCTCATCGAGTTCGTGGAGGAGCGAAAGCGGGAGGGAAAGCCCATCGCGCGCTCCCTCATCGAGGCGGGGGCCCTGAGGACCCGGCCCATCTTCCTGACCTCCCTTGCGGCCATGCTGGGCGCCTGGCCCATCACCCTGGACCCCATCTTCTCGGGCCTGGCCTGGGCCCTGATCTTCGGCCTGCTGGTCTCCACCCTCTTCACCCTGGTGGTTGTGCCGATGGTATACTTTATGGCGTACGGGAAGAAGTTCGAAGTGGCGAAAAACTGATCCCACACGCCCTGGCGCTTTCATCCTTGAAAGAGGAGACCGTTCATCATATACTCCTAAATGGTTCCATACTGGAACCACAGGGGAGGTACAGATGGCCACTATTACTCTCAAGGGCATCCCGGATGATCTTTATGAGCGCATCAAGGAAAGTGCCACGGCGAATCGACGCAGCGTCAATCGTGAGGTGATCGTTCGCCTCGAACG
>CAZEPJ010000039.1:0-43321 GCA_964514105.1 uncultured Desulfarculaceae bacterium | reverse complement strand
GCAGCGCACGGTCCGGAACCCCAAAATGGGCCGGCGGCGCACACGCCCCCAACAGGAGCAGCGGCACAGCGATCAGAAAAAGCAGAAACCTCTTCATCATCCCGTCCCTCCTTCCTCATGCAATCAGGAAATACGCGCCGGGAGCCATCTCCCACCCCAGTATTAGGGACATCCACTACCACGATTTTCCATGGCTGTCAACCATTTAGACATAAAGGGGCCGTGCCCCGGCTCCTGCTGGGGATACCCCGCCAAGGAACGGGCCGAGTTGGGGATGCCAGCGTCAGTGGGGGAGGGCGGGTGCCAACATCGTCTCGTTGCTCCCGGGGCCCTGTGGTAAACTGGGCACAGGCGCAGGGGAGGCCGCCCCGGGCGGCCTTGGGCCCTTGCGGACCGCTGATCGCGGAGGGCGCGACCGCCATGACCCGAGAGTTCACCAGGCGCGCGTGGCTGGGGGTGGCCGGAATGGCCCTGGGATCGCTGTGGGCCAGCCGGGCCAGGGCATCGGATCCCGGGCTGCGGCCGTCCGCATCGGAGGACCCCCCGGGCCTGGAGGAGTGGGTGGGGCGAGGGCTCCAGTATCGCGCGCGCTGCGAGCTGGTGGGAGATCTGGCAACGGGGGAACTGCGGCTCCAGCGGATCCGGGGTACCTCCCAATACGTGGCCACCTTTCAGACCGAGCTCGAGGGGGTTGTGGGCTTCTTCACCCTCCAGCGCTCGGACCTCTTCGTCACCCTCATGACCTGGTCCCCCGAGCATGGGCGCTTCCTGCCGGTTTGGCACGGGGATCAGGCCTCCCGAAAGGGGAACTGGCGCAGGAAGATCCTCCTGTTCCAGCGGGATCGGGACGAGTACTTGGAGATCAAGATGGGGCCGGACAAGCGCCGGGAGAGGCGCTGGAGAATGCGCGGGCGCCTCCTGGACGACCCCCTGAGCGCGTTCTTCAACTGGCGGGTGGGGGCCTTCGGGGCCCTGGGCGACGAACGGGACTATGAGATCGACAACCTCGCCCGCAAGGAACCGCTGACTCTGCGCTTTCGCATCTCCGCAGGGAGCAAGGTTCCGGGGAATCTCCCCGCCCATCCCGAGGCGGGACACCGGGCCCATTTCCTCCGCGCCCGCTTGGAGGAGGAGCTTCAGGAGGCCGTCCGGGGAGACGTGGAGGGCTGGTTGGATGCCGACTGGGTCCCCATCGAGGCCACGGCCAACCGGGTGCGTCTGGCGGGAGAGGTCACGGCGACCCTTGTCCGGAGGCGCCGCCTTCCCGACCCCGAACTCGCCTCCCCGCCATCCCCTCCCCTGGATCAGGTCCTGTGGCGGATCTGATGGGGCCGCCGAGGCGTCCCCCCGCCTCGCGTCCCGGTCGAGACCGGGATCACCCGCAGCCTTGCCAATTGCCCGAACCCGCGCTCTTCATGAGGGCCAGGTACAGGGCCCCCGCGGCCACGAGGCTGGGGATGGAGGCGCCCAGGGTGGTCAGCCCCTGCAGCAAGTGGTAGAGGGCGAAGCCCGCACCCCAGGCCGTCAGGCCCCGCGGATTGAATCCCCCCCGGTACCAGTACGGGCCCCTTCCGTACAGGGCGTCCAGCGCGTATCGCCCTCGCCGCAGCACGAAGTAATCGGCCAGGACCACCCCGAACAGGGGACAGAAGATGGAACCCACCATGAGGAGAAACCCTTCGTATGCCGTGGCCGGAAACAGCATGGCCAGCAGCGTGCCCAGGGCCCCGCATCCCACCACCCCCGCGCGGTCTCCCAGGGACGGCCAGAGGGTCATGGACGAGACCGATGTGGAGTAGATGTCCAGAAAGGTGGTGGTGAAGGTGGACAACAGGACGATGATGAGCGCCGGAAACGCGAGCCCCCATCCCACCAGGAGCTCCATGACCATGACTTCCGGGCTGGACGACGCCGTGGCCAGGGCCGCCCCGAGGCCGATGGCGTACATCCAGGAGCCGACCACCAGGTAGCCCGCCCACGTGCCCCAGAAGGCGGCCCCCGAGCGCCTGGCGAACCGGGTGTAGTCGCTCACCAGGGGGAGCCATGAGATGGGCATGGCGATGACGAGGTCGAGCCCCACCATGAACGGCATCTGGCCCCGGGGGGGGGCCGCCGTGAGCCGCACCCATCCGTACTCGACCAGGACCACATAGGTCATGAGGCAGCACAGGGCCAAGAGCCCGCTGACCGCCACCCGCTGGAGCCACTTCCAGCCGCGGTCCCCCACCAGGGCCCAGAGGGTGGTGGCGAGTCCTCCCACCAGGACCCATCCCCGAAACCCCATCCCGGGGAAGGACTGGACGGCCTGGGCCGCCTGCCCCCCGATCCAGAGCATCACCCCGGTCCACCCCACCAGCTGCACCACGTTGAGCACCGCGCCCAGGGAGGCGCCGCGAACGCCGAGGGCGGCCCTCGTGCTCACCATGGCCGAAATACCCAGTCGACTCCCCATGAGGCCCCCCAGGGCCAGGGGCGTGTTTCCGATGACGTGGCCGAGCACGATGGCCCACAGCCCGCCCAGGAAGCCCAGGGGAACCAGTAGCCCACCTGCCCAGACCTCCGCCAGGGACACGGCCGCACCGGCCCACAGGAGAAAGAAGTCCAATCCCCCCAGGGTCCGGCGGGCCTCACCGACGGGTCGGATGCCTTCCACGGGTTCACCTCCTTCCTGCGATGGCCAGGACCTTGTCCGCCACCGTCATGGGATCCTCCCCCAGGATCCGGATCATGGGTTCCTTTCCCATGTCGCCGGCATCCCAGACCAGATCCGGGGCGAGTTCCGAGGCTTTCAGCGCCGCGCTGGTCCCCCACTCCAGGGAGGACCCCTCCCGCTCCTTCACCGAGGCGGGCTCCTCCCTCCGGTCGAAGGAGGCCATGCGGAGCCCGGCGCGGGCGCAGGCCTCCAGGATGGACGGCTCGCAGCGAATGTTCATGGCCGAGCGGAGCGACGGAGTGTGTCGCATGGCGGCCAGGATCACCCGGGCGATATGGCGCGAGGCCCCGAAGGCCGGCTGCCGGCAGACAGCCAGTCGCTCTCCCACCTGGGTAATGCGCCCGGGGACCGCCGCCACCTCCTCATGGGTGCGGGCCCCGGGGAGGGCGTATCCCAGGTTGGCCCTCACCTCGGGGACGAGGCGCCCCACGGGCTCGCCCAAGATCCGCTCCAGGGCCCGGGACAGCGCCTCCAGGACGGCCTCCCGCTCCTTGCCGTGCAGGATGTGGGCATAGGGATTGGTCGGGCCGTGCCCCGAGCCCAGGGAGAGGCCCGCGGCGATGGCCCGGGTGATGAACGCCTTGGCCTCGGCCACGGCCCGGGGAACATCCAGCCCCTGGGCCAGCAGGGTGGCCAACGCCGCCGAATACGTGCATCCCGTTCCGTGGGTGTTGCGGCCCGGCAGCCTGGGGGCCGCGAAGGTCTCGAAGGACGCCCCGTCGAACAGGAGGTCCACGGCATCCCCCTCCAGATGGCCCCCTTTGACCAGGACATAAGCGGGTCCCAGGGCGTGGATCCGGCGGGCCGCTTCGCGCATGGCCTCCAGGCCGGTGACGGCGAACCCGCACAGGACCGATGCCTCGGGCAGGTTGGGGGTCACCAGCCGGGCCAGGGGCAGGAGGGATTCCTTCATGGCCCCCTGGGCGGCCTCGGACAGGAGCGCATCGCCGCTCTTGGCCACCATCACCGGGTCCACCACCAGGGGTGAGATCCGGTGTCGCCGCAGCCCCTGGGCCACGGCCCGAACGATCTCAGGGCTGGCCAGCATCCCCGTCTTGGCAGCATCGGCCCCCAGGTCCGAGAGGACCACGTCCAATTGCTGCTCGATGAACGGCACGGGAACGGGGTGAACGCCATGGACCCCCACGCTGTTCTGGGCGGTGAGGGCCGTGATCACGCTCATGCCGTAGCCCCCCAACACCGTGATGGCCTTGAGATCCGCCTGAATGCCCGCGCCGCCGCCCGAGTCCGATCCTGCCACGGTGAGAACCCTCGCCACGCGCTCCATGTGCAACTCCTGCATCGCTTGCCTATTGTGCCGGGGCGGAAAGCCGAATCACCCGATCCACCCGCTTCATGAGCTCCTCCATCTCCCGGCGCTCCCTGCGGGAGAGGGGCCCTTCCCCAAGCCGCGCCCCGTAATAGCCGTTGGCCACCACGGTGGAAATCCGGGGCCATCGCGCCACCAGCCTGTCCGCGTCACCCGCCTGCAGATAGATGGACACGTCGTTGAGCACTAGGAAGTCCCTCTCCCCCCAGGGCATCTCCGCCAGGAGCGCCTCGATGGCCAGGCGGTTCCGCTCGGCCAGGGCCAGGGCCTCGGCCTCGGTGCGGGCGGTGAGCCGGGGCGGGACCGGGCGGGCCCACCGGTACATGACCCTGCATCCCGCCGGCGGGCGCAACCTTCCTCCCACGCCCGCCAGCCCCTTGGGGGCGGCCAGATGGATCGGCACCTCCGGGGCCAGGTCCAGGACCGCCGTGCGGCTGCCATACCCTTGGGCGCAGAGGGCATGGAGGACCGCCTGGGTCAGCCTGCTCTTGCCCGCATTGACCTCCCCCACGATGAGCGTGCGCCGGGAAAGGTACTCCTCGAGTTCCACGGGGGGCATCAGGGGTCCCTGCCTCCCTCTCCAGATCTCATGGAACCCCTCCCGTCTCCCACCAGATCAGGCCCGCCAGGCCCGCCAGGCCCACCCCCAGCAGGGCGTATTCCCAGGGCGCCATGCGCAGGACCCGGCGGCACGTCCTCCCGGCCCGAGCGAACCCCCGTGACTCCATGGCCACGGCCAGGTCATCGGCCAGGGCGAAGGACTGGATGATCACGGGCACCACCAGGGCCGAGAGGTTGCGCGCGTTGCCCGGCCTGGGCCGCAGGTCGATGCCACGGGAGCGCTGGGCGTCCATGACGTGGCGCACACGGACTCCCAGGAGGGGAACATAGCGAAGGGCCGTGGTCAGCACGAAGGAGAACCACGGGGGGGCGCCCAGGCGGGTCAGGGCGGGCCCCATTTCCTCAGCCGGCACGGCCTGGAAGAGCAGAAAGGAGACGGTGAAGAGGATCACCAGCCTCAGGGACAGCAGGACCGCCTCTCGCCACCCCAAGGCCAGGAGGGCCACGCCCAAGACCAGGATGATCATGGGGGATCCCACGCGAAGGAAGCGCACCCAGGGTCTGGTCAGGCCCGCGGCGAGCACCCACCCCCACAGGCAGGCCGCCTCCAGGGCCAGGGTCCAGGGGCGCAGGGTGAACAGGGCCCCGGCCATGGCCATGAGGCCGAGGCCCAGTCGAGTCCTGGGGTCCAGCGTCGGCACCCTCCTCGCCATTCAGTCTCCCCCGCACAGTGTGGCGACCCGTCGCCCCCCGTGGTCCCAATGCGCGCCCAGGGTCTGCAGAAGGGCCGCCATTGTCGGATCGTCGGGCGCCCCCTGTCCGGCCACGCGCCCTCCCTCCAGGACGATCCAGCGGTCTGCCACGGCCCCGGCGAAATCCAGGTCGTGGGTGACCAGCAGCGTGGTGACTCCCCGGCCCCGGAGCGCGCCCACCACGCGGGCTAGCCTTTCCCGGAACCGCCCGTCTTGACCCACCGTGGGCTCGTCCAGGACCAGTACGGACGGCCTTGCCGCCAGCACCGAGGCGATGGCCACCCGCTTCTTCTCCCCCTCGCTCAACCGAAACGGCGACCGGGACAGGAGGGGTCCCAGGTCCAAGATGGCCTGCAGCTCGGCCAGCCACTCGGAGTCCTCGCGGCCCAGTGCCCGGCTGCTGACCCGCAGTTCTTCCTCCACCCGGAACTTGAAGAACTGATCGCCGGGGTTCTGAAAGGCGAGGCCCACCTCGGCCGCCATCTCCGAGGGGTCCCGGCCGTCCACGGGCCGCCCCAGCACCCGGACCGCGCCCCTGCGCGGACGGAGCAGACCGTTGAGGTGTCTGACCAGGGTGGTCTTGCCCGCGCCATTTCTGCCGATGACGGCCACCACCTCCCCCCGGGCCAGGGTCAGGGAGATCTCCCTCAGGACGTCCCGGTTGGAGATGCGCTGGCTCAAGTCGCTGATCTCCAAAGCCGGCGGGCCCTCAGGCGGACGCCGGCCGGGACTCTCCCGCCGGGGGTAGGCGGGCGTGAGGCCGGCCCGGCGCAGGGCGCCCTGGGCTGCGCAGGGCGGGCCGTCCCAGGAAACCCGCCCGTCCTGGAGGATGAGGCAGCGCGAGGCGTCCTGCATGAGCCCATCGTGTCGATGCTCGATGACAATGACGGTCCGCCCCTCGCCGTGGAGATTCCGGAGGGCCCGGCGGACCATCCGGGCTCCATCCCAGTCCAGATGGGCGTACGGTTCATCCAGGACGAGCAGGGAGGGATCGGTGACCAGCACCGCACCCAGGGCCACCAGGCGCTTCTCGCCCCCGGAGAGCTCCATGGGAGACCTTCCGAGCAGCCCCTGGATCCGGCAGGCCCGGGCGACCTGCGCCACGCGGGCGTGGATCTCCCCCGGGGAACGCCCCAGGCTCTCCAGGCCGAAGGCCAGCTCGTCCTCCACCGTGGCGTTGAACAGCTGGGCGTCGGCGTTCTGGAGCACCAGGCCCACGCGCCCGAACAGCTCGGCCACTCGGGTTCGCCGTGTGTCCAGCCCGTCGACTTGCACGCGCCCCAGGAACTCTCCCTCCAGGAAGTGGGGGATCAACCCGTTGAGGAGCATGCCCAGGGTGGACTTGCCCGAGCCGCTGGCGCCGCACACGTACACGTACTCCCCGTCGTGGATGGCGAGATCCACGCCGCCCAGGGCCCACCGCTCGCCGGCCCCCGGGTATCGGTAGTGCACGCCTAGCATACGGATCAAGGCTGCCAGATCCCCGCCTTTCTCAGGACATGGAGGACCAGGAGGCCCAGGACCGCCCCCACCAGGCTGCTCAGGCCGAATGCCAGCATCATGGCGGCCAGGGCCATGCCCTTTTTCATGATCAGCGGGGCCACGAGCCAGGCGCTGGCCAGCGCGCCCAGCAGGCCCGTTCCGACCAACTCGCCCGCGGCCGCGGCCGCCGTCCTGCGGAGCCATCGGTAGGCCAGGGCGGCGGTGAGGGCGCCGATCATTCCGCCCGGGAATGCCAGAGCGGTCCCCGTGCCCAGGAAGTTGCGAATGACGGCCGTTGCCGCGGCCACGGTCACGGCATAGGCCGGTCCGAGCATGACCGCGGCCACCACGTTGATCATGTGCTGGGCGGGCATGACCTTGGATATGCCCACGGGCACGGCCAGAGGGGAGAGTGCAACGGCCAGGGCCGTCAAGACCACCGCCCGGGCGACATCGCGGCTCTTCATGGTCGCCTTCATCTCGTCTGCGCTCCTCCCTCTGTCCATGTCTCTTCCCCTTCCCCCAGGATCAGCCGCACGACCAGGTTGGCCTGGTGATGGGCGGCGATTCCCACCCGGGGGGCCATGAGCCCGCTGCCGGGGCGGGCGGCCGAGACCTGGTCCCCCACGATGTAGAGGTTGGGGGCGATGCGCTCGGTGCGGATGGTGTTGTTGGGGCCGTGCCCGGCCAGACCCGAGGCCGCCACGACGGTGCGGCCCGGCATCTCCCCCAGGACCGTGGTGATGATCATCTCCTTCATCTCGGCCCGGTCGAATGCCTCCACCACGATGGAGCACGAGGCGAACACGCGGGGGATGTTCTCCCGATCCAGGCGCAGTTGGTGCCCCTCCAGGGAGACGTACGGGTTGATCCTGCGGAGGTTGTCCATGAGGGCCCGGACCTTGGGCAGGCCGATCTGGTCCACGAAATACTGCTGGCGGTTGAGGTTGCTGGGCTCCACCACGTCGAAGTCGGCCAGGATCAGGTGTCCCACGCCTACACGGGCCAGGGCGATGGCCACGGACGAGCCCAGGCCTCCCAGTCCGGCGATGCCCACCCGGGCGGCCTTGACCTTCCGGTGGACGCCCGGGGTGTGGCGGGCCGCCATGAGGGTCTCCATCTCCGCGTCCGTGGGGATCTCGCCCCGCCGGATGAGTACCACCTCGTCCCCATCGCGGAGGCAAAGGGGGTCGGCGCACGGGAATCCGTTGTGGATGGCGAGGTCCGCCCCGGGCTTGAACCGCGCCCGCACCTGGCCCAGGGTGACCCCTGCGTCCAGCTCCTGCCAGGCCTCATTGACCTTCACCCGGATCGTGGACATGCCCTGCCGGCCTCCTCGATTCCCAAAAACAGAAACGCCGCCATTCCGTTGGGGAAAGGCGGCGCGAGATCGGGTCCCGGGGGGGTGACTTCTCCCGGACCCTGGGCCCATGCGTCCCTCGCGTCGCTTCCCTACGCTGGCATTACCCAGATCAGGTTCCAAGGGTTGCCGCGCCCAGCACGCGGCTCTCAGCCAAACCACCCCTAGCGACATCTCCACGGTACCATATCGGGTGGAATTGTCAATGAGAAGCCGCGTATGGGCCGACTCCTACAGGAACGACTGGGGGTCCACGTCAACGGTGAGGCGGACCCGGGTGCGATCCAGGCGCGGGCGGGCCGCATGGAGCAGATGGCCGGCCACCCGGTGCAACTCGGGGCGCGACGCCCCCTTGAGGAGGAGATGCCACCGGTAGCGGCCCTTGAGGCGCCCGATGGGTGCTGGGGAAGGCCCCAGGCATCGGAGCCCCTTTCGACCGGCGCAGGCCTTGAGGGCCAGCTCCCCCAGCATGTGGGCGGCCGAGGCCGTGGGGTCTGCCAGGGGCCCCGAGAGGCGAAACAGGACCAGGTACAGAAACGGGGGATACCCAGCCTCGCGCCTCGCCTCCAACTCCGCGCGGGCGAAGGCCTCGTAGTCCTGGGAGGCGCAGTGCAGCAGGCTCGGGTGGCCGGGATGATAGGTCTGGACGATGACCCGGCCGGGCCGCACTCCCCGCCCCGCCCGCCCCGCCACTTGGAGCAGGAGCTGAAAGGTCCTTTCCGCGGCCCGGAAGTCGGGGATGTTCATGGAGATGTCGGCCAGGATGACCCCCACCAGGGTCACATTGGGGACGTGATGCCCCTTGGCCACCATCTGGGTCCCGATGAGCACGTCGCACTCCCCCCGCCTCCAGCTCCGGAGGATCTCCCGCTGGGCGTTCTTGGGCTTCGTGGTGTCCCGATCCATGCGCAGCAGCCGCGCCCCGGGGAAGCGTTCCCGAACGGCCAACTCCAGCGTCTCGGTGCCCATGCCCAGATCGGTGACCTCACTGCCCCCGCACCGGGGGCACAGGGCCGGGGCGCGCTGCTCCCATCCGCAGTAGTGGCATCGAAGGGCTGCTTCCGCCAGGTGGTGCACCAGGGCCACGGCGCAGTTGGGACAGTGGAAGACATGGCCGCAGTCCGGGCACAGCAGGAAGGTGGCGAAACCCCGCCGGTTGAGAAACAGGAGGGTCTGCTCCCCCCGGCCCAGGGTCTCCTCCATGGCCGCCTCCAGGGCGGGGGAGAGGATCTGCCGCGGGCCCGGGTGGCGCCGGGTGCGAAGGTCGACGATTTCCATGCGGGGGAGGGAAAGCCCCTGGAGGCGTTCAGGCAACGTCAGGCAGGTGAGCTTGCCCCGCTGCACGTTGTGAAAGGTCTCCAGGGAGGGTGTGGCGGATCCCAGCAGGACCACCGCCTCGCCCAGCTTGCCTCGCATGAGGGCCATGTCCCGGGCGTGATACCGAAACCCTTCCTCCTGTTTGTACGCGGCGTCGTGCTCCTCGTCCACGATGATCAGCCCCAGGCGATGGCAGGGGGCGAACAGGGCGGAGCGCGCCCCCAGGACCACGGGCATCCGTCCGGCGTGCACCCCCTGCCACACGGCGGCCCGCTCTCCGCGGGAGAGCCGGCTGTGGAGGACGGCCACCCGCTGCCCGAAGCGACTGCGGAAGGCCCGAACAAGCTGGTGGGTGAGGGAGATCTCCGGAACCAGGACCACGGCCTGTCGACCGCCCAGCAGGCAGAGTTCCACGGCCCGCAGGTAGATCTCGGTCTTTCCGCTGGCCGTCACCCCCCACAGGAGGAAGGCGCTGAAGGTTTCCCGGAGGATGGCCGACTCGATGGAGGCCAAGGCCCGGGCCTGATGGGGCGTGAGCGTCGGGGGCAGGGCCGCCCCGGGCTCCTCCGAGGCCGGGGCGTCTTGCGTCCTGCGCCTCTTGGGCGGCACGCGCTGGCCAGGCGGAAAGGCCGTGCGCAGAACCTTTCCCACGGGGTGAAGGTAGTACTGGGAAGCCCAGCAGTACCATCGCAGGGCCTGGGGCGAGAAGACCGCCGCCTCCTCGAGCAGCCCCAGGATATCCCGGATCTCCTGTCCCCGAGGCGGCTCGTCGAGAAGCTGCAGGACAATTCCCGTTGTATGCCGGGTGCGGAAGGGGACCGAGACCAGAGCGCCCGGGACGATCCGACCCCTCAGCCCGGGGGGGATCCCGTACACGAAGGTGGAGTCCAAGGGGAGCTCCACCGCCACCTCGGCGAACGCCGTGGCAGGGGAATCCATGGTGCCCGTGCCTCTCTCGGCGGATCTCCCGGGAAAGCCCAGCCCATGCGGCTGGCGCCTTGCTCACAGGGAGGACTTGGCCCGCGACCCGCGCATCCTCAGGGCCCTATCCGCAACGCTCTCCTGACGGAACAATCTAACAAAGCCCCCCAGGCGTGGCAACGGACCCCGGCATCCCGCCGGCACTCGGCCACGGGATTGACTTCCCCCCGTATCTGCGGTGTACTTTGACCGCCTCGAGTCCGGCCGGCACCCGATGCCTCCAACCCAGGGGTCCTCTCATGGCGGGTAAGCTCAAGGGTCTGTTTGGATGGACCGCCTTCCGGGTGAGCCTGTCTTTGTCCGTCCTTTTTTCCGCCGTGTATCTGGCCAATCCTCCCATCCTGGAGCTGTTCGAACTGAAGACGTACGACTTCCGGCTCAGATGGCGGGGCCCCATACCCCCCACGGGGCGGGTGGTCATCGTTGGCATCGACGAGAGGAGCCTGCAGGAGCTGGGGCAGTGGCCGTGGCCCCGCCTGCTCATGGCCCAACTCCTCGACGCCCTGGGCCGATACGGACCCGCCGCCATCGGGCTGGATATCATCTGGCCCGAGCCGGAGCAGCGGGTGGGTATCCTGGACGCCCTGTACGATGAGGAGGGAAGCGCCGGAGAGATCCCGATCCTGAGGGAGTTCCAGGGCCGCCTGGTCCAGGCGGCCCGCAACAGCCCGGAGATGGACGCCCTGTTGCGGGAGATCCGGAGCGCCGTGCATCCAGATGAGGTCCTGGCCGGGGCCATCCGGGCGGCGGAGCGGGTGATCCTGGGGGATTTCTTCTTCACCACCGCCGATGAAGTCCAGTATGTGACCAGGGAGGCGATCCCCACGCGGCCCATCCTGGTGGAGCAGAGCGAATACCCCGTGGTCCGCAAGGGCAAGGGCATGCAGAGCGCCCCGTTTGTGCCCAAGCCCTTTCTGGTCAAGGGAAACATCCCAGTCATCGCCCGCGCGGGTCGGGCCTTCGGGTTCTTCAACATGGTGCCGGACACGGACGGTGTGGTGCGCTCCGTGCCCCTGGTCATGGAGTACCACGGACGTTTTCTCCTCCCCCTGTCCCTTCAGACCCTGCGGTACGCCGTCAACCCGTCCCACTGGATCCTCCACCTGGAGGAGTACGGCGTGGCGGGCATCCAGTGGGAGGGCGGCTGGATCCCCACCACAGAGCTGGGCTTCATGCATATCAACTACCGGGGAAAGGACCGCACCTTTCCCTACCTGTCGGCCGTGGACGTGGTTCGACAGCGGGTCCCCGAGGTAGAGGTCAAGGGGAAAATCGTCCTGGTCGGGGCCGTGGCCACGGGGATCTACGACCTTCGCGTGACCCCCCTGGCGAGCATCTTTCCGGGGGTGGAGGTCCACGCCAACATCATCGACAATGTGCTCCGCGGGGACTTCATCGTGCGGCCGGAGTGGGCCTCGCTCATGGACCTCCTGTACATGGTTATACTGGGGGTGGTGCTGGGATGGATCTTCGCCCGGGTGCGGCCGGTGCCGGGGGCCGTCCTCATGCTGGGGATCTTCGTGGGGAATCTGTACGTCAACACCTGGGCCCTGGTGAAATGGGGATACTGGCTCAACGTCATCTACCCCAGCCTGTTCATTCCGGTGAGCTATCTGGGCGTGAGCATCTATCGGTACATCCACGAGGAGCGGGAGAAGCGGAAGATCAAGGGGGCCTTCCAGTTCTATGTGACCCCCAGCGTGGTGAACCAGATCCTCAGGGATCCCAATGCACTCAAGCTGGGGGGGGAGAAGAAACGATTGACCGTGCTGTTCAGCGACATCCGCGGCTTCACGAGCCTGTCGGAGACCCTGCCCCCCGAGGGGCTGGTCCATCTGCTCAACGAGTATCTCACCGAGATGACCAACGTGGTCTTCCGCCACGACGGCACGCTCGACAAGTATATCGGCGACGCCATCATGGCCATCTACGGAGCGCCCCTGCCCCAGGAGGATCACCCCGTTCGGGCCTGTCTCACGGCCCTGGACATGATGGACGGCCTGGGCCGGCTTCGGGCGCGTTGGGCCGCGCAGGGCAAACCCCCCATCGACATCGGTATCGGCATCAACACCGGAGAGATGGTGGTGGGCAACATGGGCTCGGACCGGCGGTTCGACTACACGGTCATCGGGGACGAGGTGAACCTGGCCTCCCGTCTGGAGGGCCTCAACAAGCAGTACGGGACCCATATCATCATCAGCGAGTTCACCCACCCCCAGGTGGAAGGCCACTTGCACTGCCGGGAGCTGGATCTGGTCCGGGTCAAGGGAAAGGCCCGGCCCGTCCGCATCTATGAAGTGGTGGCACGCCGCGACGGGCCGGGGGGAGAGGTCCCCTGGATGGAGCCCTTTTCCGCGGGGCTGGGGCACTACAGGGGCCAGCGGTGGGAGGAGGCCGCCGCCTGCTTCCGCCACGTGCTGGGAATCCGACCCGAGGACCGGCCGGCCGGGCTCTACCTGGAGAGGTGCGACATGCTGGCCGCCTCGCCGCCGGGCGAGGGATGGGACGGGGTCTTCGAGTGGGAGACCAAGTGAGGACGCATGAGGCGGCGGGACGGGGAGTCCAACGCAGGGCCGGTGGGTCAATCCAACGGGATAGGGATGGGGGTCGGGGGGCGTTGGCCCCGTGACTGGCCCTCCGTCCAGGGGGCGAGAGGGGGAAGACATGATTCGCGTGCGCCGGGCGCTGCTGAGCGTCTCGGACAAGCGGGGAATCCTGGAACTGGGGCGGGGTTTGAGGGATCTGGGCGTGGAGCTCCTCTCCACGGGGGGAACGGCCAGGGCCCTGACCGAGGGGGGGATCCCGGTGCGGGAAGTGGCCCATGTCACGGGATTTCCCGAGATGCTCGACGGGAGGGTAAAGACCTTGCACCCGCGCATCCACGGCGGGATCCTGGCCCGCCGAGACAAAGAGGCACACCTCAGGCAGCTGGGGGAGCACGGCATAGAGCCCATCGACCTGGTGGCCGTCAACCTCTATCCATTCGAGTCCACGGTGGCCCGGGTGGACTGCACCGTGGAGGATGCCGTAGAGAACATCGACATCGGGGGGCCGTGCCTCATTCGGGCCGCGGCCAAGAACCACTGGGGGGTGGTGGTGGTGGTGGACCCCGACGACTATCCCCTGGTCCTCTCCGAACTGAGGGCCCATGATGGAGAGGTCGGCCGTGGGGTCTGCGTTGCCCTGGCCCGAAA
Source organism: uncultured Desulfarculaceae bacterium (assembly GCA_964514105.1). Classification (GTDB taxonomy): domain Bacteria; phylum Desulfobacterota; class Desulfocorpusculales; order Desulfocorpusculum; family Desulfocorpusculum; genus CAZEPJ01. The sequence continues at coordinate 29,631 of CAZEPJ010000039.1, read as the reverse complement.
GGCCTTTGAGCGCACCAGCCACTACGACCGGACCATCGCCGAATACCTTGGCCGGCTCGGGCCGACGGAGCCGTAGGGGCGAGGCAAGGGGGATCGGGGGCGGGCGGGGCCCTGCGCCCTTCGACGGAGGAGTTCCATGAAGGTGCTGGTGGTCGGTGGGGGCGGTCGGGAGCACGCCCTGGTGTGGAAGATCGCACAGAGCCCCCGCGTCAAGGCGATTTACTGCGCCCCGGGCAACGCGGGCATCGCGCGCCATGCCCGCTGCGTGCCCATCTCGGCGGGAGACGTGGAGGGGCTGGCGGCCCTGGCCCGGGACGAGGGGATCGACCTGACCGTGGTGGGGCCCGAGGAGCCCTTGGTCAAGGGGATCGCCGATCGGTTCGAGGCCGAGGGGATGGCGCTGTTCGGGGTCAGCGCCATGGCGGCGCGGCTGGAGGGCAGCAAGGCCTTCGCCAAGGAGCTCATGGCGCGCCATGGGATCCCAACCGCGGCCTTCGAGGCATTCTCGAGCCTGCGGGACGCCGAGGCGTACATCCGCAAGGTCGGGGCCCCCGTGGTTGTCAAGGCCGACGGACTGGCGGCCGGGAAGGGGGTCTTTCCTTGCCGGAGCACCGAGGAGGCCCTCCGGGCCCTCAACACCATCATGGTGGAGCGGGCCTTCGGGGAGGCGGGGAACCGCGTGGTGGTGGAGGAGTTCCTCGGGGGAGAGGAGGCCTCCTTCCTGGCCATCACCGACGGTGAAAGGGTTGTCGCCCTGCCGAGCGCCCAGGACCACAAGGCCGCCTGGGACGGAGACCGAGGCCCCAACACGGGGGGTATGGGGGCCTACTCGCCGGCCCCCATCGTCACCCAGGCCCTGCACCGGCAGGTGATGGAGCGCATCATGATCCCCACGGTGCGGGCCATGGCGCGGGAAGGCTGCCCCTTTCGGGGCGTCCTATACGCGGGCCTCATGATCGAGGGGGACGAGGCCAAGGTCCTGGAGTTCAACGTGCGGTTGGGGGACCCCGAGGCGCAGCCGCTGCTCATGAGGCTGCGGGGGGATCTGGTATCCGTCCTGGAGGCAGCTTTGCGGGGCGACCTGAGGTCGTCCGACCTGCAGTGGGACCCGGGGGCCGCCGTGTGCGTGGTGATGGCCTCCCGCGGGTACCCGGGGCCGTACGAGAAGGGTAGGCCCATCTCGGGGTTGCAGGCCGCGGGATCCCACGAGGGGGTGATGGTCTTCCACGCGGGCACCCGCGAGGTGGACGGTCGGGTGGTGACCGACGGCGGCCGGGTCCTGGGGGTCACCGCTGTGGGTGCGGACGTCCAGGATGCGGTCGAGAGGGCGTACGCGGCGGTCGGGGAGATCTCCTGGGAGGGCGTCCATTTCCGTCGGGACATCGGACACAGGGCCCTCCTGAGGTGACGGGGGACCCAGGGAGGTTCCGGAAAGGTGAGGGTGAGATGGGAGGCGAACCCAAGGTCTTGATCGTCATGGGCAGCGATTCGGATCTGCCCGTCATGGAGGAGGCGCGCAACGCCCTGGTCGAGCTGGGGATCGAGTGCCGCATGACCGTGGCATCCGCCCATCGCAGCCCGGAGCGGGCCACGGGATTGGCCAGGGAGGCCCAGACAAGGGGGATTCGGGTGATCATCGCCGGGGCCGGGGCTGCAGCCCACCTGGCGGGGGTCATGGCGGCCCACACACTGCTGCCCGTCATTGGCGTGCCCATTGATTCGTCGCCGCTGCGGGGTCTGGATGCCTTGCTCTCCACCGTTCAGATGCCCCCGGGCGTCCCCGTTGCCACAGTGTCCGTTGGCAAGGCCGGCGCCCGAAACGCCGGGATCCTGGCGGCCCAGATCTTGGGCGTCACGGATCCGCACATCCAGGGCCTTCTCCAGGCTGCCCGGGACGATACGGCGCGCAGGATCGAGCAAAGGGCAACCCGGGTGGAGCAGGGGCGTGGGGACGACTCCCCCCGGGGCTGAAGCCCTCGAGACCATGGCCCAGATCCTCCGCGGCGGCGGCGTGGTGGTCTACCCCACGGAGACCTTCTACGGGCTGGGGGCCCATTGCCGGCACCCCGGAGCACTGGAACGGATCTATGCGCTCAAGGCCAGGCCTCGGGATCTTCCCTTGCTTTGCCTGCTGGATGGACTGCCCCGCCTGGGGGAACTGGTGGATCGGGTCCCCCCATGGGCGGAGGCATTGACCAGGGCCTTCTGGCCAGGCCCCCTCACCTTGGTCCTTCCGGCCCGACCCGGACTCCATCCCGCACTTCTGGGGCCCGCGGGCGGGGTGGCCGTGCGCTGGACGTCCCATCCCTTGGCCCAGGGGCTGGTCTCCCGGGTCGGGGCCCCGGTGGTGGGGACCAGCGCCAACCCGTCCGGACGGCCGGCCCCGGTTCGCGTGACGGAGCTGGAGCCCTCCGTGGCCCGGGGTGTCGACGGGATCCTGGACGGGGGCGAGCTGCCGGGTCAGAATCCCTCGACCCTGGTCGATTGCACCGCGTGGCCTCCCAGGCTGCTGCGGGAGGGGGCCGTGAGCCGCCAGCGGCTGGAGAGTTGGGTCCGACTGGGATAAGGGGCCGCGCCTCCGGTCGCCTCCGGCGCAAGAAGATGCCGGGAATCACAGGTCTTTCAGAGCGGCCTGCTTGAATCCCCCCTGGAATCCTGCTATTCTGTGCCGACTGCCTGCGGCGCCCTGCGGGAGGCCGCTGCGGGCCGTGCGCACGTCAGTTCGTCGGCGAAGAGGGCGAGCGGGGAGATGCTGGACTTCATCTTTGGTCTGTTTTCCAACGACATGGCCATCGATCTCGGGACCGCCAACACCAAGGTCTACGTGAAGGGCAAGGGGATCGTGCTCATCGAGCCGTCGGTGGTGGCGGTGCGCCGGGATCTGCGAGGGATCAAGCGCGTTGTGGCCGTGGGAGAAGAGGCCAAGCGGATGCTCGGCAGGACCCCCGAGGAGATCGAGGCCATACGCCCCATGAAGGACGGGGTGATCGCCGATTTCGAGGTCACGGAGATCATGCTGCGGCACTTCATCACCAAGGTGCACAACCGGAGCAGCCTGGTCAGGCCTCGAATCATCATCTGCGTCCCGTCGGGCTGCACGCAGGTGGAAAAACGGGCCGTTCGGGAATCCGCCCAGTCGGCCGGGGCCCGGGAGGTGTACGTCATCGAGGAGCCCATCGCCGCGGCCATCGGGGCGGGTCTGCCCATTACCGAGCCTACCTGCAACATGATCGTGGACATGGGAGGGGGGACCACCGAGGTGGCCGTCATTTCCCTGTCCGGTATCGTATTTGCCCGGTCGGTGCGCGTGGCGGGGGACAAACTGGACCAGGCCATCATCCAGTATATCAAGCGGAAGTACAACCTGCTCATCGGGGAGAGCACCTCCGAGGCGATCAAGATGACCATCGCGTCGGCGTATCCCATGGAGGAGGAGACGACGATCGAGGTCAAGGGGAGGGACCTGGTGGCGGGGATTCCCAAGACCCTGACCATCGGCTCGGAGGAGATCCGCATGGCCATCGCCGAGCCCCTCAATTCCATCGTGGAGACGGTGAAGATCGTGCTGGAGCAGACCCCCCCCGAGCTGGCGGCCGATATCGTCGACCGAGGCATCGTGCTGACGGGAGGAGGGGCGCAGCTCAAGAGCCTCGACGTGCTGCTGCGCGAGGAGACGGAATTGCCTGTGACCATTGCGGACAATCCCCTGACCACTGTGGTTCTGGGCTCGGGGAAGGCCTTGGACGACCTCCACCTTTTCAAAGAAGTCCTCATGCGCTCTTGATGCCCGGTTCATTCCATACGTTGCGGGCGGCGGGATGTGGCTGCGGAAGTATCGTACCCTGTGGGTGTCTCTCTTCCTGCTCCTGATGGCGCTGGCCGTGATCTCTTCCCATCGGCGGGAGCCGGGGAGCCTGAGCCCGTTCGAGCGGGTCATCTACGGGATCGGCAGGCCCTTCCAGTGGGCCCTTTCCACGGGCCTCCAGCAGGCCCGGGGGGTCTGGGAGGGGTACATCGGGCTGGTCAACGTCCAACGTGACAACCGCCGCCTCCAGATGAGGATCCGCGAGATGGAGCAGCGCATCACGGACTACGAGGAGGTCCGGGCGTCCAATGAGCGGCTCGCCGCACTCCTGGATTTTCAGCGCACGGCCAACATCCCCGTGGTGGCGGCCCAGGTCATCGGAGAGGACCCCAGCGGGTGGTTCCATTCCCTGATCATCGACAAAGGGCTGGCCCAAGGCGTCCATCGCGGCATGCCCGTGGTCGCCCCCGAGGGACTGGTGGGCCACATCATCGAATGCGCCGATCGGACTTCCAAGGTGCTCCTCATCATCGACCGAAACAGCTCGGTGGCCGTGATGATCCAGAGGAGCCGCACGCGGGGAGTGATGGAGGGCCTCGGCAGGGGCGACGCCTGCACCCTGAAGTATGTGGCGCGGACGGAGACCGTGCTGGAGGGAGATCGGGTGATCACCTCGGGCCTCGGAGGGATCTACCCCAAGGGCCTGCTGGTCGGCAACGTGGTGTCGGTGTCGCGGGAGGGATATGGACTCTTTCAGAGGGTCGAGGTGGCTCCGCTGGTGGATTTCGATCGGCTGGAGGAGGTGCTCGTCGTCACCCGAGAGGGGGCGACGCCCCCCCCGGCCTCTGGCCGGTGAGGCCGGAGGCGGCAGCGCCGGAGGCGTGAAGGTATGAACGTGGCGGCCCTCCTGGGCCTCGGGCTGCTGATGACCGTCCTGCAGACGACGGCCTTTCGCTTCACGGGGATGAGCGAGTTCAAGGCCCCTTTGGCCCTGTGCGTGGTCATCTATGCGGCGTTTCACCTGGAGGCCGTCCGGGCCCTGATCCTGGCCTTCCTCCTGGGCTACGCCGTCGATGTTTTCGCGGGAGGAGGTCACGGGATCACGTCCCTGGTGATGGTCCTGCTGTGTTTGATGGGGCAGTGGATGGGCCGGGGGATCTTCGTGAACGGGCTGCCGGTGCTGGGGTTCGTGGGGTTCTTCTTCGGATTGGTTCACGGGATCCTGTGGATCGCCGTGGGGGCCCTGGTGGAGGGAGGGCACTGGTTGGATGGAGCCGGCCTCTGGCGGGTTGTCGTGCAATCCATGGTGCTTGGACTGACCAGCCCCCTTCTGGTGCGCCTGGGACGGCCCGTGGACCGATGGTCCAGCGCGGGGTGGCGGCGCCTCCAGGGGCGAAAGGCCTGAGCGACTCCCCTCGGACGGCCCCGTGGGTCCATCGTGACTCGCGGCCATGCCGGCTTTTCCGGGGTCGTCAACGGTTTGAGCCAAGGAGCCGGGTCAGGGACCGTGGAGGCCGTCAGGTGGCTTGCAGGGTGATGCCATGGACTTTGTCCGCTCGGAGGAAGAAGAGGCCAGGGTCGCTCGAAAGAAACGCCAGCTTCAGCTGATCCTCTTCGTGATCTTCGGGGCTTTCATGGTGTTGGTCTTTCGCCTCTGGCAGCTCCAGGTGCTGGAGGCCGAGACCTTTGAACGCCTTTCGGATAAGAACCGCATCCGGCTGCGACGCATCCCGTTTCCCAGGGGCATCATCCTGGACCACCAGGGGAGGATTCTGGCGGAGAACCGCCCGTCGTTCAGCCTCATGGCCGTACCGGCCGAGATGGACGATCCGGCCGAGACCCTGGGGAGATTGAGCCAGGGAAGCGTGCTCGATGCGGAGGCCGCCCTGACCGCCGTCCGGGAGGCCAAGAAGAAGGCGCCCTTTCGCCCCCTGGCGCTGAAAGAAGGGTTGAAGTGGGAGGAAGTGGCCTGGGTGGAGACCAACCGCCTGGATTTGCCGGGGATCTGGGTGGAGGTGGAGCCCCGCCGCCTGTATCCCGAGGGGCCCAAGGCGGCCCACATCGTGGGATACGTGGGGGAGATCACCGACGATCTCCTCAGAAGCTGGCGGGGCCGGGGCTACCGGGCGGGAGACCGGGTGGGCAAGTATGGTCTGGAGCGGAGCCTGGAGCCCTATCTTCGAGGCAGAGACGGTGGCATCCAGGTGGAGGTGGACGCCAAGGGGCGGCAGCTCATGCTGCTTCAGGAGGTGGCCTTCGAGCCCGGGGCCGATGTGTTTCTCACCCTGGACATGGCCCTTCAGGAGGCGGCGGAGGCGGCCCTGGGAGATCGTGCCGGCGCGGTGGTGGCCGGAGATCCCAAGACGGGACAGATCTACGCCCTGGTGTCTCGTCCCTCGTACGATCCCAATCCCTTTACCGAGGGGATGTCGCCCGAGGCGTGGCGGGCCCTCACGGAGGACCCGGAGCACCCGCTGACCAACCGGGCCCTCACCGCCCAGTACCCTCCGGGATCCACCTACAAGATCATCACGGCCACCGCGGCGCTGGAGGAGGGCGTCATCACCCGGGAGACGAGGCTTTTCTGCCCCGGGCACTTCAGCTTCGGGGGGCGCGACTATCGATGCGTGAAGGAAGACGGGCACGGGTGGATCCGCCTCCGGGAGGCCGTGGTCCAGTCCTGCGACGTCTATTTCTACCAACTGGGGCAGATGCTGGGCGTGGATCGCCTGGCCAAGTACGCCAGGGGTTTCGGCCTGGGGCAGCCCACCGGCTACGACCCGGACCAGGAGAAGCCCGGCCTCGTGCCCAGCTCGGCCTGGAAGAAGAAACGATTTGGGACGCCCTGGCACGCCGGGGAGACCCTCTCCGTGGCCATCGGTCAGGGCTATAACCTCGTGACGCCCATCCAGCAGTTCGTCATGATCAGCGCCCTGGCCAACGGCGGGGATCTGATGGTGCCCCAGATCGTCCGGAAGGTCGTGGGGTCCGACGGGCGGGTCGTGGCCACCATGGAGCCCACGGTCCAGGGGAGAGTCCCTGCCGGCGGCGAGACGCTTCGGTTCCTTCAGGATGCCCTCAAAGGGGCGGTGCAGGATCCTCGAGGCACAGGCCACAGGGCCAGGGTCGCGGGCATCGACGTGGGAGGCAAGACGGGGACCGCGCAGGTGGCGCGGATGGGCGAAAGGGCCAAGGAAAGGAAGACCCCGGCGGCATACGAGCTGCGCGATCACGCCTGGTTTGTCTGCTTTGCACCGGTGGAAGACCCCAGGATTGCGGTGGCGGTCATCGTGGAGCATGGCGGATTCGGGGGCGTGGAGGCCGCACCTGTGGCGCAACGGGTTCTGGAGGCGTTCTTCCACGGGGGCGGCCAGTAGGATCATGACGGAAATTCGACGCGCACAACGGTTTCTTCGGGTGGACTGGACCATCGTGGGGATCACGGTCCTGCTCGGCGGGATCGGAATCGGCAGCCTGTACAGCGCCGCGGCCCCGGGCTTTCCCGCCTCCACCCCCCCGATCTACGTCAAGCAGGCCATCTTCTTCGGGTTGGGCCTCGTGCTGGCTGCGCTGGTTGCGCTGGTGGACTACCGTCGATGGCTTGAATACGCGTGGATCCTCTATGTCCTGGGGGTGGCCATGCTGGCAGGTGTCCTGGTGTTTGGGAAGGTGACCTCCGGGTCACAAAGGTGGTTCTCCCTGGGGGCCGTGTCCTTTCAGCCATCGGAGCTGTTCAAGTGGATCATGATGATGGCCATCGTGCGCTTCTTTCAGACCCACCCCAGCGCCACGGGGTATTACACCATCCGAGAGGCGCTGCCGGTGCTGGGGGGCATCGCCCTTCCCGCCGCCCTGATCGCGCTCCAGCCGGACCTCGGCACCACGATCCTCCTGCTGATGACGTCCGTGTCCATGCTGCTCCTGGGTGGGTTGCGCATGCGGTCGTTCCTGAAGATCGTCGCCGTCGGTTTGGCCGGCCTCCCCCTGATCTGGCGGATGCTGGAGGGCTACCAGCGGGGCCGGATCCTCACGTTTCTCGACCCGCAGCGAGACCCCCTGGGGGCCGGATACCATGTGACCCAATCCAAGATCGCCGTGGGTTCGGGCGGGCTCCTGGGAAAGGGGTTTCTCCAGGGGACCCAGAGCCAGCTACGTTTCCTTCCTGAACACCATACGGATTTCGCCTTTTCGGTGTGGGCCGAGGAGTGGGGGTTTGTGGGATGCCTCGTTCTGCTGAGCCTGTTTCTGTTGCTTCTCCTGTACGGGCTCCATGTGGCCAACCGGGCGGGGGATGCCGCCGGCAGGCTGCTGGCCTTCGGGGTGGTGGCGCATTTTTTCTGGCCGGTGGTGATCAATGTGGGAATGACCGTGGGGCTGGTGCCCGTGGTGGGGGTGACCCTTCCGTTCATCAGCTACGGGGGGTCGTCCCTGATCACGTCGCTCATGGCCATGGGTCTTTTGGTCAACGTCCATATGCGGCGGTTCATCTTCTAGCATGAGGATTGCTGCATCCCGGAAGCCGCCGGAGGCTGGGACGACGGAGGGGGCGCCGTCCCGCCGTCTGGCGGGACGGGGGGAAAGGGGCACAGCCCCCCGTCCCGGGGCCTCATGGTTGACACTCTCCGTTGGCCCACGGACAATACCGGGCGGAGCGTGCGCATCGTGATCCCCTACCCAGATATCTCCCCCGTCGCCTTCACCGTGGGTCCCCTCCAGGTGCGGTGGTACGGCTTGATGTACCTCGTGGGCTTCGTGGTGGGGTACTGGATCCTCCGGCGCCTGGCCGCCCGGGGAGATACCCGATTCCGCGGCGAGCTCATCGGGGACTTCCTGGGCTACGCGGCCCTGGGCATCGTTGTGGGCGGAAGGCTGGGGTACGTCCTCTTTTACAACCTCGCCCACTTCGCATCGCAGCCATGGGAGGTCTTGGCAATTTGGCACGGCGGACTGTCGTTCCACGGGGGGTTCGTGGGCGTGATCCTCACAGGCTGGTGGTTCGTCCGCCGCCGCCGCCTCTCGTTTTACGATGTGGCCGACCGCGTCATGGTCGCCCTGCCTCCAGGGTTGGGCTTCGGCAGGATCGGCAACTTCATCAACGGCGAGCTGTTCGGACGGCCCGCGGACGTCCCCTGGTGCATGGTCTTCCCCCTGGGGGGACCCGAGTGCCGCCACCCCTCGCAGCTTTACGAGGCCCTGCTGGAGGGACTGGTCCTCTTTCTCTGCATGTGGTGGATCGGCCGGGGCCAGAGGCCTGCGGGGGTGGCCTTCTGGAGCTTTGTGGGGCTCTACGGCCTCTTGCGCTTCCTGGTGGAGTTCACCCGGTTGCCGGACCCGCAGTTGGGTTTCATTCTGGGCCCGTTTACCATGGGCCAGCTTCTGAGCCTTCCCATGGCCCTCCTCGGGGCGTGGATGACCTGGAGGCGCTCTACGGGGCCCACCTGCGCACCGCGGGACGGGAGGCCTGCACGGAAAGACGGGAGATGAACGGAATCCGCGCCCGGTCCGCCCTCGGGGCCGACTTGACAACCGGGGCCCACTGCATCCATATTATTGCTGTCATTTCGCTCAAATAACAGCCCCCGGCGGCCCGGTTACTGGCCGGTCGTAGGCCCTGTTGCGGAACAGCAGGGGCGTGATGCGTTCACGCCCCTGCCTTTTCAAGCCCACGAGGAGGCTATGGTCCCATGATCGAGGTGGAACGGCTCTCCAAGTACTACGGAACGCTCCCGGCCATCCAGGACGTCTCCTTCCGGGTGGACAAGGGAGAGATCGTGGGGTTTCTCGGTCCCAACGGAGCGGGAAAGACCACGACCATGCGGGTCCTCACCTGCTTTCACCCCCCCACCTCGGGCACCGCCCGGGTGGCGGGCTGGGACGTCTTCAAGGACTCCCTGGAGGTGCGCCGGCGGGTGGGATATCTCCCCGAGAATGTCCCCCTGTACCACGACCAGACCGTCTGGGCGTACCTCCATTTCATCGCCGAGGTCCGGGGCGTGGGGGCGACCAGGCGCAAGGCCCAGGTGACCCGCGTCATGGAGGAGTGTGGCCTGGACGGCGTCAACGGCAAGCTCATCGGACGGCTCTCCAAGGGGTACCGCCAGCGGGTGGGCATCGCGCAAGCCCTAATCCATCGGCCCGAGGTGCTCATCCTGGACGAGCCCACCATCGGCCTGGACCCCAGACAGATCACCGAGATCCGCCAGTTGATCCGGAGCCTGGCCGGGGACCGCACGGTGATCATCAGCACCCACATCCTGCCCGAGGTGAGCATGATCTGCGGCCGCGCCCTGATCATCAACCAGGGCCGGATCGTGGCCGCGGATACCCCCCAGAACCTCACCAACCGCCTGCAGAAGGGGCGACGGATCCACCTCCAGGTGGAGACCACGGACCCCACGGCCGTGGAGCAAGCCCTCCGCGGCCTGCCGGGCGTCTCGGGGGTGGAGATCGAAAGGGCCCTTTCGCCGACGGCCACGGCCTTGCTGGTTGAGTCCGGGGAGGGGCGGGACATCCGGCGCGACGTGGCCGCCACGGTGGTGGGGCGGGGATGGGGTCTCCTGGAACTCCGCAGCGTGGAGATGAGCCTGGAGGAGATCTTCCTGCAGCTGGTGACCGAGGAGGCGGAAGGCGAAACTGCACAGGGTCAAGGGACCGGGAGGTCGCAATGAACTGGTTGCCCATCTACAAGAAGGAGCTGCGTTCGTACTTCTCCTCGCCTGTGGCCTACGTGCTGATCTTCGTCTTCCTGGCCATCGTGGGGGTCTGGTGGTACTTCTGGGACCTGCAGCGCTACCTGATCATCAGCATGCAGGCCGGGGGCAACCCCATGTATGCCCAGGCCCTCAACGTCAACGAGATGGTGATCCGGAGCCTTTTCGGCAACCTGGCCCTGGTGATGCTCTTCGGGCTGCCCCTCCTGACCATGCGGCTCTTTGCCGAGGAGCGCAAGACGGGCACGTACGAGCTGCTCTTCACGCTCCCGCTGCGGGATTGGGAGACCCTCCTGGGGAAGTACCTGGCCAGTGTGACGGTCTTCGGCCTCATGCTGGCCCTGACCGGTGCCTATCCCATCACCATGGCCCTCATCACCAACCCCGAGCCATACCCCATCTTCATCGGCTATCTGGGCATGTTCCTCCTGGGGGGCGCCTTCATCTCCGTGGGCATCTTCATCTCGTCTCTGACCGAGAACCAGATCATCGCCGCCTTCGGCACGTACGGGGTGCTCCTGGTGCTCCTGGCCCTGGGAATGGGGGGGGGCATCGTGGGGCCCACGGCCGCCGAGGTCCTGAGATACCTCAACATCTTTCAGCACCTCCAGGAATTCCTCAAGGGGGTCATCGACACCCGGGACGTGCTCTTCTACCTGCTGTTCTCGTACTTCTTCATGTTCCTCACCTTGAGATCCCTTGAATCCAAGCGGTGGCGGGGGTGATTCCATGGGTAACCAGCTGTCGTTCATCGAGAGGCGCTCTGCCCGGTATGGCACCAACATGGCCCTGATGATCCTCATCGTCCTGGGGATCGTCGCGGTGGTGGCCCTGTTGTCGGCCAATCACAACTGGCGCCTGGATGCGACCCAGAACAAGCGTTACAGCCTGGCTCCCCAGACCGTCAAGCTCCTGCGGGAGCTCAAGGAGCCCGTCAAGGCCTATGCCTTCTACCAGGAGGCCGACCCGTCCCGGGCGGCCGCCGAGGACCTGTTGAACCTGTACAAGTACCAGAGCAACGGGCAGTTGAGCTTCGAGTTCATCGACCCCGACCGGTTCCCCATGCGGGCCCAGCAGTACAAGGTGACCAGCTACAACAGCATCGTGCTGGAGCGCGGCGAGCGATCGGAGAAGGCCTTCATGGCCGAGGAGGAGAAGATCACCAACGCCCTGCTTAAGCTGACGCGGGGGGAAAAGCGCATCATCTACATGCTGCAGGGCCACGGGGAACATGCCATCGACAATATTCAGAAGGACGGGTTCAGCGACGCCAAGAAGGCCATGGAGGGCGAGAACTACGAGGTCAAACCCCTCCTCATGGCCCGGGAGCAGGCCGTGCCGGCCGACGCCACGGCAGTGGTCTTGGCCGGACCCCAGAAGGCCCTCCAGGATGAGGAGCTCAAGGCCCTCAGGGAGTACGTTGAGGCGGGGGGAAAGCTCCTGATCCTGGCCGATCCCCAGGGCGCCCCGGGCTTGGACGGCTTTCTGAAGCCCTTCGGCGTGCTGCTGGGACAGGACATGATCGTGGACCGGGCCAGCCGCCTCCTGGGCGGGGACTACCTCGTGCCCCCCATCGTACAGTACGAGGCCCACCCCATCACCCAGGACTTCCGCCAGAGTTCGTACCTCGTCTACCTCCCCATGGCCCGGTCGGTGCGGCCGCTGGAGCCTCCTGCCGAGGACGTGAGCGTGGAGGTGCTGGCCCGCACCGGGCCGGGCAGTTGGGGCGAGACCGACCTGGAGCGGCTCCGGCGGGGGGAGGCCGAACTGGGGGCCGACGACGTCCAGGGGCCCGTCCCCGTGGCGGCAGTGGTCACGCCCAAGGCCAAGGACGGGAAGAAGGGCGGGCGCATGGTGGTCATCGGCGATTCGGACTTCGCCACCAATGCGGCCATGGACCCGAGCCGCTCGGCCAACCAGGACTTCTTTCTCAACACGGTCAACTGGCTTGCCGACCAGGAGGACCTGCTCTCCATCCGACCCAAGTCCGCCCCCAGCCGGCCTGCGTTTCTGTCCCTGCACCAACAGCTCGTGATCTTCGTGCTGGTGGTGGTGGCGCTGCCTGTGGCCGTCTTGGCAATGGGCTTGGGGGTGCTCTGGCGCAGGAGGAAGATGAAGTGAGCTGGCGCAAGACCCTCATCCTGGCGTTGATCCTGGCCCTCATGGGAGGATTCTATCTCTGGGACCGGAATCGCATCCAGAAGGGGAAGGCCGTGGAGGACGAGCAGAAGAAGCTCTTCCCGTGGACGGCGGATCAGGTCTCCGAGCTGAGCGTCCAGAGGGGCCCCGAGCCCCTGCGACTGGTCCGGGACGACAAGGGCGCATGGCGCGTGGTGGAACCGGTTCAGGCGGCCGGGGATCAGGACCAGATCAAGATGTTCCTGGAGCGGCTACTCAGGGCCAAACGGGAGCGCAAGATCGCCGACGAACCCGGAGACCTGGCGCCGTACGGATTGGACAAGCCGCTGTTCACCATCACGGTGAAGGCCGGGGAGCTCGAGGCAAAGCGGGTGCTCGCCCTGGGGGCCAAGAATCCCACCGAGGTCTTCTTCTACGCCCAGATCCAGGGGGAGAAGGGGGTGTTCCTGGTCTCGGACACGGTGCGCCGGGACGCCAACAAGGACGTCTTCGAGCTGCGGGACAAGACGCTATGGGCCGTGGCGGCGGACCGCGTGCAGGCAATCCGGATTGGCTCGGCCCAGCAGGATGTGGCCCTGGAGAAGGACCCCGACGGGCAGTGGCGCATCGCCGGCCCCCGGTCCTTTCCCGCCGACGGCAACGCCGTCCAATCCCTCCTGTTCCGGCTGAGCCGCCTCCGGGCCGCCGCGTTTGAGGACAATCCCGAGAGGCCCCTGGCGGAACTGGGCCTGGATCCGCCCCAACAGCGGGTGGCTGTTCGGCTCAAGGACCCCGACGAGGAGAAGGCTCTCCAGCTGGGCGCGGAGGCCCCGGGGGAGGGCAAGGAGCCGGGGAAGGGCCGCCGGTACGCCCGGGTGGAGGGGGGAGGGGGGGTGGTCCTCCTCCAGAGCACGGAGGTGGGGGATCTCTCTGCGGCCCCGGACGCCTGGCGGGTCCGGAGCCTCATGGCATTTGACCGGGACAAGGTGCGCTCATGGGAGATCCGGCGGGCCGATGGGGTCGTGGCCGGGCGAAAGGTGGACAAGGGGAACTGGGAGATGGAGAAGCCGGAGCGGTTCGCGGCGGACAGCCTGAAGGTGAACGACCTTCTGTGGGCCATCAAGGACGCCCGGGTGAGCCGCTTTCTGGACGGCGAGGAGCCCCTCGTGTCGTGGGACCGGCCCCAGGCCGAGGTCAGCATCTGGGTGGAGGATGCCCCGGAGCCGCTCAAGCTCGTCCTGGGGGGGTCCACACCTGACGACCAGGGGGTGTACGCCAAGGCCCCTGGCCAGGAGGGGGTCGTCGTCGTGGACAAGAAGCTGGGCCAAGAGCTCAGGGTCTCGGCCCACGATCTGCGCGACAAGCGGTTCGTCTCCTTCGACCTGCCCGCCGTGCGACGGCTCCAGGTCTCCTGGGAGGACAAGACCCTGGAGATGACCCGCAGGGGAGAGAACTGGAAGCTCCAGGCGCCCCGGGAGGGCGAGCTGGAGGCCGCCCGGGCCCAGGGGCTGCTGTGGACTTTGAGAGAGGCCCGGTTCGAGGAGATCGTGGGCCAGCCGCCGGATGCCGCGACCACGGGTCAGGGCGCACCTCGCCTCCGGGCTATCGTGTGGGGCGAGGCCAAGGAGCCCCTGGCCGTTCTTCGAGTGGGAAAGGCCGCCCCGGACCGGCCGGGCATGGCCTTTGCCTGGGGCAAGGGGGATTCACCCGCGTATCTGGTGGCTGAGAAACTGCTGGAAGATGTGATCCAGGACGCCAGGGCCGTCTTGCCCGATTTGACCGGGGGTGGGGCCAAACGGTGAGGGGTTGCCGGGCCGCCCGGTGCCCCGGAAACGACCCTTGGGCCTCGTCCGGCCTTCCGGAGCGATGCCATGCCCATCTACGAGTACTGTTGCGGAGCGTGCGGCAAGGTCATGGGCGCCCTGATCCTCAAGCCCGGGGATGAGGCGGCGCTGGCCTGCCGCCACTGCGGGGCCCGTTCCCTGCAGCGAATCCTCTCGCGCTTTGCCCTCCACAAGACCGAAGGGCAGCGCCTGAGGGATTTCGATCCCCGAGCCCGCCAGGACGATTCCTTCTACAAGGACTCCCGCAATGTAGGCCTCTGGGCCAAGAAGCGGGCCCAGGAGTTGGGCGTGGATCTGGGCTCCAAGATGGATGAAATCGTCGAGCGAGGCCGCACCGGAAAGATCCTGGAGGACTACGACTTCTGATGCCCACCCAGCGGGACTATTACGAGATCTTGGGAGTGGAGCGGCAGGCACCGGACGAGGAGATCAAGAGGGCCTACCGCAAGCTCGCCATGAAATATCATCCGGACCGAAACCCCGGGGACCGGGAGGCCGAGGAGCGCTTCAAGGAGGCCTCCGAAGCGTACGAGGTCCTTCGGGACCCCGAGAAGCGGCAGATTTACGACCGCTTCGGCCACGAGGGGCTTCGCGGCACCGGCTTCACGGGGTTCCGAGGATTCGACGACATCTTCTCCTCTTTCGGGGACATCTTCGAGGATTTCTTCGGCTTCGGCTCCCGCAGGGGGAGATCCCGGGGCCGATCCGGGGAGGACCTGCGCTACGATCTCACCCTCACCCTGGAGGACGCCGCCCGGGGCAAGGAAGTCGAGATCCCCGTGGAGCACCACGCGCCGTGCCCCGCCTGCCATGGATCGGGGGTGCGGCCCGGCACCCGCCCCGCGGTCTGTCCGGCCTGCAACGGCCGGGGCCAGATCACTCGCTCCCAGGGGTTCTTCACCATGAGCACCACGTGCAGCCGGTGCTACGGCCGCGGGGAGATCATCACGGATCCGTGCGAAGCCTGCCACGGGACGACACGGGTCAAGGTCCAGCGGCCAGTCAGCGTCAAGATCCCGCCGGGCGTGGACACGGGCTCCAGGCTCCGCCTGCGCGGGGAGGGTGAGCCGGGCGAGGGCGGCGGGCCTCCCGGCGACCTGTACGTGGTCATCTATCTCGAACCCCATGGCTTCTTCGAGCGGCAGGGAGATGACATTTTCTGCCAGGCCCCGGTTTCCTTCACCCAGGCCGCCCTGGGAGCCACAGTGGACGTGCCCACGCTCGAGGGAGTGGAGGCTGTTCAGATCCCCAGGGGGACGCAGACCGGGACCCTCTTTCGCCTGCGCGGCGCGGGGATGCCCAGGCTCAGGGGCCACGGCCGCGGAGACCAGGTAGTCCAGGTCGTGGTGAAGACCCCGACCGACCTCACACCCCGACAGGAGGAACTGCTCCGAGAACTCGCGGAAGCCGCCGGAGAGCACGTCGCGCCCAGGAAGAAGGGGTTTTTCAGGAAGTGACCCGTCCTTCTAAAAAGCAGGACGACTCGGGCCGGAACGCCTCGGCCCGGCGCCGGGGCGCCGGGCGGGTTCTCGCCCTCCTGGCCTGGATGGCGGTGCTGGCGGCCCTGGGAATCGGCGCACTGGGCGGGGCGTATTACTACTTCATCGTCCTCAACCCGGGGGAGGAGATCTCCCGGGAGCGGATCCAGCGGATCTTCACCCTGGAGAGCCCCGTCTATTACGACGATGGCCAGACGGTCATCGGGGTGTTCTTCCAGGAGGAGCACCGGAGCTACATCCCATACGACCGGATTCCCAAGAGCTTCGTCCACGCCCTGCTCGCGGCCGAGGACAAGGACTTCTTCTCCCACCCCGGCGTCGACCCGGCGGGCATACTGCGCGCCCTCGTCCTGAACCTCAGGGCGGGCCGGGTGGTGCAGGGGGGCAGCACCATCACCCAGCAGACGGCCAAGAACCTCTTCAAGCGCGAGAAGCGATCCTTCAAGGCCAAGATCGTCGAGTTGACCCACGCCCTCAAGCTGGAGGCCCATTACTCCAAAGAGCAGATCCTCGAATGGTATTCCAACCAGTTCTTCGTCAGCGGCAACGGCGTGGGATTGGGCATTGCGGCCCAGTATTTCTTCAACAAGCCGGCCGATAAGCTGACCCTCATGGAGAGCGCGTTTCTGGCCGGTTGCGTCAAGGCCCCCAACCGCTACAACCCGTTCATCCACAAGGGAGACCAGGCCCGCAAGCAGGCACTGGCCAAGGCCCGGGATCGCACGGAGTACGTCCTGAAGAACATGCTGGCGCTGGGCTTCATCGACCAGAAGGAGTTTGACCAGACCGTGCGGGAGGAGATCCCCTTCAACCAGGGGCGCATTCGGTACGCCATGAACTCGGCTCTGGACGCAGTGCGCGACCGCCTGGAGCGTCCGGACGTCCAGGAGGCCTTGGAGGACGCCGGGGTGGATAACATAGCCACGTCGGGGGTGCGCATCGTCACCAGCATCCGGAAGGACCTCCAGGAGGTTGCCCAACAGGTGACCCGGGAAAACCTCTCCCTGCTGGAGACCCGCCTGACGGGGTACCGGCGGGATGTGGTGCTGGAGCGGTACCGGCGGGTGATGGCGGCCGAGGACGAGGTGGATCGCAAGGGCTTCGCGTTCGGAACCGTCCGCGCCGTGCGGGCCCAGAAGGACGGGCCGGAAATCGACGTGGAGCTGCCCGGCGGAGAGATGGGGCGCGTGGACCGGGAGGGGATCCAGCGCATCCTGGCGGCGCTGCTCCAGGGCGCACGGGGCACCTGGGCCACCCCCAAGAAGGGAGACGAGAGCCTGATCCTCAAGGAGATCCAGGTGGGGGATCCCGTGTTCGTGCAGATGCGCGGGCGGGACAAGGAGGGTCGATCCCTTCTCACCCTGCACCAGTACCCCGAGGTCAACGGGGGAGTCCTCGTGCTCCAGGACGGTTTCATCCGCTCCATGGTCAGCGGATTCGACGGTATCCACTTCAACCGGGCCCTGGACGCCAAACGCCAGGTGGGCTCGGTGTTCAAACCCCTGATCTACATGGCGGCGCTGCAGTTGAACTGGGGCAACATGGACCCCCTGCGCAACCGCTGGCAAGCTTTCTTGCACCACGGCCGGCTCTACATCCCCCATCCGGACCACCAAAGCCCCCACGAGTGGGTCTCCATGGCCTGGGCCGGCGCCAAGTCCGAGAACATCGCAACGGTCTGGCTCCTGTATCATCTGTGCGACCGGTTGAACCCCTCCCAGCTCAAGGAGCTCGCCCGCACGCTCGACCTAGCCCCCCGAGCCGGAGAATCCCGGGCGCGGTACGCCCAGCGGGTGCGCGATGAGATCAAGGTGCACATCAGCCGCGACTCCCTCCTCCACGCCGCCTTCGAGGAGACCCGGGAGGATCTGCGCACGGACCTCATCTTCGGGGGACGGACCGAGGAGCTCACGGCCCTGGACGACCTCCACTACGGACTGGGGGTCGAGCGCTACCTCAAGGAGGAGATGAAGGAGGCTTCGCGGGAATCCCGCTTCCGGGACCAGGAGCTCCGGGCCCTCCATCACAACTTCCTGCGCCTTCGCACATTGCAGGACGAGATGCGCAACGACTACGAGGTCCTCCGCTGGGCGGTGACGCAGCCGGACGCAGGACAGCGCGTGGGCCTGGCCCTGCCGGGCAAGGGACGCTTTTTCTTCCAATACCGGCCCGAGGGAGAGCGGATCGTGTATACCCAGAGCCCGGGGGGGCGCTCCCTGGTTGCCCTGGACCTCCAGTGGGTGATCTCTCAGTTGCAGATGGGCCGGAGCCTGGATCAGGTGGTCCCCCTGCCCAGGGTCTGGGTGGATGGGGCCCTTCCCACCGCCCTGCTGGACCAGCTCCAGGAGGGAATCAACCGGCGCCTCACCACGTTGCGGGAGCACGATCCGTACGACCTGGACGTCCTTTGCCGCGTCCGGGACTTCAAGCTGACCATGGCCCTGCGGTACGTGGTCCGCCTGGCCAAGCGCATGGGGGTCGATTCCTCCCTCGATCCGGTCCTCTCTCTGCCCCTGGGGGCCAACGCGGTCACCATGGAGGACGTCTCCCGCATGTACTATGCCCTGGTGACGGGGAGCATCGTCCAGCCCGAGAACCAGCCGGAAGAGCGGTCATGGTCGTTTCTCATCCAGCGGATCGAGGGACCTGACGGCGAGGTCCTCTACGAGGCCCGGCCCCAGGTCAAGCGCGTCATCGATCCCCATCTGGCCCAGTCCTCGGCGGAGATCCTGCGCAAGGTGATTTCCAATGGGACGGGCCACCAGGCGGACAACGCCCTGATCCTGTCCGGTTCGCGCCACGAGGCCATCCTGAAGAAGCTCAACCTCAAGGTGCCGGCCCTGGGAAAGACCGGCACCGCCGACGAGTACCGCAACTCCAGTTTCGTCGGCTTCCTCCCCGGGGCCCACCCTGGCAGTTCGTCCCTCACCCTGGACAATGGGGTGGTGATCGCCGTCTATGTGGGCTATGATGACAACCGGCCCATGAAGAACACCCACGTGCGCGTGTACGGGGCTGCCGGGGCGCTCCCCATCTGGATCCCCGTGGCACAGTCCGCCCTGAGGCATCTGAATCTGGAGGAGCGGCTGGACATCCTGGACTTCACCTTCCGGCCAGGGGGTGCCCTGGCCATTGAATGGTCCCCGGAGATGCGAGAGGTCCCCGTGGATTCGGGATCGGGTCTGCCCCAGGCGGGAGGGGCGGGGGTCAGGGTTCGCACCTATGGGGACATGGTTGGGGAGCGGTTCGAGCCGCGGCGGCTGTTCAGCCCGGCGATCTTGTCGGAGAAGGGCAAATGAGGGAAACCCGATGGGGGGTGGGATGCGGCAGGGGTCTCCTCGCCGTGGCGTTGTTTGCCGTCTTGGTGGCCGGATGCGAACCCAAGCGCGCCGTGACTCCGCCGCCGACCGCCCCCGGCCTCCAGCGACCGGCGGCGGGGCCGGCGGCCGTGGACCCTGCGGTGCTCCAGAAGGAGATCCAGAAGCGCGAGGCGGTTTTGTCCCAGGTCCGGGCCCGCCGCGTGGCCCAGGGGGGCCCCAGGCAGGCGGTGCTGGACGCGTGGATCCTCGCGGTGGAGGACCAACTGGCGCGCCTCAAGGAGATCCAGGGCGACCTCGGGGCCTGGAAACCGACCCAGGATGCCCAGGAGCGGGCCCGGCGGTCCGAATCGCTGGCCGGGCGGTTCCTGGAGTGCCTGGCCCTGGCCCCCCTCGATCCTCCGGGGCCGGGGGGGCCGCGGGTCACCGAGGAGACCCGGGTTTCCTGGGAGGCCCTTCGCTCGGCGTACGGCAGGGGCGACTGCGCCTGGGTCCTTCGGGAGCACGAGGCCATCGTCAAGACCCAACCCCAGGCCCAGGCCCCCACCGACGTGGTGGTCATGCGGGCAACCTGCCTGGGGCGAACCGGCAACCGCCAGGATGCCATCCGCATCCTGGAGCCTCTGATGGGCGGAGCGGCCCAGGCCGTGGACGGCATGGGCCTGAATTACATGTTGGCCAACTGGCTCTTCGAGGACGGCCAGTTGGACAAGGCGGGAGACCGGTACCAGATCCTGCTGGAGGGCAGCAAGGAGCGGGATCGGTGGGTGGACCTGGCCAAACTGCGCTTGGAGCAGATCCGGCTGCGGCGGGGCGAGGTCCGCCCCGCCGCAGCGCCCGATGTCCCTTCAGCGGGGGATTCAGGTCCCGCCGCGCGAGAGCCGGTTGCGCCGGGAGGGGCGGCGGAGCGGCCGCCGGATGCCGCAGCTTCCTTGCCCCCCCAGATGGCCCCGCCGCAGGTGACGGCCCCCGACGGCCCGCGCCCGCCCCAGGGGCCGACGGATCCCTCCACGCACCAGGCGCAGACCGCGCGCCTCCAGGAAGGTCAGGGCCTCCTGGCCAACGACCGGTATGAAGAGGCCATCCGGGTCTTTCAGACCGTGGAGGGGACGGAATACGAGGGACAGGCGCGCAAGGGGATCCAGGAGGCGCAGGACCGGTACGCGGAAAGCAAGCGCCGGGAGGCGGCCGCTCTCGTGCTCAAGGCGCGGGAAGGGTCGCCAGCCAATCGCAAGGCAAACCTGGTGCAGGCCTTGAGCCTTCTGCAGGAGACCAACAAGAAGTACCCCAATAATCGCTATGCCCCCAAGATCCAGCAGAACATCCAGGACGTCACGGATCAGCTGCGGGCGGTGGACCCAAGCTACCGGCCGTGACGAACATGCGGGCCCCGGGACCGGAAGGGCGCAGCGTCATGAAGCTGACCACCATCGAAGCGACCACGCTGGATGACGCCTGGTTCCAGTGCCTCTTCGCCCTGTTCGATGGCGACTACCAGACCTACACCGTGGATCAGGGAAGCTACGCGGGCGACACCCGCCGGGAGTTCGACTGGGTCACGGTGCGAGTCAGCATGCCGGGGGGGCGGCGTGATGAGGACCGCAGCGGAGTGCGGCGGCTCCTCCCCACCGTTCCCCATGGCGTCCCGGCCCCATGCGACGAGCAGGGGGTGCTCAGGTACTTCGGCGAGTACCTTTATTGCGAGCGGACGAGACCCGGGGAGCAATACACGTACGGCGGGAGGCTCTGCCGGCCGCTGGCGGGTCGCACCCAGATCGATCTCGTCATCGACCGGTATCGAAGAGACGGTCACGGCACCAACCAGCTCCTCCTCCAGGTGGCCGAGCCCGAGGATCTCCTTCTGGAGGACCCGCCCTGCCTGCGCCACATCGACACCCGCATCCGGTACGGGCGGCTCCACTTCATGCCCTATTTCCGCTCCTGGGACCTGTGGGGTGGGTTCCCGTTGAACCTGGCGGGCATCCAGCTCCTCAAGGAATACATGGCTTCGGAGATCGGCGTGGAGGACGGAGAGATCATCGCCACATCCAAAGGCCTCCACATCTACGGCCACGCCGAGGACGTGGCACGCATGCGGGCTGGCCGGCGCAAGGCCTGAGGGAAGGCAATGGGCGGGCGCGCCCCCTGCCTCAAGGAGAGGCCGCGTGAACGCAACGAAATGGGCGTTGACCAGGGGATTGAGCTTGCTCTGGATTGCCGTCTGTGCGGCCGCGCCGTGGGGCTGCAAGCACGACGTCCCCATTACGGGGGCGCCGACGCGACCCGTGGACGAGCGGACCCTGGGCGTATGGGTATCGGGCGATGGAAAGGAGACCATGCGCGTGGCCAGATGGGATGAGGATGAATATGCGGTATTCTACGAGGGGGAGATGTACCGCGCATTCCATTCCGACGTGGGCCAAGCCCCGTTCGTCACAATCCAGGACCTCACCAGCGACCGGAAATACACGTACATGAAATACCGACTGGACGAAGACGGGCGTCGCCTGATCCTGTGGATGGTCCGAGAGGAGGTGGTCCCCGAGGGAAGCAGCGATTCGGCGCTCGTCCGCCATCTGCTGGAGAAGCACGCGGCCAATCCCGATCTCCTGGGCGAGGCCGTCCCGTTTGTCAAACGGTGACGGGCGGCCCCGCAGGCCGGGAGTCAGATCTCGAACTGGGCCAGGACGGGGGCGTGATCCGACGGCCGATGGGCCCGCCGGGGCCCCACGTCGATCCAGCAACGCGCGGATCTCGCGGCCATGGCACTGGTGGCCCAGATGTGATCGACCCGCCAACCCAGCCCCCTTGACACGGCCCCCCGGAGGCGATAGTCCCAGAAGCTGTAATGGCCCCCGTCGCGGACATGCCGGCGGAAAATGTCCACCCACCCCCAGTCCTTCGCCGCCTGCAATGCGGCATGCTCCTGCGGGTGGAATCCGATCTGGCCCACCAGTCCCTCGGGGTCGTATACGTCCCGCGGGTCCGGGGCCACGTTGAAATCCCCCAACCACAAGGCGCCTTCATGGGGATCCATGAAGCGATCCATGAAGGCCCTGAGCCTTCCGAACCACTGCAGCTTGTACTGAAAGCGCGGCGAGTCGGGGGCGGTTCCCTGGGGAACATAGGTGTTGAGGACAAAGACTCCTTGAACCTTCACCAGCAGGAGCCTGGCCTCGTCGGGCGGTCCCCCGTCATCCAACCCTGCGCGCATCCGGGTCACGGGTCTTCGGCTCAGGACCGCCACCCCGTTGAAGCCCTTCTCGCCCCGAAAGACGCACTGGTACCCCAGGGCCTCCAACGGCCGGGTGGGGAATGCATCGTCGGGCACCTTGGTCTCCTGGAGGCACAGCACGTCGGGCCGCGTCCGTTCCAGCCAATCCAGGAGCACCGGCAGTCGGGCCCGGATGCCGTTGACGTTGAAGGTGGCCGCGCAGAACGTCCTGGGGCTCACGGATGCCTCTCCCCACGTGGCATGCTCTCACGGGCCCGCCCCCCCAGGGGCGACCGACGCCGCTGCGGTCTGCCGGGAACCGCCCTGGCTGCGGACGACCCCAGTGTAGACGTTTTTTCCTCGCCGGCAAAGCTGCATCCCGGCCACCCCCCGGCCCGAGTCCGGACCTTCAGGGCAACGCCCTGGCGGCCTCATCGAACCAGGGCTGGAAATACGTTTCCCCGGCGCAGGGGCGGCAAAGGACGGTGCCCTCTTGGCTGACCTCGCGACCGTCGCGGACCATCTGGCCGCACCGGGCACAGCGGGCGTGGCGCCGCGGAGGGCCTGGGAGTTCCCAGGGCGCAAGTTCCACTTCCACGCGCTGGATGCAAAAAAGATCCCGATCCGGCAGGGTCCTGTACGCTTGGAGCTGCTGCTGGAAAGGGTCTCCGTGCCCCGGAGCCAGGATGCGGGCCCGGAGCTTGGCCTCTTCCCGGGCCACGATGCGGTATGCTTCGTTATGCTCCACGTGACAGAATGTGGCGGCCATGATGCCGTAGTCGCGAAACTTCAGTGTTCGCTTCCCCATGGAACAGCCCGTGACGCTGGCGATGGCGTCTGTGGCGCAGCGGTCCATCTCCACGAAGACGATGAGCTTTTTCCTCTCCGCCCGGGAGCGCGGCTCCTGAATGGCAAGAAGCCTGCACCCCAGCATGGCCATGCGGACCCCCAGGATTTGCCCCGGGCACAGATGGCCGTGGCCCGCCACCGATTCCGCCAAGAGCTCGTCGAACGACCTCATCCCGCTTACCCCCGCCGGCGGCCGCAACGCACGCCACGAGAAGGACGTTACCCCTGGGCGACCTTGACCAGCTTCACCTTGGTGTCGTAAAAGGAGACGCTCCCGCCCACGGGGTCGAGCATGCAGGTGTTCTTCAGGTACGGATCCACCCACATGGCGGCGTTTGCGTGGACGCCCGTGGCCCGCCTGGGGTCTCCGGCGATGCGCCGGCCGTCTACGACGACGTCCGCCGCGCCCGTTGCCCAGTGCCCGTGGCCCAGCGTGAAGGTGACCACCCCCGGCCGGATGGTCTCGGTCACCTGCACCTTCCCCACCATGGGCTTGACCGTCCCGTTCTTGAGGTCCCACACCCCGTCCGGATTGGTGGCCGAGGTCACCCGGACGAGATCGCCGCTCCTGAGTCCCAGCCGCCTGGCGTCCAGGGCGTTGACCACCACGGCGTTCTCGGGAAGCATGGCCAGAAGCCAGTAGTCGGTGACGGTCCGGGACTTGCACATGCGGATGTCCCTCTGGGTGATGAGGTGAAGCGGGTAGCCGTCATCCAGACCCAGCTCCTGGGGCGACTTGCCCAGGGCCGAGGCGATGGGGAGGTACACGGCGTACCCCGGATTGGGCCTGCCGGTGAAGGCGCTCTTGGTCCCGGCGGTCTTCTCCTGGTAGAAGTTGATGAGCCGCTTGTACTGATTGGCCACGAGCTCGCCCTTGTAGATGTCCTTGTGGTCCTGAAAGCGCCCGCCGCGGTTGAGCACGTAAATCACCTTGCGCCAGTTGGGCCCGGCGATGCGCTCCCAGCGCTCCGGGTCGAAGACCGTCTTGGGGAGATGCTTGCGGGAATCCAGAAAGAGCTTCACCTCCCGCTCGTCTGCGTCCGGCACGGGCGATCCGTCCGTTGCCACGTTGGCCACCATGCGGATGTAAAAGTCGTCCGGCCGTGAGAAGTCCTGGCCCGCACCGAACCCGTCCTTGCCGTAGCCCGGCAACTTGAGCCTCTCGGCCAGGGCCAGCATGACGGCCTCGTAGCTGCACGGCATCTCCTCCCCGAACACCCGGACGGTCTCGGGGATGGGGGCGATGACCGGCTGGCGGATTGGCTGGACCTTCACGGGCATGTTGGGGTGGGAGCCCTGCATCTCCCATCGCTCCAGATAGCTCAGGTCCGGGAAGATGTAGTCCGCATACATGGAGGTCGTTCCGATGAGGATGTCCGAGGTGAAAAACAGGGGCACCCTGTCGAGGTCGGCCAGGACGGCGATGTTGGTCTGGCCCGCCGGCAGGGAGTAGGTCGGGGCCCCCATGTAACTGAACACCGCCTTGACCGGATACGGATACGCGTCCCCTATGGAGGGGATGATCTCCTCGTAGATGTCGCTGGACAGGGGCCACCAGTTTCGCTTGGCCGGGTATCCCTGGAACAGGGTGGTGTCCTCGTACTTGATGTCGTGGCGGATGCAGCTGATCCCGAACTTGGGCAGGGAGCTGGGTTTCATCTTGCCCAGGTTGAAGGGCTGGCCCTCCTTGCCTCCCGTCGCGTTGTAGGTCGAGGCGGCGATCATTCCCCCCTTCCAGTCGAAATTCCCCAGCAGGAGGTTGATGGTCATGGCCGAAGTGACGTTGTAGAAGCCGTTTGTGTGCTGGGCCACCCCCCTGTGCACCTCCACCACGGCCTTCTTGCCGTAGCTGGTCAGCTCCCTGGCCGTCTGTTCGATCTCCCACACGCTCAGCCCGCAGATCTTGGCCCACCCAGCCATGGTCTTGGCGCCTGCGGACTGGGCGACGATCTCGAAGCCGCTCTTCACCCGGATTCCTTTGATCTCCGTGTCCACCCGCAGGTCACCGGTCACGGCGTTCTTCTCGTCGTTGGGATCCACGGCCACCGGCTGCCCGTCCTTCATGGCCACCAGGTACTCGAAGTCGTGCTCCACGCCCCCTTTGTCCTTGCGCTTCTCGGCGGGCTTGAGCCCGATCTCGTGGGCACGGAGGAACTTGCCGGGGACGCCGTCCTTGTCGATCTTGACCAGCAGGGCCGCGTTGGTCCACGTGGGCTCGCCCCCCGCCTTGGCCGCCGCTGCGTTGGCATTGGAAAGATAGGACTTGTCGTACCGCTCGTTCTGGATCATCCACTGGATCACGGCCGCGAACAGGGCGCCGTCCGTCCCCGGGATGACCGGAAGGTAGCGGTGCGCCTTGGCCGCCGCCTTGTTAAAGCGAGGGTCCGCCACCACGAGCCTGGTCTTTCCCGAAACGATGTTGGGGATGAGCCGCGCGTTCATGTTGGGCGGGCCGTAATTGGCGTCGAAGAGATTGGAGCCCACCGACAGGATGAACTCGACGTTCTCCAGATCGGGCTGCCAGTAGAACTTGACTCCGCCGCCGAACTTGTTGAAATCGTACTGCTCGCTCATGGCCTTGCAGGTGAAGTACAGGGAGCCCTGGCATACCGTGGTGTGGCCGTGGGTGTTCACCGTCCCCAGGTAGTCACCGAAGAACCGGGCCGCGAAGTCTCCCCGTCCGCCCTTCTTCCTCCCCCAGAAGTAAACCAGCTGGTTGTTCTTGGGGCCCAGGTCCGGATGGCCGGGGTCGATGAGGTAGCCGAGATCTGCCGCATGCTTCGTCTTGAATTCCGCCACGGCCTTGTTCCTGTCCTTGGCCTTGGTGATGGTCTTGACGTCGTCGGCCAGGGCCTTGGCGACCTTGGGGTCCCGCAGGGCGCAGATCTCCTTGAGCCCGGTCACCACCCGGCCCTCCTCTCCGGGGACATGGCTGAAGAGCTTGCCTCCCTCGACGATCTCCTCGATGGCCTTGTCGAAGGAAATGGTCGTCCATTTCCCCTCGCCCCGCCGGCCTGCCCTCTTGAGCACCTTGGTGATGCGGTACGGATCGTACGCGGTCTGCAGGCCCGCCTGGCCCTTGGGGCAGATGGCGGCATCGACGGTATTGAGCTCGTAGGGGGACGTCTTGAATGCCGCGTGGGGCAGGGCCACGAAGGGGTTGTACG
Organism: uncultured Desulfarculaceae bacterium; assembly: GCA_964514105.1. GTDB lineage: Bacteria > Desulfobacterota > Desulfocorpusculales > Desulfocorpusculum > Desulfocorpusculum > CAZEPJ01. Next base: position 3,108 of record CAZEPJ010000039.1, on the reverse strand, counting down.
GATTTCCGTCGATCTTCGCCGCCACGGCCGAGCCGCCCTTGCGGAACAGCTTCACCTTGATGCCGCAGCCGGTGTTGCACTGGAGGCAGACGGTGTACAGGGTATTGTCCGCCTTGATGAGCTCGTATTCCTCCTCTGGCGTCAGGAGGCCGGCCTCGGCGCGGCGGATGAGATCGCCCACCCACGACATCTGACTGGCCAGCAGCGTGCCGCCCAGCACCGCGGAGCACTTGATGAACCCGCGCCTGCCCACCCCGTTTCCCTTGTTTGCTCGATCCACCATCTCTCTCCCCCTTTGATTCACGGCAGGATGTAGAACACCCTGGGTTTGGTGGGCGCCCAATCGGCGAAGACCGGGGCCTGCCCCGGGTACCCCACGGCACGGGAGATCTCCTCGGGCCGGAGCCCCCGCAGGTCGGATGGGCCGATGTGCCGGTCGCCGGTGGACCTGACCGAGGCCAGGACCTTGACCTTGCTCCTGTTCTCCTTCAGGAGCGCGAAGACCAGGCTTTCGGGGTCTTCGGCGTCGCCGAAGGCGTTGGCCCGGCACGGGCAGGTGCTCACGCACATGGGCAGCATCCCCAGCTTGAGTCGATGTACGCAAAAGTGGCACTTGCGGGCCGTGCCCACGGGCAGTTCATGGCTCTCGCGCGGCCACTTCTTCCCGTACTCCCAGGCGGGGGCCTTCTCGTAGTCCTCCACCTTGGGGGTGCCTTCGGTGTAGAAGGCCCCGCCGTCAAGGGCCCGGGCCTTGTACGGGCAGGCCAGGACGCACCGCCCGCATCCGATGCACTGGGTGTAATTGATCATGACGACGCCGGCGGTGACCCCGCCGCGGTCCTTCCAGGTGGCCTTTCCCTCCCCGTGGTTGGGGCACGCGGACACGCAGGGCGGGTCGTCGCACTGGTTGCACGGCCTGGGGGTGAAGCGGCGCTTCACCTTGGGGAATACCCCCATTTCCTCCTCGTACACGGGCCGGTACACGATGCCCGGGGGGCTCTTGTGCTCCGCCACGCACCCCGCCGTGCACGCGTGGCACGCCGTGCACTTGCGCAGGTCGATGACCATGGCCCACCTGGGGGCCGGGCGCTGGAGCGCCCTGCGGATGTCCTCCTGGATGACGGTCAGCTCGTCCCTACCCTGAATCATGGGGGCAACCTCCTTGGGGATGCGTCTATTGGTGGCAGAGCTTGCAGTTCTCTTGGACCGAGAAGGCCCATTTCCCGTTGTGGCACGCGCCGCAGGATCGCCCCTGGGCCATCTGGGCCATGGTGACCGGCCTGTGCGCCCCCTTGGTGGTGAACGTCGAGGTGTGGCACTCCGTGCAGCTCAGCCAGTGGAGGGACACGTGGCTGTCGTGGCTGAAGACGACCCGGCCCGCATTGCCTCCCTCAAACGCGATGTCTCCCCCCCCCACCACGGCCAGGGCCGCAGAGGCGGCCGCCATGGAGAACAGCACAGCGAGGACTCTCAGGGTCATCTCCGGGTTCCTCCTTTCGCAATGGAAAGACTGGCCAAACGCCATCCAAGCGCCAGCGATGGGGACGGATTCGGCTGTCCCCGGCCGACGCCATGCCTGGCCGGGGATTTGGACCGTCGGACCATGTGGCTGCGTTGGACGGCCCGCCCCTCAACCGCGCCATGGGCATGACGCGGGCCGGGAACTCTCGGGAGCCGAAATAACTATAACTACTGTAGGGAATCAGAGAAGATGCGACTTGTCAACAAGAAAAACCACGGGCAAGGCTATCCAATACGGTCGCGGCCAGTTACAAGCGGCAACTGACCAAGCCAGCCCCATGTTTGTGCACTTGACGCCTTGCCGATCACCCCATGGCAGCGGCATGCAGGCCGCCCTGGCAGAACGCCTGGGGCGCATCTGGCCGATGGCGGTACCTGCCTGCTTTGCGGCCATGGGTGTCCCATCGCCCCCCGCCCCCGGCTGGCTCCGGGACCATGGGGCCGCCACCTGCACCTGAACGGTCACTGGGAGGATGAAGAACGCCGGGGAGGGTCCTTGGGTGGGGCGGCAAGAAGGGGTGTGGGCCGCGAGACGCGGCCCACACGGACACCCGCTTGCAGCCTCAATGATGCCCGCAGCCGCTGGCCCCGTGGTGCTGGCAGGCGTGTTGGAACGACAGTTCGTTGAGCTTTCGTTCGCTCAACAATGACAGGTTCTCCCGGACCGTGGGCGCTGCGGCCGCGAAGACCCGCACGCCCATGGCATTGAGCTTGCCAACGGCGCCGCCGCCGATGCCGCCCACGACCACCGCGTCCACCTGACGGCCCCCCATGGCCGCCACCGGGTTGCACATGCCATGGGCGTGGTGGAGATCCCGGTTGTCCACGGTGTCCGTCCCAACCCCCTCGGTGTCCACGATCACGAAGGCGGGTGCGGACCCGAAGTGCCCGAACACCCGGCTCTCCATCCCCTCATCGCGCTCCACCGGAAAACAGACCTTCATCTCCCCTCTCCTCTCTCCGATTGCTGGTTCTCGATCCTCAAAGCCTCTCCCCGGATCACCGCCCGGGCCACCTTTCGCCTTCCCCGCTTGAGAATCCGGCCAAACGTGGGGCGGGACACCCCCATGCGCACCGCTCCATCCGCCTGGTGTAGGCCCTCCAGGTCCGCCAGGCGAATGGCCTCCAGTTCATCCCTCGCCAGGCGCACCTCCTGCAGGTCCACCATGGGAATGCCCCTGGGTTTGAAATAAAGGGCGTGGGGGTCGCAACGCACGCATCTGGGTTTCATGGGCCTGGCCATGGCTTTATTTTAAGCATATGCTCATAATTGTCAACCCCGCCCCCTTTTGGTGAAGGCATCTTCATGTTGCCTTCATCGTCCCTTCATGCGCCGTCCCCATGCTGTTCGCCCAAGTCGGCCCCCGGGGGGCCCGGCCTGGCGCCGTGAAAGGCACGGTACGTGGCCGTCCCCTTCCCCGGCGGGAAGCCAGAAGGTGCAAAGGAGACGAGCAGATGAGGAAGGATCGAGTCGTGGTGGCCTGGGTATTGGGCGTGGGACTTGTGGGGATTTGCGGCGGCGACGCCGCATCCCAGTCTTCGGTATTGCCTCAGCAGCAGATTGTGCCTGCTGCGCCGGGTGCGGTG
>CAZEPJ010000038.1:0-43671 GCA_964514105.1 uncultured Desulfarculaceae bacterium | reverse complement strand
TCAACCGGCGCCGGTCTTGACACGACGGCCCATATCCCGTATACGGGACTTCGCACCGGGACCGGGCTTTATGGCAGAGCTCGGAAGCCGCGGGGGGCCGTGCGGGCCCGCCCGCCGGCGTCCCTCCGGAGACTGCACGCAAGCCATGGGGAGGATCAAGGCATGAAGGCACTGGTGTTGGGCGGCGCCGGGGACATGGGACAGGCGGCCGCCAGGGACCTGATCAAACAGGAGCAGGTGGAAAGGGTGATCCTGGGAGACATCAACACGGACCCGCAAAGGCTCCACGAGAAGCTCCGGGCCAGTGGCAAGGCGCTCTTCCGCAGGACCGACGCCTTCGACCACGCGGACCTGGTGGCGGCCATGAAGGACGTGGATGTGGTCGTCAACTGCGCCGGGCCGTTCTACAAGACTGCCGTGGCCGTGGCCAGGGCGGCCGTGGAGGCGGGGGTCAGCTACATCGACATCTGCGACGACCACGAGGCCGTCAGCATTCTCTACGCGTCGGACATCGACGAGGCCGCCCGCAGGGCGGGGATCACCATCCTGACGGGCATGGGCTCGGACCCCGGGACCAACAACGTCGTGGCCCGATACTTCGCGGACCGCCTGGAGCGGGTGGACGAGATCTACCTGTACTGGGTGGTGAGCATCGCGGACCTCGGGGAAGGGGCTGCCTGGGACCACAGCCTCCATATGGTCACGGGCAAGGTCCCCCAGTTCCTGGACGGCAGGCTGGAGTACGTCCAGGGCGGCACCGGGGAGGAGACGGTGCGGTTTCTCGAACCCCTGGGCGAATGCCTCATCAGTTACGTGGGGCACCCCCAGCCCCTCACCATCCCCCGGTACATCCCGGGGGTGAAGAAGGTGGTGATCAAGGGAGCCCTCATTCCAACCTGGGTGGACCGGCTCATCAAGGAGCAGAACGCCACGGGCTTCCTCGGCACCGAGCCCGTGGACGTCAAGGGCGTCCAGGTGGCGCCTTACGATCTGACCTTGAGGCTCTGGCGGAGCATCCCCAGGGACCGAGACCGGGGGCCCCTGGCCTCGGGGATGAAGATGATCGTCAAGGGGGAGCGGGAGGGCAAGCGAGTGACGTACAGCGCGGACGTGGTAGGCAGGACCGCGGCGGGAACGGGCCTTCCCGTGTCCATTGCCGCGCAGATGCTGTGCGCGGGCCATGTTCAGGCCAGGGGCGTGGTGGCCCCGGAGGCCTGCATCGATCCCCAGAGATATCTCGGGGCCATGATCAAGCGGGGGGCCCGTATCCATCTGACGGAGACCGCCGAATGCCTGCTGACCGTCTAGGTGAGGCAGGGCGCGGGGGAGGGGGGGAGACGTTCCATGGAAGAGGCGCCGAGGTTGAACATCAGCCGGAGCCTCCAGCTCTTCGAGGAAGCCGGACAGCGAGTCCCCGGGGGCGTCCTGGGGGCCAGGAAACCCAGTGACTTCATCCCGGGGGAGTACCCCATCTTCCTGGAGCAGGGCAAGGGGGGGCGGCTCACGGATGTGGACGGCAACGAGTTCATCGATTTCCTGTGCGGGTACGGGCCCATCATCCTGGGCTACCGGGAGGCCGAGGTGGATGAGGCCGTGATCCGGCAGATCCGGGAAAAGGGCTTCTGCTTCACCCTGAGCCAGCCCTACCAGAACGCGCTGGCCGAAAAGCTGTCCGGGATCGTCCCCTGCTCCCAGAAGAGCATTTTCCTCAAGACCGGGTCCGACGCCACCACGGCCGCCGTGCGCATCGCCCGGGCCCATACCAATCGACCCAAGGTCCTGCGGTGCGGGTATCACGGCTGGCACGACTGGTGCGTGGAGATGAAGGGGGGAATCCCCGAGAAGCTTTACGAGGACGTCCACGAGTTCCGATACAACCGACTGGACCAGCTCCGGGACTTGATGGCCAGACACGGCGCCGAGACGGCGGCCATCATCATGACCCCGTTGGGGCATCCCCTTCACCAGAAGATGGAGGAGCCGGCTCCGGGGTTCCTGCAAGGGGCCAGGGACCTGGCCGACCAGTACGGGGCGGTGCTGATCTTCGACGAGATCCGAACCGGATTCAGGCTCTCCCTGGGGGGCGCCCAGGTATACTACGGGGTCACCCCGGATCTGGCCGTGTTGGGCAAGGGCATGGCCAATGGGTATGCAATCAGCGTGGTCACGGGAAGATCCGAGGTGATGATGGCCGCGGCGGAGCGGCTCTTCATATCGTCCACTTTCTTCCCCAACAGCGACGGCTTCGTCGCCGCCCTCAAGACCATCGAGATCCTGGAGCGGGACCGGGTCATCGACGCCATCTGGGCCAAGGGAGAGCGGTTCCTGGCCCGGCTCCGGGAGATCATCCAGCGGCACGATGTGGGGGCCGAGCTGACGGGCCTCGCCCCCATGTTTTTCATCACGTTTCAGAAGGATGAGGCCAACACCCAGAAGGGAAAGCGGCAGGACTTCTACACCCAGCTCATCCGCCGGGGCGTGTTCCTCGCCCCGTACCACCATGGCTACATCTGCCACCGACACACGGACGAGGATCTGGAGGAGGCGGCCCGGGCCATCGACGAGGCCATGGGATTCGTGCGGGCCAGGTACACCCGTTGACCGCAGCACGCGCCCCAGTCGGCCTCCCGGGAACTGTCACGGATCGCCCAGCAGCGCTTTGCGCTGTCCGGGGTCGGCCCAGGGCCCGCAGAGGAACTGCTGGATATCCTCCCGGTACTTGAGGATGCAGCCCAGGGTCTGGGCCACGGTCTCCTCGTCCAGGACATCCCGGTTCAGCTTGAGCAGGGCCTCGGCCCAGTCCAGGGTCTCGGCCACGCCCGGCCGCTTGAGAAAATCCTCCCGGCGAATCCGCTGCATGAAGCCGGCCACCTGGGCCGCAAGCCGCGCCTCCATGGCAGGGAGCCTGGCCCGGATGATCTCCAGCTCCTTGGGGAGATCCGGGTAGTCGATCCAGTGGTACAGGCATCGGCGCTTGAGGGCGTCGTGGACCTCCCGCGTGCGGTTGGAGGTCACCACCACCATGGGCTTGTGAACGGCCTTGAGGGTGCCCATCTCGGGGATGGAGATCTGGAAGTCCGAGAGGACCTCCAGCAGGAAGGCCTCGAACTCCTCGTCGGCCCGATCCAACTCGTCGATGAGGAGCACGGGGGCCCGGCCCCGGGCGCCCTGGATGGCCTCCAGAAGGGGCCGTTTGATGAGGTACGGCTCGGTGTAGATGACCTGGCCGATCTCCTCGGGGTCCCGCCGGCACTGTTCCTCCATCTTGATCCGCAGGAGCTGCTTGGGGTAGTTCCACTCGTACAGGGCCGCGGCGGCGTCCAACCCCTCGTAGCACTGGAGCCGGATGAGGCGGGTGTGGAGCATCTGCGAGAGGACCAAGGCCACCTCGGTCTTTCCCACCCCGGGCTCTCCCTCCAGGAAGACGGGCTTCTTGAGGTGGTAGGCCAGATAGAGGACGGTGGCCAGGGCGCGGTCGGTGATGTAGCGATGGGCCGCCAGCTCGGCCAGCAGCCCGTCGATGGATGAAAACGAGCGTCCCTCCCTCATGGCCGGCTCATGCCTCCATGGCTCGGGCCACCAGGCGCGAGAGGACCCGGCCGGCGTCGAAGTACTCGGAGGCCAGTTCCCGGGCGGCCCGGGCGTGTCGATTCGGGTCGGAGAGCAGCGCGTCGATGGCCTCCTTGGCCTCCTCCACAGTGTCGAAGGCGAGGACGCCCTCCCCGCTGGGGATGACCTTGGAGAACCCCGTCTCCTGCACCACCGCCGGGACGCCAAGGGCCAGGTAGCAGGCCGTGCGGCAGGAGAACCAGCCGCTCCGGCTGGCTGCGTATGCGTTCTTGGCCACGCTCCACTCCCCGAATGAGCGGGCGAGGTAGTCCCGGTAGACCCACGGGTCGTGGGAGACGTCGTACGCGTCCACGACCCTCCAGCCGTGGGCCATGAGCCGCTCCCGGGGGAACTTGCCGCTCATGGCCAGCTCCAGGGGCAGGGCGCTGGCCGCGGGCAGATCCATGAAGCGCTGGAACTCGGCGCTCTTTCCTTTGTACGCCACACCGCGGACCACGGGACCCTGTTCCGTGGGTTCCCAAGATGCCACGGTGGTGAGCACGCGGCGCCTCTGGTCCACCGGCACCTCGAATCCCCGAAAGCAGTCCAGGACGACGGGCTGGCGCGTGGGGATCCAGTGGAAGAGCTCCGTGGGGATGAGGCAGTCCGGGGCCCCGATGTTCTCGGCGAAGGTGAAGAAGACACTGTGCGCCCGGAGCATGTCCACCCGGGCGCGCGCCTCGGGGTCGATGGTCCCTTCCAGGTAGGCCGGCACCGAGGACTGGGTGTACATGGGATCGCTGTCGATGAAGGCGACCCGGGCGGCGGCGAAGTACTCCTCGCGCATCCAGCAGGAGGCCGAGATGTGGATGAACAGGTCGGCGCCCCGGCAAAAGGCCTTGACCTCCTCCCAGGAGCGGCCGAAGCTCTGGCCCGTGGCATCGCGGTAAAACCAGCGGCCCTCCAGCTCCGGCCCCAGCAGGGCGATCTGCCTGGCCAGGTGGGCCGCGTTGTTGGTGCCGTTTTCCACGAAGGACAGTGCCGTGGGGTCGTAGCACCACTTGCCCGTGTCCTCGATGTAGAGGACATCGTGCCCCAATCTGATCAGGCCCAGGGCGTAGAGCATGTAGTCCCAGAACACACCCCCGAAGGGGTACGTGGCGGCCAGGCCGGTCACCACGATCCGCAGCCTCTCCAATGGATCACCTCGGGTGCCTGATGGGCGGACCCCCATCACACTACGGGTCCTCCCAGTTGGTGTCAAGCCGGGCCCGCCGGCGGGTAGCGTAAACCATCTTGTGTCCCGAATGGAAAAGAGGTACCTCCTCAGGATGGACAACCGCATTGATCAGCATCTAGATGAGGTGGGGCCGCTGGGTGGTATGGCTCGCCCAAACGGGAGATTCACCCGCCGTCCCTTGACGGAGCTGGGCGACATTGCGTTTTCGGTTTCTGGGACCCGGAAGTTCAGTGCGGTGGGGGTGGTTCGGAGATTTGAGGGACGTACAGGCGGCGGTTCAGCTCCGGTGATTCCCCGCTATCCGCAAGACGGGTGCACGGACCATGTGCTCACCCCCAGATCGCGCGTCACCTCGGCTCCCGCATGCCCCATCGCTCTCAGCGTCAGATGGCAAGGCAGCCTTGATGCGCCGCTGCCCCACGGCCCGTGACGTGGTGCAGCACCCCATGGGCATTCACCCTGGGCTGTCTCGGATGGCGCGATTCCATCACACGCGCGCCGGCACTGTCAAGGCACTGCAAGACCGGCGCCCCCAAGGCCGCGCTCCTGAGGCAACCTTCGCCCTCGGCCGGGAGAGCCCGCCCTTCACCGACTCGGTCCAAGGACCCAGCGCTGTGGCGAGACGGAGTTCCATGGGAGCTTGGTGATCACTGGCGGGGTCCCCATCCTGCGGCCTTGACAAGAGACTCGGTATGGAAGTAATAAGCGTTCATCTGAACGAGCTTGCCAGCGGGTCTTGTGTGCTGGGAGAGGAACGAGCAGTGAATGACGGCCAGGGGGCCTTGTGCGCCCCAACGACGCCCGGGGAGCTTCGGTCTGCCGTTCGCTGCGGGCAGTGGCGAAGGCCCACGGCGGGCTGCTGCCCCGGGCACACCCAGGTCAACGTGGTGATCCTGCCCGCGTCCCTGGCCTTTCACTTTCTCCTATTCTGCCAGCGCAACCCCAAGCCGTGCCCGATCCTAGAGGTCATGGAGGAGGGGGTCTGGGAGCCCAGGCGAATGGCGCCAGGAGCCGATATCCGCACCGACGTGCCGCGCTACAGGGTCTTTCGGGGCGGGGCCGTGGAGGAGCGCGAGGAGATCCGGGGCCTCTGGCGGCCTGATCTGGTCACCTTTCTCCTGGGGTGCAGCTTCACGTTCGAGGGGGCCCTCATCCAGGCCGGCGTCCCGGTCCGATACATCGAGGAAAACGTGAACGTATCGATGTATGTAACTGATATTCCGTGCGATTCGGCTGGTCCGTTTCGTGGAAATCTGGTGGTGACCATGCGCCCCATCCCGGCCGGGCTGGTGAGCCGGGCCGTCCAGGTGACCTCCCGGTATCCGGGGGTCCACGGCGCACCGCTGCACATCGGGGATCCGGCCGGCATCGGCATCTTGGACCTGAGCCGCCCGGATTTCGGCGACCCGGTGACGATCCGCCGGGGGGAGGTGCCGGTCTTCTGGGCGTGCGGGGTCACGCCTCAGATGGCCCTCCTCGAGGCCAAGCCCGAGCTGGCCATCACCCACGCCCCGGGCTTCATGCTGGTGACGGACGGGAGGGACGAGAGCCTGGCCGTCCTGTGAGGGGGCCGGGCTGTGCGGATGTGATCGAGCCACACAGAGAAAGGGGGATGCCATGAAGAGATGCAATCGCACAGGTCGGCACTTGATGGCGCTGGGCCTCTGGGGGTTGGCCCTTCTGGTCTGGATGCCGGGACCCGCGGACGCCCAGCAGGAGATCAAGATCGGGGTCCTGTATCCCCTGACCGGAGGCGCGGCGTCCGCAGGTCGCGAGCTGCAGATGGGGGCCGAGCTTGCGGCCGAGATCGCCAACAACGGCATGCCGGATCTGGCAATGGACATGGCCAAATCGGCGGGGATCAAGGGTCTGGGTGGCGCCAAGATCCGCCTGGTCTTCAAGGACCACGAGGGGAACCCCACCTTGGGGGCCGACCTGGCCAAGAAGCTCATCCTGGATGACAAGGTGGTGGGGATCCTGGGTTGCTACCACAGCTCGGTGACCAAGGCCGTGAGCGCGGTGTGCGAGCAGCAGGGGATACCCATGATCAACGACTCCTCCACGTCCCCGGCCCTGACCCAGCAGGGATACAAGTGGTTCTGGCGGACCACGCCCCACGATGGGATCTTCACCAAGGACCTCTTCGAGTTCCTCAAGGGGCTCCAGGAGGGGAAGGCCAAGGGCGTCAAGGCCGTGCCCAAGGAGGAGATCAGGGTCCTGGCTGCGGCCTGCGAGAAGACCGAGTGGGGCTCTGCGGCATCGAGCCTCATCGAGGAGTACGCCAAACGATACGGCTACGACCTCAAGAAATCCTTGCTGTACGCGGCCAAGTCCGCGGACCTCTCCAGCGAGGTCCGTTCGCTCATGGCGGCCAAGCCCGATGCCATGCTCTTCGCCTCGTACACCTCAGACGCCATCCTCATGGTCAAGACGCTCAAGGCCGAGAAGGGCAAGCCCAAGCTCATCTGGGGACAGAACGCAGGTTTCGAGACGCCCGAGTTTCGCCAGACCCTGGGCGACGACATCGTGGGGATCCTGAGCCGCACGGTCTTCTCGCCCAAGCTGGGGGAGGTGAAGAAGATCTCGGGCCAGGTGAACGCCCTGTACAAGAAAAAGGCGGGATACGACCTGAGTGACGCCTCGGCACGGGGGTTCACGGGCGTCCAGACGTGGGTCCATGTCCTGGACAAGGCGGGATCGGTCAAGCCAGAGGCCATCCAGGCGGCGGCCAACGCCCTGCACATCCCGGGCGAGCAGCTGGTGGTGCCCTGGGCCGGGATCAAGTTTTCCACCTCCGGCGAGGAGACGGGGCAAAACGTCCTCGGCTCGGGGATCATCGGGCAGTATCAGAAGGGACCTTCCGGGGACATGGTCTTGGAGATCGTGTACCCCTTCGACGTGGCCACGGCCAGCCTGATCTATCCGTTCAAGGGATTCTGAGCCGCCCGGGGAAACACGGGAACGGCCTTCCGGGAGGCCATGCGCGTTGGGCACCCCTGCCCCCGCGGACCGGGGGGCAGGGGGCAGGGGGAGAGGGGGGCATGGAGATTCTCATCGGGTCCCTGGCCGCCGGGGTCCTCATCGGCATGGTGCTGGCCCTGGTGGCCCTGGGCCTCACCATCATCTTCGGCGTCATGGACATCGTGAACTTCGCCCACGGCGAGTTCCTCATGGTCGGCATGTACGCGGGGCTTCTCACCGCCCAGGGCACGGGGATGGATCCCATTGTCACCCTCCCTGTGGCCGCGGCCGTGGGATTCATCCTGGGCGTCCTGTGCTATTTTCTCTTCGTCCGGTTCCTCCTGCGGGGTCCCATGGTGGCCCAGCTCCTGGGGACCTTCGGTCTCATGCTCTTCCTGCGCAACGTGGCCCTGCTCCTTTTCGGCTCCGAGGACCGCGCCATCCACCACGGGGTCCTGGTGGGCAAGAGCTTCGCCGTGGGCATGGGTGTCACGGTGCCGGCCACCAAGCTGGCGGTGGCCGTCCTGTCCGTGGCGGCCTTCTGGGCGGTTTGGCTGTTCATCAACCGGACGCGGCTGGGCAAGGCCCTCACGGCCACGGCCCTCAATGCCCAGGGGGCCCGGTACATGGGCATCCCCACCGAGCGCATGAACGGCCTGGCCTGGGGAATCGGAGGGGCCACGGTGACGGCCGCGGGGGCTCTTCTGGTCAACTTCTGGTCCGTGAACCCGTACGTGGGGCTCCTGTTCACCATGCTGGCCTTCACCATCGTGGCCCTGGGGGGATTCGGCAGCGTCACCGGGGCCTTCTTCGCCGGCCTGGTGGTGGGGCTCATCACCGAGATCCCCGGGATCTGGGATTTCCTCTCGTATCTCCTGGGGCTTCGGTGGATGGCCGAGGTGCCCATGACCTCCTTCAAGTACACCTGGGTGTACCTGGCCTACTTCGTGATCATGCTGGCACGGCCGAGAGGGCTCTTCGGATGGAAGCGCTGAAGAGCGCCCTGGACTTCTCGGACTTCCCGCGTACGGACCTGGCCGTGGCCGCGACCCTGGGGATCTTTCTGCTGGGGTTTCCCTTCCTGCCCCACTCCTCTTTCGCCATGGCCACCATGATCCAGTTCCTGGCCTTCTCCGTGTACGGTATGGGATGGAATACCATCGGGGGATACGGCGGGCAGGTGGATTTGGGCAAGGCCCAGTACGTGGGCATCGGGGCGTACACCACGGCCGTGCTCCTCATCCGGTGGGACATCCCGTTCTGGGTCTCCATGCCCGCGGGCATGGCCATCGCGGTGCTCTGGTCGTTCGTCATCGGCTATCCCCTTTTCAAGCTCAAAGGGCACTATTTCGCCATCGCCACCATCGCAACATCCCTGGTTCTCAAGGACCTCTTCGAGGTCTGGAAGTTCGTGGGGGCGGCCAGGGGGCTGGACATCTCGCCGGTCAAGTACAAACCCCCCGACTTCCTCCGCCTCATCTTTCGGGAAGACGTGTATTACTACTACGTGATCCTGGTGTTCTTCCTCGCCGGGATCCTTTTCATCAACTGGTTCCGCAAGTCGCGCCTGGGATTCCAGCTCCGGGCCATCAAGGACAACGAGGATGTGGCCCGCTCTTTGGGGATCAACGTCCACTGGGCCAAGATCAAGACCTACGCCATCGCCACGGCCTTCGTGAGCGCCGTGGGCTCGTTCCATGCGTGTTACATCAAGACCATCGAACCCGAGGACACCATGAGCCTGGATCTCTCGGTCCTCATCGCCCTCATGGCCATGCTGGGAGGGGCGGGGTCCCTGTGGGGACCCATCATCGGGGCCGGGATCCTCATCCCCATCCGGAGCTACCTCAAGGAATGGCTGGGGGCCAAGGCCGGCCTCATCGGCATCGACCTGATCGTGTACGCCGCCATCATCATGATCATTTCGGCCGTGGAGCCCCGGGGGGTCTGGGGGATGGTGGAGAAGGCGCGGCGGCGGAGGCGGCGCTGATGGCCCTGCTGGAGGTGCGGGATCTGACCAAGGACTTCGGGGGGCTGAGGGCCAACCACGAGATCTCCTTCGACGTGGCGGAAGGGGAGCTGGTGGGGCTCATCGGCCCCAACGGGGCGGGTAAGACCACCCTGTTTCACTGCATCGCTGGCCACCATCCGGTGACCTCGGGCCGCATTGTCTTCGGCGGGCGGGACATCACCCGGCTCCAGGCCCACGAGGTGGCCAGGCTGGGGCTGGCCAGGACCTTTCAGGTCTTCGCGGCGTCGGGGGACCTGACGGTGCTGGAGAACGTCATGGTGGGCTGCTTCCTCCGGACGCCCTCCCGCTCCCGGGCCCGGGAGCGGGCCCAGGCCGTGCTCAAGGCCATGGGACTCAACGACCGATGGGACGCCCTCCTGACCGAGCTGCCCGTGGCCGCGCAGAAGCTGGTCTCCATGGCAACGGCCGTGGGCACCGAGCCCCGAATGCTCCTCCTGGACGAGGTGGCGGCCGGGCTCAACCCCAGCGAGATCGAGGAGATGAAGGCGACCATCCGGGAGGTTCACCGATCCATGGGGATCACGGTCATGCTCATCGAGCACGTCATGGCCCTGGTCATGGGAGTGAGCCAACGAGTCATCGTCCTGGACGCGGGCCGCAAGATCGCCGAGGGGGACCCCCTATCCATCGCCTCCGATCCCATGGTGATCCGGGCGTACCTGGGAGAGCGGTATGCCCCGACGAGGAGGGATTGACGAGGTGAACGGCGCACAGCCCCCATGCCTGCTGGACGTGCGGAATCTGGGCATCCGATACGCAGGGCTCCCCGTGATCCATGGGGTGAGCCTCCACGTGGCTGCGGGGGAGACCGTCTCGGTGGTGGGGGCCAACGGCGCGGGAAAGTCCTCCCTCCTGCGGGGAATCATGGGGGCACAGCGGGCCTTCTCCGGGGAGATCCTCTTCGAGGGCCGCCAGATCCGCCAGTGCCGGACCGAGGAGATCGTCCGCCTGGGGATCGTGTACGTGCCCGAGGAACGCATGCTCTTCGGCCCCCTGCCCGTAGAGGAAAACCTGATGTTGGGCGCGTACGTCCTCGGGGATCGAAGGCGGATCCAGGAGAACCTCACGGGGGTCTACGACCTGTTCCCCCGCCTTCGGGAGCGGCGCTTCCAGGCGGCGGCGACCCTCTCCGGCGGCGAGCAGCAGATGGTGGCCATCGGAAGGGGGCTCATGTCCAACCCCAGACTCCTCATGTTGGACGAGCCCTCCCTGGGACTGGCTCCCCTCCTCGTGTCCGAGGTGTTCGGCACGGTGCGCAGGCTCAAGGCCCGCGGCATGAGCATCCTGCTTGTGGAACAGAACGTCCAGGAGGGACTCGACCTGGCCGACCGGGCGTACGTGATCCAGTCCGGATCGGTGATCCTCCAGGGCAGGGGCCGCGAGCTGCTGGGAGACGACCTCATTCGGCAGGCGTACCTGGGCCTGTGACGCCGCGGCCGGGGAGGGAAGCGAGATCCTCAACCGCCGCCGGCCGCCCACCCAGACCCCATGCCGGCCAGCCTCCGGGGCAATTCCGGTCCGCCGGGATTCCGAGGCGCCCGAGGCGCCCCACGCGCGCGGTGCCGCCATGGGTCCGCTCATGGATGAGCAGGCGTGCCGAGGATCTGCCGGATGCCGTCCAGACGCTGCCGGGCTTCCCGGTGCAGGGTGTGGGCTGTCTCGAGCTCCACGCGGGAGAAAGCCACCCTGTCCTGGGGGCGCGCCTGAGCCACCCGGGGGATGTCCGTGGAGACGACCGTGGCGATCTTGGCGTACCCTCCCACGGTCTGCTCCACCAGGAGGATGATGGGCTGGGCGTCGGGGGGGATCTGGACGCCGCCGGGGAGGCAAGGCTCGGAGATGATGCTGGGGGGGGCCTCTGGCCTTCGGTCCACCCGGGGGCCCTCCAGCCGGTATCCCATGCGATCCGCCTGGGGGCTCACGCGGAACGCGGCGGAGAAGAAGCGCTCCAGCCCCTCGGCGAAGTGGTCGTCCTGGGGCCCGGGGACGGCCCTCAGCAGGATCTCCCGGGAATGAACGGGGCGGAGCGCCTCGGGGAGCGAGACGGGGTGCGGGCGCATGGGGCCGTCGCCCCGAGGCAGGAGGTCGCCCTTGGCCAGGGCCCGGCCGTCCAGTCCCCCCAGTCGGCCTCCGGGAAAGGTGGCGCGGCTCCCCATGACCAGGGGCACGTCGATCCCCCCGGTGACGGCCAGATACCCGCGCAGCCCGGCCATGGCCTGCCTGATAACCAGCAAGTCCCCGGGGTTGACCCGGAAGGCCTGCCATCTCTCTCGGGGCTCCCCGTTGAGCAGGACCGGCATGTCAGCGCCCGTGACGGCCACCCAGGCCTGGGACAGGACCTCCAGGCGGGGGCCCATGTAGGTCGTCTCCAGCACGGCCGCGCCGTCGGGATTGCCCACCAGGAGGTTGGCGACCCGGGCAGCGAAGGGGTCCAGGACGCCCGAGACGGGCACGCCGTACTCCTGATACCCGTATCGGCCCAGGTCCTGCACCGTGGTCAGGGGGCCGGGGTCGAGAACGCGAAAGGCGTCCATCATTCCCCTCCTGCCTGAGCGGCCACGCGAAAGAACTCTTCCTCGGTGATGGGGACGAAGCGCAGGGAGTCCCCGGCCCGAAACAAGAACGGATCCGGCCGCCGGGGATCGAAGAGCCTCAGGGGTGTGCGCCCGATAATGCGCCATCCGCCTGGGCTGGCCACGGGGTAGATGCCGGTCTGGTTGGCGGCCAGGGCCACGCTCCCGGCGGGGACGTGGGTCCTCGGGGTCTCCAGGCGGGGTGTCACCAGGGCCTCGGGAAGGCCGCCCAGGAACGGGAACCCCGGGGTGAAGCCCATCATGTAGATGCGGTACACGGGGGCGGAGTGAAGCCGGATCACCTCCTGCGCGCCCAGGCCGCAGTGCCGGGCCACGAAATCCAGGTCCGGGCCCATCTCCCCCCCGTAGCAAACGGGGATCTCCACGGTCTTGGCCACGGGCGGCTCCAGGCCCTCCAGAGCCTCCTCGGCCCGGGCCAAGACCCTCTCCAGGCGGGCCGGGGACGTGACCACGGGATCGTACAGGAGGAGGAGGGAGCGGTACGTGGGGATGATCTCCCGGAGGCCTGGCACCTCCCGGGCCTTGAGCGCCGCGCCCATGGCGCGCACCTTCCGGTTGACCTCGAGGTCGATGGCGTCCCCGTACTCCACCAGGAGTCCCTGGTCGCCCACCAGGCGGATGACGGGCTTGGAAAACAGGGGCGTGGCCGCCATGGATCAGCCTCCCATGGGCCTGACCGCGATGCCCTCGGCCTCCAGACGTTTCCGGATGGATCGCACCAGGGCCACCGCCGCCGGGTTGTCCCCGTGGACGCACAGGGTCTGGACCTCCAGGGGGATCACGGTGCCGTCCACGGCCACCACCTTGTGCTCTGCGGCCATGAGCAGGGCCCGTCGGGCCACGACCTCGGGGTCGTGGATCACGGCCCCCTGTTCCCGCCGCGGGACCAGCCCCCCCTGGGGGGTGTACGCCCGGTCCGGGAAGGCCTCGTACACCACCTTCAGGCCCATCTCCTGGCCGATGCGTCGCGCCCGCTCCCCCCTGGCCCCGGCCAGGGCCACGTAGAGCAGAGTGGAGTCCACGGCCAGGATTCCCTGAACGATGGCCGTGGCGATCGGCTCGCTGTCGAGGGCCATGTTGTACAGGTTGCCGTGGGGCTTGACGTGGGCCATGGACACGCCGTTGGCCCTGCAGAAGCCCTGAAGGGCCCCCACCTGATAGATGATGTAGCTGCGGATCTCGTCCTGGGTGCAGTCCATGTTGCGCCGGCCGAATCCCATGAGGTCCGGGAACCCGGGGTGGGCCCCGATGCCCACTGCGTGGGCTTTGGCCATCTTCACGGTCCGGTCCATGACCAGCGGGTCTCCGCCGTGATAGCCGCAGGCGATGTTGGCCGAAGTGATGAAAGGCATCACATCCTCGTCCATGCCGATCCTGTAGGCCCCGAAGCTCTCTCCCATGTCGCAGTTCAGGTCGATCCTCATGGAGACCTCCCAGGGCGCCACGTTATCCTCTGTGACAACAGGCGCCAAAGCCCGCCTCCTTTTCCACCCGGGCGCCTTGCCGGAGGCGAGCTGGTTGCGCATCATTGTATCCGTCGCCCCCTGGTTTCTCAAGGCAGACGGGCTCATCCGCGCGGTCGTGGCAGGGTTCCTGAGCCGTTTCCGCTCAAGGGAACCATCGGACCATCTATGACAAGGGTTTGGCTGCCCCTGCAGCCAGGAACGCCGCCGCTGCCGAGGGCCGCGATGCGCCGGTTTGCGGTCCTCGCCCGCCCCCTAGCCGCCCAGGATCCGGGAGATGAACAGAACGGGCCTGTACTCCCAGCCGCTTGCTGTGACGAGCTCCACGATGGGCCTTCGCAACTCCTCCTGGCTGAACTTGTACTCGTAGACCTTTTCGAAACGGATTGTTCCGTCGCGGAAGGTGAAGCCGTACTGGCGCTCGAACTCCCACTGTCCAAAGACGATCCCCCGAAAGAAGTAGCCGCTCAGAGAGAAACCCATCTCCAGGCCGTCTCCCGTGGCCCTCACGGACTTGCCGATATCCACGGCCCGGCAGATCTTGCGCTCGGCGCAGGGCCTCAACTGAATCACCCGGAGTTCGGTCACCTTGTTGAGGGTGAGAACCCCGGCCCACTTGGCATCCGCCAGCCTCCAGGTGGCCTCCATCTTGCCCCCGCGTTTCTCCACGACCCGAAAGGGGACATCCTCCTGGTTGAGGGCGAGGAGCCTCCTTCTGAGCTCTTCCTCGGCCACGGGTTCCACGCCGGGCTTGGCCGGGATGCGGGCAGCCCAACTTCCCACGCGGTTCCAGATGCGAAGTTGGACCGCAGCGTACAGCAAGATCAGGACGATGGCATGGGGAACGTACTTGCCGGTGCCAAAGAGCGTGGTCATCCAGTTGGCCTGGGGGTTGGGGCGAAGGACACCGGAGTCCCGAATCAGGTTCTCGATGGCATCCGGGTCCCGCCCCTCCGCGTGCACGATCACCCGGTCCACGAGCTCGACGCGGCCCGCCACCTGCTTCTGTGGAACGCGGTAGGTGTGATAGCCTGATCCGCTGGACTGGTGGACGCCGGCGGCCTGGCCGACCCTGGCCGTGTACTCCTTGAAGACCTTCCGGGCCTGCCTTTCCCCTTCGCACAGGAGGACCCGGATCGTTCCCCCGTCCTGATGTCCGGACACCCCACCGAGGGTTCCCGGATAGGAGAACCGCTCCCGGGAGCTGGCGCCCCGGAGGATTCCGCCCCCATGCTTGGGGTCCTCGTGCAGGGCCCGGAGCGCCTCCTGATCCACCGTGAGCCGGGCGGGGGCCATGGTCATCCCCAGAAAGGCGATGCCCACCGGAACCAAGACGGATGCGAAGAAGTACGCGAAGGCGAGAAGGACTCTCATGGCTGCCTCCCGGACGCCTTGGCACGGCCCGCCTCAGGGAGGGCCGCCCGCTCTCGAGCCCGGATGGATCCCCAGCTCCAGCATTCGATGGCCCGGCGAGGGCCCCCCTGCTCTCCCCGCCCTGGGTCCGGGCCGCCAACAGGCAAGCGGCCCTGTGGGGAAGATCCAACGGGGGGGCGAGGGGTTCTGCATCCGGACGCCTTGCTGCAGCGTCGGTTGGGACGCGGAATTGCGCTCTTGCGGCAGTCTGCGTTTCCGAGTAGATCTGATACTGCGCCGCATTCGGTTTGTCAACAGGCATTGTCGTACAGAGCCCCCCCGGCGACGCCATCCCCGCGCAACCCCCACGGATCTTCCTCATTCGTTTCCCCCCAAGAGCCCCCGCTCCAGACGACCTGCGACCGGTGCGTTCGACGGGTCTGTTCCCCTGGGGCCAGGCGGGCGAATCCCAGGCGCGGCGGCGACGCCAAGGAATGTATCCTTGGGGCTCGATCCACCGGCTGTTCCGGAAGAAGATCAAACGGACCCGGGAGGGCCCTCACCCCAATTCTCCCACCTCGTGGGAAATGGAGTCCCCGTGCCGAGGGCATTCGATCAATCGGTTCCTCTGGGCTCAGACGCTCTTTGGTTTTCTTGCAGGTGAATCAGGGTGCGACATCCGAGGAGGCGGCAACGAACGGGTGTCGGGCCTGACGGGGGGGGGGCGAACTGCTGTTCTTCCTCGGGGGCGAGGCAATGGGCTGAGGGGTCCTGGAAGACCGGCACAGAGAAGAAGAGACGGGAGAAAGGCCGAATGGAGGCGTCGGTGCCCATGGTCTCGGGCGGCCTCGTATGGCCGGATGCGTCCAATGTTTCCACACGATCTCACGGAGGAATTGGGCGGGATGGGCAATCCCCGCTCACGCCAGCCAGCGCTTGCGGCGGCGGTAGTGCTTGACGTCGCGGTAGGACTTTCGCTGGCCGATCTCGGAGAGGCCCAGGTAGAACTCCTTGATGTCCTCGTTGTGGCGAAGCTGCTCGGCGGGTCCGTCCATGACGATGCGGCCGTTTTCCATGACGTACCCGTAATGTCCTATGTCCAGGGACATGACGGCGTTTTGCTCCACCAGCAGGATGGCCTTGCCCTCTTCGGCGTTGATCCGCCGGATGATGGAGAAGATCTCCCGGATGAGAAGCGGGCTCAACCCCAGAGAAGGCTCGTCCAGCATCATGAGCTTGGGCCGGGTGATGAGGGCGCGGCCGATGACGAGCATCTGCTGCTCCCCTCCCGAGAGCCAGCCGCAGGTGCGCTTTCTCAGGTCGCGCAGCCGGGGGAAATAGGTGTAGATCAGCTCCAGGTCCTCCCGGAGGCGGGCCCCGCGGCCGGCCACGCACGCACCGACCCGGAGCTCCTCCTCCACGGTGAAGTGCTCGAAGATACGCCGTCCCTCCTGCACCTGGACGATGCCCCGCTCCACCACCCGGTGGGGGCTGACCCCCTTGATGGACTCTCCCTCGAAGGTGATGTCCCCATCGGTGACCCGGCCCGTCTCGGCGTACAGCAGCCCCGAGACCGCCTTGAGGGTGGTGGTCTTTCCCGCACCGTTGGCCCCCAGGAGGACCACGATCCGCCCATCCCCCACCTCGAGGGACACGCCCTTGAGGACCAGGATGACGTTGGAGTACATGACTTCCACGTTGGAGAGGCGCAGCATGCGGAACCTTCCCCTGTCTTCTCGCCCGTGCCCCGGACCGCCCCCAGGGCACAGAGATCGCGGTGCGGACCGGGCCAGGTACGGATCAGCCACCATGGCCGATCCGCACCGGGCGCCAAGACTCAGCGATCCGCCGCGATCCGGCGCCGCCTCACCGGTACTTGGCCGGGACCAGGTTGGGGCACTCCTTCAAGCCGGTCACCGGGACCCACTTGCCGCCCTGCACCTGGAGCACCTTGGCCAGGTTGGGGGCGTGTCGCTTGGGGGTATACGAGAAGGTGGCGATGTCCCCGGCGTTGAAATCCGTCAGGGCCTCCATCTCCGCCTTGATGTTGGGGCCGTTGACCGCATCCCACCCCTTCTTGTCCACGATGCGCCCCACCACCTCCTTGAAGACCAGGACCCCGGTGAAGCCCATGGGGTACATGATGGTCCTGTATGTGGCCGGTCGCTTGTTCTTCTCCATGTACTGGTTCATGAGCTGGACGCCCTTGTTGGCCGTCTCGGACCAGTTGGCGAATGGGTGGACCGTGACCGCTCCCTCCAGGGCCTCTTTTTCGATGTAGAGGCAGGAGTCGTCCAGGCCGATAGAGCCCGCGATCCTGGCCTTGATCCCCATTTCCTTGGCGGCCTTGGCCACCAGGGCCGGGCCCCGGCCCGCGGTGTTGGTGAAGATCCAGTCCGGGTTCTTGACCCGGATGCGGGTCAGCTGGCTCGTCAGGTCCACGTCCGGGACCCGGAAGAGCTCCTGGGCCACCACCTCGATGCCCTTCTTGGCCGCGTACTCCATGACCTCGTCGTAGAGAACGGCCTTGCCGTACGTGCTGTCCCAGGTGAGGAAGGCGAGCTTGGGCTTTCCCGTCCCCTTCCATGTCTCGGCCAGCCAGTCGATGAAAAGCCCGCACAGGTCCGCGTACGTGGGGTACGCCCCGAAGGTGTACATGGGGGGGTAGACCACCTCGGTGGAGCAGACCCACATGGCCGGGAACTGGTCCTCGTTGAAGCGCTCCTTCAATGCCTCGCCCACCCCGGACAGGACGCCGTAGACCATGGACGGCCTGGGGTTCATCTCCCGGTACTGCATGTAGATGTTGACCCCCACGTCCACCTTGCCGCCGCAGTCGCGCACCACGGCCTCCAGGGGGACTCCTCGGACGCCTCCTGTCTCGTTGACATACTGAACGGCGTCGGCGAAGGCGGCCTGGGCCGGTCCCACGATGGCCGCGTACGGCCCGGTCATGTCCGGGATGCTGGCGTAGATGAGCTTCTCGGGCTTTCCCGCGGCCCCCGCTGGATGGGGCTGGAGGCCGAGGGCGGCTGCGCCGAGGACCAGAACCAACAACGGAATCGCGACCTTCCAAGACCCTCTCATCTGTCCCTCCTTTGGGTTGGGCGGCGAGGAGGCCGGCAAAGCGGCGACCCGCCGCGCATTGGGGTTTTCCGCCGGGGCCCGACTCTGCCCCACAGCGGGCATCCGGGCGACCCCGGGCAACGCCTTCAGCACTCGTGGATACCGGCCCCCCTGTGTGCCGGCCCGGGCGGCCGACGCGGGGCAGGGGCTCAGTACTTGAACGGCCAGAGCCGGAAATAGGCCTTGGCGATCTCCCAGCGATGGGCCAGCCCGCGTGGCTCCAGGATGAGAAAGACCAGGATCAGGGCGCCGAAGACAAAGGGGCTCAGCCCGGCAGCCGTGTCCTGGGCCAGCTGGGGGCTCAGAAACGCCGTGAGGCTGGGGCTGAAGACCGTTATCATGATGTCCAGGAACTTGATAAATACCACGGCCAGGGCCACCCCCACCACGCTCCCCATCCCCCCCACGATGATCATTCCCAGGAACCAGATGGACTCCATGAGGTTGAACTGGTCCGGAGAGATGGCCCGCATCCAGTGGGCCCACAGCGAGCCGGCCACCCCCGCGTAGAAGGACGACAGGAAGAAGGCAAGGAATTTGTGGTGCATGAGGTTGATCCCCATCATCTCGGCGGCCAGGTCGTTGTCCCGCACGGCGATGAAGGCCCGCCCCAGGCGGCTTCGCACCAGATTGCGGACCAGGTAGAGGGTCAGCAGGGCCAGCGGGACGATGATATAGAACATGGACTGCTGGCTGGAGAAGGTGACGCCGAACAGCTTGGGGGCCGGCACCAGCATGGAGCTGGAGCCGCCCGTGAGGTCCGCCCGGACGTTGATCACCATCCAGGGGATGATCATCTGGGCTGCCAGGGTGGCCATGGCCAGGTAGAATCCCTTGATCCGCAGCGACGGCGCGCCGAAGACGGTCCCCACCAGGCCCGTGATCAGGGCCGAGCACGGGAGGGCAGCCCAGAAGGGGAAGTGGAGGTGCACGGTGAGTAGGGCCGAGCTGTACGCCCCGACGGCCATGAAGGCCGACTGGCCCAGGGAGATCTGGCCGGCGAACCCCGTCAGGAGGTTGAGCCCCTGGGCCGCGATCATGCTGATTCCCACCAGGTTCACGAAGTGGAGGACCCGCCCGCCCAGGTAGAGCGGCATGGACAGGAGCAGGGCCAGCCCGACGCCCAGAAGCACGGCGTGTCGGGTCGTGCGCACGATGGCCCGGTTCTGGGCGTAGCTTTCGTCGAATACCCCGCAGGGCCGATACATGGTCAGATCCTCTCGATCCTCTTGAGGCCGAAGAGCCCCTCGGGCCGGATGAGCAGGACCAGAAGCAGGACCACGTACGGGGTCAGCTCCGAGTACGTGGGGTCCAGGTACCCGCCCACCAGGCTCTCCATGACGCCGATGACGAGCCCGCCGATGATGGCCCCAGAGATGGACTCCAGCCCTCCGAAGAGCACGGCCGGAAAGGCCCGCATGGCCATGACGGGCAGGGTGGTGATGCCGATTCCGAAGCGGTTTCCCAGCATGATCCCGCTGGCGGCGGCGACCAGGGCGGCCAGGGCCCAGGCGGCGGCGAAGATGCGCTCCACGTTGATGCCCGCGGCCTGAGCCACCTGGTGGCTCTCGGCCGTGGCGCGCATGAACAGGCCGGTCTTGGTGGCCCGGAAGAAGAGGGCCATGGCCAGGAAGATGGCCACCGAGACCACGAAGGTCCAGAGCAGCTCGTTGGGCAGAAAGATCTCCCCCAGGAGCAGGGCCGCCGAGGGGGTGATCTTCTGGGGATAGGAGACCGTGGGCGAACCCCACACGAAGAACCCGATGCCCCGCAGGATGAGCGACAGGGAGAGGGTGGCCATGATGGCCGCCAGGATGGGCTGTCCGATAAGAGGCCTGAGGGCCAGACGCTCCATGGCCAGACCCATGGCCATGGCCGCCAGGGCGGTGAGGAACAGGGCGGGCCACAGGGAGAGGCCCGCGGTGCCCAGGAAGGTCAGGAGGAGAAAGGCCCCCACGGCCAGCATCTCCCCCAGGGCGAAGTTGAAGACCCGGGTCGCCTTGTAGATGAGGACCACCCCCGAGGCCAGAAGGGCGTACAGCCCCCCCACCAGGATGCCGTTGAGGAAGAACTGGAGAAAGAGCGTCATCCGTTTCCGCTCCGCCTTCTTGCTGACGTCACCGACTGTTCATTGCCTCCTGTATCCCTGTGTCCAGTGCCCCGTGGGACATGGGCACGGGACACCGCGTAGGAGGGTCTCGCCCCTTGCCTGCTGTCCCAGATAGCCCCCGCCGCTGGCCCCTTCTCCCAAACCCGTCCGTCCCCCGGTGGGATGCCATTCAGTCCACCGAACAGACGCAGATGGAGCGCTTCATGGTCCCCTTGCGGCCGTCTCGGTACTCGATGACGGTCTCCACGTCCACCTCCTCCCGGTTGGAGAACAGGGCCTGGATGAGGGCCCGGTATCGCTCCTCCAGGAAGGTCCTCCGGAGCTTGCGGGTCCGGGTCAACTCGGCCTCGTCGGCGTCGAACTCCTTGGCCATGTTGATGAACCGCTTGATCCTGGCCTCCTCGGGCAAGGTCCGGTTGACCCGTCGGATCTCCTCCCGAATGAGGGCGATGACCTCAGGCTTCTGGGAAAGGTCGGCCAGGGTGGTGTACGGGATCCGGTGGGCCTCGGCCCAGCGGCCCACGTTGCCCAGATCGATGTTGACCAGGCAGGCGGCGTAATCGCACGCCTCTCCCCCCACGGCCAGGGCCTCCTTGATGAAGGGGCTGAAGCGCAGACGCACTTCTGGGTACTGGGGGGAGAACTTCTTTCCCCCCTTGAGGGGTCGAAGGTCCTCCATCCGGTCGATGACAATGAGGTGGCCCTGCTCGTCGATGTACCCGTAGTCCCCGGAGCAGTACCAGCCGTCCTGGAACTTCCTCCGGAAGGCGCCCTCGTCCTTGTAGTAGCCCACGAACATCCCCGGGTTTCTCACCCGGATCTCCCCCTGCGGGGACAGGGCGACCTCGGCGCCGGGCAGGGGCACCCCCGAGGTCTCGGGGCGGATATCGCCGTCCCGGTGGGCCGTGACCAGACCCATCTCCGAGGATCCGTAGATCTGCTTGATATTGACCCCGATGGCCTGGAAGTAGCGCAGGATGTCGGGACTGACCGCCGAGCCCGCCGTGTAGCCCACCCGAAGGCCCGAGAGGCCCAGGTTGTCCCTGAGGCCCCGCCAGACCAGGCGCTCCCCCAGGGCCTGCACGGCGCGGGCCGCCAGGCCCGGGGTCTGTTTGTCCAGGCGGTCCTCGGCCAGCCGAAGGGCCGGGGGGAGAAAGACCTGGTACACGGCTCGCTTCAGCGGGCTCGTGTCCAGGATCCTGGACTGGACCATTCGGTTGATGGACTCCCACTGCCGGGGGGAAAAGAACAGGATCCGAGCCCCCAGCTCCCGGATGTTCTCGGTGACGGTCTCGGCGCTCTCGGGGAAGTTGACCACGAAGCCCGAGACCAAGGATCCGGCAAAGCCGATGAGCTGCTCGGTGATCCACGCCATGGGCACGAAGGACAGGTAGTTGTCCTCGGGGGAGAAGCCGTCCACCTCGGCAAATCCCCGGGCCGAGGCCATGAGGCCGGCGTGGGAGATCATGGCCCCCTTGGGCGGGCCGGTGGTGCCAGAGGTGAACACGATGAGGGCGATGTCCTCGGCCCTCCCCTGGGCCACCCGGGCCTCGAAGCAGCCGGGATGGGCCTCTCCGTACGCCCGGCCCAGCTCCAGGGCCTGGTCCATGGACACGAGCAGACCTGATCTGTAGCTCCAGAGTCCCTTGGGGTCCCAGTACACGGCCTTCTTGAGTCGGGGCAGGGCGGAGACGGCATCGAGGACCTTGTCCACCTGCTCCTGGTCATGGACGAAGATGACCTCCACGTCCCCGTGGTCAACGAAGTAGGCGACCTCCTTGGGGCCGCAGTCCGAGAAGATCCCCACGGCGGCTGCCCCCACGGCCTGGGCCGCCATCTCGGCCCAGTAAATCTGGGGTTTGTTCTCCCCCAGGAGGGCCACCTTGTGTCCCGGCTCGACCCCGAGGCTCATGAGATAGAGGGCCAGGTGGCGGACCCGCTCCCCGTACTGCTGCCAGGTGAACGACTTCCAGATGCCCCGATCCTTCTCTCGCATGGCCACGCTGCCGCCCAGTCGCCGGCAGTTCTCCAGGAAGAGCTGGGGGAGTGTCTGGGGCCGGGTCATCCCCCCGGCATTGTCCGGGGCCTTTGCCAACGGTCGATCCCCTCCTCGATCACGCCGGCGCGGCGCCCAGGTATGCACGGATCACGCCGGGGTCGTTCTTGATGGCGTCGGGCGGGCCCTCGGCGATCTTGCGGCCGAAGTCCAGGACCACGGCCCGTCCCACGATGTCCATGACCACGCCCATGTCGTGCTCCACCAGGATGACCGAGATACCCTTGAGCTCGTGCACATCCAGGATGAAGCGCACCATGTCCTCCTTCTCCTCCACGTTCATGCCGGCCAATGGCTCGTCCAGGAGGAGCAGGTCGGGCTCCATGACCAGTGCCCGGCCCAGGTCCACCCGTTTGCGCTGCCCGTACGGCAGGGATCCCACC
Organism: uncultured Desulfarculaceae bacterium; assembly: GCA_964514105.1. Classification (GTDB taxonomy): domain Bacteria; phylum Desulfobacterota; class Desulfocorpusculales; order Desulfocorpusculum; family Desulfocorpusculum; genus CAZEPJ01. The sequence goes on along the minus strand of CAZEPJ010000038.1, from coordinate 20,804 downwards.
CGCTTGTCCCGGATGGACTCCATTTCCAGCAGGTCGATGACGTCCTCCACCGCCTCCCGGTGGCCGATTTCCTCATGTCGGGATCTGCCGAAGTGAAGAGAGCAGGCCACCACCCCGGCCCCCATGCGGATGTGGCGGCCGACCATGAGGTTCTCGAGCACCGTGAGACCGGAGAAGAGCTCGATATTCTGGAACGTCCGGGCGATTCCCTGGCGCGCGATCTCGTGGCTCCTCAGGCGGGTGATGTCCTGCCCGCGAAACAGGATCTCCCCCTTCTCCGGGCGGTAGAAGCGGGTGATGCTGTTGAGGACGCACGTCTTGCCGGCGCCGTTGGGGCCGATGAGCCCCAGGATCTCTCCGGGGGCCAGGTCGAAGCCCACGTCCAGCAGGGCCATCTGCCCGCCGAAGCTCAACTGCAGACCACGGATCTGGAGGATGGGGCCGTTGTCCATGGGGTCCCTACAGCTCGTTTCCCCAGATGGTGATGCCGATGACGCAGTTGGCCGGAAACCCGCCCAGGTTGTGGGTCAGGCCCAGGCGGGGGTTTCGGATCTGGCGGCCTTGGGCCTTCTGCTGGAGCTGTTTGTACACCTCGTAGACCATGCGGATGCCCGAGGCCCCGATGGGGTGGCCGAAGGACTTGAGGCCCCCGTCGCACTGGCAGGGGAGGGGGCCGTCCAGTTGGAAAAAGCCCGCGTCCACGTCCTCCCGAGCGCGCCCCCGGGGCGAGATGAGCAGGTCCTCGTAGATGACCAGTTCGGTGATGGAGAAGCAGTCATGGACCTCGAACATGGAGAGTTCCCGGCGCGGGTCCTTGATGCCCGCCTCCGCGTACGCCTTGGCGGCGCAGCGGGTGGTTGTCTCCACGTGGGTGCCGTCCCAAGCCTGGAACCGGAACTCCTCCTCGGGGCTCACCGCGATCTGCAGCGCCTTGACATACAGCGGGTCCTGGCGAAAGGCCCTGGCCTCTTCGGCGCGCACGATGATGGCCGCGGCGGCCCCCTCGGTCACGCCGCAGCAGTCGTACAGCCCCAGGGGCCAGGCGATGATGGGGGCGTTGAGGATCTCGTCGACGCCCACGGCCTTGCGCAGGTGGGCCTTGGGCGTCAAAGCCCCGTTGGCGTGGGACTTGGCCGAGATCTTGGCCAGAGTGCGCTTGCCGTCCTCCGGGCTCAGTCCGTAGCGCTGAAAATACCGAGTGGCCAGCATGGCGAAGACGCCGGGGGCCGTCATGTTGGGGAAGATCTGGCGGTTGTGGACGCCGCGCAGCTGGCTGAAGTCGGGAAGGCCGCCGTACCCGATATCCTTGAGCTTCTCCACACCCAGGGCCAGGGCCACGTCGCAGGCGCCCGAGGCCACTGCGAAGCTGGCGGCCCGCAGGGCCTCGGTGCCGCTGGCGCAGAAGTTCTCCACCCGGGTGACGGGGAGAAAGGGGAGCTTGAGGGCCCCTGCCAGCGGGATGGCCGACTTGCCCACGTTCACCTCATCGAAGCAGCTCGAAAACCAGGCGGCCTCGATGTCCTTCTTGTCGATGCCCGCATCCTGGACGGCCTCCTGGAACGCCTCCACCATGAGGGACTCCGCCGAGCGGTCGAAGTGCTCCCCAAACTTGGTGCATCCCATGCCCACGATGGCCACCTTGTTTCGAATACCCTCCGCCATCCCTGTGCCTCCTTCTCGTCTTGCCTTGCGGGCTCACGCCTTGACGGGCATGGCCTTCCAGAAATAGCCATACAGGCCCCGGGCCGGGTCCTGGTACTTGCGCCTGAAGGTCATGGCGAGGGGTTGGCCCACCTGCAGGGAAGATAGCTGGCAGTCGGTGAGGTCGAACCAGTAGCGCCCACCGCCATCGAAGTCCACGATGCCGTACAGCTGGGGGGGGTCTTCGCAGTAGGCCAGGTGGTCGGCCGTGTACGTGAAGAGGCGGGCCTGAAGGCGCGAGAAGGGATAATCGTCCATGTGGTCCAGGGCTCCGCACTCGGGGTTGACGCAGATCCGCTCCCGGGGGAACTGGGGCGTGCCGCATGCCCGGCAACGGCCACCGGCCAGGCGCAGGACCGAGTCCCGCTCCCGCCAGGTCAGAGAGAGGCTCGTGGGGGCGATCTCCTCCCCGCGGATCCCCGCCTCCTTGCGCACGGCTCCTTTGAAGGCCAGGTACTTGGGGTAAGAGTCCATCTCCCGGCGGTACGCCAGATCGCGCTGGAGCTTGTGTCTCCGTTTGAGGCCCGAGAGGGCTTCGGTGACCTCCAGGAGCAGGGCCTCGGCCCCGGATCCGTACCCGACCATGGCGATCCGGTCGCCCGGCCGGGCGGCCTCCAGGGCCCCGGCGAGCATGAGGAGGGGATGGGCCGCTCCGCTGTGCCCCACCGCCGCAGTCAGCGGATCCTGGATCTGGTCGGCATTCAGACCGAGCAGCTTGGCCAGGGCCCCGTGGTCCCTGCCCCCCCCGCCCCCGGGCGGGAAGATCACCCGGGCGATCTGATCGGGGGTCAGGCCGCAGCCCTCCAGGAGGCCCTTGATGACCTGGGGGATGAAGCGGGTGTACCCCTCCTCCCGGACCCATCGCTCCTCCCAGGAACGGACGAAGGCGTCGCCATGGGCCCTTCGATGATCGGCGAAGTCGCAGGTCAGGACATGATGGCCCCGGAGCACGGCCACGGGATCCCCGTCTCCCACCACGAGGGCCGCAGCCGCGTCCCCGAACAGGGTCTCGTTGGCCCCCCCGGCCATACCCAGCCGGCAGTCCGATGCCGCCACCACCACAAGTCCCGGGTTGTCTTCCCGAAGGGCCGAGACCAGAGCCGACACGCCGGCCTTGAGGTCCCCGGAGAACTCCGCGGTCCGGGCCTCAGGGGGCAAATCCAGTGCCGCGGCGGCAATGGCGGCGTTGGAGCGCTCCTGATAGGGCAGGGTGGTGGAGGCCAGGAAGAGGACCTCCACACGGCCCCGGTCCAGATCGGCCAGGGCGTCCATGCCGGCGCCAACCGCCAGGGCCAGGCTGTCCTGGTCGTGGTTGGCCACAGCCTTCTCGCCCTGTGCCAGGCCCGCCAGGGACGGGTTGAACCAGCCCATGGCCTCCTGGATGGTCTTTCGCCGGATCCGGTAGTGGGGAAGGCAGACTCCGTAGTCCAGAATTCCCTTCACGGCTCGTTCCTCCCATCTGTGCATTCCGCCCCAGGGAGGGACCCCCGGCCCCGGGCTTACTCCGCAGGGGGGCATGTCCCCTGGATGCACTGCCTCACGAAGTCCACGATGGCCCGCAGGGACGAGCCGGGCCCGAAGACACCGGCCACCCCCGCCGCCTTGAGCAGCGGGACGTCTCCGGGCGGGACGGTCCCGCCCACCACCACAGGGGCCTGCTGCCCCTTGTCCCTCAGGAGCCGGACCACCTCGGGGGCCAGTACCAGGTGGTTCCCGGACAAGGTGGAGAGGCCCACCAGGTCCACGTCCTCGTCCACGGCGGTCTGGGCGATGGCCTCGGGGGTCTGGTTGCCCAGGTAGAGGACCTCCAGCCCCGCATCCCGGAGGGCCCGGGCCACCACCACGGATCCCCGCCAGTGGGCGTCCATGCCCAACCGAGCCACGATCACCCGGATTCTCCCCACGGCCCTCATACCCCGGTTTCAGAAAAGAGGGAGAGTCCAGGTGCCCCAGGCCTGCCGCAGGGCCCCCGTGACCTCCCCCTGGGTCACGGGAGCCCGGACCGCATCCATGACCACGGGCATGAGGTTTGCCCCCTCGTCGCACGCCCGCCGCACGGCGTCCAGGGCCTCTTGGGCGGCGGCCGGTTGACGCCCGCTTCGGATGCGCGCCAGCTTGGCCTGCTGTATTGAGAGCGTCTCAGGCACCTGGAAGATCTCCACCGGGGAGATCTCCTCCCCGAGCTGCAGGCAGTTGACCCCCACCACGGGAATCCGCCCGCTTTCCACATCCTGCTGGTGCGTATACGCCGCGTCGGCGATGAGTCGGTGGACCCAACCGGTCTCCACCCCCCGGACGATGCCTCCCCGGCCGTCGATCTCGTCCAGCAGGCCCGAGATCTCCCCCTCCAGCCGGTTGGTCAGATCCTCCACGAAGTACGAGCCGCCCAGCGGGTCCACGGTGTGAGTGACCCGGGTCTCCAGCTGGAGGATCTGCTGGGTCCTCAGGGCGGTCAGGGAGGAGATCTCGGTGGGGGTGCACAGGGCCTCATCGAACGCGTCCACGTGGATGGACTGGGCGCCTCCCAGGACCGCCGACAGGGCGTGGTACGCCGATCGAGCGATGTTGTTGAGGGGCTGTTGGGCCGTCAGAGCCGCCCCCGCCGTCTGGACGTGGAACCGGAACATGAGGGAGCGGGGATCCCGGGGCGCGTAGCGCTCGGTCAGGAGCCGCGTCCAGAGCCGGCGCGCGGCCCGGTACTTGGCGATCTCCTCGAAGAAGTCCGAATGGCCCGAGAGGAAGAAGCTAAGCCTGGGCGCGAACTCGTCGATGGACAGGCCACGGCCCAGCATCTCCTCGCAGCAGGCCAGGGCGTTGGCCATGGCAAAGGCCACCTCCTGCACGGCGGTGCAGCCCGCCTCGCGGTAGTTATACCCGGCGAAGCTCACGGGGTTCCAGCGCCGCGCGTTTCGGGCGCAGAACTCGACAGCGTCGCACGAGAGCTTGAAGGAGGCCCGGGGAGGCAGGCAGTCCGGGGCCGTGGTGACGGCCGTCTCCATGAGGAAGTCGTTCTGGCTGGTCCCGGCCAGGCTCTCCAGGGGGATCCCCCGGGCCAGGGCATGGGTGAAGTACATGGATTGGATGGTGATGTTGCAGATGGGCTGGCAGGTGACCAGCGACGTGGAGATGCGCTCGATGGGGATCCCGTCGAACAGGGTGGCCATGTCCTCCAGGCTGTCGATGGCCACGCCGCCTCGGCCGCAGTCGGCCCGGGCCATGGGGTCGTCGGAGTCGTACCCGCGCAGGGTGGGGTAGTCGAAGACTCCGTTGATGCCACCCGCCCCGGCCTCCAGGAGGAAACGGTAGCGCCTGTTGGTCTCTTCAGGCGGTCCGAACCCCGCCAGCTGTCGCTGGGTCCAGGGGCGACCCCGGTACATGGTGGGCTGGACTCCGCGTGTGAAGGGCGGCTCGCCCGGAAACCCCAGGTCCCGAAGGTAGTCCAGGTCGCGCAGGTGCGTGGGGAGGTACAGGGGCTCGATCTGCAGGCCCGAGAGGGTCTCGAAGCGCGCCGGTCCCTGGCCGAGGCCCTGGCCGCGCCGGCGTTGCCACGCCCGGTGGGCCCGGATGATGGCGTTTCGGGATCGGGCGGGACGGCTGCCGCCCGGCTGTCCGCTTCCCTCAGTCATGGGGCCCCTCCGAGCCGGCCCCAGGCCGGGCGGCCCCCAGCCGGGACTCCAGGTAGGCCACGATCTGCCGGGTGTCCGTGCCGGGCCCGAAGATCCGCCCCACGCCCAGCTCCTTCAGCGCGGGGAGGTCCTTGCCGGGGATGGTCCCTCCGCCGAAGACCAGGATGTCTGCGGCACCCTTTTCCCGCAGGAGCGCCATGACCCGCGAGAACAGGCTCCGGTGGGCCCCCGACAGGATGGACAGGCCGATGGCCGAGACGTCCTCGTCCAGGGCCGCGGCCACGATCTCCTCGGGGGTCTGATGAAGCCCCGAGTAGATGACCTCCATGCCCGCGTTGCTCAGGGCCCGGGCCACCACCTTGGCTCCCCGGTCGTGGCCGTCCAGCCCGGGCTTGGCGATGAGGACTCTGAGCTTTCTGGCCGATGACATGTGCGTGTTCCTCAGAAATACACGTCCTCTCGGTACACGCCGAAGACCTCCCTCATGACCCCCATGGCCTCGCCCAGGGTCACGCCCGCCCGGACGGCCTCCATGAGGGCCGGCATGACCGGGCCCCCGCTTTGGCAGGTCCGCTCCAGGGACTCCAGGGCCCATCGGACCCTGCCGGAGTTTCTCCCCGCCTTGAACTCCCGGAGCCTCGCCACCTTGCGCGGCTCGAAATCGGGATCGACCTCCCTGAGCTCCGGGTCCTCCGCCTCGGGTTCGTCTTCCTGGAAGGCGTTGACCCCAACCAGGACGCGCTCCCCGCGCTCCACGGCCTCCTGATGCTGGAAGGCCGAGCGGGCGATCTCCCGCTGGAAGTACCCGTCCTCGATGGCCGCCACCACCCCGCCCAGGGCCTCGATGGCCCTCAGATATCGGTGCGCCTCGGCCTCCATGCGGTTCGTCAGGGCCTCCACATAATAGGATCCGGCCAGCGGATCGGCCGTGGCCGCGACACCGGATTCATGAAGGATGATCTGCTGGGTCCGCAGGGCCAGACGCTCCGAGCGCGGGGTGGGCACCGAGAACGGCTCGTCGTAGGCATTGGTGTGGAGGGACTGGGTCCCGGCCAGGACCGCGGAGAGGGCCTGGATGGTCACGCGGATGACGTTGTTGTCCATCTGCTGGGCCGTGAGGGAGGAGCCCGATGTCTGGGTGTGTACCCGGAAGAGCCACGAACGGGGATCCTTGGCGCCGTATCTCTCCTTCATGGCGCGGGCCCAGATCCGCCTGGCGGCCCGATACTTGGCCACGTTCTCGAACAGATCGTTGTGGGCCTTGAGGAAGAAGGACAACCGGGGCGCGAAGCGGTCCACCTCCAAGCCGGCCTTGATCCCCTCCTCCACGTACGTGAAGCCGTTGGCGAGCATGAAGGCCAGTTCCTGGACCGGCGTGGCTCCCGCCGAGGCCAGATGGTATCCGCTGACGGACAGAGGGTTGAATCGTGGGAGGTGCTCCGCGCAGAAGGCCATGGTCTCCACGGTGAGCCGCAGGGAAGGCCCGGGCGGGAAGTAGTACGACTTCTGGGCCTGGTACTCCTTGAGCACGTCGTTCTGCATGGTGCCCGTCAGGAGACCAAGGGGAACCCCCCGCTCCTGTGCCAGGACGCAGAAAAGGGCCAGCATGTAAGTGGACTGGGAGTTGGAGACGAAGTTGATGCTGATCCGCTCCAGGGGGATTCCGGAGAGGATCTCCCGCATGTCCTCCAGGGAGTCCACGGCCACGCCGCCGCAGGAGCCCACCTCACCCCGGCAGAGGGGATCGTCGGAGTCGCGCCCCATGATGGTGGGCAGGTCGAAGCAGATGCTGATCCCCGTGGCACCCATGTCGATGAGCTGGCGGATGCGGGCGTTGGCCTGACCGGGCTCGCCCAGGGACCCGAGCTGTCGGATGGTCCAGGGCCTGCCCCGGTACATGGTCTCGTGGACTCCCCGCACATACGGGAAGCGCCCCGGATCCCCCAGATCCCGATGGTAATCCAGATCGCCCACGTCCTGGGGGCCATACGCGGTCTTGATCTCCATGCCCGAGAGATTGATCCAGGGACCAGGGTCGGCCGGGCAATGGGAAGGGTCGGGTTTCATCCTCGGCACCTGTTGCGGGCTGCCCCCCGAGACAGGGAGAAACGTTGGAGGTGGCGCGTTGGGCGTTCGGCCAGTGGTCTGTTGCAGCGCGCGGGACGGACGATCAACACCCGACGACGGACGTCGAACGACGGGGCCCCTTCCATGACCACCTCATCCCCCATGGATCGAACCCGCCACCTGACTCATGGCGCACGAGCTACATCTTGACGAACCTGGCCAGGACCTCCTCCACCACGCTGTACGGGTCGATCTTCCCGTCCAGGATGGCGCGGATGTACTCCCGCTTCTTGCCCGTACCCCTGAGGCCCCGGAAGACGACCCTCTGGACCTCGTCCCGGAAGACGAGGCCCAACTCTTGCTCCACGCGCCTGGCCCGGACCTGATCGATGATCTCCGAGTCGTGAAGAAAGGCCTGGTGCGCCTCGATGCCGGCCATCAGTTCCTCCAGGCCCCGTACGTCCTCGGCCCGGGCCGCTGCGGCCACGGTGGGGATGACCCGGGGGATCCATCCATCCTTGCGCTCGTGGGCGCCCATCTGGACGTGGGCTTCCAGGCTCCTCAGGCACGACGTGGCCCCTTCCAGGTCGGCCTTGTTCATGACGATGAGGTCGGCGATCTCCATGATGCCGGCCTTCATGGCCTGGATGTCGTCTCCCATTCCCGGGGTGAGGATGAGCAGACAGGTCTGGGCCAAGTGGACGATGTCCACCTCGTCCTGGCCGGCGCCCAGGGTCTCCACCAGGACGGGGTCGTACCCCATGGCCTCGATGATCCGGACCACGTCGTTGGTGGCCCGGGCCAGCCCCCCCAGATACCCGCGGGATCCCATGGAGCGGATGTACACGCCGTCATCCAGTGCGTGTCCCTGAAAGCGGATGCGATCCCCGAGCAGGGCCCCGCCGCTGAACGGGCTGGAGGGGTCCACGGCCACCACCCCCACACGCTTGCCCTGCGCCCGAAACCGGCGGATGAGGTGATCGATGAGGGTGGATTTCCCCGATCCCCCCGATCCCGTGATGCCGACCACCATGGACCGGCCCGCCCGAGGGTAGACGCGCTTCATGGCCTCCAGACATCCCTCGACCCCGTCCTCCACCTGGGTGATGAGGCGCGCCGCCGCACGCCGGTCTCCGGCCAGGACCCGATCGGCCATCTCCCTGGGGCTGTGGTGCCATCTGGGCGGGCTCATGGTTGCGGGTCACCGCCGGACGTTCTGCTGGATGAAGGCAACGATATCCCGGGTCAGGGATCCGCCCCGGAAGACCTCGTGGACCCCCATGGCCTTCATGGTGGGCACGTCCTCGGGGGGGAAGGACCCTCCCACGATGAGCAGGACGTCGTCCAGGCCGCCGCGCTTCATCTCCTCGACGATCTGGGGGGTGAACACCAGGTGCTCTCCCGACAGATAGCTCACCCCGATGACATCGGCATCCTCGTCCACGGCGGCCTGGATGATGCCCCGGGGCGTCTGGTACATGCCCAGGTACACGACCTCCATCCCCGCCTCCCGCAGGAGCGAGGCCACCACCTTGGCACCCCTGTCGTGGCCGTCCAGACCCACCTTGGAGACGACGACCTTGATCTTTCCCGACCCCATGACTACCCCTCAGAGGCGGAATGGCGACTCGATGATGCCCATTGGATCATACGGGTACCCGTAGACCTCCCGCACGGTCCCCAGGAGCTCGGCCGTGGTGGCGTGCGCCTCAGTGGCCGCGATCATGGCTGGCAGTGTGTTTTTCCCGGCCCTGGCGTCGTCGGCCAGGATCGCCATGGCCCGGGTGAGCCTGTCCATGTCCCGGGTTCGCTTGAGCTCCCGAGTCTCGGCGATCTGCTTTTGGGCCGAGGCCTCGGAGACCCGCTGGACCCCCAGCGGGGTCTCGGTCTCGGGCGCCGAGGCGAAGACATTCACGCCCACGACCAGCTTATCTCCGGCGTCGATCTCCTTCTGGCGCTGGATGGCCTCCTTCTCGAAGATCCGGTCCAGCCACTCGGTGCGGATGGCCTCCTCCATACCGCCGGCGTCCTCCACCTGCTTCATGACCTTCAGGGCCTCCTCCTCCATCTTATCCGTGAGCGACTCCACGAAGTACGAGCCCCCCAGGGGGTCGGCCACGTTGGTCACACCGGTCTCGTAGGCCAGGATCTGCTGGGTCCTCAGGGCCTGGAGGTGGCCCCTCTCCGTAGGCAGACACATGGGCTCGTCGTACGAGCAGCAGTGGAGGGACTGGACCCCGCCCAGCACGGCGGCCAGGGCCTGGTACGAGATGCGCACCAGGTTGTTCAGGGGCTGCTGGGGGATGAGGGAGCACCCGGCCGTGTGCACGGCGAAGCGAAACTGCATGGAGCGGGAGTCCCGGGCCCCGTACTTCTCCTTGAGGAGCCGGGCCCACATGCGCCGCGCCGCCCGGATCTTGGCGATCTCCTCGAAGAAATCCACGTGACAGGAGACGTAGAACGTGAACCGCGGGGCGAATTCGTCGATCTGCAGCCCCCGGCGGATGAGCTCGTCGATGTAACACATGGCGATGCCGAAGCCGAAGGCGATCTCCTGGGGGGCTGTGATGCCCTGCTCCCGAAGGTCGTACATGTTTACCGTGGTGTAATACCAACGGGGCATGTTCCGCGTGCAGAACTCCATGACGTCCGACCCCAGCTTGATGGACAGATCCAGGGGACATGCCGGCCGGAATCCGCAGTACCGGAAGTGGATGGGGTCGTTCTGGATGGAACCGCGCAGCCGCGAGATGTCGTACCCCTTTCGCCGGGCCACTGCCACGTACTGGGCCATGGTCGCGGCCGCAGCCGTCGAGGCGGTGATGAGGGACCAGGACACCTTGTCCAGTGGGATGTCCCCCACCAGGGTCTCCATGTCCCGGATGTGGCCGATGTTGACCCCCGTGAGGCCCACCTCGTTGACGGCCCAGGGGTGGTCCGGGTCCAGGCCCATCTCGTAAGTCACGTCGGCGATGGTGTTGAGGCCCGAGCCGCCCTGGGCGAAGCAGAAGGCCGCCCGCTCGTGGGTGTCGGCAGGGGACCCGATGCCCACCACCTCCCGCCGGGTCCAGTACCGGCCCCGGAACATGTCGCGGTGGATTCCCCGGGTGAATGGGTAATTGCCGGCATCCCCCACATCCCGGCCATAGTCCCGGTGGGCGCTGTCCGCCGGGGTATAGATCTCCTTGAGGTCGTATCCCGACCAGGTCCTGGCCGAGGACGGCTTCTCGTAGTACGCCTTGAGGTATTCGTCCCAATGGAGGTCTGTGGCGCCTCGCGGCTCCGCGGCCCTTTCCTGTCCCATGATCCCGTTCCTCCCTCCCGGCCCAGGGGCCCCGAGACGTCCAACCGGGCCTTCCTCAGACCCGTCGGTGCAGGACTTGACGCTGTAGTAACTGAATGGTAAATAAAAGTAACCGGGCGGTTAATGAAGTACCATTTGAACGCCGGCTTGTCAAGGCCTTTTTTTCCCGGGAAGGGTCACTCGCTCCTCGTCGAGGGCAAGGCATGGAATCGTCGCAGCCTTTCAAGGGCCTGGACAAGAGCCTCCGGAGGCGGCGAATCGTGGACACGGCCGCCCGGGTCTTTCACCAAAAGGGGTACCGCACGGCCACCCTGGACGATGTGGCCCAGGAGCTGGGGCTCACCAAGGCGGCCCTGTACCACTACTTCGCCTCCAAGGACGACCTCCTGTCGGCCATCTACATCCAGGCCCTGGAGAGCTTTTTCGCCAAGGCGTATGAGATCGGGGCCATGGGACTGGGCCCCCGGGAGAAGCTCCGGCTGCTCATCCGCAACCATATCCAGGGCATCATCATCGAGAACCTTCCCATGTTCGCCGTGTTCTTCAGCGAGGAGAACCAGCTGCCGGAGAGGGATTTCGAGAAAATCCGACAGGAGAAGCAGAAATACACCCGAGTGGTCGTGGACATCATCCGGGAGGGCGTGGCCGGGGGCAGTTTCCGAAGGCTGGACCCGGTTCTCATGGCCAACGGGATCATCGGCATGTGCAACTGGATCTACAAGTGGTATCGGCCCCAGGAGGGTTCGCGGAGCCCCGAGGCCATCGCCGAGCTCTTCCTGGATCTCCTGGAGAGGGGGTACCTGGCCCCCGTTGAGGGGGAAAGGGGCTTTTGGGCAGGTGCGGCGGCGGACAGCAGCGTCGCCCGGGGCCCGCGTCGGGAGCGCCTCGTGCAGGAGCTCAAGGGCCAGTGCCGGGCCCTGGCGGATCTCCTCGACCGACTGGAGAGGCTCCCATGAACCCCCCCGCCCGGGACAGAAAGATGCCCTCGACCCGTGCGGCATGCAGGCCCCGTGGCGCCCCCGGTGAGCGGATCTCAGGGCTGCAGGCGGCCCTGCGGGAAGACGGGCTGGCGGCCGCCCTCGTCACCCATTCTCGGGATCTCCTTTACTACACGGGCACGGCCCAGCCCGGTTGTCTGGTGGTCCTGCCCGAGGACTACCGGCTCTTCGTTCGCAGCGGCCTTTCGTTTGCGGCTCGGGAGAGCTGGCTTCCCCCGGGGAGGCTCGTGTTCGAGAGGCGGCTTGATGCGGTCCTGCAGGGGCCGTTCTGGGGACGGACCCCCAGGGGCGGGGTGGGCGTGGCCATGGATGTGGTGAGCGCCCGGCAGGCCCGGGAGATGGTGCGGCTCCTGAACGGGCGGGAGCTGGTGGACGTCTCGCCGCGCATCCTGGCCCAGCGGATGATCAAATCCCGAGAGGAGATCCGCTTGGTGGAAAGGGCCTGCGCCGCGGTGCACGCGGGCCATGAGGCCGCCCTGGCGGCCCTGCACCCCGGGGTGACGGAGCTGGAGCTGGCGGCGGCCGTGGAGCGCGCCCACCGCCTGGCCGGACATGAGGGGGATTTCTTCATGCGCCAGATCGACTTCTTCATGAGCCGGGGGCCCCTGGCTTCGGGGCCCAACCTGCGCGAAATCAGCGGCGTTGCGCTGACCATCACGGGCAGGGGCCTGAGTGCCGCCGTGCCCGCGGGTCCATCCCGCCGTCGGATTCGCTCGGGAGAGTGCGTGCTCATCGATATCCCCACCTGCGTGGAGGGGTACCACGCCGACCAGACCCGCACGTACTTCCTGGGCCGGCCGCCCGGGGAGATCCCCTACCTGTACGAGCGGCTCCGGGATGTGGAAGACGGCCTGCTGGCTGGCCTGCGCCCGGGCCTTACGTGCGGGGAGGTCTATCATATGGCCACGAGCCTGGCGCGCGGCCTGGGCGTGGGGGAGGGCTTCCTGCGTTTCCCGTCGGGCAGTCGGGCCCACTTTGTGGGACACGGGATCGGCCTGGAGCTCAACGAGCCCCCGCTGGTTTGCAAGGGATCCCAGGAGCGGCTGGAGGAGGGGATGGTCCTCGCCCTGGAGATTCATCTCATGTCGCCGCGAGGCCACGTCCTGAAGCTGGAGGACATGGTGTGCGTGGAGGCAGGCGGCTGCCGACTTCTCAGCAGGACCCCGAGGGATCTCACCAAGGTCTCCGTTTTCTGAACTCGAACCGCCGCGCCTTCCCGGGGGGCTATGGTTGGGAATGCCCGCCCTGCGGGGGCGGGTCTGTCCCGCCCGCCAGCTGGCCGCAGGCGGCCGCGATCTCCGCCCCCCGGCTCCGCCGGATGGGGGCGGTCATGTGGGCGTCCCGGAGGGTCTGCTGGAAGGCGAGGAGTTTTCCCTCCGAGGGCGGCCGGAAGGGAGATCCCTCCCAGCGGTTGTGGGGGATGAGGTTCACCTTGGCCGGGATGCCCCGCAGGAGGCGCACCAGGCGCCGGGCGTCCTCCACGCCGTCGTTGACGCCCTCGAACAGGATGTATTCGAAGGTGATCCGCTGGCGCGGGAGGAGGGGGAGCCTTCGGCACGCGGCCAGCAGGACGCCGATGGGGTAGCGGCGGTTGACGGGCATGAGGCGGCTTCGCACCTCGTCGGTTGTGGCGTTGAGGGAAACGGCCAGGCTCACCCCCAACCCCTCGGAGGCGAAGCGTTCCAGCTCCGGGACCAGCCCGCAGGTGGACAGTGTGACCCTGCGCTTGGAGAGATCGAGCCCCCAGGGCTCCAGCATGAGGCGGACGGCTCGCACCACGGCGTCGTAATTGGCCAGCGGCTCGCCCATGCCCATGAGCACCGCGTTGCGCACGCGCCCCCCCTCGAATGACCGGCGGACCGCCACCAGCTGATCCACGATCTCCCAGGTGGAGAGCTGGCGACGGAGGCCCGACTGGCCGGTCCTGCAGAAACCGCACCCCATGGCGCACCCCACCTGGGTGGAGATGCACTGGGTCCACCACTCCGCCTCGGGGATGATGACCGTCTCCACGCCGGGGCCGTCCTCCAGGCCCAGGAGCCATTTTTCCGTGCCGTCGTCGGCGCGCTGCCTTCTGACGATCTCCAGGTGGCCAATGCCCGCCTCTTGCCCCAACCTCTCCCGGTCGGCCTTGGAGATGTCGGTCATCTCGTCAAAGGTCCTGGCGCAGCGCCTGTACATCCACCCCATGAGCTGCTGGGCCCGATAGGGCGGCATGCCCCACGACGAGACCAGGGCCCGGACCTCATGGGGGAGGAGGTCCTTGAGGATGGGACGGCGATGCTGCAAGGGCGGCTCTCCGGAGAAAAAAAGGCTGCCCCCCCAGGAGGGGCAGCCCCAAGCGACGTCCCTGACTCGCGCGCAGGCCCCCGGGTCCCCTACTCCAGGAGGGCCAGGATCTGATCGGCCTCCACCGCCTGGCCCGGGTCGACCTTGATCTCCCGGACGGTCCCGGCCGCCGTCGCCACGATGGGCATCTCCATCTTCATGGCCTCCAGTGTGAAGAGCTCATCGTCCTCCTGCACCTGGTCCCCCACCTTGACCTTGACCTCGATGACCTTGCCCGCCATAGGCGCCGTGATCTCCGTGCTCAACCTCTCGCCCTCCTTGTGCGCTCCGCGAAATTCATCCAGTGGTTCCTTCTCCCACCCGTAATCCCTTCATGTTATTCTCTCACGTCCCGCGCTCTTTGCCTACTGTCCGCCCGGGGGCCCCTGCCGCCCTCAGCCGGCGATGATTCTGGGGAGCATGAGGTGGTGATGAGGGCAGAACGACTTGGGATTCTGGTACGCGGCCCCGCTGAAGGCCACCATGTAGTTGCGGATCGCCGCGAACCGCACGACCTCGTCCACGAAGCCCGTCTTGGCGCAGTACGCCGGGCGCGACCTGTGGTAGTAGTTCTGGGCCAGCGCGTTCATCTTCTCGATGACCGGCTCCAGGGGCCGCCCCTCATCCTTCTCCTTGACCAGGCGCCGGGCATACGAGGCCACGGCTGCGGTCTCCCCGTGCATCACGTAGATCTCCGTGGTCGGGGTACCCAGGGTGAACGCGTTGTGGTTGTTGGCGTTGGGGCCGCCCATGATGTAGTGGGCCGCGGCGGTCCCCTTTCGTAGCACCACGAGCATCATGGGGACGTCTGTCTGCTCGATGGAATAGATGAGGGATTGGCCCAGGCCCAGGAGCTCCGCCTTCTCGGCGAAATCCCCCACGTCGATGCCGCTCGTGTCCTGGAACCAGATGATGGGAAGCCGGTCTCGCCCGCACAGGGTGACGAACTCGTTCATCTTGATGAGGCCCTGGCGGTAAAGCTTCCCTCCGATGCCGGGGTAGGGGGCGTAATACGGGTACCCCTTGGGAAGGAAGCCCTGGCGGTTGCCGATGATCCCCACCAAGTAGCCGTCCACCTTGGCGATGCCCGTGTACACCTCGGGCCCGTAGTCCGGTCGGTATTCCATGTGTTCGCTGTTGTCGGTGAGCCTGGCCAGCACCTCGTCCAGGCTGTAAGCCGCCTTCTGGTTGAAGGGGATGAGCCGTTCGATCTCCTCCGGGGAGAAGCGCGGACTTGCAGGCTCGGCCACGCGGAAGAACCGGGGGTGGTACGCCGGCATCTCCGCCATGTGCTGCCTGATGGCATCCAGGACACCCTGCTCCGTGTCGTAGACCTCCCGGAAGAACCCCGTGACGCCGTGGTGGATCTCCACGCGGCCGGGCGGGACCTCCTTGAAGTTGCGCGTGGCCTCGATGATCTGCTCGGCCCCCTCCAGGTCGAAGACCCCCTTGGGGCTCATGCCGCTGACGATGCCGGCACCGCCCACCGCGATGTTGCAGTTGCTGTGCGCGATGAGGTATGTGGGGCTGATCCCCTGGTACCCCCCGCCGGCGGGGTTGGTCCCCCAGATGCCGGCCAGGACCGGAATGCCCAGCTTCTCCAGCTCTGCGTGCCGGAAGAAGGGCGTTCCGTTGCCCCGGCGGTTGGCGTACACCTTCTCCTGCTCCGGGAGCTTGACCCCGCTGCAGTTGACAAGCCAGACCAACGGGACATGGAGCCGCTTGGCCATGTCGGTGACGCGCAGGATGTTCTCCGCCTGCCCGGCGATCCAGGCCCCCGCCATGACCTTGTTGTCGAACCCCACGATGACGGCCCACCGGCCGCTCACCTTGCCCAGACCGTCCACCACCCCCGTGGTACCCGATTCCTCGTCCATGGGGTCGAAGAGCGTATGCAGGGGACACCATGTGCCCGGATCCACCAGGTACTCCAGGCGTTGATACACGGTCCACTCTCCCCGCTGGTTGATCTTGGCTGCGGGCAACCCGGCGTCACGCGCCCCTTGCGCACGCCGGGCCAGATCCGCCTCCACCTCCCGAATCTGCCGGACGCTCTCCTCGCTGCGCTTGATCTGGGAGTCGGTCAACGGCTTTCCAAACTCCGGCATTTGCTTGAAATACGGATGCATAGAACTCAGCCTTTCAGATAAAATGTCATTTTCCCGCCAGGCGGGTGCGCGATCTATCGGTTGGCCTTCCGGATGCCCAGCCGGTCCAGGGCGATGATCATCTTCTGCACATTGGCCGTGCCCTCCACGATCTGGTAAAGCACGGCGTCGCGGTAGTAGCGGGCCACGGGGTACTCGGTGGAATAGCCGTACGCGCCCAGGATCTTCATGGCCGCGTGGGCCGCCCGGGCGCACACCTCGCCGGCATAAAACTTGGCGTACGAGGTCTCCAGGGTGTTGCCGACCTGTCCCTGGTCCTTCTGCCAAGCGGCCTTGTAGGTCAGGAGCCGGGCGGCCTCCACCTCCACGGCCACGTTGGCTACCATCTCCTGGTTCATCTGGAATTGCCCCACGGGCTGGCCGAACTGAACCCGCTCGTTGCAGTACTTCACCGCCGCGTCCAGGCATGCCTGGGCCAGGCCCACGCCTCCCGCCGCGCAGGAAATGCGCGTCTGGTTGAGGGAGGAGAAAACGATCTTCACGCCGTCGCCCAGTTGACCCAGGACGTTTTCCTTGGGCACCTTGACGTCCTCGAGGATGATCTCCCCCGTGGGGGAGGACCGGGTGCCCATCTTGTCCAGGGGGCGGGTGGTCACGCCCGGGCAGTTCTTGAGCTCCACCAGGAAAGCGGACAGGCCTTTGCTGCCCGCCTCCTTGTCGTGGTACGCGTACAGCACGCACAGGTCCGCCACCTGGGCGTTGGTGATCCAGGTCTTGGAGCCGTTGAGGAGGAAATGGTCCCCCCGGTCTGCCGCCGTGGTCTTGAGGGCCATGATGTCGGAGCCGGCATTGGGCTCGGTGATGCCGAAGCAGCCCAGCCACTCGCCCGTGATGAGCTTCTCGATGTACTTCCTCTTCTGGGCCTCGGTGCCGTACCGGTAGATGGTGTAGGCGCTCCCGGCGCTCTGCATATTGAAGGTCACCCGTAGCGAGCTGCTGGCCCGGGAGATCTCCTCGGTGATGAGCGACATGGAGAGGAATCCCGTGTTGGTCCCGCCGTATTCCTCGGGGATGATGCAGCCGTAGAAGCCCAGCTCGCCCATCTTCAGGACCAGTTCGCGGGGGAAATGGTGTTCCTCGTCCCACTTGTCCGCGTACGGGGCGATCTCGGTCTCGGCGAACTTGCGGGCCATGTCCCTCATGGCCCTTTGTTCCTCATTTAACTCAAAATCCATTGAACCCTCCCTGGGACAGATGTCGTCCTCGCGGGACGCAAAGGACGCTGCGCATCGATTGCTTATATCCAGAAACCCACCCAGGTGTCAATCCCGGAGGCGTTGGGCACGGAGGCTGCCGCAGGTCGGATGAGGCGGTGCGGGGGCGGCTTCGGCGGCGAAATGGATTGCAATCATGGCAGGATGGGTTATGATCGTTGAAGTCGCAGTAGAGAACCACCTGGGGAGGAGCGGGATGTATCGGGATACGCAGCTCATCGCCTTTTTGCGGAATGCCCCTGGAGAACTCTCCAGGCTTTGCGAGGTGCTCAAGGGCCACGACATCAATATCCTGGCCATGAGCATCCAGAATGCCGAGGATTATGTCCGGGGCCTGCTCAAGGCACGGGAACTCACGGGGCGGCGCATCGCCACGGCGGCCAGCTACGGCTCCATCATGAAGGACTCGGAGGACTACTCGGTCATCCGCATCGTGGTGGAGCGATCCCAGACCCGGGGCGCCATCGAGCTGCTCCAGTCCAGCGGGTATGCCATCGAGACCACGCCCGTGCTGGTCATCGTCCTGGAGAACCGGCCGGGAATGCTGGGGAACGTGGCCGGGACCTTTGCCCGGGCGGGGATCAACATCGACTACGTGTACGGCTCGGTGCTGAGCGGCAACAAGAAATCGCTGTTCATCGTCCACGTCAAGCCCGAGGAGCTCGATCGCGCCGCTGAGCTCTTCTCCATCCCGAAGGGGGGGTGACTCCCCCGGGGCCCGGGATCAATGCCCGGGAGAGGGACTTTGAGCAAGCCGCTTCCGGAGCCACTCCTGCAAGGCCGGGCTCAGGGGAAAAAGGCCCTTGCGGTCCCCCCGTTCTCGCACGCAGGCCTGCAGGAGTTCCGAGGGGGCGTCGATGCGGGCAATGACCCTGGCCTCCTTGATGGAGCGCTCCTTGAGGATGAGTTCGGGCCGCTCGCGCCAGTTGTCAACGCAGAAGAAGTAGTGCTTCTCGCCGGAGCCACGGACCTGGAGGCGCCGCTCCAGCCCCCGGGTCCGGTGGTCGAACATCTCCACCGCCTCCTGGGGCGTGAGCTCCCAGTCGATGCGGTCCAAGAGGTCCCTTCGCCCCCGAAGCGCGTCCAGATCCATCATCCTCCGGCTCCCCTTCAGCCCCATCCAACCCGCCCCTGGCATAAGGGCAGGCCCTTGCTGTTCAGCATACCGTCCGGGCGAGATCCTTCAAGGGGGCTCGGGCGCGCGGCCGGCTTCAGACGGGATCGAAGGCCCGGATTCCATCCAGATGCCGCAGCATCCGGATGTACAGCTCGTCGCGCTTTCTCAGGATCTCGTCCTCGCTCCGCCCGCCGTAGTCGTACAGTCCTCGGGAGGTGCTTGCCCCCAGATGTCCCTGCTTCACCCTTTCCTCGATGAAGGGATTGACGCGGCCGCTGGCCTCCTGGATGGCGTGGACGAGCTGGAGCCCGGTGAAGTCGAGGCTCTGGGCCACTCCCACGATGGGGAGACGAATCCCCAGCGTGCTCTTCACGGCCAGGTCGATCTCCTGCGGGGTGGCCCAGCCGTTGGCGAGCATCTCCAACACCGACTCCACGATGGCGTGCTGGATCCGGTTGACGATGAAGCTTTTGACGAACTGGCGCATGACGATGGGGCGCTTGCCGATGCGCGCCATGAGGCCGGCCGTGAACGCCACGGTCTCGGGGGTGGTCCTGGGCCCGGGCACGACCTCCACCAGGGGGATGATGTGGGGCGGGGCGAACCAGTGGGCTACCACCAGGCGACCCGGGTCGCGCACCTGCACGAAGTCGAACACGTTGAGGCTGGAGGTATTGCTTGCCAGGATTGCTCCCGCGGGGGCGCCCTGGTCCAGTCTGGAAAACACCTCGGCCTTGACCTCGGGGACCTCCGCCACCGCCTCCACCACGAACTGGGCTCGGGCCACGGCCTCCGCAATGGCGAGGGTCGGCCGGATGCGGTTCAGGATGGGGGGGATCTCGTGTTCCGGGATCATGCCTTGACCGGCCAGGGTCTCGAGGTTTACCGAGATGAGGTGCAGGGCGTGCCGGAGGCGCTCCTCGGAGAGGTCCACCAGATACGTATCCAGGCCCGCGCCGGCGAAGACCTGGGCGATGGAATGGCCCATGGTCCCGGCACCGATCACGGCCACGGTCCCCACGTCGGAAGGATTCATGGTGGGCCTCCTGGTGCCTTCCGGATCAGGGACGGGTGCTCAGCTTGCCGAGCCTCCGGACGGCCTCCTTCAGGGTATGGTCCTGCTTGCAGAAGCAGAAACGAATCTGCTGGGCGCCGCGCTCCGGATGCGCGTAGAAGCTGCTTCCCGGCACCGCTGCGACGCCGATCTCCTCCACCAGAAAGCGGGAGAAGGTCACATCGTCCGGAAAGCCGAAGGGCTCGATGCCCGTCATGATGTAGTACGCCCCCTGGGGATGGAAGGTCTGAAACCCCGCCGCCTCCAGTCCTTCCATCAGGAGATCCCTCCGGTGCCTGTAGCCGGCCGCCAGCTCCTCGTAGTACTCCGGACCCAGGCCCATGGCCACGGTGCCCGCCTCCTGAAGGGGGGCTGCAGCGCCCACCGTGAGGAAATCGTGCACCTTTCGCACGGCGCCCGTCAACTCCTCCGGGCCCAGGATGTACCCGATGCGCCAACCCGTGACGCTGTAGGTCTTGGACAGCCCGTTGATCAGAAGGGTGCGCGCCTGCATGCCGGGAAGAGAGGCGATGGACAGATGCCTGACTCCGTCGTAGGTGATGTGCTCGTAGATCTCGTCCGTGATGGCCAGCGCGTCCCACTGGCGGCACAGGGCGGCCAGGAAATCCAGTTCCTCCCGGGAGAAGACCTTGCCCGTTGGGTTGTGGGGAGAATTGAGGATGAGGGCCCGGGTGCGCGAATTGAAGGCGGCGGCGACCTCCGCCGGGTCGAAGTGCCAGTGCGGGGGATGGAGTGTGACGAAGCGGGGGGTGGCTCCGCACAGGATGGTATCCGGGCCGTAGTTCTCATAGAACGGTTCGAAAATGACCACCTCGTCGCCGGGGTCCACCACCGCCAGGAGGCATGCGATCATGGCCTCGGTGGAGCCGCACGTCACCGTGATCTGCCGCTCTGCGTCGTAGGAGAGGCCCAGAAACCGTTCCACCTTTCCGCTGATGGCACGGCGGAATCCGGGGGCCCCCCAGGTGATGGCGTACTGGTTGATGTCCGCGTCGATGGCGGCCTTGGCCGCCTCCTTAAGGACGGTGGGCGATGGGAAGTCCGGGAAACCCTGTGCCAGATTCACGCCGTTGTGCCTCAGGCACAACCGGGTCATGTCCCGGATCACGGACTCGGTGAACCGCTGGGCCTTGCGCGAAGCGCCTCGATGCATCGTGTGCGGGTCCTCTCCCCAATGGAACTGCCGTGAGTGAAAAGCCGATGGGG
>CAZEPJ010000037.1:41756-45381 GCA_964514105.1 uncultured Desulfarculaceae bacterium | reverse complement strand
GAGCCGGTCGGGCCTTGACCTGTGCGGGCAAGAGGCTCTACAGTGACAGGCGCCCAGGGGCGTTCGTGCCGGGCTCCCGAGGGAGCTTGGGTACCGCCCCCCTGGGCCGCGCCGGCACGAGGAGGGGAATATGGCCGCCATGGATCCCATCTTGGAGGAGATGCGCACCCACGCCATTCGGATATTTCGCAAGGCCCTGGAGGCCGCGGACCCCGAGGAGGCCGTGAGGCGCCATCTCCGGGTGGAAGGCGATCTCCTCCGCGCCGGGGGGGTCTCCCTCCCGCTGGACCGATTCGAGAGGATCCTGGTGGTGGGAGCGGGCAAGGCCGATGCCCCCATGGCGCGGGGGGTGGAGGCGGCCCTCGGGGGGCGGATCACCGAAGGGGTGGTGGTGGTCAAGGAGGGACATGCCCTGGCGCTGGAGCGGATTCGGGTGCACGAGGCCGGCCACCCGGTGCCCGACGAGCGGGGGATGGCCGGGACCGAGGCCGTCCTGGAGCTGGCCTCCCGGGCCGGAGAGCGGGACCTCGTCGTCTGCCTCTTCTCGGGGGGAGGATCGGCCCTCCTGGTGGGTCCGGCCCAAGGGGTGTCCCTGGAGGACAAGCAGCAGGTGACGCGCCTGCTGCTGGCCTGCGGGGCCACCATCCACGAGATCAACGCCGTGCGCAAGCATCTCTCCCGGGTCAAGGGAGGCTGGCTCTCCCGGGCCGCATACCCGGCCACCGTGCTCACCCTGGTGCTGTCGGACGTCGTGGGAGACGACCTGGACGTCATTGCCTCGGGGCCCACGGTCCCCGACACCAGCACGTTCCGGCGGGCGGTGGGGGTGCTGCAGGGATACGGGATCTGGGACCGGGTGCCTCCTGGGGCGCGCCGACGCCTGGAGCAGGGGATGGCCGGTGAGGCGGAGGAGACGCCCAAGCCCCGGGACCCCGCGTTTCAGAGGAGCCATGTGGTCCTGGTGGGGACCAATCTCCTGTCTTTGCTGGCCGCCCGGGAAGAGGCACAGGGGCTGGGGTACGGCACCCTCATCCTGGGGGCGGGCATGGAGGGGGAGACCCGGGATGTGGCGCGGGTCCACGCGGCCATGGCCAGGGAGATCCTCTCGTCGGGCAATCCGCTGCGGCCCCCCGCCTGTCTCCTCTCGGGAGGGGAGACCACGGTGACCCTCCGGGGAGACGGCCGGGGGGGGAGAAACCAGGAGTTCGCCCTGGCCGCGGCACTGGGCCTGGACGGAATGGATCATGCGGTGGTGCTGAGCGCCGGGACGGACGGGACGGACGGGCCCACGGACGCTGCGGGGGCCCTGGCGGACGGCCGCACCGCATGCCGGGCACGGGCCCTGGGGCTGGACCCCTTGGCCCATCTGCAGCAAAATGATGCCTACCCTTTCTTCCAGGCCCTGGGGGACCTGGTCATCACAGGGCCCACGCGGACCAACGTGATGGACGTGCGCATCGTTCTGGCACGGCGCAGGTCCTGAGGCAAGAGCGGGGCCCGGCTGCATGGAGGCAGCCGCGGGCGGCCCGTTGCGCTTCGCGAGGACGGACTTGCTGGGCCCCTTGCCCTTTCTTGACCAGGGGGATGACAATACTCGTCACTCGGGGGGTCGGGTTTGGGGGCGACCCCGGCAGGGGGGGGGAGGGCGGCCGGGAGGCAGGGGCGGAAAGGGCGGTGTCCGCCGCCCGCCCCGGGCCCGGGCCGGGATTCTGAGGGCGGTTGGCACGAGGATTGCTTACGCAGACGCGGACGGGTCGGCCGTGTGAACCCCATGGCCCACCGGACGACCAAAGGGTGAGGAGGCGGCCCTCGACGAGGTTCTGCAACGAGGCCCGTGAACAGGGGACTCTCGAATCAAGGAGGCATAAAAGATGAGGAAGTGGATGGGGTTGATGGTGATTGTGGCTTCTCTCGCGGGCGCTGCCCACGCCCAGGAGCCATTTCTCGTCGCGCGTGTGACGCACATCGAGGGGAGCGTCCTGCGCTACGTGCCCTCGGACAGGGACTGGGTCGCCACGGTGTCCGACACGCCCCTGCGGGCCGATGACGTGATCTATACGGACTCGGGGGCCAGGGCCGAGTTCGGCTTTCCCAACAACACCATGATCCGGGTGGGAGCGGCCACGGGGTTTGACGTGGTCTCCATCCGCAGGGACATGACCGAGGCGTATGTGGACAGCGGTGTCGTGCGGATCTACAACCGGGGCCGCAACGTTCTGGTGCGGCTCGAGACCCGGTGGGGGTACGTCCTGGCAGAGCCGGGGGACATCGTGGATGTGTACGTGGGGGACAGCGAGGCGGAAGTCATCGCCGTGGAGGGCTCACCCAGCTTCTTCTACGCGGCCAGGGGAGGGGAGGAAATCCGCTACGAGGTCTTTCCCGCCGAGTCCTCTTTGCTCATCGACGACAATGCGGTGGAGGCCGCCGACCCGTTCGGAGACCCGGAGTGGGACCGGTGGAACTACGACCGGGATCAACTCCGGGTGGAGCGCGTGAGCGTGCGGTCCGCCGATCTCCCGGAGCAGTTTCAGGACGACGCCCATGTCTTCGAGAACGAGGGACGGTGGGAGCAGATCTCCTACGAAGGACGCCAGATCCGCGCATGGAGGCCCGTGCGCGTGGAGGCGACCTATGCCCCCTATACCGTGGGGCGCTGGACGACGTACTACGAGGAGAACATCTGGGTGCCGTATGAGCCCTGGGGCTGGGTCACCCATCACCACGGCCACTGGATCCATGTGAACAACCACTGGTGGTGGACTCCCCATGTGTCCGTGGACGTGGGCGCTCCCGGCGTCGGGGTGAGCGTCAACGTGGGGGTGGCCCCCGGCTACCACTACTGGCACCCCGGAAGGGTGGGGTGGATCCACACGGACGTGAACATCGGCTGGTTCCCCCTGGCCCCCGCCGAGCCGTACTACGGCTGGCATCGCTGGCACGGGCACAGCGTCATCGTGAATAACGTGAATATCAACAATATCAATATCAACATAGGGAACTACAGCTACATAAACAACGCGATTATCGTAAACCACAACAATTTTTATAATGTGAGATATGGAAACAATTACAACAATATCAGGATTCAAAACATCAACAAGACGACTATCGTCAACAACTACTATGGCTCTCCGGTGATTCACAAGACAGTCATCAAGAACCAGAATATCTTCCGGGACGGAAGCCGTTTCACCGATCAGCATGTGACACGCAGACCTCATCAATCCGTGGAAGAGAGGATCCATGGCGGCAGGAAAGGACCACGCGGGTGGGAGGGAATCACCTACGGCAAGGCGGGAGAACGGATCGAGAAGGCCCACCGGGGCGATCCCGTCCGATGCCGGGACTGCGAGAAGCGCAGGGCGGGGCTGGCCAGCACCAATCGAATGGTGCGACTGGATGAGGCCAGAAAGCCGGTGGAGCAGGTGAAATTCGACAAACAGCAAAGGAAGCTCGCCGCCGAGCGCCCCCGGGTCGTGGAAGCCGAGCGGAAGCGGTCTCAGGAGCTGCAGTCCTCCCGGCTCGACAAGGGGCAGCGCCAGAAGCAGCAGCGGGATCAACAGCTCCAGCAGCAGCAAAGCCAGCAGGAACAGGGGCGCCAGCGGCAGCTGGAGCGCGAGCAGCG
>CAZEPJ010000037.1:0-41656 GCA_964514105.1 uncultured Desulfarculaceae bacterium | reverse complement strand
AGGAGCAGCGCCGCCAACAGCAGCTCCAGCAGCAGGAGCAGGCCAAGCAGCGCCAACAGCAACAGCAGGAGCAGCGGCAGAAGCAGCAGCTCCAGCAGCAGGAGCAGGCCAAGCAGCGCCAGCAGCAACAGCAGGAGCAGCGCCAGAAGCAGCAGCTCCAGCAACAGCAGCAACAGCAGGAGCAGCAGCAGCTCCGGCAGCAACAGCAGCAGCAGAAGCAGCAGGAACAGCAGCGCCAGAGGGAGCTCAGGCAGCAGGAGCAGCAAAAGCAACAGCAGCTGCGTCAGCAACAGCAACAGCAACAGCAACAGCAGCTCCAGCAGCAGGAGCAGCAGAAAAAGCAGAACGAGAAGCGGAAGCGTGGGGAGGAACCGCCGGTCACTCAGTGATGATGGTTTCCCAGGAAGCCGTCACACCGGCGGATCCCGGATCAAGTCCGGGAGGGGTCCAGGGATCATTCAACCAACTGCAAGCCCTGGATTCCGTGTTTTGACAAGATGACGAAAAACGGCTTTTTCCGCCTCCCTACGAGATCATTCATGATCGGGCGGGGGCGGGTGGGGCTTGAGCCTTTCCCGGGATGCGCCCCGAGAAAGCCCCCGGGCGCCCCGGGGATCGAAGGGGATCCCATTGCCCGGGTCCGCCCCTATTGTCGGGGCTTGTCGCCTGTCTGGATCGGGGGTGTTGCCCGTTTGAGGTCGCGCTGGTGGGCGGCGCTGGCCTCCAGGGCGAGGTGTTGGTAGATCTGGCTCAGGACCAGGTGGCAGCGAGCCGCGTCCGCGTCGAGGTGGAGCGCCCGCTCGAAGGCCTCTGCGGCCGCGCGCCACCGGCGTTCCTCCAGGAGCAGGCTCCCCAGATCCAGAAACGTCTTGCCGCGGGTGGGTGCCAGGTCCGCGGCCCGGCGCAGGTGACGGATGGCATCTTCCCGCTTGCCCTGGGCGGAGAGGATCTCCGAGGCCTTGAGATGGGCCTCCATGTCCATGGGGTTGCGGCGCGTTGCCTCCTCGTAGTGGGAGAGGGCGGCTTGGAGGTTCCCCTTTCCCTCGGCGATCTGGCCCAACCCGAAATGGGCGTTGGCCCACGAGGGATCACGCCGCAAGGCCTCCTCGAAACAAGCCTGGGCCTCCTGCGTCCTGCCCCGGCGCACCAGGAAGAAGCCGCGCTGCGTGAGCGGGAACGGACTGTCCCGGTCCGACTGAATGGCGCGCTCCAGGGAGCGCTCGGCTCCCTCCAGGTCGCCCTCCTGCTCCAGGAGGGTCGCCAGGTTGGCATGGGCGGGGGCGTACCGGGGGTGGGATGCCAGGATGGCAAGGTACTGCTCCCTGGCCTGCCCGGGCCGGTCGTGGTCCTGGTACAGGACCGCGAGGTTGAATCGGGGCGCGGGGTCTTGGGGATTCAGTTCGATGGCCCGCCGGTACTCCTGAACGGCCTCGAGGAATCGGCCCCTGTCCTGGTAATCGACCCCTCGGTTGTAATGGTTGACCGGGCCCGTGGTGCACCCCAGGGCCGAGAGGATGGCGGCCGCCACCAGGCCGTTGAGGCGCGCCAGGCCGCCTGGCGACCTCCGGATGCCATGGGAGGGGGGGTTACTCCTTGCCATGTCTTCCCATCCTTGCCTTGGCCCGCCACTCCTCCTGCGCCCTTCGCTTGCCGTCGTCCGCCGCGCCATCCCCTTTCCAGATGACCTTCCAGGGATGGGCCCGCAGGTCCTCGCTCAGACCCTGAAGATGGCGAGAGGTCTCCTGAA
Organism: uncultured Desulfarculaceae bacterium; assembly: GCA_964514105.1. GTDB lineage: Bacteria > Desulfobacterota > Desulfocorpusculales > Desulfocorpusculum > Desulfocorpusculum > CAZEPJ01. The sequence goes on along the minus strand of CAZEPJ010000037.1, from coordinate 39,909 downwards.
GCTGCAGGATGAGGAGGTGGAGGTTCTGATCGTTTTCGTCCAGGACGGATCTGGCATCCCGCACCAGTCCCCCGGCCTCTTCGATGCCCTTTCCGGCCTGGGCCAGCACCGGAGCGATCTGACCCTCGATACGGGCCATCCGCTCCTGCAATCCACGATTGGTCTCCCGCAGCTCCCTCAGGAGGGCCACCAGCTCTGCGCCCCCCGCCACGGCCGTCCGATTGAGGTTCTTGGTCGTCTCGCGCAGGCCCCCGGCCACGCCCTCCAGGGCGTCCCGCGATACGCCGAGGAGCCCGTCCAGTTTGGCGAGGATGGGCCCCAGCTCGCTGGTCCGCTGCCGGATGTCGGCCATGAGGGCGTGGGCCCCCTGCACCGTCTCCTGGATGGGCGCGTTGCCCCGGATGTCCCGGACCAGGCCGGCGACCTCCTGAATGGTCCCCTGAAGCTGCTGGGCGATCTGCTGGCCCGTCTCGATGATCTCGGACAGGGAGGCAGGGGTATCTCCCTCCAGGGGCTCGCCTGGTTGCAGTTCCGGGGCGCCGGCCGAGCCCGGCGAGATCTCCACGTACTTGGCCCCCATCATCCCCAGGTTGCGGATGAATGCCCGGGAGTCCTTTCTGATCCGGGCCTCGGGCGCGATCCGCACGGTCACCGCGATGCGGTCCGCCTTTTCCCGCGCGATGCGCACCTCGGTGACCTCTCCCACCTCCAACCCGGCGTACCAGACCGGAGATCCCTTGGAGATCCCGTCGGCGTATCGGAACAGCAGGACGACGGCCCGCTTCTCCTCCCACAGGGTGCGGATATCGCTCACCAGGAAGACGCCGACGGCCAGGATCACGGCGGATAGCACGATGAGGATGCCTGATCGGATTTCCGAGCGATACACTTCCATGGGCTGATGTCCTCCTCGGCCCCTGCGATCGGTCCATGCACCCGCCCTGCCCGGGGCTCACTCCATGTCCAGCAGGTCCTCCAGGTAGTCCCGGCTGGACTGGCGCAGCGGGATGGGCCCGTCCGGGCTGCCCGCGATGAACTGCTGGACCAGGGGGTCCGCAGAGCGCTGAATCTCCTCGGGCTTCCCCTCGGCCATCACCTTGCCGCGGTACAGGACCACCATCTTGTGGGCGATCTTGAATGCGCTTCGGGTGTCATGGGTGACCACCACGGAGGTGATGTGAAGCCGACGGCTCAGGTCCATCATGAGCTGGTCGATGACCCCCCCCACCACCGGGTCCAGCCCCGAGGTGGGTTCGTCGTAGAAGACGATCTCGGGATCCAGGGCCAACGCCCGAGCCATGGCCACCCGCTTCTGCATGCCGCCGCTCAGTTGGGAGGGCTTGAGGTGCTCGAAATCCCTCAACCCCACGAGCTCCAGCTTCATCTTTACGATCATGCCGATGATCTTCTCATCGAGCCGGGTGTGTTCGCGCAGCGGCAAAGCGATGTTGTCCCGCACGCTCAGCGAATTGAGGAGGGCCCCGCCCTGGAACAGCATGCCGAAGCGCCGCCGGTAGGCCGCCATCTCCTCGTCATCGAAACGGGTGATGTCTTTGCCCTTGACCCAGATGGCCCCCGAGTCCGGCCGGAGCACCCCGATGAGATGGCGCAGCAGGGTGCTCTTGCCGCACCCGCTTCCCCCCATGATGGCCATCACCGTTCCCTTCTCGATGTCCAGATTGATCCCGTCGAGGACCGTCCGACCGTCGAAGGTCTTCACCAGGTCCTGCACCCGGATGATCACCTCGCCGGCCGGCTCCGACCCCTCCCGCGTTCGATCCGTGCGCTGGCCTTCGGTCATGGGGGCCGTCCGTTGCCAGTCCACCTTGGCCCGTGGAGAAGTCGTCGCATCCCGTCCCCGGCTGCACCCTCCCCCGTCTCACGGCCGACGGACCAAAGACAGCGGGCGGCCCACCGGGGAGAAGCCGCGTTGCTCAAGAGGGCCCATTGCCGCACGATGCCCCTCCTGCCCGTCACAAGAACAAGTAAAACACGGTGGTGAAGAAACAGTCCGCCAGGATGATGAGGATGAGGGATGTCACCACGGAGATCATGGTGGCCCTGCCCACCCCCTCGGCCCCCCCCTTGACCACGAAGGCCATGTAGCATCCGACCATGGCGACGATCACCGCGAATACGGCGCTCTTGACCAGCCCCGTGAGAATGTCCTTGAGGAGCATGGCCTCGAGGGTCGTATCGATGTACAGGGAGGGACGGATCCCCACCGCGGTGGTGCCGATGACGTACCCGCCGATCATTCCCACGAGGTCGGCCAGCACGGTGAGGCACGGCAGCATGACGAGCAGGGCCACGAACCTCGGGACCACCAGATAGGCCACGGGGGGAATGGCCATGACCTCCAGGGCCAGGATCTCCTCGGTGACCAGCATGGTGCCCAGCTCCGCCGTGAATGCGGCGCTCACCCTTCCCGCCACCACGATGGCGGTGAGCAGGGGGCCCAACTCCCGGGTCAGGGCCACGCTGGCCAGGCTGGCCGCATAATTGATGGCCCCGAACTTCTCGAGCTGGTAGGCCGTCTGAAGGACCAGGATGATCCCGATGAAGAAGGAGACCAGAAAGACGATGGGAAGCGACTTGACCCCGACCTCATCCATCTGCGCGAAGATGGCCTTCACCCGCAGGGGTTTTCCCTGCAGCGGCTTGATCACCATCCAGCGAAAGGTCTCCCCGAACAGGAACCAGATGCTGCTCAGATGCCTCAGGAAGAGGATCACCGGCCCCGAGCACCTCTGGACAGCTGGATCGCTCACGCCTGAGTCCCCTCTGCCAGGGCCGTGGCCACGTCCGGAAAGAGCTGGAAGACGTCCTGAAGGTGGGCGAGCTCGAAGACCGCCTGGACCGCCGGGTGCATCCCTGCCAGGCTGAAGCGGACCGAGGATCGTTGGGAGAGCTGGAGTCCTTCGATGAGGGTGGCGATCCCCGAGCTGTCCATGTACGGGACCATGGAGAGGTCCACCACGATCCGCCGAACGCCCCCGCCGAACAGGGGGGCCAGGAGCCGCCGGACCTCCGGGGAACTGCTCATGTCCACATCCCCCTGGGGGGCGACGACCAAGGTCCCCGGCCCCGCAACCGTCACATCCACCTTCATGGGCGCGCATCCTCCCTGGGTTCCCTGTACTTGACGAGCCGGAGCAACCCCCCGCCCCCGGCGGGGCTCTCGTAGTGCACCTCGTCCATGGCGCACCGAATGAAATGGGTCCCCAGCCCCCCGGGCCGGATCTCCCCCAGATCCCGAGGGGCCATCTCCCGGGGGTCCGCCGGGGTCCCGAAGTCCCGGATCCGGATCTCCAGTCGATCCTCGCTGACCTCCAACCGCACCACGATGCGTTGTCCCGGACGCTGGCGGTACGCGTGCCGGATCACATTGGTGCACGCCTCATCCACGGCCAGGGTGATGCGCCCCACATGCTCCCGGGCAAAACCCATGCGCTCTGTGAGGCGCTCCACTACGCAGCGCACCAGGAACAGGGCCGCGGGGTCCGATGGGACCTCCACGATCACGGGGCCGTCGATTCGGGTCAGGGTCATGGGGCCTCGTTGAGGCTGAGGGTCACCAGGGTGATGTCGTCCGTGGGCGGGGAGCCGGCCACGAACTCCCTGAGCCCGCCGATGACCCGGCCCAGCACGCTGTTGGCCTGGGAATCCCCCCGGCTGACCAGCCCCAGGAAGCGATCCCATCCAAAAGGGGTCCCCCGGGGGTCCTTGGCCTCCAGCACCCCATCGGTGGCCAGGGCCAGGCAGTCCTCCACGTCCAGCTCCACCCGGGCGCTGCGATACCTGCGGCCAGGCAGGATCCCCAACGGCGGCCCGCCCGCCTCCTTGAGCAGGACCAGATGGCCCTTGCTGCCGTTCCACAGGACGGGCGGGAGGTGGCCGGCGTTGACGAACTGGACCGACCGCCTGGAGGCGTCCAGGATGAGGTAAAGGAGGGTCACGAACATGCCGCGCTGGCTTCGCTGGCACAGCAGCTCGTTGATCCCCTCCACGGCCTGGGCAGCGCCCCGCCGGTGGGAGGCCAGGAAGCGGAAGTCCGAGGTGAGCCTCGCCATGTACAGGGCCGAGGAGACCCCCTTGCCCGCAACGTCGCCGATGAGGATGCCCAGCCGCTTACCCCTCAACGGGATGAAGTCATAAAAATCGCCTCCCACCTCCTGGGCGGATTGGTAGTGTGCCCGGAACCAGAAACCCGGTATCTCGGGCAATCCCTGGGGCAGGAAGCTCTGCTGAACCGTGGTGGCGAAGGCCAAGTCGCTCTCCATCTGCTGCTTGCGAAGCAGGGCCCGGTGGATCCGGGCGTTCTCGATGGCGATGGCGGCATGGGCGCACAGGGAGGTGAAGGTGGCGAGATCCTCCTGGGTGAACGGTGTGCCGTCCAGCTTGTTGATGACCTGGGATACGCCGATGACGCGGTCCTTGATCTTCAATGGGACGCACAGGATGGAGCGGGTCCGATACCCGGTCTGGAGATCGAACTCCCGGTGAAAGCGAGGGTCCTTGTACGCGTCCTCGATGAGGATGGGTTCCCCGGTCTCGCAGGCGGCGCCCGCGATCCCCTGGCCGCGCTTGAGCCGGAAACCGTGTTTGAGCCGATCCCCCACTTTGCTCTGGGCCACCTGAAAGACCAGCTCGTCGCTCTCCTCATCGAGCAGCAGGAGGCTGCTGGCGTCGGCCTGCATGACGTCCCGGGAGGTGGTCATGATCCTGTCGAGCACCTCCTCGAGCTCCAGGGAGGAACTGATGAGCCTGGAGACCTCCGCGCACATGGTCAACCTGCGGATGCGCTCGCGGCAATGCTCGAGCTCCCTCGCCAGGCCCTTGCGGCCCGGGGGACTCTGGGGGTCCTTTGCCATCCTATCCAGGCTCCAACGCCGCATCGCCTGCGGGACCCCGCGTCCCGGGCGTCCCAAGGCGCCAACAGCATACGAAACGCCTCCCCGCCGGTCAAGGCCCCGCCACGAACCGCTTGCGCTGGAAAGATGCCCGTCTATAATAGCCGGTGGGTGGATGCGCAGGAGACGATCCCGGGGCGCCATGGACACGATCCCCTCCAGAGAGGCATGCCTCGATCTGCTCAAGAGACGGGGCGTCCCCACCCATGTCATCGTACACAGCCTGCAGGTGGATCGTGTGGCGCAGCATATCGCAGCGCTCCTCAATGCCCGGGGCGAACGCCTGGACGTCCCATTGATCCAGGCAGCATCCCTCCTCCACGACATCGCCAAGTTGGACGGCCTGCGCACGGGAGAAAACCACGCCCGGGCCGGGGCCGCGATCCTACAAGGGCTGGGGTGGCCCCGGGTGGCCCGGGTGGTGGCCCAGCACGTGGAGGTGCAGTCGGTACCCTCACGGGTGCGTGTGACCGAGGAGGAGCTGGTCAACTACGCCGACAAGCGGGTCATGCACGACCGCATCGTGACCCTTGAGGAGCGCTTCGAGGACCTCAAGGCCCGATACGGCAGGAACGCCGAGGGGCGCGCCATCATCGGCGATGCCATGGAGCGGACCCGGGAGATGGAGCGAAGGATCTTTCGCAGACTCCCATTCGCCCCCCATGAGCTGCTGCCCCGCCTGGAGGCGGGACCTGGGGCCTGAGGGGAGGCTTCCGGCGGGCCGGGGTTGGAGGAGGGACCATGTCCATCGCAGCCTTCATCTTCGTGGAGTGCGCGGCGGGCCGGGCCATTCAGGTGGCCCGGGAGATCCGGCAGATCCCGGGCGTGACGTACGCCCACGCTGCCACCGGGCCGTACGACGTCATCGCCCTCATCCAGGCCCCGGACCTGCAGATCATGGGTGAGATGGTGATCCAGCGGATCCAGTCCATCACGGGTGTCATCCGCACGCAGACCAACGTCGTGGTGGAGTGATGCCCTCCGAAGAACCGCCCCGCGATCAGGAGATCCGGCAGCGCCTCTTCGACGTCCTGACGGAGTTTCCGGTCCTGTACCAGGCTCGACAGGGCGTGGGCAGCAAGATCGTCAACCCCTTCGCGTCCCTGGAGCGGGTGGTCCGGGCCCACGTAAACCCCCTCATCCTGTTCATCAACGACGTGATCCAGGAGGTCCAGAAGGGCCTTTCCTATCTGGAGGCCCTGGACCGGGTCACCATGTTCGCACTCCGGCACAAGTACCGGGACCGGATCGTGGACGCCATCCGCCAGCTGGCCCGGATCGAAGGGGAGCGCCCGTATTTCCTCTGGGGGCTGGCCGCCCTGATGGAAGGGCCGGACATGTCGGCGCGGGCCAGGCGGTTGCAGCAGTGGCATCGCAGGCTTCACCTCATGAACCGGCAGTTCTGCCAGCAGTACGGGGCGGAGGGGAACGTGGACCTCGTGCCCTGGCGCGTGACCTTCCGAGCCCAGACCGACGGCATCACCGACGGGACGTACGAGTTCCCCACGCGGGTGCAGCTCGACACCTTCCGAAGGGCCCTGTGGGCCATGGATCGCCTGATCCGGGAGCAGAGGCTGGACCGGTGGCTTCACCGCGGGACCGCCCGGCGGATCCGCGAGGATATGGTGGAACTGGCCCGGCTGCTCTTCGACTACGGCTACAGCGTGGAGGAGATCTGCGGCAGGATCCGGGAGGATGAGAGCGCCCTGGCCCCCATGCTCAACGACCTGCTCCTGGGCGATCTGGAGTCCAGCGTGGCAGATCGGATGGACGCGGCGGCCGTCTCACGCCATGTCGTCGCCCTCACCCTTCTGGACTTCCGGGCCATGATCCCCTTCAGGACCCTGTACTGCCGCCCGAGCCAGACCGAGGAGGCGCTGGCCGCCGCCAGGCAGATCGAGCACCAGCTCCAGGTGAAAGTGAGCCCCTTTCGCCGGGTAGTCCAGCTTCACCGGCGATACCGGGACGTGCACCCCGCGCTGCTGGCCCATTACCTCGAGTTCCAGTTCAGCCGCTCCCACGGAGACTACCTCCCGGTGCGGGATGCCGGGAGCTTCGGGGTCGACCTGACCCGGCAGTTCGTGCTGCGATACTTCGACAAGGGGGAGATCCAGCAGAAGGCGACGGAGGAGGCCCGGAGGTTGTACAGCTCCAAGGCCTCCCAGGAAATGCTCGAGGTCCTCAACCTGCTCATCTCGGCCCTGTCCCATCCCGAGCAGATCCGCGGCAAGAAGGTCCATATTCTGGGGCACATCCAGTCGGGGGCCATGGGAAAGGTGCTCATCGGGGTGTACCAGGCCAACATCGTGGCCCTCAAGGAGCCCACCGCCTCCAGGGATTCGCGCATGCCCCTCAGCGAGCAGGCCCGCCACCTGGAGTACGAGGCGCGCCTGCACGGCCACGTCCAATCGGGCCGGGTCCAGCACGAGAACATCGTCGAGTGCTTCGGGATCCTGGAGGAGGATGACCATCGATTCCTGGCCCTGGGCTATCACCCCGCCGAGACCCTGGGGGCGTTGCTCCTCAAGAGCAGGCTCCACGCCGGCGGGGTGTCGGAGGAGGGACGGGCGCCCATGGAGCTGGGGGACCTCAAGACGGTTTCGATCCAGATGCTCCGGGCATTGATCCATCTCAAGGAGCGCCGGGTGATTCATCGGGACCTCAAGCCGGGAAACGTCCTGTATCTGGTCGACGGGGAGCAGCGGGTCAGCCTGATCAAGCTCATCGACTTCGGGGTCGCACTGGGCATTGCCGAGGGCCACCCCCAGGACCTGTTCCGGAACCAGGTGGTGGGCACCATGGCCTATATGGCCCCTGAGCTGGTCTTCCGGGAGTGCTCCTACGCCACGGACCTGTACTCGGTGGGGGTGATGCTGTACCAGCTCATGAGCGGCAGGCTTCCCGTGGCGTTCGGCAAGGTCAGAACCAAGGATGAGCTCAAGGTCCAGCTCCGGCGCGTGGTCCAGGAGAGGAGAACCCCGTTGCTGGAGGCCAATCCGTCGCTCGCCTCGGAGCCCGCCCTGCGGGGGCTGGCGCAGCACGTAGATCAGATGATCATCCGGGACCCCACCCGCCGGCCGCCCCTGGAGGGGTTCTACGAAGCCTGGCTGGAGCTGTGGAGGCCGCTGGACGAGGCCTCTTTGCGAAGACCCCTGGGCTACGCCTGACCGCCCGCGTCCCCCGGTTCGCCGCCCCCGGCGATCTGCGCCAGCATGCGCAGGGTCTCCCCGGCCTCCTTTTCGTCGATGCGCTGGAGGGCGAACCCGGCGTGGACGATGACGTAGTCCCCCTCCTGGGCCTCGGGGAGAAGCAGCAGGGAGACCCGGCGCCGGGCGCCGCCGACATCCACGGTGCCCATGGCGCCCTGAACGTCCACCAGCCGGCTGGGGATGGCCACGCACATGGGCACCTCCTTCATATCCGTTGAGGCGGGAACCCCCTAGGCCGAGGCTCCGGCAGAGCTTGGGGATCAACGACCCCCCCTCGCCGGGATCTCTGTTCCGGGTCTGACTCGCCCTTCAGCCTCGACCCACGGCCCGATCCTTCGCCCCGGCCCCCGCCTTTCCTCAGGCCTTGACCTTGGCCTGTTCCTGCCCCCGATACAGGGGCGACATCTTGCGGAGCCGCTCCACGATGGGCGGAAACTGCTCCAAGACGTAGTCCACGTCTTCCTGAGCGGTTTCCCGGCCCAGGCTGAACAGGAGCGACCCCTGGGCCAGATCCGGGGGGACCCCCATGGCCGTCAGCACGTGGGACGCCTTGAGGGAGACCGAGGTGCAGGCGGATCCGCTGGCCACGGCTATCCCGGCGGCATCCATGAACAACAGCATGGCCTCTCCCTCCACATACTCCACCGACACGCTCTCATAGCCCGGCAGCCGTTCCACGGGATGCCCATTCCAGTGAAGGTGATCCAGGCGTTGAGACAGCCCCTCTCTGAGGGCTTCTCCCAGGGCCCTGCAGTGGGCCGATGCGGCCTCCATCTCGTCCATGGCGAGCTCGGCGGCCACGCCCATGCCCACGATGGCGGGCACGTTCTCGGTGCCGCCCCGGCGGCCGTCCTCCTGGGCGCCGCCGTCCAGGAAGCGCTGGGTGGGCGTGCCGCGTCTCATGTACAGGGCTCCCGCCCCGCGCGGGCCGCCCAGCTGATCCGAGGAGCAACTCAGGAGGTCCACGTTGAGGTCCCGCACATCCACCGGGACCCGCCCCACCGATCCCACGGCATCGGTGTGGAAGGTCACTCCGGCCTCTCGGGTCACGGCCCCGATCTCCCGGATCCGCTGCAGGGTGCCCACCTCCGGGGTGCTGTGCATGATGGACACCAGGATGGTCTCCTTGCGGATGGCGCGCTTCACGTCGTCGGGGTCCACCCGACCGTGCCCATCCACGGGGAGCCGCGTCACCTCGAAGCCCCATCGCTCCAGGGTGTTGGCCACGTACAGGACCGAGAAATGCTCCACCGAGGAGATGATCACGTGCCGCCCCCGGCTCTGACCCTTCCACGCCGTCCCCTTCAGGGCCCAGTTGTTGGCCTCGGTGCCGCAGGACGTGAAATAGATCTCCTCGGGGGTCGGGGCCCCCAGGAGGCGGGCCACGCGCTCCCGCGCCTGGGTCACGGCCCTGAGTGGCTCCTCGCCCAGCTGGTGGATGCTCGAGGGGTTGCCGAAATGCCCCTGGAAGTAGGGCAGCATGGCCTGCAGGACCTCTTCCCGCAGGGGCGCGCCCGCATAATGATCCATGTTCACCCGCCGCATGATCTCTCACCTCCCGACCGTGTGAACGACCAGGACGACCTGTCTCACTCTAAGATCCGCACTTCGGCAAAGTCAATGGGCTGAAGGAAAGGGGAAAGTGGCGGATGAGGGAAGGCCAAGACCCGCTGCGGCGGGGCAGCCCGCGCCCAGGCCGACTTACCCAACAGACCCGATGGACTCGACGGACACGGACACCAGGCGCGCCCGAAGGCCTTGACTTCCCGGGGGGTTGGAGAGAACATAGAGGCGACTTCCTTGCGGAACATCCCGGCCCGGAGGCATCCCTTGATCCCTCGATATGCCCGCCCCGAGATGGGGAGGATCTGGCAGCCGGAGAGCATCTTCGGAAACTGGTTGGCCATCGAGGTGGCCATCTGCGAGGCATGGGCCGAGCTGGGGCGGATCCCCAGGGCGGCGGCGGAGGTGATCGGCCGGCGGGCGTCGTTCGACGTGACCCGCATCGAGGAGATCGAGCGGGTCACGCGGCATGACGTCATCGCATTTGTCCAATGCGTTGCCGAATCCGTGGGGCCGGAGGGGCGCTATCTGCACCTGGGGGTGACATCCTCGGACATCCTGGACACGGCCCTGGCCATGTCCCTGAGGGACGCTGCGGACCTGCTCATCCGGGGGACCGATGGCGTGCTGGAGCGCATCAAGGAACTGGCCCTGGCCCACCGGCGCACCGTGATGGTGGGGCGCACCCATGGGGTGCATGCCGAGCCCGTCACCTTCGGCCTCAAGCTCCTCAACTGGCACGAGGAGACCCGCCGCAACCTGGAGCGCCTGCGCCAGGCCCGGGAGGTGATCCGGTACGGCAAGATCTCCGGGGCCGTGGGGACGTACGCCCACGTGGACCCCCGGGTGGAGCAGTATGTGTGCCGCAAGCTGGGGCTGCTGCCGGCGGCGGTCTCCAGCCAGATCATCCAGCGGGACCGCCATGCCCAGTTCTTCACCGCCCTGGCCCTGGCGGCCTCCAGCATGGAGAAGTTCGCCCTGGAGATCCGGCACCTGCAGCGCACCGAGGTGCGCGAGGCGGAGGAGGGGTTCGCCCGGGGCCAGAAGGGCTCCTCGGCCATGCCCCACAAGCGGAACCCGGTTCTCTCGGAGAACCTCTGCGGTCTGGCGCGGTTGGTGCGGGCCAATGCACAGGCCGCGCTGGAGGACGTGGCCCTCTGGCACGAACGGGACATCAGCCATTCCTCCGTGGAGCGGGTCATCGCGCCGGACAGCACCATCCTGCTGGACTTCATGATCCACCGGTTCCGGTCCCTCCTGGACAACCTCATGGTCTATCCCGAGCGCATGATGGAAAACCTGAGACAGACGCGGGGGCTCGTGCACTCGGAGTCCGTGCTCCTGCTCCTGGTGGACAAGGGGCTCAGCCGGGAGGCGGCCTACGAGCTGGTGCAGCGAAACGCCATGAAGGTGTGGGGCGGGGACGGGGATTTCCTGGAGAGGCTCCTGGAGGACGCCGACGTGATGCGCCATGTGACCGATGGGGAGCTTCGCGCCTGTTTCGATCTCCAGCGCTGCCTCGCCCATGTGGACCTGATCTTCGAGCGGGTCCTGGGGGTTGCCGGGGCGCGCCCCGCCCGGACATGAGAAGAGGGAGCGGGGGGGCCATGGGCGGAGTTCATGAGGCGTGCGGGATCGTGGGGATCCATGGCCATCCCGAGGCGGCCAATCTGGCGTACCTGGCCTTGTACGCCCTCCAGCACCGGGGCCAGGAGAGCGCCGGCATTGTCTCGTGCGCCGGGGAAGGGCTGCTGGTGCACAAGGCGATGGGGCTGGTGGCCGACGTGTTCGACCAGGCCGTCTTGTCCCGCCTTGCCGGGTCCAACGCCATCGGGCATGTGCGGTACTCCACGGCCGGGGGGAGCCACCTGAGGAACGCCCAACCCTTCGTGGTGGGGCATCGGGGGGGCGGACTGGCCATCGCGCACAACGGCAACTTAGTCAACGCCCATCTCATCCGCGGGGAACTGGAGGCCAACGGCTCCATCTTCCAGTCCACCATGGACACGGAGGTCATCGTCCACCTCATCGCCGCATCGCGGCGCCCCACCCTCCGGGAGCGCTTCGCCGAGGCCCTCTCCCGGGTCAAGGGGTCTTACTCCCTGGTCCTCCTGACGGAGCAGGGACTCCTGGCCGCCCGGGACCCCCACGGGTTCCGGCCCCTGGTGCTGGGGCGAAAGGGAACGGCCGTGGTCGTGGCCTCGGAGAGCTGCGCCCTGGACCTCATCGAGGCGGATCTGGTCCGGGAGGTGGAGCCCGGGGAGATCCTGGAGGCCGATGAGCGGGGCCTGCGGGGTTACCGGCCGTTCCAGGGGCGCCGATCCCACTGCGTCTTCGAGCTGATCTACTTCGCCCGGCCCGACAGCATCGTCTTTTCCCGAAACGTCTACGAAGTGCGCAAGGAGATGGGCCGTCAGCTGGCGCGAGAGCACCCCGTGGATGCGGACATGGTCATCCCCATTCCCGATTCGGGGGTCCCCGCCGCCATCGGGTACGCCCAGGAGTCGGGGATCCCCTTCGAGATGGGCCTGGTTCGCAACCACTACGTGGGGCGGACCTTCATCGAGCCCCACCAGAGCATCCGCCATTTCGGCGTCAAGGTGAAGCTCAACCCGGTGAAGGGCTCCCTGGAGGGCAGGCGGGTGGTGCTCCTGGACGACTCCATCGTGCGGGGCACCACCAGCCGCAAGATCGTCTCGCTCATCCGGCAGGGCGGGGCCCGGGAGGTCCACCAGCGAATCAGCTCCCCGCCCTACATCGGGCCGTGTCACTACGGCATCGACACGCCCTCCCGGCAAGAGCTCATCGCCGCCACCATGAGCGTGGAGGAGATCCGGCGGCACGCGGGGGCGGAATCCCTGGGCTATTTGAGCGAGAAGGGTCTCCGGGCGGCCGTCCGGGACCGCGACAACGCCTTCTGCATGGCCTGTTTCACCGACGACTACCCGGTGGAGGTCCCCGACGAACAGCCCGCCCATCAACTGACCCTCTTTCAGGAGATGTGAGGCACGCCGCGGGGACCCGCCTGCCCAGGAGCGCGAGGAGCCCATATGGAGAAGGACAGGGAGTGGGAGAGGCTGCGGGACCTGCTGCGGCGCAAATCGTACGAGCGGCGCCGGGTGGTCCTCACATCGGGGCGGGAAAGTGATTTCTACGTGGATGGCAAGCAGACGAGCCTCGACCCCGAGGGGGCGTACCTCATCGGGAGACTCTTCCTGCGGCGGATACTGGCCGGCGGGCCGGCCGTGGACGCCGTGGGGGGCATGACCCTGGGGGCCGATCCCCTGGTGACGGCGGTGGCCGTGGTGAGCCATCTGGAAGGGTCCCCCCTGCCCGCATTCATCATCCGCAAGGAGCCCAAGGGGCACGGGACCGACCAGTGGGTCGAGGGGAAGAAGAACATCCCGCAGGGGGCTCGGGTGGCGATCCTGGAGGACGTGGTCACCACGGGCGGCACCACGCTGCGGGCCGTGGAGCGCGCCGTGCAGGAGGGGTTTCGGGTGGGGAGGATCCTGGCCCTGGTGGATCGCCAGGAGGGCGGGGCCGAGCGGGTTGCGGCGGCCGGCCACACGCTGGAGGCCCTCTTTTGCAGATCGGACGTGGAAGGAGGCCCATGACCGGCCGGCGTTCCAGGGGAGGCCCATGGGCGGCGTGCATGGGCGCCCTGGTGGGGGCCCTCCTGATCCCCCCGGGTTGGGCGGGCGCACGGGAGAGCTCGGATCGCAGACACGAAGTGCACTTTCCCCACACCCCGTACGAGCTCAACGTGTACCGCATCTTCGGCCGCGAACCCGGGGGGGCCACCATGCTGGTGGTGGGCGGCATCCAGGGGGACGAGCCCGGAGGGTTTCTGGCCGCGGACCGGTTCGTGGACCTCACCCTGCGCAAGGGGAACCTCATCCTGGTCCCCCGGGCCAACTTCTACTCCATCCTCAAGCGTCACCGGGGGCCGGACGGCGACATGAACCGGCGGTTCAGGGATGCGGCCCCCCAGAACTACATGGACCGCATCGTGGAGGTCATCAAGGGGCTCATGGCCGAGGCCCAGATCCTGCTGAACCTCCATGACGGCTCTGGATTCTACTCTCCGAGGTGGGAGAGCCCCCTTCGCAACCCCAACCGGTACGGGCAGTCCATCATCGCCGATGCGGCCCGGTACACGGACCCCCGCACGGGGAGGCTCATCGAGCTGGAGGAGATGGCCCAGCGGGTCATCGGGCGGGTCAACGCCCGGATCCGGGATGAGCGGCACGCCTTCCTCTTCAACAACCACCGCACCCTGGAACGGGACACCCCACACGCCGAGCAGCGCGGGTCGGCCACGTTCTACGCCCTGACCCAGTTCGGGATCCCCGCCTTCGGGGTGGAGACCTCCAAGGAGATCTCGGACTACCGCATCCGCGTCCAGTATCAGACCATGGTCATCAACGCCTTCATGGAGGAGCTGGATATGGTCCCCGACCAGCCCCCCCTGGCGTTCGACCCCCCGCAGCTCCAGTACCTGCTCATCTCCGTCAATCGCGCCATCCCCGTGGCCGTTCCCGACCGGGAGACCCTGAGGGTCTCTCCGGGGGACGTGGTCCAGGTCCAGGGGGTGGTGGCCAACTACCAGCGGGGGATCACCGTGGACGTCCTGGGACTGGGGGCCGAGAGCGACCTCCAGAAACCGCTCAAACTCCACAAGGACACCCGCATCGTGGTGCGCAAGGACAGCGAGGTCTTCGGCCAGGTGCAGGTCCAGGTGCGGCGGGGGGCGCCGCCCGCCGCGGCCGCGCCGGGAGGGGCCTCGGCCGCGCCCGAGCTGGATTTCTTCATCGTCGAGGTCAACGGGGACAAGCGCCTGGTGGAGAACCACGGCACCCTTCGGGCCGTCCAGGGTGACCAGGTGCGCATCGTGGATGTCCTGGCCCGGGGAGTGGCCCCCGAGGCCTTGAAGGTGAACTTCATCGGCTATGTCCGGGACGACAAGGAAGACCCGGGGGAGGACCGTGGGGTACTCATCCGCACGGCCAGTGACCTGTGGCACCGGTACGCCCTGGATGAGGCGGGGACCCGCTTCCGGGTGGTGGCCATCCGGGGTCATGAGCTGGTGGGAGAGATGGTGCTGGAGCTCCAGGCGCCCCGGCTGTTCTATGTCCTGGTGGGAAACGGAGACGCCCCGTATGAGGCCTACGCCGAGGGCACCCGCCTCTGGGTGGGCGCGCGGCCGGAGCTGCACATCCCGGACCTCAAGACCAATGTCCCGGGCAACGACGGGGTCATCCTGGATTTCCGGGGCAACGCCGCCACCCTGGAGAGGGGGGAGGAGGGCTGGTCCCTCCGGATTCGGCCCGGGGAGGGAGTGGACGGGGAGATCGTGGCCACGCGGGACGGAATCCCCATGGGGCGGGTCTACGTCCATGGGCTGTGAGGGGCGGGCTTTGCCCATCCTGGGCATCGAGACATCCTGCGACGAGACCGCCGCCGCGGTGATCACGGGGGCGGGAGCGCCCCTCTCCTCGGTGATCGCCTCCCAGGTGGCGGACCACCGCCCCTTCGGGGGGGTGGTGCCCGAGATCGCCTCGCGCCGGCACATGGAGTGGATCGCGCCCGTGGTGCGCCGGGCCCTGGCTGAGGCCCGGGTCTCCTTGAGGGATCTGGGCGGCGTGGCCGTCACCCAGGGGCCGGGCTTGGTGGGATCCCTCCTGGTGGGGTTGGGCGTGGCCAAATCCCTGGCCTACGGCCTGGGCCTTCCCCTGGCCGGTGTGAACCACCTGGCCGCCCACATCGCCGCCGCCTATCTGGACGACCCCGGGGCGGGCCCGCCCTTCGTGGCCCTGGTGGTGTCGGGAGGGCACACGGCCCTGTACGCCGTGGAGGATGAGGAGCGGTTTCGGCCCCTGGGGCAGACGCGGGACGACGCTGCAGGGGAGGCCTTCGACAAGGTGGCCAAGATGCTGGGTCTGGGGTACCCGGGTGGCCCCATCATCGATCAGGTGGCGAGGGGGGGTGATCCATCGGCCATCTCCTTTCCTCGCGCCCTGGCCGGGGGCGGCAGCCTGGATTTCAGCTTCTCCGGCCTCAAGACGGCGGTGCTCCTGCACCTGCGGGGGCGCGCGCTGCCGCCCCTGGGCCGCCAGGCCCTGGCCGACCTGGCGGCCAGCTTTCAGGAGGCAGTGGTCGATGTGCTGGTGGCCAAGGCGCGTCGGGCCGCCCTGCAGTGCAACGTCCGTCGGATCGTGGTCGCCGGCGGGGTGGCCTGCAACGGCAGGCTGCGGGAGAAGATGGGGGCCATGGGACGAGACGCGGGCCTGGATGTGCGCTTTCCCAGGGCATCCCTCTGCACGGACAACGCCGCCATGGTGGCCCGGGCGGCCCTGCCTGCCCTGAGACGGGGAGGGCCGTGGGATCTGGGTATGAACGCCCGATCCCGGTGGCCCTTGGGGGCGTAGGAAACCGCCCCCTGTCCCGCCACTTCATTCCCTCCCGGCCGGAGGTAACGCCGCCATGCCCCGCAGGAACCGACCCAGATCCCCGGGCGGGCCGTCGGCTGTGACGGGGCGCTGGTTCCGGGGTCCGAGGCCTCGCAAGCGGTTCGGCCAGCACTTCCTCCAGTCCCCGGCCGTGATGGATGAGATCGCCCGGGCGGGCGAGGTGGGGCCCGTGCACACCGTGGTGGAGATCGGGGCTGGCCGGGGGGAACTCACTGCGGTCCTGGCCCGCCGCGCCCGCCGCGTGGTGGCCCTGGAGCTGGACCGCGACCTCATCCCGCTGCTCAAGGAGCGCTTTGCGGCGTCCTCCAACGTGCAGGTGGTCGCGGCCGACGCCCTGCGTTGGCCCCTGCCTGAGGCCCTTGTGGAGCACCCCCGGCCCCGGGTGCTGGTGGGGAATCTGCCGTACAATGTGGGCACCCAGATCCTGCTCCGTTTCGCGCAATTCCCCGGGGAACTGGACCGCATGGTCCTCATGTTCCAGCGGGAGGTGGCCGAGCGGCTGGTGGCCGAACCCGCAACGCCCCAATACGGAGGGATCACCCTGCTCCTGAGGGTGGACTGGGATGCGAAACTGGGCTTGCGGGTGCCCCCGGGGGCCTTCCATCCGGCTCCCCGGGTGGAGTCGGCCGTGGTGGTGCTGCGCCCCCTGGCCCGGCCGCGGGCGGAGGTGGGGGACCGAGATCTGTTCGCCCGGGTGGTGCGCTCGGCCTTTGGTCGAAGGCGCAAGACCTTGAAGAACGCCCTGGGGGGACTGGGCCCCGGGCTGGGGGATCGAAGTTCGGAGATCCTGGATCGGGCGGGCATCGACGGCTCCCGGCGGGGGGAGACCCTGTCTCTGGAGGAGTTCGCCGGGCTCAGCCTGGCCGCCCAGGATCTCCTGAGGGAGGAGGGGGCATGAAGGGGACCAGGGGGCGCAAGGCGCTCTTGTGGCTCGGGACGGCTCTGAGCCTCGCGCCGGGGGCATGGACGGCCGGCGCGGCTCCGGCCGATGATGCCACGCCTCCGGCCCAGCCGATCAAGCTGGTCTTCATTCATCACTCCACGGGGGAGAACTGGCTGGCCGACGGCAACGGCGGGCTGGGCGCGGCCCTGGGTCGCAACAACTACTTCGTGAGCGATACCAACTACGGCTGGGGGCCGGACGGCATCGGCGACCGCACGGACATACCCGACTGGCCCCGCTGGTTCGCGGGCCCCGCAAGCGGCCGATACCTCCGGGCCCTGTTCTCCGAAAGCGCAAGGCGCTCCCCGTTCACGCGGGGCCTCAAGGACCCCGGGGGAGAGAACCGCATCGTCCTGTTCAAGTCGTGCTTCCCCAACTCCAACCTGGAGGGACGGCCGACCGATCCCCCGGCGCCGGGAGAAGGCCTCACCGTGGGCAATGCCAAGGCCGCGTACAACGCCCTGCTGCCATCGTTCGCCGCCCGGCCGGACAAGCTCTTCGTGGCCATCACCGCGCCGCCCCTTCGGGACAGGACCCACGCTGCCAATGCCCGGGCCTTCAACAACTGGCTGGTGACGGAGTGGCTGTCGAGGTACGCGGGGGCCAACGTGGCCGTCTTCGACTTGTACAACGTGCTCACGGACCCCTCCAACCACCATTGGTTTCACGGCGGCAAGGTGGAGCACGTGATTCAGTCCGCCCGCAACACCCTCTTTTATCCGTCCAACGGTGACGACCATCCCTCCCCGGCGGGGAATCGAAAGGCCACGGCGGAGTTCGTCCCCCTGCTCAACGTGTACTACCACCGCTGGCGGGCCGCAGGCCACGCCCAGCCCCCCCAGGGGCCCCAGTCTCCGCCCTCGTCGTCGGCCTTGGCGCCTCCGCCCCTGGAGCCGGCCGGGGCCGCCTCACCGCCCCCTTTGCCGGCCTCGGGGCCTCCCGCCCGGGCCCAAGGGGTGGTGGACGACTTCGAGGGGAGCGAACCTGCGTGGCAGGCCTTCCTCGACGGCCGAGGGACCAGGCTCTCGTTCGTCCGGGACACCCGACGGCGGCGCAGCGGCGGCGCCTCCCTTCACATCACCTACGACGTGGCCCCGTCGGGCTGGGCCACGTGCAGCCTGGTCCACGGGGGACCCGTGGATTGGCGCGGCGCCAAGGGGCTGAGCCTGCATCTCCATGCCCCTCGCATTGGGCAGGAGCTGGCCGTGGTGGCGTACCAGGGAGTCTCTGCCCGCGCCCTCTCCCATTTCGAGTTCAGGATGACCACCGGCCCCGAGGCCGTGGCGGGGTGGCAGCATGTGGTCATCCCCTGGGACCGGCTGACCCGGCCCCGGTGGGAAGGGGACGGGGAGGCCCCGTACGACCCGGGCTCGTCCATGGGCGTAGCCTTGGTCTTCGAGGGGGGCGACGGGAAGAGGAACCGGGGGGAGCTGTGGGTGGACGACGTGACCCTGCTTGGCGGCCAGTGAGGGGGGGAGCGAAGACCGCTTGGGTCCGCTGGGTTGCTTGAAAACCGAAGCAGGGACCGACGGGGGACGAACAGCGAAAGCCGCACGCCCAACGCCCGACGTTCTGCCACCGTGGCGAGCCGTCTCTGGTTTTCTCGTTGTCATGCGTGGGCCCGTGTGGTAAATTCGTATGGATGGGATAGGGAGGTGGGGGCGCGGTGCGCCTTCACCTTTTTTTCCGTGGGGGGCCGGGCTCCGTGAGGTCGCATCTCAAGCAGTGGTTTCTGACCGGACTGGTGGTCGTGGTCCCCATCTCCCTGACGGCCTACATCCTGTGGTTCATCATCCACCTGATGGACGGCCTCCTGCGCGTCCTGCCCGGGGGCCTTCACCCCAACACGTACCTCCCCGTGGAGGTCCCCGGGTTGGGGGCCATGCTGACGGTGCTCCTGATCCTGGTGGTGGGCCTGTTGACCCGGAGCTTCCTGGGGAAGAAGCTGGTGGGGCGCTGGGAGTGGGTCGTGGGGAAGATCCCCATGGTGCGCAACATCTACCAGGCCACCAAGCAGCTGGCGGAGGCCGTCTTCGTGCCCAAGTCCCAGGGGTTTCGCAAGGTGGTCCTGGTGGAGTTCCCCCGCAAGGGTATTTACTCGGTGGGGTTCCTGACGGGTGTGGCCGAGGGAGAGGTGCAGGCGCGGACCCGGGAGCGGGTGGTCAACGTGTACGTGCCGACCACGCCCAACCCCACCACGGGCTTCTACATCCTGGTCCCCGAGGGGGAGGTGCGGCCCCTGGAGATGACCGTGGAGGATGCCTTCAAACTCATCGTATCCGGAGGGATGATCGTGCCGCCCGCCGGCAAGCCGGCGGCCGACGCCGCGGCCGACGCCCGGGACGAGGCCAGGCCCGCCCCATTCCCCCTGGGCTCGGCCGGCGGGGCGGTGCGATGACCCCCAGGCGAGATCTTCGACACGGAGGGTTCTGAGATGAAGACAACGAGCTACCTGTTCACGTCAGAGTCCGTCACCGAGGGGCACCCCGACAAGGTGGCCGATCAGATCAGCGACAGCATCCTGGACGCCATCATCGAGCAAGACCCCCGCTGCCGGGTGGCGTGTGAGTCGCTGGTCACCACG
This sequence comes from uncultured Desulfarculaceae bacterium, assembly GCA_964514105.1. Taxonomy (GTDB): domain Bacteria; phylum Desulfobacterota; class Desulfocorpusculales; order Desulfocorpusculum; family Desulfocorpusculum; genus CAZEPJ01. Next base: position 20,224 of record CAZEPJ010000037.1, on the reverse strand, counting down.
GGCCTGGCCATCGTCGCCGGCGAGATCAGCACGAACTGCTACGTGGAGATTCCACAGATCGTACGGCAGACCATCAAGGAGATCGGCTACAGCAACTCGTCCATGGGCTTCGACTGGGAGACCTGCGCGGTCATGACCACCATCGACCAGCAGTCCCCGGACATCTCCATGGGCGTGGACGGCAAGGAGGAGCAGGGCGCCGGGGACCAGGGGCTCATGTTCGGCTATGCCTGCACCGAGACCCCGGAGCGCATGCCCATGCCCATCCTCTTCGCCCATCGGATCACGCGGCGGCTGGCCGAGGTGCGCAAGAAGGGGATCCTGGATTTCCTGCGGCCCGACGGCAAGTCCCAGGTGACCATCCAGTACGTGGACGACCGGCCGGTGCGCATCGACTCGGTGGTGGTGGCGGCCCAGCATCGGCCCGAGGTGGACATGGGCACGCTGCGGGAGGCCATCGTGGAGGAGGTCGTCCGAAAGGTGCTTCCCCCGGAGATGCTCGACAGCAAGACCCAGTTTTACGTGAACACCACGGGGCGTTTCGTGGTGGGCGGGCCCATGGGGGACTGCGGCCTGACCGGCCGCAAGATCATCGTGGATACGTACGGCGGCGTGGGGAGCCACGGCGGCGGCTGCTTCTCGGGCAAGGACCCCTCCAAGATGGACCGCAGCGGGTCGTACATGGCCCGGTACGTCGCCAAGAACGTGGTGGCGGCGGGGCTGGCCGACAAGTGCGAGGTCCAGGTGGCGTACACCATCGGGAGGGCCGACCCCGTCTCCATCATGGTCCACACGTACGGGACCGAGCGGATCCCCACCGAGCGCATCGTCAAGCTGGTCCGGGAGCACTTCAGCTTCAAGCCCGCGGATGTCATCCGAAACCTGGACCTCCTGCGGCCCATCTTCAAGAGGACGGCCTGCTACGGCCACTTCGGCCGGGAAGACGGGGACTTCGGCTGGGAGAGGACGGACAGGGCCGAGGCGCTGCGCAAGGCCGCCGGGCTGTGAGGCACGGCGGGGGGCCGGGAGCCCGGCGCCTCGCCCGCTTCCCCGGGATGTGCCGGGCCGTCTTTCTGTGAGCGCACACGGGCGGAGGAGAGGATGAAGGTGTCATGTGACGTGCGGGACGAGGGACTGGCCGATGCGGGCCGGCTCCGCATCGAGTGGGCCGAACGGGAGATGCCCGTGCTGCGCAGGATCCGGGAGCGATTCGCCCGCACCCGGCCCCTGGACGGCCTCCGGCTGGGGGCGTGCCTCCACGTGACCACGGAGACGGCGGTCCTGGCCAGGACCCTCCAGGCGGGGGGGGGGCGCGTGGCGCTGTGCGCCTCCAACCCGCTGAGCACCCAGGACGATGTGGCGGCCTGCCTGGCCAGGCACGACGGGATCTCGGTGTTCGCCGTCAAGGGGGAGGACTCGGATCGATATTACTCCCACATCCATGCGGTCCTGGACAGCCGCCCTGCCATCACCCTGGACGACGGGGCGGATCTGGTGTCGACCATCCACACGGAACGGCGGGATCTCCTGGGGGGGATCCTGGGGGGCACCGAGGAGACCACCACCGGCGTCATCCGCTTGCGCAGCATGGCCCGGGAGGGGGTGTTGGAGTACCCCATCATCTCCGTCAACGACGCCAAGACCAAGCACCTGTTCGACAACCGGTACGGCACCGGGCAGAGCACCATCGACGGGATCCTCCGGGCCACCAACCGGCTGCTGTCGGGGGGGGTGTTCGTGGTGGCCGGGTACGGTTGGTGCGGCAGGGGGGTGGCCATGCGGGCCCGGGGCATGGGGGCCCGCGTGGTCATCACAGAGGTGGACCCGCTTCGGGCCCTGGAGGCCACCATGGACGGGTTTCAGGTCATGTCCATGGCCAAGGCGGCTCCCCTGGGGGACTTCTTCTGCACCCTCACCGGCGACATGCAGGTCATCCGCACCGAGCACTTCCTCAAGATGAAGGATGGGGCCATCGTGTCCAACTCGGGCCATTTCAACGTGGAGCTGGACCTGGAGGGCCTGGAGGGGGTGACCCGGACCAAGCGGGAGATGCGCCCCTTCGTGCAGGAGCACACCCTGCGCAACGGCCGGCGGGTATACATACTGGCCGAGGGGCGGCTGGTCAACCTGGCCTCCGCCGAAGGCCACCCGTCCGGCGTCATGGACATGAGCTTCGCCAATCAGGCCCTGAGCGTGGAGCACCTAGCCGCCCAACCCCACGGGATGAAGCCGGGCGTGTATCCCGTGCCCGAGCAGATCGACCGGGCCATCGCCCGCCTCAAGCTGGAGGCCATGGGGGTGCGCATCGACCGCCTCACCCGGCAGCAGAGGCAGTACCTGCGTTCATGGACCCAGGGGACGTGAGGGCGGTTCGTGGACGGGGTTGGCGGCCGTGGCTCGCGTTCGTGGTTCGCTGTCCGTGGTCTCCCGCAACCCAAGCAACTCTCCCCGTTTGCCCCGACGACCCTCAATGCCGCATGTGGAGCATCCACCACAGCCCGGCGGCCCCGAAGACCATGTTTCCGGCCCAGGCGCCCAAAAACGGCGGCAGCACCCCCCCGTGCCCCAGGGCCAACCCCAAGGCCATGACCAGGTAGTAGAGGAACCCGATGGCCATGCTGAGCGAAACGCCCAGGGCCAGTCCCCCGGCCCGGGGCGGGATCCGCATGGCCAGGGGGATGGTGAACAAGGTGGTGATCAGGCAGAACAGGGCCGAGGCCATCTTGAAGTGCAGGTCCGTGATGTGGGAGGTCACATCGAATCCCTCTTCCCGGGCCCGGCCGATGTAGGCCATGAGGTCGAAGAAGCCCATGGCCTCCACCTCCTGCCGGATCCAGTGGAAATCCTCGGGCCGCTCGGCCAGGGGAAAGCCCCGGCGCTCGAACCGCTCCACCCGGGCCAGGGCGTCCTCGCCCGGGGCCCAGCGCACCCCCTCCAGGAAGACCCAGCCCTCCTGCTCCCACACCATCTCCCTGGCGTCGATGCGTTCCATCAAGTCGAAGCCCCGACTGAGCCTCAGCACGGTGACGTCCTTGAGCGTCGGGGGCTCGACCGTCTGCTTCCTCAGACGGGGAGCGGCCGTGGCCGCATCGGGCACCTTGAGAAAACCGATGCGGTACAGGGTCATCCCCTGCTGGGAAGGGCTGCGCAGCCAGATCTCGTCCCGTCTGAGCAGCGTCCTGGCCGAGCTCTTCTTGACCTCCACCTGCCAGATCCGCGCGGCCTCGCGGTTGGCCGGCGGGACCACGGACTCCGCCCAGAAGAACGAGGCCACGCTGAGGGCCGCCGAGAGCCACAGCATGGACTTGACCAAGGTGTACCCGCTGATCCCCGAGGCCTTGAAGGCCGTCAACTCGTTGTTGCGCCCCAGCAGACCCAGGGTGATGAAGGTGCTCAACAGCATGGAGACCGGAAGGACGAATACGATGTACTGGGGCATGCGATACAGGAGGTACGCCAGCCCCATGGCCGTCGGGACCCGGTTTTCCAGAAGATCGTCCCACCGCTCGAAGAAATCGATGAGGAAGCACAGCACGGACAGGACCATGAAGATCCAGCCCAGCACCTTGAGATGCTCTCGGAGGATGTATCGGGCGAGCAGGGTCATGCCCCGCCCCCCGCGAGCCTGGCCATCCGCCGCTGCACGGCGTCGATGAGGGCGTTGAGCTTGAGCAGGGCCGCCGAGGGCCGCTCCTGGGCGGTCCTTACCAGGAGCACGGCGCAGAACCCCCCGAACAGGATGTTGGGCGCCCAGAGGGCGAGCCAGATGGGGACGCGGCCCGTCTCCGCCAGGGTGCGGCCCGCCGAGAAGAGCAGGTAGTAAATCAGGATGACCAGGGTCCCCAGGAGGAACCCGTGGGACCTGCCCCGGGGCCGGGACTGGAGGGCGAGGGGCAGGGCCAGGAGGCCGAAGATGAGACACCCCGCGGCGATGGCCAGGCGGCGATGGATCTCGATGAGGAAGTCCTTCACGGCCCGTCCCCGGCTCAGTCGCTGCTTCATGGTGGTGACGATGTGCCGGATGTCCCACTCGTCGCTTCTCTTGCTGCGGAGCCGCTCCTGGGCCTGGGCCAGGGAGAGGTCCAGGTTCACCTCGTACGCGTCGAAGTGGATGCGCCGGACCTTTCCCTCCTTGGCCGAGATCTGGTACATGGTCCCGTTCTCCAGGCGAAGGGAGAGGACCTCGTCCCTTCCCCCCCCTTTGACGAAGCTGCCCCGCTTGGCCAGGATCTGGAACGGAACCTCGGAGGAGTGCTGGTCATTGATGAAGATGCCCTCCATGGCGCCGTCCTGGGCCCGGACCTGTTCCGCGTACACCACGAAGCCCGGAAAAACCTCGTTGAAGACCCCCTCCTTGATGGCCACGGAGATGTGCTTCTTGGCCAGCAGGAAGGCCAGTTCCCGGAATGCGGAGGCTCCCCACGGGGCACCCTGCAGGGTCAGGAACAGGGTGGCCAGGGACATGGCCACCGCGAAGAGGGCCACGGGCGGCAGCATCTGATAGAGGCTGATCCCCGAGGCCTTCAGGGCGGTGATCTCCATATCGCCTGACAGCCGCGAGAAGCAAAGGACTCCCGCGATGAGGGTGGCCATGGGGATGGCCAGCGGGAGGAAAGACGGGATGAGAAAGCCCAGGAGGCGCAGGATGTCCCACAGGCTCACCCCCTGGCGCACGATCATCTCCACGATCTTGAGGATGCGCCCCATGAGCAGGACGAAGAGGAAGATGCCCAGGATGAGGCTGAAGGGCCCTGCGATCTCCCTGAGGATATATCGGCTGAGGATCCTGACCATCGGTCCTACATCATAGGCCATCGCCCCGAGGGTGTAAACGGCGGGGACGGGGGCGGAGGAGGGGGGGGAGTCGGGGCGTGGGGGAAAGGCAGGGAAAAGGCCCGACGCGGGGCAGCGGATTCGAGCCCGACGGATCCCATGGGCCCCACGGACACGGGGCCACGATCACGCCCGGCCCCCTCAGCGCCCCAACTGCCGGGCGATGCTGCGCACGGCCTCCACGGTCCGCTCCATGTCCCGGACGGTCTGAAAAGGCCCCGGGGAGATGCGGACCGCCCCGTCGGGGAACGTGCCCATGGTCCTGTGGGCCGCGGGGGCGCAGTGAAGGCCGTCGCGCACCAGGATCCCGTAGGCCTGCTCCAGGGCCGCGGCCACGTGGCTGGGATGGACGCCGGCCACGTTGAGGGAGAGCACCGGGGCGCGGTGGGTCCCCCGCGGGGGGCCGTACAGGTGCACGCCGGGTATCTCCTCCAGGCCCGCCAGCAGGGCGTCCATGAGGCGCCCCTCGGCCTCCATGACGGCCTGCACCCCCTGTGTGAGGAGGAACGATACCGCCTCCCGGAGGCCCGCGAGCCCGGCCATGTTGTGGGTCCCGGCTTCCAGGGCGAGGGGGAGCCCCGCCGGGTGTTCATCCCGGTCCGATGCGGTGCCCGTGCCCCCCCGCACCAGGGGCGGCACCTCGATGTGGGGGCCGATGCACAGCCCCCCCACCCCCGGCGGGCCCAGCATGGCCTTGTGGCCGGTGAAGGCCAACAGGTCGATGCCGGCCGCTTCCATCCCGATGGGGATGCACCCGGCGGTCTGGGCCGCGTCCACCAAGAGGAGGGCGCGGCCCTTGGCCGCGGCCACCTCCTCCACCGGAAGCAGGCTGCCGGTGACGTTGGATGCGTGGGTCAGGACGATGAGCCGGGTCTGCGGGGTGAGCCGGGCCACCAGTTCCCCGGGGTCCAGAAGGCCTTGGGGGGAGCACGGGACCACGGAGACGCCAACGCCCCTCGCCGCCTCCAGGTGCCGCAGGGGGCGCATGACCGAGTTGTGCTCCACGGCGCTGGTGACCACGTGGTCGCCCTGGCGCAGGAGCCCCAGGAGCGCCGTGTTGAGGGCGTGGGTGACGTTGAGCGAGAAGACGACCCGCCCTGGGTCTCCCACCCCCAGGAGCCGGGCCACCAGGGTGCGGGTCTCCCAGAGAAGGGCGTCGGCCTGCCGGGCCAGGCCGTGGCCGGCGCGCCCGGCGCTCACGCCCACGTGGTTCAGGAAGCGGGCCACGGCCTCGGGGACACCCGGGGCCTTGGGAAAGGACGTGGCCGCATTGTCCAGGTAGAGCATGCGCCTTGCGCCTCCACGCCCCTGTCCCCGGGTCACGCCGGTTCCTCGGCCAGGGCGCTCAGGACGAACTCCCCGAAGGTGCGGGCCGGCACGGACAGCGGGCGGCCCACGGCCTCCACCAGGTAGAAGGTCCTCTCCATGGGGGGGCCCTCCAGTTCCACCCGCACCAGGCTGCCGGCCCTGAGCTCCTCCTCCACGGCCCTGGAGGATACGATGCCCGCCCCCATGCCCGACCTGATCCCCCGGATGAGGGCCTCGGTGCTCCCCAGCTCGGCGACGATGCGCAGCCCCCCTGGGTCCACCCCCGCCTCGGTCAGCAGGCCCTCCCAACTGGTCCGGGTCCCGGAGCCCGGCCCCCTGGAAAGAAGGGGCAAGGCCGCCAGCTCGTCCATGCGCAGCTTGCGCCGTCCGGCCAGGGGGTGTCCGGGGGCCACCGCCAGGACGAGCTCGTCCCGGGCAAAGGGCCTGAACGACAGGCCCGGCCGACGTGGTCGGGCCCCCACGAACCCCAGCTCCACGTCCCGGGCCCGGAGCCAATCCAGCACCCCCTCGGTGTCCGCGATGCGCAGGTGGATTCGCACCTGGTCGAATTGCTTGTGGAAGGCCCCCACGACCCGGGGCAGGATGTAGTGGCCGGGGATGGTGCTGGCGGCGATGCGCAGGTCCCCCCGAACCGCCCCCCGATGCTCCTCCACGGCGCCCCGGGCCTCCTCGACCAGGTCCACGATGCGGCGGGCGTACGGGTGGAGGAGCTGGGCGGTCTGGGTGGGTATCATGCGGCGGCCCGAGCGATGGAAAAGGGGCACGCCCAACTCCTCCTCCAGGGCCTTGAGATGCTGGCTCACCGTGGGCTGGCTCAACCCCGAGGCCTTGGCCGCCCGGGAGATGCTGCCGTGCTCATGGATGAGGCAGAACAGAAAGATGTGGCGCAGTTCCATTGGCCCGCTGTCTGTCGTCCGTTGTATGTGGTTGGTTGCCCCGTGCCTCTTCCCGCCCCTGCGCACCCGATGCCCCATGGCCCGTTGCCCATTGCGTATCGCCTCGGCTCAGTGCCTGACCCCAAATCCCGTCATTCCCGGATCCGGGGCCTCCCAGACCAGCTCCACGTCCGTCACCCGGGCGGCGGGCGGTCCCTGGCGGCACCACCGGAGCATGGCCTCCAGGTCCGCATCCTCCCCCTGGAACACCGCCTCCACGCGGCCGTCGGGCAGGTTTCGCACCCAGCCGCTCAGGCCGCGCTGCGCGGCCTCCTGGCGGGTGTAGTGGCGGAAGAACACCCCCTGGACCCGGCCGGTGATCCAGACGTGGGCCCGGCGGACGGACATGGCACACCTCCGCGCGTCATGGAGGACCCTCGGGCGCGAGGGCCAGGAAATCGGCCTCGGTCAGGACGGGGACGCCCAGCTCTTGGGCTCGCTCGAGCTTGGAGCCGGCACCGGGTCCTGCCACCACCAGGTCGGTGCGGGCCGTGACGCCGGACGCCACACGCCCCCCCCAGCGCGCCACCAGGGCCTGGGCCTCCTGGCGGGTCATGGCCTCCAGGGTCCCGGTGAACACCACGGTCTTGCCGGCCAGGGGGGAGGTGGCCACGGGCCTCGGAGGCGTGGGGCGGACCCCCAGCTGCAGCAGGCTCTCCATCATGGCCGCGTTCCGGGGCTGGCGGAAGAAGTCGGCCACAGCCCGGGCCACCTTGGGGCCCACGTCCCGGATGGTGGTGAGCTCCTCCTCGGTGGCCCCCATGAGGTCATGGATGCGGGGGAATTCCTCGGCCAGGACCCGCGCCAGGTGCTCGCCCACGTGGCGGATTCCCAGGGCGAAGTACAAGCGCTCCAGGGGGCGCTCCATGCTGCGGCGGATGGACGCCATGACGTTGGAGGCGGATTTCTCCGCCATGCGCTCCAGGGCGGCCAGGGCCTCGGGGGTGAGGCGGTAGATGTCGTCCAGATCCCGGAGCATCCCCCTGGCCACGAGCTGCTCCACCAGCTTGTCCCCCAGGCCGTCGATGTCCATGGCCCGCCGGGAGGCGAAATGGGAGATCCTCCCCTTGAGCTTTCCCGGGCACTGCTGCCCGGTGCAGACGTGGGCCGACTCCCCCTCCAGGCGGGCCACCGGGGCGTCGCACTCCGGGCATCGCTCGGGCATGTGGAAGGGGGCGGCCCCGGGGGGGCGGCGCTCCGGGACCACGCGCACCACCTCGGGGATCACGTCCCCGGCTCGCCGGATCACCACCGTGTCGCCCGGCCGCACGTCCAGGCGGTCGATCTCGTCCTGGTTGTGGAGGGTGGCCCGGCTCACCCGGGCCCCGCCCACCCGCACGGGATCCAGGAGGGCCACGGGGGTAAGGACCCCGGTGCGGCCGACCTGAACCTGGATCCGCCGGACCACGGTGGTCTCCTCGTGGGATGGGAACTTGAAGGCCAGGGCCCACCGGGGGCTCCGGGAGATCTCCCCCAGCTGCCGCTGCAGGTCCAGGGCGTTGACCTTGATGACCGCCCCGTCGGCCTCGTACGGGAGATCCGCCCTGGCGGCGAGGAGCTCCCGGCACGCTTCCATGGCCTCCTCCATGCCCAGGCACAGACGGGCCCGGGGGTTGACCTTGAGGCCCCAGGCGCCCAGGGCCTGGAGGAGTTCCCAGTGGGTCTCCACGCTGCAGCCCCGCAGCTCCCCGACGCCGTACGCGAAGATGTCCAGAGGCCTCTGGGCCGTGACGGCCGGGTCCAGCTGGCGCAGGGAGCCCGCGGCGGCGTTGCGCGGGTTGGCGAAGCGGGGCTCGCCCGCCTCGTCCCGGGCGCGGTTGAGCCGGCGGAACGCGGCCACCGAGAGGAAGACCTCGGCCCGCACGTCCACCCGCCGGGGGACGGGGCAGCGGGGGGAGTCCCTGAGCCTCAGCGGGACGGCACGGATGGTCCGGAGGTTCTGGGTGACGTCTTCCCCCCGGAACCCGTCGCCCCGGGTGGAGCCCACGCGCAGGGCGCCCTCCTCGTACACCAGCTCCACGGCCACCCCGTCCATCTTGGGCTCCACCACGTACTCCAGGGGGGACTCGCGGTGAAGCAGCCGCCTGACGCGCTCGTCGAACTCCCGGGCCTCGGCCTGATCAAACGCATTGGCCAGGCTGAGCATGGGCTGGAGGTGGGCCACGGTGCCGAACCGCTCCAGCGGGGCCGCCCCCACCCGCTGGGTGGGCGAGTCGGGCACGATCCATTGGGGGTAGGCCGCCTCCAGCTCCTGCAGCTCCCGCAGCAGGGCGTCGTATTGGGCGTCGGAGATCTCGGGGTCGTCCAGGACGTAGTACCGGTGGTTGTGATGATGAAGGAGCTCCCGAAGTTCCTCCATCCGGGCCCGGTCCCTGTCCGCGTCCCGGGGCATGGCGGTCATCCCTGGATCCGCGGCCACGGGATCCCCCGGCTCAGGTGGAAAGCCCGGACGAGGCCGTAGCACCCCGTGAGCATCATGTTCCCGAACGGGGCGGCCAGGTGCCATCCCAGCCCCAGGGCCAGGGCCCGCTGGGGGCCCGTGACGGCCACGGCCTGGAAGGCCCTCTGCGGCGAGCCTTCGGGGTGGTAGGCGCAGCCGTGGCCGCCGTCCTCGAGCACCTCGTCGTGGCCCACCTCCCGCCTCCGGAACCGATCCATCCATCGGGCCAGGGCGTCCTGGGTGAGGGCCCCGGTGTGGTGCTCCAACAGGCCCCACACCCGGTCCCCGGTGACCAGGGCGGCCAGGGCATGCTGGTTGCCCAGGTTGACCACGAGCACGCCGGCCTCGGCCCGGTCCCGGACCCACGGGTCGCACAGGGCGCCGTGGACCGCGGCCATGCCCGTGTCCATGACCATGGCCCCGGGGCACTGGGAGAGGATGGACGCCATGCGGGTGAGGTAGGGAGGCGGGGCCTCGTACAGGGCATCCGCCATGACCCCGCCCGCCCCCAGGAACTTCTTCCAGTGGAGGAATCGAAAGGCCCGGTTGCTCCCCCGGGGCTGGTGGCCGTGGTCCTGCACGGCCACGCACCACAGATCCGGCGCCGGCGCATCGAAGCACGCCAGGGCCCTTGCCAGGGCGTCGCGCTGCACGTCGCCCAAGAAGAGCTCCAGGGCTCCCTGCAGGGGAGCGTCCTGGACCATGACCCCCATCTCCCGCACATGCCCCGGGTCGTCGTGGAGGGTCAGGGCGGCCTGGGGGGCGGCCGTGACCGGGAGCCCCGCCTGGAGGTGGTCCCTCACGGCCCACGCCACGGGGCCGCCCCCCATGAGGTGGCCCGCGAGATGCACGGGCCGCCGCTCCTCCGTGGCCCGTCGCACGCGGCGGGCCATGAGCACGGTGGGGGACGGCAGGACCATCTGGATGCAGTTCTCCATGACCTCCCCCTGCCGCCAGAGCAGGAGGTCCTGGGTGCCGCTGCCCACGTCTAAGGCCAGTATGTCCCGGGGGAATTCGCCCACGGATCCCTCCCATGTCCCGCCCCATTCTGGCACAGGGGGCAGGGGGATTCAAGGCGGAGGGGAGGGGTTGCGGGGGTTGGTGGAAACGGCGGCCGCGAGGCACGGACGACGAACAGGGGACCACAAGGGACGGACAACCGACGGCCAACGTCCCGCGGCCCACGCCCGACGGCCTCCCGCGACTCACCAATCACGCCCCCCGGCCCTTCCCGACTCCTTCCCCAAGGAGAAGATGGCTCGTATAATGGATGCTGTTCGCCAGGCCTCAAAGGAGGGGCGCCGTGTACGAGATCATGATCCAGGAGGACTTCTCTGCGGCCCATCGGCTTCGGCAGTACGGCGGCAAGTGCGAGGAGCTGCACGGCCACAACTGGCATGTGGACGTGGTGGTCCGGGCCGAGACCCTCGACCGGACGGGGCTGGCGCTGGACTTTCGAACCCTCAAGGGGCACGCCCGGGAGGTCCTGGCCAGGCTGGACCATGCGTTCCTCAACGACCTTCCCGAGTTCCAGGAGGTGAATCCCTCCTCGGAGCAGATCGCCCGATACCTGTTCGAGCAGATCTCCGGGCGCCTCTGCGGGACCCCCGTCCGCGTGGTGCGCGTCAACGTGTGGGAATCGGACCACGCCTGCGCCTCGTACCTGGGAGAAGCCCCATGATCGACGTCCAGAACCGGAAGGACCACCGCAACATCGAGATCCAGAAGGTGGGCATCAAGAACATCCGCTACCCCATCACGGTGCTGGACAAGGGCAACGGCACCCAGACAACGGTGGCCAGCATCAACATGTACGTGAACCTGCCCCACCATTTCAAGGGGACCCACATGAGCCGCTTCATCGAGGTCCTCAACGCCCACCGCGATGAGATGAACCTCAGGCGCTTCGGCCTGATCCTGGACAAGCTCCGCCAGGCCCTCAAGGCCCAGAGCGCCCATCTGGAGGTCTCTTTCCCATACTTCATCGAGAAGCGGGCCCCGGTCTCCGGCGCCCGGGGGCTCATGGAGTACACCTGCCAGTTCATCGGCTCCGTGGGAAAGCGCCGCGATTTCCTCGTGGGCGTCCTGGTGCCCGTCACCACGCTGTGCCCGTGCTCCAAGGAGATCAGCAACCGGGGGTCGCACAACCAGCGCGGCCTGGTATCGGTGAAGGTCTGGTTCAGCAAGTTCTTCTGGATCGAGGACCTCATCCAGGTGGTGGAGGATTCCGCCTCCTGCGACGTGTACGCCATCCTCAAGCGGCCCGACGAGAAGTTCGTGACCGAGCGGGCCTACGACAACCCGGCCTTTGTGGAGGACGTGGTGCGAAACGTGGCCACCCGGCTGGATGAGAACCCCAACTTCGAAGGGTACAGCATCGAGGCGGAGAACTTCGAGAGCATTCACAACCACAGCGCTTACGCGTACGTGGAAAAACCCCCGCCATGGACCCGGGAGGAGTGGGCAGATCTCGGCCTGTTCTCCCGGGGAAACCGGGCGGCCTCGTAGCTCGACGGGTCACGGCGGCCCGGGCACGCCCCAGGACTCCACGCTCTCGTCCAATCCCTCCATACGGGCCACCTCGGCGGCCCCAAGCTCTTGCATGGGGATCTCCCGCCCCAGGTCGTTCATGACGGCCATGAGTTCATCCTCCATGGCCGGGGCGACGAGGATCTCGATGACGCCCAGCGATCCGCTCAGGGTGCGCACCACGGCCAGCCCCTCGTACGCGTGGAGCACGAATCCGATGTACGAGATCTCCTCGGGCGGCACCAGGAAATAGCGGATGTGGTCGCGCATGAATCCGTGTCCCTCGCGGCTCGGTTGGGTCGCCCGTGAAAGGTACCATGGGGCGGCCCAATAATCAAATGAGCTGGGGCGGAGCGTTGGGCGCCCGTGGTCCGTTGCCCGTGGCTTGTGGACCGTGCCTTGGGGCCCCCGTTTCCACCCAACCCCAGCAACCCCAGTAACCCCAGCCCCAACCCCCCTTCGCGCAATGGGGTATAATCGATTCATGCGCAACGAAGCCGGGTGGAGACCCGGCCGTCCCGACGGGGGGGGGAGGCATGGCCGCCAAGGCCAAGGGCAAGGATGACGGGCGCAAGATCGTCTGCAAGAACAAGCGCGCGTGGCATGAGTACGAGATCCTGGAGACCCTGGAGGCGGGGATGGTCCTTGTGGGGACCGAGGTCAAGAGCCTCCGTGAGGGGCGGGTCAACCTCAAGGACGCGTACGCCAAGGTGTCGGACGGCGAGGTCCTGCTGGTGGAGGCGCACATCTCACCCTATTCCCACGGCAACATCGCCAACCATGACCCGCTTCGCCAAAGAAAGCTCCTCCTGCACCGGCGGGAGATCCATCGCCTGGGGGGCAAGGTGCGGGAGCGGGGCCTGACGCTGATTCCGCTCCAGATCTACTTCGTGAAGGGGCGGGCCAAGGTGGAGCTGGGCCTGGCCAAGGGCAAGCGCCTGTACGACAAGCGGGCCGCCATCAAGAAGCGCGACGAGGGCCGGGACCTCATGCGGGAGCTCAAGGGGCGCTGACGGCCGCCCGGGCCTTTGCGCGGGCCGCGACCTCGATGGGGGCCGGGGGCGCGGCTCCGCCCCGCAGGCTCGAGAGCCGCCACAACTGATTGGGGTAGAGGTCCGCCGGGGGCGAGCCCCCTTCCTTCTCCATCCGGTACCGCGCGCAGAACTGATAGCCGGGGCCGTGGCAGTAGTCGGTGATGAAGAAGACCACCATGCCCAGCTTCTCGGACAGCTCGCAGTAAAACCGGCACCTTTGCCGCTGTTCGCATCCGCTCATCCCACGCCTCCTGTCTCCGGGCCGGACCCCGTGGGGCGATTCCTTCCCGGCCGCAGCCCTTGGAGAAGCAACGGCCGTGCCGCAGCCGGGCGAGCCGGGCCGGGCAGGGAACGCCGCCGGCGCGGGCGGGCCGAGAGCCCTTGCAGTTCAACGGGTTGGGGGTCCACAGGGGCGGGCTGGGGGGCAGCCGGCCCGGGCGGTTCGGGCCCGGGGTCCCGCCGGACGATCTACCCTTGGTAGATGACACCTCGCTGCGTGATTCTAACCCATTGATTCAACTTGATTTCCCAGAGGGGCCCTCGGACTCGGGGCGCGGCGGGGATCTACCGATGGTAGAGGGGGAGGGGCGCCTCAGGGATCGGCCGGACGGCGGACCTCCACGGCCAGGCGCTGGATCTTCTTCCAGAGGTTCTTGGGGGTCACGCCCAGGATCCGGGCGGCCTCGGTCTGCACCCCGCGGCAGCGCTCCAGGGCGTCCACGATGAGGTTGCGCTCCACTTCGTCCAGGATCCGGCGCAGGGGGATCTGCCGGGGGTCCGGGGAGCCCGGGGCCGGGGGCGCGGCGCCGCCCAGGGAGGGGCTCAGGTGGAAGGCCTCCAGGACCTCGCCGGCAGCCAGGATGGCCCCCCGCTCCAGGACATTGGACAGCTCCCGGACGTTGCCCGGCCAGGGGTGGGCGAGGAGCCGCTCCAGGGCCTCCTGGGACAGACCGCGCAGGCGGGTCCCCAGCTTCCCGTTGATCTCCTGGAGGAAGTGCTGCACCAGAAGGGGGATGTCCTCCTTGCGCTCCCGGAGGGGCGGCAGATGGACGGCGGCCACGTTGAGGCGGTAGAAGAGATCCCCGCGGAACGCCCCCTGGGCCACCCGGGCCTGGAGGTCCTGGTTGGTGGAGGCCATGATCCGCACGTCCACGTCCACGGGCCGTTTGCCCCCCAGACGCTCCACCTGCTTGTGCTCCACCACTCGCAGGAGCTTGGCCTGGACGTGGACGGGCATCTCGCCCACCTCGTCCAGGAGGATGGTCCCCCGGTGGGCCGACTCGAACTTGCCCGGCTTCTGGGCCTGGGCCCCCGTGAAAGCCCCCTTCTCGTGGCCGAACAGCTCGCTTTCCAGGAGCCCCTCGGGGATGGCCGCGCAGTTGATCTTGACCAGCGGCCCGCCGGCGCGCGGGCTCCGGTAATGGATGAGGTCCGCCACCAGCTCCTTTCCCGTCCCGCTCTCTCCGGTGATGAGCACGGTGCTGTCCAGGGGGGCGACCCGCTCGATGAGCCTCTCCAGGGCCTTCATGGCCGCGCTCTGGCCGATCATCCGCCCGGCAGCGGCACCGATGAGCCGCTCGCGCAGGGCCCGGGTCTCGCTCAAGAGCCGTCGCTTCTCCAGGGCCCGCTGGACCACGATCTCCAGTTCGACCAGGCGGAAGGGCTTGGTGAAGAAGTCGTAGGCCCCTTTGCGGATGGCCTCCACGGCCACGTCCCGGGAGTCCTGGCCCGTGATGACGATGATGACCAGGTCGGGATGGGCCTCCCGGAGCAGGGGAAGGGCGCTGAGGCCCGACATGCCCGGAAGCCCCACGTCCAGGAGCACGAGGTCCAGGGGCCCACGGGACAGCCTGCCCAGGGCCGCCTCGGCCGAGGCCACGCTCTCCACATGGAATCCCCTCTTGACCAGGGCCTTGGAGAGGGCGGCCTGGACGCTGGGGTCGTCGTCCACCACCAGGATTTGTTCGGGCAACCGTGCCTCCCCGCCAGGCCGTCAGATGTGGACGACCCCCCGCCGGATCGCCTCTTTGATCCACGCCGTCATGGAGTCGATGCCCAGCTTCTCCATGATGTGGTACTTGTGGGTCTCGATGGTCTTGGTGCTGATGGAGAGGGCTTCCGCGGCCTCGGCCACGGAGAGCCCCTCGGCCAGGAGGTGAAAGACCTCCCGCTCGCGGGGAGTCAGCAGCTCGAAGAGGTCCTGTCCCTGCCTCCCCGAGGCCAGGCCCCTGGCCTGCTCGGACAGAAAATCGCCGATGTCCTCGCTGAAGTAGGTCCCTCCCCGGCGGACCACCTGAACCGCCAGGCACAAATCCGAGATGGGGTTTTGCTTGAGGACGTACCCGGAGATCCCCGCCTGAATGAGGGGTTTGAGAAACTCCCGGTACGAGTGGATGGTGAAGATGACCACCTTGGTCTTGGGAAAGGACGCCTTGATCTGGCTGGTGGCCTCAATGCCGTTGAGAGTGGGCATGGCGATATCCATGATCACGATGTCGGGCCGGAGGTCCCCCACCTGCCGGAGGGCGTCCCGGCCGTCCGAGGCCATGCCCACCACCTGCAGGTCGCCGTCCCTGGTCAGGGCGATGCGCATGCCCTCTCGCACAACCTCGTGGTCGTCGACGATGAGGATGGTGGCCATGAAGCTCCCGCTCGGCTGCGGTCCTGGGGCGCCGTCATTCCAGGACCAGACACCCCCACGATTATACGGCATGAACGCCCCATCGCCCAGGGGCACTGGCTTCATAATCCTGGACATCAGGAAATTCCTGAGTCATAAATAAGGGGTCTCACGATTGCGTGACCGCAAATGCCTGGAGCAAAGTAAGGCAACACACTCGGATCCCCTCAGGTTTGCAGGCACATGCAAGGCGCACAAGCGGCCGGCGCGGCCCCCACAAACCGGCGCACGGGGTTTCGGGCGCCGAGGGCCCCAAGGCCCCAGGGCCTGGATGGGGCCGGCCGGGAAAGGCCGGGGTCGGCACCCGGTATTGCATGCAGCGGGAAGTGAAAAACCATCGTTATATCGAAATCTTGGAAAGATCCAGGGGGGTCTTCAACGGGCGGAGCCTTTTCCCGGGGCGGGCCCTGATGAAGCGGCGGGGCCCGGGCGCCATTGCCCCCCACGGGAGGTCCTCATGATCCTGGGGAGCTGTCTGCCTTGTCCATTTCACACCATCCGGGAGGACGGGGAGGGCTCGGGGAGCCACTGCGGCAAGGAGAACTGCTGGTCCCGGTTCTCCAAGTGCCTCGCCCGCAAGGCCCTTGACCGCTTCCTGGCCCAGGAAGCCGCTCCGCCCCGCCCCTTCTCGGCCCTGTCCCATGTCTATATCCAGGAATGATCCTGTCCCATTCCTCCATCCCCGCCGGGAGGAGACTTTGTGATGCACCAGCCTGACCCTGGCCCCCGGTCCCGACTGGCGGAGGCGGGCACATCGTCCATCCTGGTGGTGGACGACGACCCCCAGATCACCGCCCTTTTGTCCCATTACCTGGCGCCCAAGGGATATGCGGTGGAGGTGGCCGGCAGCCTGGAGGAGGGCGTCCGCAAGCTGGGGGAGATGCGGCCCGATCTCATCTTGGTGGACTATCACCTGCCCGACGGCACGGGCCTGGACCTGGTGAGGCGGGCCGTGGGCGACGTGCCGGACGTGGCCGCAATGGTCATGACGGGCGTGGCCGTGCAGGATGTCCAGGTGGCGGCCGAGGCCATCCGGTCGGGGGCTATCGAGTACGTGACCAAGCCCTTCTCCCTGGATCTCCTGGAGTCCCGCATCCTGCGCTCCCTGGAGGCACAGGCGGAGAAGCGGCGCAGGTCCCGGGAGCAGGGCCTGCGGCGTACGGTGGCCCGGCAGCTCATCTCCCTTCTGGAAAAAGAGCGGAAGCGTTTGGCCATGGAGCTCCATGACGAACTGGGCCAGACCCTGACGACCCTCAAGATGGACGCGGAGATGCTGCTGGAGGAGTTCGGCCGAGGGGGGGAGGCCGGCGAGCGGCTCCGGCGCCATGCCGCGAAACTGGCCTCGGCCATCGACCAGGTGCGGCGCATCTCGTGCGGGCTTCGTCCCAGCAATCTGGACGCCCTGGGGCTGGAGCCCGCCCTGCGGCTCCTGGCCGGCGAGCTGGAGCGCAGCGGCGAGGTGAAGATCGGCCTGTTCTTCAAGGGAATGGAGGAGCGGCTGGACCCCTCCCTGGAGCTGGCCGTGTACCGCATCGTGCAGGAGGCGCTGACCAACGTGGTCCGCCACGCCAAGGCCGAGAGGGCCTACGTGAACGTGCTTCACCGGCCCGGTGGGCTCTCCATCGTGGTGGAGGACGACGGCCGGGGGTTCGAGGCGGATGCGGGCGAGGGGCATCCGGCGGGCCGGGGCGGATTGGGCCTCCTGACCATGCGGGAGCGGGCCGAGCAGTTCGACGGCCGCATCTGGATCGAGTCGCGCCCCCACCGCGGCACCTGCCTCACCGCGGAGATCCCCCTGTGAGGGCAGGGGGGTACCGGGGTTACGGGGTTCAGCGGGCCAGTTGACCTCCAGCCGCGCAACTCAAGCAACCCAAGCAACCCGCGCAACCCCATTCTCTGTCCTCGGGAGTGACCCATGGCGACCAAGATCCTGATCGTTGACGATCACGACGTGGTCATCGAGGGGCTCAGGACGATCCTCGGCCGGTACGACGACCTGCAGGTGGTGGATGTGGCCTCGGACGGCCGGGACGCCCTGCGAAAGGTGGAGACTCACCGGCCGCACATCGTCATCATGGACCTGGCCATGCCCCAGTTCAACGGCATCGAGGCCACCCACCAGATCAAGAAGGCCCAGCCCGACGTGAAGATCATCGTGTTCACCATGCACTCGTACCGGGAGTTCCTGGTGCACCTGCTCCGATCGGGGATCTCGGCGTACGTGCTCAAGCAGAACCCCATCGCGGACATCTGCCTGGCCATCGAGGTGGTCAAGCGGGGAGGGACGTACTTCAGCGAGAACGCCTCGGAGTTCCTGGCCGAGCACGTGGAGCAGGTCCTCAACCACAGCAAGGAGAAGGACAGCTTCGATCTGCTGAGCCTCCGGGAGCGGGAGGTGTTCCAGCTCCTGGCCGAGGGGATCTCGGTGCGGGATGCCGCCTCCCGGTTGTGCCTGAGCCCCAAGACCGTGGAGACCCACAAGTACCACATCATGGAGAAGCTCCAGCTGCGCTCCATGGGTGAGTGGACCAAGGAGGCCATCCGCCGGGGCATCGTGCAGGTGTGACGGCGGATGAGGGGTCGGGAAATGTGCGCCGGGGGGGGCGCCCAGGAATCAGGGAATCCCTGACCCGACAATCCGGGAGTTCATGATTGGCGATGGGGAGATGATCCTGGAGAATCACCGTGAAGGCATTCGCTAGCATCCTGAAACCTGCATTCGAGAAGCAAAGGACGGACCCGACCGTGTCCAGCCCAGCCGGAGTGGAGGAGAGGCCGATGATTCATGCCCGGGAGGCCTTCGCCCGAAGGCTCCTGGAGGAGCGAAGCCGATCGGACCGAAGCGGCCAGCCCTTCTCAGTGATCCTCATCGCCATGAACGGGCAGGAGGGGGAGGGCCGGGACGGCGTGCGGAGGTACCGGGCCCTTGAGCGCTTCGCGGGGAGCGTGCGGCTCTCGGACTTCATGGGGTGGTGCTCCGAGGATCAGATCGGCCTCATCCTCCCGTGCGCCGCCGAGCAGGACGCGCGCCGCGTCCTGGAGCGGCTCAAGGCCTATCTGGGAGAGCTGAACCGGTGCGGAGTCGGCGACATGGCCGGCCGAGACGGGCACTTCTCGGTCATGGAGTACCCCCGGACCCTTCAGGAGAGCCTCTTTTCCAACGGGGACGGCGCGTCCCGGGACCGCCGCGCCCCCCGCGAGCCCGAGACCCGGTACGCCTCCCAGGTCTGCATGGTGGAAGCCCGTTTCCTGGAGCGCACCAGCCTTTGCCGCCAGATCCGGAGCACGAGGCCCTCCGCCGTGCTGGACCGTGCGGCCCGGCGGTGCCTCGACGTCCTGGCCTCCCTGGCGGGCCTCGCGGCGGTGGCGCCCGCCATGATCGTCATCGCCCTGGCCGTCAAGCTCACCTCCCCGGGGCCCGTCCTGTTCCGCCAGGAGCGGGTGGGGCAAAACGGCCGGCCTTTCACCTTCTTGAAGTTCCGCAGCATGGTCCACAACTGCGACCAGAAGCTTCACCGGGAGTACGTCTGCAGCCTCATCGAGAACGAGGCCCGGGCGCACGAGGCCCACGGCCAGGCGTACTTCAAGATGGTGGAGGACCCCCGCATCACCCCCCTGGGCCGGTTTCTCAGGAAGACCAGCCTGGATGAGCTGCCCCAGCTCTTCAACGTCCTCAAGGGGGACATGAGCCTGGTGGGGCCCCGGCCCCCCATCGGGTACGAGGTGGAGCGGTACCGCACCTGGCAGCTCAGGCGGATCCTTGAGGCCAAGCCCGGGATCACGGGGCTCTGGCAGATCTCGGGGCGGAGCACCACCACGTTCGACGACATGGTGCGGCTTGACCTGAGGTATGTGGAGGGGCAGTCGCTGTGGCTGAACCTCCGGATCCTGTTGAAGACCTTCAAGGCCGTTCTGTCCACCCGCGGTGCCTTCTGAAGCGGATCCCTGCAGGAAAGACCAAGGCCCGGACGGCGGGCCCGGCCCGAGGCCGGGCGGGCACGGCCGCCCCTGCGCGCGTTGCGCGAAAAGGGAGGTAATCTCATGAAGATCGGGGTCATCGGCTGCGGCTACTGGGGACCCAACCTGGTTCGCAACTTCTTCCAGCATCCCGACTGCGGGCAGGTGGCGTGCTGCGACCTGGACGAGGCCAAGCTGCGGCGCATGAAGGGGCTCTATCCCTCGGTGGAGACGACCCGCGATGTGAAGGACCTCCTCCAGGACCCGGAGGTCCGGGCCGTGGCCGTGGCCACCCCCGTGCACTCTCACCACAGCCTGGGCGAGATGGTCCTCAAGAGCGGCAAGCACCTCTTCGTGGAGAAGCCGCTGGCCAATTCGGCCCGAAGGTGCATGGAACTCATCGAGACGGCCCGGGAGCGGGAGCTGGTCCTCATGGTGGGCCACACCTTCGAGTACACCGCCGCCGTGAACAAGGTCAAGGAGATCG
>CAZEPJ010000036.1:0-45756 GCA_964514105.1 uncultured Desulfarculaceae bacterium | reverse complement strand
CTCCTGTCCTCGGGCCCGGGTAGCGGTCCCGATCTGTCCTACGAGGACTACACCACGGTGGTCAACCCGGGCCAGACCGTGGACGCCCTGTTCACTTGGACCGGGGCCAACATGGGCTGGGACGTGTACGGCCACGACCCGGGGACCTCTGCGGAGCCGTACGAGTTCATCGGAGACCACGAGCAGATCTTCCCCGTCATCCTCCCCGCCCGCGACGACGTGGCCTTCGGCCAGGTCTACGGCGGAAGCCCCTTTCTGGGCGGCGCAGGGTCCCTGCCCCCGGAGCATCAGGGGCTGAATCCCGGCGGGTTCTTCTTCTTCATGTGGCATTCCCACACGGAGAAGGAGCTGAGCAACAACAACATCTTCCCCGGCGGGCTCATCACCCTGATGGCCGTCGCACCATGGAGCGCCCCCCTCGGGGCCGAGTGAGAAAGGAGGCGGCGACATGTCGTTCAGAAAGCGAATCAAGGGGTTGGCGGGGATGCTCCTGGCGGCGGGTTTGCTGGCCCTCCTGCCCGGGCCCGCCTCGGCGGTCCTCCAGTTGCAGATGAAGGCGGAGGAGATCATTCTCACCATGCCCGACGGGACCGCGGTCCCGTCGTGGGGGTTCGGGTTAAACGGCCTCCTGGACGTGGCGAGCGTCCCGGGGCCCCCCATCGTGGTCCCCGTGGGCGAGACGACCCTGGAGATCACGTTGACGAACAACCTCCCGGTGCCGGTCTCCATCGTGATCCCCGGCCAGAAACTGCCGGTGGGTCCCTCCGGGAAGGTGGAGCCGGTCTGGACCGCGGGGCTCACCGGCACGGTGGTCAGCCCGGCATCCCCCGGCTTTCGCAACGCCGGGGACGTGACGGCCCGGATGCGCTCCATGGTGCACGAGACGGCCCCGGGGGCAGCGAGCACGTACATTTTCACCGACCTAAAGCCCGGGACCTACCTCTATGAGAGCGGCACCAACCAGCAGGTCCAGGTCCCCATGGGGCTGTACGGGGCCATGATCCAGAATGCCGGCGTGAACGAGGCGTACGCCGGGATCGCCTACAGCCAGCAGGCGCTCCTCATCTTCAGCGCCCTGGACCCGGCCTTCAACACGGCCGTGAGCAACGGCATGTACGGGCCCCATGCGGATCCGGTCCCGGCCGGATGGTACACCAACACCAAGGAGTACGACGCCAAGTACTACCTGGTCAATGGCCAACCCTTCCCGGCCTGGGGGCCCGACGGGGTGCTGGACGCGACCCTCGGGGGGAACACCCTCCTACGATTCGTCAACGCCGGGGTGGAGACCTTCATTCCCATCCTCCAGGGCATGTACATGAATTTGGTCGCCCAGGACGGAAGGCCGTTCACGTATATCGAGGGCGGGGCCCCGGTGGGCTACAGCAAGCAGCAGTACTCCATCGAGCTGGGGGCGGGCCAGACCGTGGACGCCCTGATCCAGCTCACGACCCCGGGGCAGCGGGCCATCTACGACGGGAGGCTCAACCTCACCAACGCAGGCAACAAGGCCATGGGCGGGCTGTTCACCTTCCTGAGCGTGGGCGCGCCCGCGGCTGGGGACGGGGTGGGCCCCACCACCAGCGGCGCGTTGGTGGCGCCGAATCCCACGGCCGGGGCCCAGCAGGTGGTACTGACGGCCACGGCCGATGACAGCGCCACCGGCGGATCCACCATCGTGCGGGCCGAGTGGTTTGACGGGGCGGACCCTGGGGTGGGCCTGGGCAAGCCCATGCTCGCCGCGGACGGCTCCTTCGACGGGGTCACGGAGGGCCTCACGGCCACCATCGACGTGGCCGGCTGGGCCGCGGGCCTGCACAACCTCAACGTGCGCAGCCGCGACGCCGCGGGCAACTGGGGGGCACCCACCCCAGCGGCGCTCACCGTGTCCAGCGTGACCGACACGGTGACGATCCTCAAGACCCGGTACGCCAGCTCGGTGAAGAAGGTCAAGATCTGGGCCACCACCACGGCGGCGCCGGGAACGGTCACCCTGACGGCCCAGGGATTGGGAGCCCTCAATTACCGGGCCAGGTACAGCGACTATTACGGCGCCTTCAAGAGCAAAAAGAAGCCCGGCAACGTGACGGTCAACAGCACGGGCGGGGGCACGGACACCAAGGCGGTTCCCTACAACTGACAGGGCTGCCCGCGGGGCCCTGGGAGGGGGAGAGAGGGAGGCCTCTCTCCCCCTCTTCTCGTTTGGGGGGTCGGGGGATGCTCCGGTCCATGGAGACCGTACGGGCCTCTGTTGTATAATGGCCAGGAAACGACGAGCGGGGCTCCATCAGGAGGCAAGGATGACCAGATGGCGACGAGGGGCATGGGGAGGAGGGCGTCTGGCGGTGGTCCTGGCGCTGTGCGCGGCCGTCTGGCTCTGGGCGGATCCCGTGCGGGGGGCCCAGGGGTCGGCTGAGGAGGCCTCCAAGGCCGCCTCCGACGAGAAGAGGCAGCCCGGCCCGGTGTGCGGGGTGGAGCCCGTTGCCGCCAGGTTGGCCGGCGCCGGGGGGTTCGTGGACTTCCGGTACCGGGTCAAGGACGTGGAGGCGGCCAGGCAGGTCCTGAGCCGCCAGAACCAGGCCGGTTTGGTCCACCGGGAGACCGGCCGGCGGCTTCCCGTGGCCGCCAACAAGCTGGGCCGGATCCGGCAGGTCACGGGGACGCCCGAGGTGAACCGGGACTACTTCATCCTCTTTTCCAATGTCGGCCGGCTGGTCAAGGTGAACGACCGGGTCGACGTGGTCATCGGTGAGTGCCGGCTGGAAGGGCTGAACGTGCAGTGAGGGGGTGCCCCGGGCGCCCCTTGATCTGCGCCATGCTCCCCACGGAGGTCTCTTGCGGCGACTGCAAATCCGGGCGGGTCTGCCATGACGGAATGGTTGAGAAGGCCCCGCTGGCGCCTGGTGGCTCTGACCCTGGCGGCCTTTGCCCTGGGCTTCTGGCTGCGGGGAGGGGGGCCGGGGGAGCAGGCCACGAGGGCCGTGGTCGGCTCGGCGCCGGGGACGGAGGCCCATGGGCACGACGAGGGCCTCTTCGTATGCCCCATGATGTGCATCCAGCCTGTGAACAAGCCCGGCAGGTGCCCGGTGTGCGGCATGGACCTGATGCGGGTCTCGGGCGGGGGAGACCAAGGGGGAGGAGGGGATCGTCCCCGCTTTCGGCTCTCCCGCGAGGGCGCCGAGATGGCGGAGATCCGCCTGGCGCCGGTGGAGCGAAGGCCCGTGTGGGCGGAGATCCGCCTGTACGGGCAGATCGAGTACGACCCCGCGCACCAGAGCGTGGTGACGGCGTACATGCCCGGCGTGGTCAACCGCGTGTACATCGAGCGGGCGGGGGTGACGGTCCGCTGGGGCCAGCCCCTGTTCGATTTCTATTCCTCGGACCTGTATTTCACAGAGCAGGAGCTCTTCGAGGCCGCCCAGGTCGTCCCCGGCCTGTTGGATTTTCGGCACGCCGTCCCCCATACCGCGCGAAAAGGAGAGGTGCAGACTCGAAGGGAGGCCGCCTCCAGGCAGGAGACTCCGGCCAGGGAAGAGGGCGACGCCAAGGAGGCCGCCCTGCAGAAGATGGCCGCCATCCGGCACAAACTTCGCCTCCTCGGCCTCGGCAAGAAGGACATCGACGAGCTCATGCAGCGGGGGGAACCCACGGGGATCGCCACGGTGACCGCCCCCCGGGCCGGCGTGGTGATCCGGAAGGAGGCCCTGGAGGGGACCTACGTCAATACCGGGACGCCCCTTTTCACCATCGCGGACCCGCGCTATGTATGGCTCAAGCTGGATGCATACGAGTCGGACCTGGCATGGATCCGCAGCGGCCAGGAGGTGGAGTTTCAGTCGGATGCCGTTGCCGGGGAACGCTTCAAGGGGAAGGTGGTCTTCGTGGATCCCATCTTCAACCCCCGGACCCGCACCACCACCGTGGGGGTCATCGCCCCGGAAGGGGAAGGCCGGCTTCGCCCGCAGATGATCATCCGGGCGGTGATCCGCGCCGAGGTGGGCAGCGAGGGTCGCGTCCTGGGCGAGGGCGGCCGACGGGACCGCCCCCCCCTGGTGGTGCCGGCCTCGGCACCCCTGATCACGGGAAGACGGGCGGTGGTCTACGTGCTGGTCCCCGGGGAGGAGCGGGTCTTCGAGGGGCGGGAAGTGGTGCTGGGCCCCAGGGCCAAGGACCACTACGTGGTGCGCGAAGGCCTGGAGGAGGGCGAGCAGGTGGTCGTCAACGGGAACTTCAAGATCGACAGCGCGGCCCAGATCCTCGCCAAGCCGAGCATGATGGCCCCTCAGGACAAGGTCGGCGGCACCGGCAAATAGGCGCGTCCGGGCACAGGGGGAGGGTGAGTGATCGACCGGCTCGTCTTGTTCTGTCTCCGGCGCAGGGCCGTGGTGTACCTTTTGACCCTGCTCGTCGCCGCCGCCGGCGTGATCTTCGCCCCCTTTGACTGGCCCCTGGGGGGCCTGCCCCGTTATCCCGTCCCGGTCGACGCCATCCCCAACGTGGGGGAAAACCAGCAGATCGTCTTCACGGACTGGCCCGGGCGCTCTCCCCAGGACGTGGAAAACCAGATCACCTACCCCCTGGCATCCGCCCTCCTGGGCGTCCCCCGCGTCAAGAGCATCCGGTCCACCTCCATGTTCGGTTTCTCCATCATCTACATCATCTTCGAGGACGGAGCCGAGTTCTACTGGACGCGCTCCCGGGTCCTGGAGAAGCTCAACAGCCTCCCCCCGGGGGCCCTCCCCGCCGGGGTCCTGCCCGCCCTGGGGCCGGACGCCACGGCACTGGGGCAGGTCTTCTGGTACACCCTGGAGGGACGCGACCCCCAGGGCCGGCCTGCGGGGGGGTGGGATCCGCATGAACTGAGGACCATTCAGGACTGGTACGTGCGTTTCTCCCTCCTGTCCGCCGAAGGGGTGAGCGAGGTCGCCTCGGTGGGCGGCTTCGTCCAGGAATACCAGGTGGACGTGGACCCCGCCCTCATGCGGGCGCGGGACGCGAAGCTGGAGGAGGTGGTGGCGGCGGTCCAGAGGAGCAACCTGGACGTGGGGGCGCGCACCATCGAGGTCAACCGGGTTGATTACGTGATCCGGGGGCTCGGGTTCATCCGGGGCGTGGAGGACCTCAAAGACGCCTTGATCAAGGTCAACGAAGGCGTCCCCGTCTTCGTGCGCCATGTGGCCAACGTGACCCTGGGCCCTGCGGCCCGCACCGGGGCCCTGGACAAGGCGGGGGAAGAGGCCGTGGGAGGGGTGGTCGTGGTGCGCTTCGGGGCGAACCCCCTCAAGGCCATCCAGAACGTCCGGGAGAGGATCGATGAGATCTCCCCGGGACTGCCCAAGAAGACCCTTGCCGACGGCACCGTGAGCCAGGTGCGGCTGGTCCCCTTCTACGATCGAACGGGGCTCATTTACGAGACCTTGGGCACCCTGAGCTCCGCCCTCCTGCAGGAGATCCTGGTGACCATCGTCGTGGTCCTCGTGATGGTCATGCACCTGCAGAGCGCGCTGCTCATCGCCATGGTCCTTCCCCTGGCGGTCCTCGTCTGCTTCATCGCCATGAAGCTCGGGGGCATCGAGGCCAACATCGTCGCCTTGTCCGGGATCGCCATCGCCATCGGCACCGTGGGGGACATGGGCATCATCGTCGTCGAGAACATCAAGAGCCACCTGGACCGCGTCGGACCCGGCGGAGACCGCCTCCAGGCGGTCCATGCGGCCACCCGGGAGGTGGGCGGGGCCGTGGTCACCGCCATTGCCACCACCATGGTGAGCTTCCTGCCGGTGTTCGCACTGACCGGCGCCGAGGGGAAGCTGTTTCGCCCCCTGGCATTCACCAAGACCTTCGTCCTCGCAGCGTCCGTCATGGTGGCCTTGACGCTGATCCCTCCCCTGGCCCACCGGTGGTTCGGCGTGAGCTGGCTGGGGGGCAGGCGGCGCTGGATCCTCCACGAGGGGATGATCTACGCGGGGGGGCTCATGGCCCTGCTCGTCGACGTCCGGGCGGGCCTGTTCCTGTGCGCGGTGGGCGCTGCGAGCCTGGCAGCCCGGTGGCTCCCCGAGGGGGTCCGCAGGTGGGGTCCGGCCGCGGCCTGCGGGCTCGCCGTGGTCGGCGTGGGGTGGGTTCTGGCTGCGGACTGGCTTCCCCTGGGCCCCGAGCGGGGCCTCCTGCGCAACCTGCTTTTCGTGGGGCTGATCATCGGGGGACTGCTGGGCCTGTTCCGGCTGTTCCAGCACCACTACCCGAGCATCCTGGGCTGGTGCCTGATGCATCGGGGGCTGTTCTTCATAGGCCCCCTGGCCATACTCATGCTGGGGGCCCTCATCTGGCTGGGGTTCGAGGCCGTCTTCGGCTGGCTGCCCAACGCCGTCAAACGCAACCCTGCGGTGTCGAGCGTGGCCCACAAGTTCCCGGGGCTGGGCCGGGAATTCATGCCCCCCCTGGATGAGGGCTCGTTCCTGTTCATGCCCAGCGCCATGCCCCATGCATCCATCCGGGAGGTCCTGGACATCGTGCGAAAGCAGGATCGGGCCATTCAGGCGATTCCCGAGGTGGAGATGGTCGTGGGGAAGATCGGACGGGCCGAGAGCGCCCTGGACCCGGCCCCGCTGTCCATGATCGAGACCGTCATCAACTACCGGCCCCGGTTCGTCTCGGATCGCGACGGCCGGCCGGTGCGGTTCCGGTGGGATCCCGACGGGATCGACCTGTTCCGGGACGAGGCGGGGCACCCCGTTCCTGCGGAGGACGGCGACCCCTATCTGGTCCGGGGACGCTTCGCCCGCGGGGAGGGCAACCGGCTGGTGCCGGATCCGCGGGGGGCCCCTTTTCCCCTGTGGAGGCCGGTTTTGGATCCGCGCCTCAATCCCGGCCGCGCGGCGTGGCAGGGCATCCGGAGCCCAGACGACATCTGGCAGGCCGTCGCCCGCGCGGCGCAGGTGCCGGGGACCACAGCGGCCCCCAAGCTCCAGCCCATCTCGGCCCGCCTGGTGATGCTGCAAAGCGGGATCCGGGCCAACATGGGCGTGAAGGTCAAGGGACCCGATCTGGAAGCCATCGAGGGGGTCTGCCGGGCCATCGAGGCGTCCCTCAGGCAGGTTCCCTCCGTCGACCCGGCGTCGGTCATCGCCGACCGCATCATGGGTATCCCGTACTTGGAGATCCGCCTGGACCGACGGGCCATGGCCCAGTACGCGGTGGACGTGCAGCAGGTCCAGGAGACCATCGAGGTGGCCCTGGGGGGAAAGGGAATCACCACCACGGTGGAGGGCAGAGAACGGTACTCCGTGCGGGTGCGGTACCTGCGGGAGCTTCGCGACGACCTGGAGTCGCTGGGCCGCATCCTCATCCCGTCGCCCAACGGGGCCCAGATCCCGTTGACCCAGGTTTCGGACATCCAGTACGCCCCCGGCCCCCAGATGATCCGCGGGGAGGATTCGTTCCTGGTGGGGTACGTGCTGTTCGACAAGCTGCCCGGGCACGCCGAGGGGGACGTCTTTCGCCACGCCCGGGAATACCTGCGGATGCGGACGCAGAGCGGAGACATCGCCCTGCCTCCCGGCGTGAGCTTCACCCTCACGGGCAATTACGTGAACCAGCTCCGATCCGAGAGGACGCTCATGCTCATCGTCCCCATGGGGCTGTGCATCATCGCGGTCATCCTGTATCTCCAGTTCAACTCCGCCCTCCTCACCGCCCTGGTGTTCGCCTGCATATTCCTGAACTGGGCCGGCGGCTTCATCATGCTGTGGCTCTACGGGCAGAGCTGGTTCCTGGACGCCTCGGTGCTGGGCGCCTCCCTGCGCGAGCTATTCCAGGTCCACCCGGTCCACCTCAGCGTGGCCGTCTGGGTGGGGTTCATCGCCCTTTTTGGGGTTTCGTCCGATGATGGGGTCGTCATGGGCACCTACCTGTCGGACCAGTTCCGGCGGCTCCGGCCCCGCACCGTGGCGCAGATCCGACAGACCGTGGTGGCCGCCGGCCGGCGGCGCATCCGGCCGTGCCTGATGACAATGGCCACCACCCTGCTGGCCCTCCTGCCCGTGCTCACGTCCTCGGGGCGGGGTGCGGACATCATGATCCCCATGGCCATCCCTTCATTCGGAGGCCTCATGGTGGAGGCCGTCACCATGCTGGTCCTTCCGGTGAGCTACTGCGCCATTGAGGAACGACGGCAGAGGGCGGCGGCGGGAAGCTCGGTCCCGACGGGGTCCCAATCCAGTGCGGAGGTGGACGGATGAAAGGCTTGCCAAGGATCGTGCTGCTCGCGGCGACGGTGCTCCTGGCGCTGCCCTGTGCATGGGCCCAGACCCGCACCCCGGAAGGCGCAGGGGACAAGGGCCAAGCGCCTCGCTCCGGCAAACAGGCCCAGGGGACGCAAGCCGGGAAGGCCAAGGCCCAGGAGATCCAGTGGTCCAGCCCGGAGCAAAAGAAGCGGTGCGAGGGGTACCTCCCCGCCATCCGAAGCAGCGCCGCCAAGGCCCGGGATGCCTCCATCGAGGCGGACCCGTGCGGGTGCGCCTCCCACGCCAAGGAGTTCCAGGCAGGGACCGATCGCGCCAAGGCGGACTGTCCGCCGGGGTTCCTGGAGGCCGAAGGGATCGGCCCCCGCATGGTGAAGAACCTCAAGACCCTTCGCACCCTGGGAGAGGAACGGTGCCAGGCGGCCAAGGCCAAGGAGGCGGCGAGTCCTGGACAGACCGGCCCCCCGGCCAAGGGCGACTAGGACTGCATCTGGCGGCCGGACGCCCCTTCCCCAGGCCGTGGGGACAAGATACACTGGCGTGGTATCTTGGGGCTTCGCCCCGCATTGGGAGGGAAACGGCGGCCAACCCATGATCGTCAACCCCGCCACCATCGGACTGACGGCCGGGTCGGCACTGACGAGCGCCATGGCGGTTTACGCCTCGGCCACGGCCGTGCGGGTGCTTCGCTTGTGGGACCTGTCCAGCGGGAGCGAGACGCAGCTCGCCCTGGAGCGTCGGACCTACCTCATCTCCACCCTGCTTTCCTACGGCATGGGATTTCAGCTCCTGTCCCTTTTCCTGTTCGTGTACACGGCGGACAGCCTCCACAGGCTGTTCGTGGGTGCCATGTGCGCGGCCGGGACGCTCAACGTCAACGAGTACGGCTACCCGGCCCTGGTCCTCAAGGTGGTCAACTTCCTCCTGTGCGGGGTATGGCTCGTGCTCAACGCCGCGGACAACAGGGCCCCCGACTACCCCCTCATACGGGCCAAGTACCGGCTCTTGCTCTTTCTCACGGGGACCCTCGTCCTGGAGACCCTTCTCCAGACGGGCTATTTTCTGAAGCTCGACCCGCAGGTCATCACCTCGTGCTGTGGAACCCTCTTCAGCGCCGACAGCGCCACTTTTCCGGGTGAGGTGGCCTCCCTGTCGCCGCGCCCGGCCCAGGGTGTGTTCGCCCTGGCCCTGGTCCTGGTCGGGCGCACCGGCAGCCATCTGCTGATCAAGGGCAAGGGGGCCCGGGCCTTCTCCCTGGCGAGCAGCGCGTTTCTCGTGGTGGCCGTCGCCGCGATCATCTCTTTCATCTCCCTGTACTTCTACGAACTGCCCACCCACCACTGCCCGTTCTGTCTCCTCCAGGGCGAGTATCATCACATCGGGTACGCCCTGTACCTCTTCCTCCTCGTGCCGGGGATCCTGGGGGCCAGCGTGGGGGTCATGGATCGCTTCAAGGGGATCCCATCCCTTGGGGAGACCATTGCCCGCCTCCAGCGCAGGCTGTGTCTGCTGTCCATGGCCGGGTATGCGGCGTTCACGGCCATCTCCATCTATCCCATGCTGTTCTCCGACTTCAAGCTGGGGGGCTACTGAGGCGGGGCGCCCGGCCCGGCGCTGGCGGGAAGGGCCCTTGTCGCTCAGCCTCCCATACCCGATTTCCCCGCCAAAAATACAGACAATATCCCATTGGTTTCCGGTGCCCCTCTGATAGGGTAGGGATACAGGGTAAAGAACGTGCGGGGGAACTGGCGGGTCGCGGCCCAGCGAGAGGGGAAGCCGTGAGCGAACTGGCTTGGCTGTTCATCCGAAGGCTTGAGCGCAAACGCATCGGGCCGGGGGCCATGGGGGGCTTCATCCGGAACCTGGCCGCCATCGTCTCGTGCGCATCGCGCCACGACCTTCGGGGCATCAACCGGCGGCTGCGCACCCTCGGATGGGATGATGTGAACCTGGACGATCAGACGTACCAATTGTTTCTGGCCACGGTCGAACAGGGGGAGTTGGGCGCGCTGGCTGGCGGTCCCGGGGCGCGGCCCAGTGAGGAGGCCAGGGGAAAGGAGGCGCCATGAGCATCAGCGCGTATGGGGCGACGAACTGGTTGGAGGTGAATCATGAGGGGATGATCCGGTGCCCCTTCCAGCCGGGCCAACTGGTGATCTCGCGGGCCGCGTGCCTCAAGCGGCACATCGCCGCCGCGGCCACCGACTACGAGGACATCATGAAGGTCGACCCCTTCAGGCACAAGCTGAAAAAGGGCCTGCTTCTGTGCGCTGGATGCGCCATCGGGAAGCGGCTGGCTGCTGCGGCCCTTGGGCAGGGGGCCGAGGCTGACCCATCCGGGCTCCAGGCCTTGAGCGCGTGAGGGAGGGGCGGCGGGCCTCCCAAGTGAGATTTTCGACCACTTGCAACCACACCATATGGTAGTGCCGTCTTTCTCTTGCGCAAGATATAGGGGCTGCGTCAAGACAATTGAGTAAAATTGATAGTTGTTAACATAAATTAATATAAATTTTACTTGACTAACGTTCTCCAGGGCTTTACAAAGGGTGTCAAAGGCCGCGTTCACATGAGGAAAAGCCCCAGGGCCGGGCAGAGGCGTTCTCGGGAAGGCCCGCAGGGAGGCAGGGATGGCGCAGGGCGGTGCAAGGCAAGCGGTCAAAGGGGATGGAGGTCCTGCGGCCAGGCCGTTCGCCGAGGGAGAGTTCGAGGAGAAGCGGCTCTGCCCCCGGGTGGCCATGGACCATCTGCTGTCGTACACCTATCTGGACGCGGAGCAACGGCCCGCGGGCATGGGCATGGGCAAGGTCCTGGACCTGAGCGGTGGCGGGATCCGGATCCGGACCCATAGCCCCCTTGCCGTTGCCACCCGGCTGCGGATGGCCGTGGCCGTGGAGGAGCAGATCTTCGAGGCCCAGGGCACCATCGTTCACCAGACAGCGTCGGGCGAAGCCCACTACGAGCTTGGAACGTCTTTCCTGGAGGTCGACGAAGCGGGAAAGGCCTTGTTGTCGCAGTTGATCTGACCGAGCCTCCCCCAGGAGGATTACCCTCCCTCCCGTCCCCCAACCCCCTCTTTCGGGAGGGGGTTGGGGGCCCTTCCTTTGACACATCCCATCTTGCTCGGCGGGGTTCGCGCCTTCACCCCCCGGGTTGGCCGTGGCCCTGCGCCATGCTATTTTCCATGGGAACGACCGCCAGGAGGCGGCGCGCCGGGGCGGCGCCGCCGGGGGGAGGGCTGGCCATGGGAAAGACGGATCCTCTGGACTTCTACGATGCGGAGTCCCTTCTTTCGGACGAGGAGCGCGCCTTCCGTGACGCGGTGCGGGGGTTCGTGGCCGAGGCGTGCATGCCCGCCATCGCCCATGGGTTCGACCGGGGGCGGTTCCCCATGGAGCTCGTGGTCCGCATGGCGAAGATGGGCCTGTTCGGCATGCACGTCGGCGGGTACGGCTGCACCGAGCGGACCCACACCATCTACGGCCTCGCATGCCGGGAGCTGGGGCGCTGCGACAGCGGGCTGCGGGCCATGTTCTCGGTGCAAAACTCGCTGGTCATGTACCCCATCTTCGCCCTGGGCAGCGAGTCCCAGAAGGAGGCCTGGCTGCCCCGCATGGCGAGGGGGGAGGCCGTGGGGTGCTTCGCCCTTTCGGAGCCCGACTTCGGGTCCAACCCCGCGGGCATGGCCACCCGGGCCGAGCGGCGGGCCGGCGGCTATGTGCTCGACGGGACCAAGATGTGGATCACCAACGGGACCATCGCCCATGTGGCCCTGGTCTGGGCCAGGCTGGAGGGCGAGATCCAGGGGTTCCTGGTGGAGGCCGGCCGGCCCGGGTTCGAGGCCAGCCCCATCCAGCGGAAGTTCTCGTACCGGACCTCCCCCACGGCCCGCCTCACCTTTCGCCGTTGCGAGCTGCCCGAGGCCAGCCGCCTTCCCAAGGCCCGGGGCCTCAAGGCCATCCTCCAGTGCCTGAACAGCGCCCGGTTCGGCGTGGCGTGCGGGGCCCTGGGCTCGGCCATGGCCTGCCTGGAGGCCGCCAGGACGTTCGCGATCCGCCGCCGGGCCTTCGACCGGACCATCGGCTCGTACCAGCTGGTTCAGGACCGGCTCGTTCGCATGGCCCTGGAGATCACCAAGGCCCAACTGCTCACCCTTCGCCTGGGTCGCCTCATGGATGAGGGGCGGGCCACGCCCGCCCAGATCTCCATGGCCAAGCTCAACAATGTTCGGGAGGCCATGGAGATCGCGAGAATGGCCCGGGACATCCTGGGGGCCCGGGGAATCCTGGCCGACCACCACGTCATCCGGCACCTGTGCGACCTGGAGGCCCTGAGCACGCTGGAGGGGACCGAGAACATCCACACCCTGGTGATCGGCCAGGAGCTCACGGGCCTGCCGGCGTTCCGGTGATCATCCTCCCATGAGGATGAGGTCCGGGTCCTCCAGGTTCCGGATGAGGGTGTTCAGAAAGCGCGCCGCCTCGGCGCCGTCCACCACCCGGTGGTCGAAGGAGAGGGACAGGGGGAAGACCTTGCGGAGCCGGATGCCGCCGGCATCCGGCACGGGCCTGTCCACCAGCCTCCCCACCCCCAGGATGGCCACCTCCGGGTAATGGATGATGGGGGTCCCCCAGATCCCGCCCACGGCCCCGTAGTTGGTGATGGTGAACGTCCCTCCCTTGAGGTCCGCCAGGTCGATGGTCCTGGCGCGCGCCTTCTGGGAGAGCTCCTCCAGCTCCCGGGCCAGTTGGAAGACGGTCTTGTCCGGGGCGTTCTTGACCACGGGCACCATGAGGCCGTCCCGGGTGTCCACCGCCACCCCGATGTTGTAATACTTCTTGAGCACGATCTCCTCGGCCCCTTCCTCCAGGCTGGCGTTGAGATACGGATGCTCGGCCAGGGCCGCGGCCACGGCCTTGACGAAGAAGGGCAGGTACGTGAGGCGAAGGCCGGCCTTGGCGGCCCCCTGCCGGGCCTTGTCCCTTAGGGCCACCAGGCGGGTGGCGTCGGCTTCGTCCATGGCCGTGACATGGGGGGCCGTGAACTTGGATTGGACCATGGCCCTGGCGATGGTCTTGCGCATGCCGCGCAAAGGGATCCGCTCGATGAATCCGTACAGGTCGTACTTGCGCACGGCCAACACCGCCGGCCGGGCGGGTTTGGGGGCCTGGGCGGCGCGGCGCACGTCCTCGTCCGTGATGCGGCCCCGGGGTCCCGTGCCCTGGATGGTGCCCAGGGAAACGCCCAGCTCCTTGGCCAGTTTGCGGGTGGCGGGGAGCGCGAGCCGTGCGCCTTGCCGGGACGCCGGGACGGATGCCGGGGCCCCAGGCGCTTCCTCCGGGGCCTCCTCCAGTTCTCCCACCACGCCCACCGAGGGGCGGGCCTCGGCTGCGGCCTCCGGTTTGGGCTCCGCCCTCTCTCCGGGCTGGCCGATGACGATGATGACCTGCCCTACCCGGACCGCCTCGCCCTCGCGGGCCAGGACCTGCAGGACCACCCCCCCGGCCGGCGAGGGGATCTCGATGACCGCCTTGTCCGTCTCCACCTGGACGAAGACCTGCCCCTCCTCGATGGGGTCCCCCTCATGGACGAGCCACCTGACGATCTCCCCCTCGGTCAGCCCCTCGCCCAGGTCGGGCAGTTTGAACTCATAGGCCATCCTTCATCCCTCCTTTTCACCACGGAGACACAAAGATAGATGTGTCCGGAATGTCCAAAGCGCCTGAAATGAGAGCCAGGGCGGCCCGATTCCACAGGTCGACTTCTTCGCCATCGATAGAACGTTCATCAGAAGGCCATGACCTTCCGGATGCCCGCCAGGATACGCTCAGGGCTCGGCAGGTAGTGATGCTCCAGCTTCGCCAGCGGGACCACCGTGTCGAACCCGGTCACCCGCTCCACGGGGGCCTGGAGAGAGAGGAGGGCCTTTTCGTTGATGCGGGCGATGATCTCCGCCCCCAGACCACACGTTCTGGGGGCCTCGTGGGCGATGACGGCCCTGCCGGTCTTCCTCACCGAGGCCATGACGACCTCCTCGTCCATGGGCGAGAGGGTCCGCAGGTCGATGACCTCCACGCTGACCCCCTGAGCCGCCGCCAGTTCCGCCGCCCGCGTCGACTCGCGGACCATGGCGCCCCACGCCACGAGGGTCAGGTCTTTTCCTTCCTGGACCACCTTCCCCACACCGATGGGCACGGTGTACTCCTCATCGGGGACCTCCTCCCGGACGGCCCTGTACACCCGCTTGGGCTCGAAGAAGAGCACGGGGTCCGGGTCGCGGATGGCGGAGACGATGAGGCCCTTGGCGTCGTACGGCGTGGACGGGTACACGACCTTGACGCCCGGGGTGTGGACGAAGACGGCCTCGGTGGCCTCGGAGTGGTGTTCCGGGGCGTGGATGCCCCCGCCGTAGGGGGCCCGGATCACCAGGGGGGCCGTGTACCTCCCCCGGGACCGGGTCCGGATCCGGGAGATGTGGGAGATGATCTGGTCCCAGGCCGGGGGCATGAACCCGTCGAACTGAATCTCGGCCACGGGCTTCATGCCGTTGACGGCCAGGCCCAGGGCCACGCCCACAATTCCCGACTCGGCCAGGGGCGTGTCCACCACCCGGTCCTTTCCAAAGCGCTCTTGGAGGCCGTCGGTCACCCGGAAGACCCCCCCCTCTTTTCCCACGTCCTCGCCCAGCACCATGACCGCTGGGTCCCGCTCCATCTCCTGCATCAGGCCCAGGTTGATGGCCTGGACCATGTTCAGCTTGGCCATGGCTCACTCCCCCCTTTCCCTGAGGAACGCCAGGTATGCGTCCCGCTGGGCCGCCAAGGCGGGCGGCGTCTCTGCCAGGGTGAAGGCGAACATCTCCTCCACCCTGGGCTCGGGAAAGGCCTCCGCCTCCTTGACCAGCTCATCGACCATGGCATTGCCCTCCCGGGTGAAGCGCGCCTCGTCGGCCTCGCTCCAAAGATCCTTGGCCTGGAGGTACTTCTGGAGCCGGACCATGGGGTCCAGGGGGCGCCACGCGGCCACGTCCTCCTCGGTGCGGTACTTGGTGGGGTCGTCAGCCGTGGTATGGGGCCCGAAGCGAAAGGTCACGGCCTCGATCAGGGTGGGGCCTTTTCCATCCACGGCCCGCTCCCTGGCCTCCCGGGTGGCGGCGTACACGGCGAACAGGTCGTTGCCGTCCACTTGGATGCCCGGGAACCCGAATGCCGCGGCCTTCTGGGCGAGGGTCTTGGATGCGGTCTGAAGGCTTCGGGGTACCGAGATGGCGTACTGGTTGTTCTGGCAGAAGAAGATGGTCGGCGTCCTGAAGACCCCTGCGAAGTTCATGGCCTCGTGGAAGTCCCCCTTGGACGTGGCGCCGTCGCCGAAATAGGCGAGGGTGCACATCCGCTCCCCCCGCAGCCGGGCAGCCCAGGCGGCCCCCACCGCGTGGAGGGGATGGGTGCCCACGGGTATGGAGATGGGGAAGACGTTGACATGGTCCGGAACCCGCTGCCCCATCTCGTTGCCCATCCAGTAGACGAAGACGTTCTTCAGAGGCAGGCCTCTGATGTACGCCGCGGCCATCTCCCGAAACGACGGGAAGATCCAGTCCGCCGGCTCCAGGGCGAAGGCGCTTCCCACCTGGGCGGCCTCTTGGCCCTCGAAGGGCGCGTACGTGCCGAAGCGTCCTTGTCGCTGAAGGGACAGGGCCCTGCGGTCGGCCACCCGCAGGAAGACCATCTTGCGGTACAGATCCAGCACGGTCTCGTCGCTCAGCTCCGGCCGGAGGGCCTCGTCCAACCTCCCTTCCGGATCCAGGATCCGCAGCATCTTCCCCTTCAATGGGTCGAACTTCTCGATCATGCCCCATCCCTCCTTCCTTCAACCGGACGGAAGCCTTCCCCCCATGCCCGCCTCCCGGCGTCCCTGTCCCCTGCCCGCCCGCTTCTCTCCCCTCTTGGCTTCGCCTTTCCGGCCAGGTTCATGCCCCACGCCTGCGCGCCTGTCACATCCCCATGGCCCAGGCCTTGAGCCGCTCGTACTCCACGGACCCGCACAGCCACCTCTGGGTCCGGACGTTGTAGAAAAACGGCACGCCGCCGCAGTGCCCCTGGTCGTACTGGCGCAGGAGCCTGGCGTTCTCCTCGTTGTGCCAGACCTCCAGGCGGACCACCTCCACGCCTTCCTCTTCCTGGAGCCGGGCGACCAGGGGCTCCATGGTGCGGCAGTGGGAGCATTCGGTGCCGTAGAACTCGATGAGATGAAAGGCCTTCTTCATACACGACCTCCTCGGGAAACCTCCGTCAAGGAACACGGTCGAACCCTGGGGATCTATTCTGACTCCTGTCTGTCGTGTTCCGCCGCCGCCCTCAGCATCTCCCTGGCCACGATCCTGCGCATGATCTGAGCAGAGCCCTCGTAGATCTGGATCACCTTGGCGTCCCGCATGAGCTTCTCCACCGGGTGCCACCGGGTGTAGCCCATGCCTCCATAGATCTGGACCGCATCGGTGGTGACCCGCATGGCCGTGTCTGCGGCAAAGGCCTTGGCCACGGCCGCCTCCCTGGAATTGCGCCTCCCCTGGTCCGCCGCCGCCGCCGCCTTCCACACCAGGAGCCTCGCCGCCTCGATGGAGATGTCCATGTCGGCCAGCATGAACTGGACGGCCTGGTGCTGGGCGATGGGAACCTGAAACTGAACCCGCCTCCTGGCGTACCGGGTGGCCAGCTCCATGGCGGTTCGGGCCAGCCCCACGGCCCCGGCTGCGATGATGGGGCGGGTCACGTCCAGGGCGGCCATGGCCTTCTTGAAGCCGCCCTCCTCCCCTCCCAGGAGGTTCTCCCTGGGGACCCGCACGTCCGTGAAGGTGACGGGCGTGGTGTTGGAGGCCCGCTGCCCCATCTTGTCGATGGGCTCCCCGGGCCGGACCCCCTCCAGGTCCCGGGGGACGACCAGGGCGATGATCCCCCGGTGCCTCCTGGCGGGGTCCATGGTGGCGAAAACCACGTACAGGTCCGCGTACCCCCCGTTGGTGATCCACATCTTGGTTCCATTGAGGAGGTAGTGGCCGTCCTGAGGGACGGCGGTGGTCTCCAGGGATGCGGGGTCGGAGCCCACATGCAGCTCGCTCAAACCGTACGAGGCGAGCTGGAATCGGCTGCAGAACGGCCGGAGGTATCGCTCCTTTTGCTCGGCCGTCCCGAAGCGGACGATGGGATGGAGGGCCAGGGTGCTCACGAAGATCGAGACGTAGATGCCCATGCACCCCGCGGCGAGCTCCTCGGCCGAGATGCAGGTGTCGAGCACCGTCTGCCCCTGCCCGCCGTACTCCCTGGGGACCAGGGGGGTGAGAAACCCCTCCCGGTGGGCCTTCTCCAAAACGTCCCTGGGAAAGGTCCCGTCCCGGTCGTGTTTGGCGGCCACGGGGAGGATGACCTCCCGGGCGAAGCGCCTGGAGCGCCCTTGAAGGAGCCGCTGCTCGCAGGTGGGTTCGAATCCGATCATGGCCTCTGTCCATAGTCGTACAAGCCGCGGCCGGTCTTGATCCCCAGGCGCCCGGCCGCCACGTGCTGGACCAGCAGGGGGCAGGGTCTGTACTTGTCGCCCAAGGCCTCCTGGAGCACCCGCATGACCGACAGCACCGTGTCCAGCCCCACGAAGTCGGCCAGCTCCAGGGGGCCCATGGGGTGGTTGGCCCCCAGGCGCATCATGGCGTCGATGTCCGCCGCGCTCCCCAGGCCCTCGTACAGGGTCCAGATCCCCTCGTTCATGTAGGTGAAGATGAGGCGGCTGGAGATGAAGCCCGGAATGTCCCGGGCCTCGATGGGGGTCTTGCCCAAACGGCGGCACAGTTCCATGACGGCCTGGAAGGTCTCCTCCGAGGTCTCCAGCCCGCGGATGACCTCGACGAGCTTCATGACCGGCACCGGGTTGAAAAAGTGCATGCCGACGACCCGCTGGGGCCGTTGGGTGAACGAGGCGATGCGGGTGATGGAGATGGACGAGGTGTTGCTGGCCAGAAGGGCGCCCTCCCCCAGGAGCCCGTCCAGGGCCTTGAAGATCTCCCCCTTGAGGGGGACGTTCTCCGTGGCCGCCTCCACCACCAGGTCGCTCCGGGCCAGGTCCTCCAGGCGCCGGGTCGTTTGCAGCCGGGACAACGCGTCGTCCCGCTGTGCGGCCGCCATCTTTCCCTTGTGAACCCGGCGGCCCAGGTCGTCGGATATGCGCCTGACCCCCCGCTCCAGGGCCTGCGGGCCCACGTCGTGCATGCGGACCTGGAAACCCGCCGTGAGAAAGGCCTCGGCAATGCCGCTCCCCATCTGCCCCGACCCCACGATCCCCACCACGCGGATCTCCATGGCCGCCTCCATCTGGTGTCCTCTCTTCTGTTTCATGTATAGCGCGTTTGGCCCAGCTTTCAACTTCTTTTTTTCATTGGTCCGTGGGGAAGCCGTCCCCCCGGGACCGGCGGACGCGGCCGCTCTTGACGCCCGGGGGGCTTTGTTGCTACTTCTGATTTCTGGTTCGAACGGGTTGGGCCTGCCGGGGCGGGATGCACCCGGGAGGCGGATTCGGTGGCCCCGGCCATGGCAGGGGGGCAGTTCTGTCCGGCCTTGGGGCGGCCGGCCCCATCTTTCGCCGCCCTGTGGGAGGGGCGGAACTCCTGCGGATGCGGGGAGAAGCCGGTTGCGGATGCGCACCTGCCAAGCGGGGAACCCCTTAGCCAACGCCCTTCTCGACGGCCTGGACGAGGTCATCAACTGGGCCCGGCGCAGGAGCCTCTGGCCCATGTTCTTCGGCCTTTCCTGCTGCTTCGTGGAGGAGGCCGCCGCGTTTACCTCCCGGTACGACATCGCCAGGTTCGGCTCCGAGGTCATGCGCGGCTCGCCCCGGCAGGCGGACGTGCTCATCGTATCCGGGACCGTCTTCAAGAAGGTGGCCCCCGTGGTCCTGCGCCTCTACGAGCAGATGGCCGAGCCGCGCTGGGTCATCTCCATGGGGTCCTGCGCCAACAGCGGCGGCATGTACGACGTGTACA
Source organism: uncultured Desulfarculaceae bacterium (assembly GCA_964514105.1). GTDB lineage: Bacteria > Desulfobacterota > Desulfocorpusculales > Desulfocorpusculum > Desulfocorpusculum > CAZEPJ01. Next base: position 26,496 of record CAZEPJ010000036.1, on the reverse strand, counting down.
GCGTGGTCCAGGGCGTGGATCAGATCCTGCCCGTGGACGTGTACATCCCGGGCTGCCCGCCCCGGCCCGAGGCCGTGCTCCAGGGGCTCATGGCCCTGCAGGAGAAGATCGAGGGAGAGCGGCCGGGCCGCTGGATCCTGGGGCGGGAGGGCGGCAGCCAGGGGACCTGCCGCCCCGTCCTGGTGGACGGGGAGACCAAGTCCCGGGATCCCCGGGGCCCCGGGTACGAGGGGATCCCCATCCGGGGGACGGCGGCCGACCCTCCCGGGTTCTGGGAAAGCCGCTTCGATCTGGTGTGGACCCCCCCCCCGCGGCGCGTCCAACCGGGGGCGGGGGAGCAGGCCCTGATCAGGCAACTCGTGGAGCGCTTCGGCGACGGGATCCGTCCCGAACCCGAGGTCTCGGACATGCCGAGTGTGTGGGTGAGCGGGCAAGGCCTCGGCCATGTCCTGCGCTTCCTCAAGGAGGAGGCCCGGCCCCGGTTCCCGCGCCTGGAAGACCTGACGGCCGTGGACGAGACGGCCCGGCGCCGGCCAGACCCGCAGATGGCCGACTACACGCTGGTCTATCACCTGCTGGCCTTGGACCCGCCCACCCGGGTGCGGATCAAGGTGGCCCTGGAGGGCGAGGCGCCCGTGGCCGGGAGCGTCACCCCCATCTGGCCTTCCGCCGACTGGTACGAGCGGGAGGTCTTCGACATGTTCGGGATCCGATTCGAGGGGCACCCCGGGCTGCGTCGCATCCTCATGCCCCACGACTGGGAGGGGCATCCGCTGCGCAAGGGGTATCCAGGCCGGGCTACGGACATGCCCCCGTACACCCGGGAGGACGCCCGAAGGCGCACGGCCCTGGATGCCGGGGCCTTCGTCCACCCGGAGCCCGGGGAGGATCTGCTCATCCTCAACCTCGGGCCCCATCACAACGGGACCCACGGTCTCATGCGCTTCATCCTGGGCCTCCGGGGGGAGCAGATCGTCCGAATGGGGATGGACATCGGATACCACCACCGGGGCGTGGAGAAGATCGGGGAGCGCCAGTCCTGGCATCAATTCATCCCGTATACGGACCGGGTGGACTACCTGAGCGGGGCGGCCAACAACCTGGCCTATCTGCATGCGGTGGAGACCCTGGCCCACATCCAGGTGCCGGAACGGGCCCAGTTCATCCGCGTGATGCTGGCCGAGTTGTTCCGGTTGAGCAACCATCTGGTCTGGCTCGCCACCTTCGCCCATGACGTGGGGGCTATGACCCTCAACTTTTACACCTTCCGGGAGCGGGAGCTGATCCTGGACATCGTGGAGCAGATCACGGGCGGGAGGCTTCACCCATCGTGGTTCCGCCTGGGCGGCGTGGCCGCGGATCTCCCCAAAGGATGGAAGGATGCCGTGGACGCCTTCATCCGGGTCTTTCCGGCGCGCCTGACCGAGTACGAAGCCCTCCTGACGGCCAATCCCATCTTCCAGGGGCGCACCCGGGGGGTGGGCCGCATCTCGCTTCAGGATGCCGTGGATTGGGGTGTGACCGGGCCCAACCTGAGGGCGTGCGGCCTGGCGTGGGACCTGAGAAAGACCATGCCGTACAGCGGGTACGAGCGCTTTGACTTCGAGGTCCCCACGGCCTCAGACGGGGATTGTTATGCCCGGTACCTGGTGCGCATGGAGGAGATGCGCCAGAGCTTGAGGATCATCGATCAGGCGGCGGCCGGCATGCCCGGAGGTCCCGTCGTGGCCCAGGACTTCCGCTACGCGGTGCCTCCCAAGGAACGGACCCTGACGGACATCGAGACCCTGATCCACCATTTCATCAACGTCACCCGGGGTCCCGCCATCCCGCGGGGTGAGGCGTACGCAGCCGTGGAGGCGCCCCGGGGGGAGCAGGGTTACTATGTGGTCAGCGACGGGCTGGGCGCCGCCTATCGCATGCGCATCCGGGCGCCGGGCTTCGCCAACATGCAGGCCATGCCCCTCATGGCCCAAGGCGCCCTCATCGCGGATCTGCTCGCCATCATCGGGTCCATCGACTACATCATGCCGGACATCGACCGGTGAGATGGGCAAGGTTCTGCTCATGCTGCCTGAGTCGCTTCGTTCCAGATTGCGGGCCCGGATCGCCGGGGCGGAACACCGCCGCGAGCTGGTGGTCGACGTCATGATGGCCCTGCAGGAGACCCACGGATACCTGACCGACGAGGGCGTGGCCGAGACGGCGGCCCTCCTGGGCATGACCCCGCTGGAGGTGGAAGAGCTGGCCACGTTCTACGACTTCGTCTACCGGGAGCCCGTGGGCAGGTACGTGATCCGGGTATGCGACGGCGTGGTCTGCTGGATGAATGGCCAGGAGCGGCTGGCGGCTCACCTGTGTCGCACCCTGGGGATCGGACCGGGTGAGACCACCCCGGACGGGCTCTTTACCTTGCTGCCCGTGTCCTGTCTGGGGTATTGCGACCGGTCACCGGCCATGCTGGTGAACCGGGAGGTATACGGCCACCTGACGGCGCAGAGGGCCGACGAGATCCTGGAGAAGCTGAGATGCGAGGCACAGGGCGGGGATCCGGAGGACCGGGGACCGGGGACCGAAGACCGGAGCCGGTAGCCCGCATCCCGTCGCCTGCAGCCAGACAAGGTGCACCATGTATCCCCAGGTCCTGCTCCAGAACCGTCGGCCCCATCGCATCGCCACCATGGAGGAGTACCGGGCCAGCGGCGGGTACGAAGCCCTGGCCAAGGCCCTGGCCCGCTACGCCCCCGAAGAGGTCCGTGGGATCGTGGACGACGCATGCCTCCTGGGGCGAGGTGGGGCCGGCTTTCCGGCGGGCCGCAAGTGGGCGGGGGTGGCCCGCGACGCCCCATTTCCCCGCTACATCGTCTCCAATGCCGACGAGATGGAGCCGGGGACGTTCAAGGACCGGGTCCTCATCCATGCCGATCCCCACCAGATCATTGAGGGGATGCTCCTGGCCGGATATGCCGTGTCCGCGCAACAGGGGATCCTGTTCGTGCGGCCCGCGTACGGGCGCATAGCCGAGATCCTGGAGCGGGAGATCGAGGTCGCCCGGCACGCCGGTTTCGTGGGTCGGCGCATCCTGGGCAGCGGTTTTTCCATGGAGATCTCGGTTCACCGAAGCGCTGGCCGGTACATCTGCGGGGAGGGGACGGCCCAGATCCACGCCATCCAGGGAATGAGGCCCCATCCCCGGCAGACCCCTCCCCGCACCACGGAGACGGGGCTGTGGGGGCGCCCCACGGTCCTCAACAATGTGGAGACCCTGGCCAATGTGCCCCATATCGTCCGCCACGGCGCCGATTGGTTCGGGGGGCTGGCCCGCAGCCGGGAGAACAGCGCCGGCACCAAGCTCTATTGTGTGAGCGGCCGGGTGCGGCAGCCGGGCTGCTACGAACTTCCCATGGGGACCCCCCTGCGCGAGATCATCGAGGAGCACGCGGGGGGGCTCCCGCCGGGCTGCGGGTTCAAGGCCTGCTTGCCGGGCGGGGCCTCGACGCGGTTCCTCTCGCGGGAGTTCTACGATGTGGAGATGGATATCGAGCCGTTGAAGCTCATCGGGCATCGACTGGGCACGGGGGCCGTCATCGTGTTCGACGAGGGGACGTGCCTGGTGGCCGCCACCTTGAACCTGATGCGGTTCTTTGCCCGGGAGTCGTGCGGGTGGTGCACCCCCTGTCGGGAAGGGCTGCCGTACATCGTGGATCTGCTCCGGCGCATCGAGGAGGGGGAGGGACAGGAGGCGTTCATCCCCACGCTGGCACGCATGAGCCACTACATGAGGCATGCATATTGCGCCTTCGCCCTCGGGGCGTCCCAACCCGTGGAGAGCCTGGTGACCTGTTTCCAGGGGGAGGTTCGGGAACACATCAGCCAGAGGAACTGCCCGTACGGAAAGCGAGGAGGAGGGGAAAGCGGAGAAGGAGAGGGCGAGCCACGCTCTGAGTCACAGCCGCGGCACGCAACCTAATCCGGTTGTTCGATTCCCCTTGGCCTCAAGCTCAGCCTGAGCGTTTTCTTTGGGGGGAGCAATTCATGCCCCGACTCGTCATCGACGGGCGGGAGATCGAGGTCCCGCCCGGCACCAAGGTCATGGAGGCCGCCGATCGGCTCGGGATCGTGATCCCGCGCCTGTGCTTTCACCCGGCCCTGGGGCCGGTGGGGGCCTGCCGGGTCTGCGCCGTGATGTTCGTCAAGGGGACCCTCCGGGGGCTCAACATGAGCTGCATGGTGGACGCCCGGGACGGGATGGAGGTGTCCACCACGGACGAGGAGGCCGTGGACTTCCGGAGACACGTCATGGAGTGGCTCATGCTGCATCACCCCCACGACTGTCCGGTGTGCGACGAGGGGGGGCACTGCCTCCTCCAGGACATGACCGTGGCCGGGGGGCACGGTGTGCGACGATACCTGGGGCGGAAACGGACGTACGCGGACCAGGACCTGGGTCCTCTGGTTCAGCACGAGATGAACCGCTGCATCCACTGCTGGCGGTGCCGGCGGTTTTACCAGGAGTTTGCCGGATACAGGGACCTGGGGGCCCTGCAGACGGCCAACCGGACCTATTTCGGCCGCCAGGGAGACGGGCGCCTGGAGAGCCCCTTTTCCGGCAACCTCATCGACCTGTGCCCGACCGGGGTGTTCACGGACAAGCCGTCCCGGTACAAAGGGCGACGGTGGGATTTCCAGCGGAGTCCCTCTGTGTGCATCCACTGCTCCCTGGGGTGCAATACGGTGGCCAGCGCCCGGTATCGGGAGGTGGTGCGCATGGAGGGTCGGCAAAATGCCCAGGTCAACGGCCATTTCATCTGCGACCGGGGCCGGTACGGATTCGACTACGCCAATCACCCAGGACGGCCCCGGCAGGCCCGGCTGGACGGCCGGGGGACGGCATGGGAGGACGCCCTGGGCGTCGCCGCAAAGCGGCTCCGGGAGATCTCGGACACGTGGGGCCCTGGGGCCGTGGCGTGCCAGGGGGGTCTTCGCTCCAGTTTGGAGGCCCAGGGGGCCCTTCGCCGCCTCTGCAAGGATCAGGGATGGGTGGGCCCGGGGTTCTTCCCGGACCCGGAAACGTCGCACAAGGTCCGGTCGGCCCTGGCGGGAATGGAACCGTCTTTGGCCTGTTCCCTGGGAGAGTTGGGGCAGGCCGACCTGGCCCTGTTGGTGGGGGCCGATCCCCTCAACGAGGCCCCCGTCATGGCCCTGGCCCTGCGGCAGATCCACCGCCGGGGAGGTCGAGTCGTGGTCCTGGACCCCAGACCCGTGGACCTCCCCCTCCCGTTCCTCCATATCCCGGCGCGGCCCGAGGATCTGGGGGAGTGCGTGCAGGCCGTGCTGGGACAGACCCCCATCTGCGGGGCCGGGCGGTGGGGCGAGGCACTGAGGATCGGGGCCGAGGCGTTGCGCTCGAGCCGCAGGCCCATTCTGATCTGCGGGGGGGGCATGCCGGGGGAGGGCCTCCCCGCCCTGGTGGGGGCCGCTGCCGGGCGCCTCCTGGAGGTCAAGGGAGCGGCCGGCATCATGCACATCCTTCCAGGCGCCAATGCCGTGGGGGGGGCTGTGCTGGGGGCCCAGGGCGTATCCCTTGCCGACATCCTGGAGGGCATGGAGGCGGGGCGGATTCGGGCCCTGGTCCTGGTGGAGACCGACCCGTTTTTTCTGTGTCCCGACGGCGGCCGGCTCCGAGAAGCCCTGGTCCGACTGGATTTCTTGGCGGTCCTGGACTATCTGCCGTCGGAGGTCGCCTCCCTGGCCCACGTCCTGCTTCCCACGACCACCCTGTACGAGTCGGGAGGGACGTTCGTGAACCACGAGGGGCGGGCCCAGCGGGCTCAGGGGGTCCACGGGGGCGGGACCCCCCTGCGCCAATGGAGCGGCGGAAGCCATCCCCCCCGCGTGTACGGGGGCGGGATGCCGGGCGGTGGCGCCGGGGCGGCCTGGGAGGCGGTCCTGGCCCTGGGCGCGGCCCTGACTCCGGGAGGCCGGAGCCTGTCCCCGGAGGAGCTCGAGGCGTGGATGATCCGGGAGGTTCCGGCGCTGGAACCCATCGGGCGCCTCCGGGGGGAACCGGACGGGGTCAGGCTGGAGGTGGCCGGCCCCAGGGCCCGCGCCGGCCACGACCCGGGCACCCTCCGTGGCCAGGGAGGGGAAAAGGACGCAGCGCAGCTCCTTGTGGTGGAGAGGACCTTCGGCACCGAGGAGCTGTCCATTCGCTCGCCCATCTTGGAGGGACTGGAGCCACCCCCTGTCCTCACCGTTCACTCCCGTGACGCAGGGCGGCTGGGCCTGGCTCCGGAGGACCGGGTCATCCTGGACCTGGACGGTGGGGCGCTGGAGGTCGGGGTGGAGATCCGGGAAGACATGGCCCCGGGGGTGATCATCCTGCCGAGGCACCGAAGGCTTCCCTGGCAGCGGGCGGGGAAAAACGGCGTGAGGCTGCCGTGGGACAAAATACGACGGGCGGGGCCATGATGGAAGGGCGAGGAGCTGGTGGCGGCCGTGAACGACGTCCGGCGGGACAGCCGGAGGAAAACGGGACCCCGGTCCGTTGGGTGTCCGTTGGGGCGGTCCTGGAGGGGATTCGGGCCCTGGCGGCGGGACTGGGGACCACCTTCCGTCACCTCTTCCGGCCGGCCTTCACCGAGCAATACCCCGAGTTCAGGCGCAGGCTCCCGGAACGCTCTCGGGCGCGGATCATCCTCACCCGGGATCCCGACGGCGACGAGCGGTGCGTGGCCTGCTACCTGTGCTCGGCCGTCTGTCCGGTGAGTTGCATCTCCATGGAGTCGGCGCAGCGGCCGGATGGAAGGCGCTACGCCCCCTGGTTTCGCATCAACTTCGCCCGATGCATCTACTGCGGGCTGTGCGAGGAGGCCTGCCCCACCCTGGCCATCCAGTTGACTCCCGAATTCGAATTCTGCCAGCGGGACCTGCTGCGATTCGTCCACGAGAAGGAGGACCTCCTGGTGGCCCACGGCGGCAAGCACCCGCACTACAGCTACTACCGCCATGCGGGGGTCGAGGTGGCCGGCCCCAAGGGATGCCACGTGAACGAGGACGAGCCGATCAACGTCAGGACAAACCTGCCGTGAAGGCCCCCCCCTGGGCCGCCGGGAACGGGGCCTGCCGTCCTTTCCCGCCCCCCTTGCCCCCCGCCGCAGGTTTTTTCGCGTCCATTACGATTTGCCTTGACAACCCCCCATGGGTTTCTTAGGGTAGCCGTGTTTCCGAGCGAATGGGCCGGCCCGGGGGAGATGCGGCGCCTGCTGACCGTCCGCTGACGCGGTAAGACGCGCGATCCCTCCTGCATCGCTCCTCCTCTCATGGCTCCGCCGAGGCCGCCCAGGGACCATTCCCAGGCCACAACCGGTTGGCATTCGAAGGCCCGGCATGAGCAGCGCGGGGAGTGGACGAAGGGGCGTCGCGGGCTGCTTCGTCCGGCGTGTCTTCTCCAAGAGAAAGGAGGAAGTCATGAACAGGGGCGTCTGTCTGTGCGCGGTCCTCGGTCTCGCGGTCATCCTGGCCCTGGGCCAGCCCGCCTTCGCCAAGGAGATCAAGGTCCTGTCCCAGTTTCCCATGAGCGGACCCGTGGGGACGCTGCCCGAGTTCGGCATGGGGTACATCGACGGGATGAACTGGGTCAACGGCGAAGGGGGTGGCGTCAACGGCAAGAAGATCAAGTTCTTCCTGGAGGACTTCCGGTACGACCCCACGGTGGAGGTGGCCAACTTCAACAAGTACGCGGCCGAGCACAGCCGCGATGAGCTGCTTATCGCCACGGGATACATCACCGGCGGCCTCAAACCCCTCATCGAGAAGGTCAACGTGGAGGAGAAGATCCCGTGGATCGAGGGGTCGTACTCCACGGAGATCTTCGGGCCCGAGGGAGGCCCCAGCAAGTACCCCTACTACTACTCCCTGGGGGCCACGTACGGGGACCAGATCAAGGTCCTGATGAAATGGATCAAGGAGAACCACAAGGATAAAGGCGCCGCCCGGGTGGGCATGGTGTACAGCCCCACGGCCTGGGGCAAGGACGGCCTGGCCGAGGGGATCGCGTACGCCAAGAAGCTGGGCCACGAGGTCGTGGCCGAGATCGAGTACCCGTACACGGCCACGGACGCCACCAACGAGTGCATGGCCCTGCGCAAGGCCAAGGCCCAGTACGTGATCTACCACGGGTACTCGGGCGCCGCGGCCCACACGGCCATCTTCTTCAAGACGGCCCGCAAGGTGATCAAGGAGGCCCAGCTCATGGGGACCCACTACACCACGGGCCGCTTCCCCATCCTGGTCTGCCAGGACGCCTTCGACGGGTACGTGGGCGTGGCCACCCGGCCCTTCTCGGACGCGGTGCCGCGGGAGAACACCCCCATGGACAACGCCATGGTCAAGATGGCCCACGATTTCGTCAAGAAATACCGCCCCAACGACCAGGCCAGCATCAAGGACATGTTCCTGTACATGGAGGGCCTGACTTACGCCCTGCTCATCCAGGAGGCCCTGGTGAGGGCGGACAAGGCAGGGGAGCTCACGCGCCAGGGGATCAAGAAGGCGCTGGACGCCATGGAGTGGGACTTCAAGGGGCTCTTCGGCGGCAAGAAGTTCTCGTACAAGTCTCACACCATCCCCATGCTCCAGGTATTCAGGGCCGAGGTGAAGATGGCCAAGGTGGGCGACAAGGACGTGCCCATGGGCGCCGTGAAGCCCATCTCCGACTGGATCAACGTGGACGAGATCAAGTGGTGAGGTTTGCTTCCTTGCCCTCCCCCTGGAGTGGAGAGGGGGGCGGGAAGTCCGGCGATTTGGCAAGAGTCGGTGGATATCTCTCGGTGTCATTCGGGCGGAGGCGGAATTCCGGTGATTTGAAGGGCCTCGAAGGTCCGCTGGACCCCGCTTTGCAATGGAGTGACGGCCTCTTGCCAGATCACCAGGGCTTGGTTGGGACTGCTCTTCCGTCTCGCGGGGAGCCTGTGTCGGAGTCTGGATGATCGACCTTCTGCAGGCGGTGCTCTCGGGGATCCTGGTGGGCATGGTGTACGCCCTGCTGGGGCTGGGGGTCGTCATCATCTTCAAGGCGTCGGACGCCTTCAACTTCGCCATCGGGGAGTTCCTGGTGGTGGGGGCGTTCCTCTTTTTCATCTTGCACTTCGACCTGCGCATCCCCCTGCTCGGCGCCCTCCCCCTGGGCCTGGCAGCGGCCTGGCTGGCCAGCGCCCTGGTGGAGCGATTCACCATCCAACCTCTGCTGGGGCGAAACCCCATCTCCATGACCATCGTCACCCTGGGGCTTTCGAGCCTGCTTCGGGCCTCGGTGCAGCTCATCTTCGGGGCCCACTCCTACACCTTTGTCCTGGATCTCCCGGACATCACCGTGGACGTGGGGAGCTTTCTGTTTCTCAGCGAACAGCTCTGGGCGGCGGTCCTGTCCGGGACGGCCTTTGCCCTGGTCCTCTTCTTTCTGTTTCGAACCCGCTGGGGGGTGGCCATCCGGGCCACCTCCGAGAGCCAGGCCAAGGCCATGGCCTTCGGGATCAACGCCCGGATCATCCTCCTGGTGGTCTGGGGGGTGAGCGGCGTGTGCATCGCCATTGCCGGCATCGTCATCTCCAACTTCGGGAGCCTCACGTACCTGACGGCCATGGTGGGGCTCCGGGCCATCCCCGTGGTGCTCATCGGGGGGATGGACAGCATCGGGGGGGCCCTGGTGGGGGGGATCATCGTGGGGGTGTGCGAGGCCCTGGTGGGGGCGTACGTGGAGCCCATGGGGCTGGTGGGGTTCAAGAACATCGCGCCGTACATCCTGCTATTGGTGGTCCTGCTCATCCGGCCGTACGGCCTCTTCGGGACCGTGCGGATCGAGAGGGTGTAGGCGACTGCCATTTCTGGATTCCGGCCTTTGCCGCGATGACGCGAGAGGATTTCAGGGTCTCGGTCTTCAACTCCGAACTCCAAACTCCGGACTCCGGACTGGGAAGGAAGTTGAATGCTCTCCGTTGAGAACCTCCGGGTCGTGTACCACGACGTGATCTCCGTGCTCAACGGGGTCTCCATGGCCGTTCAGCAAGGGGAGGTCCTGGTCATCATCGGGGCCAACGGGGCGGGCAAGACCACCCTTCTTCGCACCATCTGCGGCATGATCGACTTCTACGACGGGCACATCGTGGAGGGGGAGATCAAGCTGGCCGGCGCCTCCATCAAACACCTCCACAGCACCGAGATCCTCAAGCGCTACAACCTGACGTACGTCATGGAGGACCGGCCGGTCTTCTGGTACCTCACCATCGAGGAGAACCTGGAGGCCGCGGCGTACGCCCGGTGGGACAAGTCGGTCGATGTCGACATGGAGGAGGTCTTCGACTTCTTCCCTGTCCTGCGCAAGATGAAGACCAAGGAGGCGGGCTTCTGCTCCGGGGGGGAGCAGCAGATGCTGGCCGTCGGCATGGCCCTCATGACCCGGCCCAAGATCCTGCTGCTCGATGAGCCCTCCCTGGGGCTGGCGCCGCTGATCACCGAGGAGCTGTTTCAGATCGTGGGCCGCCTGAACCGGGAGAAGGCGGTCACGGTGGTCCTGGTGGAGCAGAACGCCCATGCGGCCCTGCGCATCGGTCACCGGGGGTACGTGATGGAGACGGGGCGCATCGTCCTGGATGGGACGGCGCAGGAGCTCCTGGCCAACGAGGACGTGCGGGAGTTCTACCTGGGCTCCGGCGACAGGGAGCGGAAGAGTTACCGGGAGGCCAAGCGGTACAAGCGGAGGAAGCGGTGGCTTTGAGCGACGGGCAGGACGGGACCATCCTGAGCATTGAGGATCTGTATCTGTCGTTCGTCGGGGTGCAGGTGCTCACCGGGGTCACGTTCTCGGTGCGGCCGGGCGAGATATTCTGCATCATCGGCCCCAACGGGGCCGGCAAGACGAGCCTCCTCAACTGCATCAACGCCCACTACCGGCCCCAGCGCGGCAGGATCCTGTTCCGCGGACAGGAGGTCACGGGCCTCAAGCCCCACCACGTGGCCGCCCTGGGCATCGCCCGGACCTTCCAGAAGGTGGAGCTCTTCCACGGCATGACCGTGCTGGACAACATCAAGCTGGGCCGCCACTGCCAGATGCGCTTTTCCCCCCTTGGGAGCTTCCTGCGGCTTCCCCATCTGGTCCGGGAGGAAATGGCCCACCGCAAGGAGATCGAGGAGGAGATCATCGACTTCATGGGCCTGTCCAGCTTCCGGTACCACCCCGTGGCCACGCTCCCCATCGGGGTCAGAAAGCGCGTGGACATGGCCCGGGCGCTGGCCATGCGGCCCAAGCTGCTCCTCCTAGACGAGATCATGGCCGGCATGGCCGTGGAGGAGAAGGAGGACATCGCCAGCTACATCATGGACGTCCACCGCGACCTGGGGGTGACCATCGTCTGGATCGAGCATGACCTGGCCGCGGTCATGGACCTCTCGGATCGGGTCTGCGTGCTCAACTTCGGGTTCAAGATCGCCGAGGGGGCGCCCCAGGAGGTGCAGAAGGACCCGCAGGTGGTGGAGGCCTACCTGGGAAGGGAGAGAAGGGCCGGATGACGATCGACCAAACGCTCATCGGCCTCATCGTCAAGAACGCTGACGAGATCCCGCAAGCGGTCGCGATGCGGGAGAAGCGCTTCGGGATCTGGAGCCCCACCACCTGGGCGGGATTCCGGGACCAAGTGGGCTGTTTCGCCCTGGGGCTGCGGGCCCTGGGCCTGAAGGCCGGCGACAAGCTGGCCGTTATCGGCGACAACAAGCCCCAGTGGGTGGTGGCGGAATTCGGGGGGATCGCGGCGGGCGGCGTGGTCACGGGCATGTACGCGGACTGCCTCCCCGAGGAGATGCAGTACCTGGTGCAATACTCGGACGCACGCTTTCTGGTCCTGAGGGACCAGGAGCAGGTGGACAAGGCCCTCAAGATCTGGGCCCAGATCCGGGGGCAGGTGGAGCGGGTCATCGTCTGGGACTCCCGGGGCATGACCCACTACTACCAGGAGCACCCGTTCCTGGCGCGCTTCGAGGACGTCGTCGAGGCCGGGGCCAGGGCAGGGGGGGGTCAGGGGCATCAGCTGCGGGAGCTGGCCCTGGCGCTGGACCCCGCGGGCCCCGCCCTCATGCTCACCACATCGGGCACCACGGCCATGCCCAAGCTGGCCATGTTGAGCCACGAGAACCTCATCTTCGCCTCGGGAAGCTACGGCAAGATGGTGTCCATGCGCCGGGGGGACGAACTCCTGTCCATCGCGCCGCTCCCCTGGATCGGCGAGCAGCTGTACAACGTCACGCGCTTTCTCATGGTGGGGGCCCGCTACAACTTCCCCGAGGAGACCGAGACCGTCCGCAAGGATCTGTTGGAGCTGCAGCCCTTCTACTTCGGGGGGACGCCGGCGGCGTGGGAGTTCCTGATCTCCACCATCCAGGCCGCCATGGACAACGCCGACCCGTTCAAGCGGCGCATGTACGAGCGGGCCATGGCCGTGGCCCTCAAGTGCACCGAGGCCAACCTGGCCGGGCAGGACCCGGGGCTGTGGAGCCGGCTGCTCTTTCCGCTCCTGGACTTCTTCGTCATCCGCCCCCTCAAGAACAAGGTGGGGCTGGGGCGCGTGCGCATGGCCGTCACGGGCGGGGGGGCCATCTCCCCCGAGGTGTTCAAGTACTTCAAGGCCTTGGGCGTGGACCTCAGGCAGGTGTACGGCCAGAGCGAGTGCGCGGGCATCGCCACCACCCACTGGGCCCACGACGTGCGGCCCGAGACCGTGGGGGTGCCCATCCCCGACGTGGAGGTCAAGGTCTCGCAGGAGGGGGAAATCTTGGTGCGGGGCAGGAACATCCACCTGGGATACTACAAGAACGAGAAGGCCACCCGGGAGGGATACACCGAGGACGGTTTCTGGCGCACCGGGGACGCGGGGTACATGGGGGAGGACGGCCATCTCTACGTCTTCGACCGGTTCAAGGACCTCATGGTCCTGCAGGACGGGACCAAGTTCGCCCCCCAGGACATCGAGACGCGCCTCAAGTTCAGCCCGTACATCAAGGAGCTTCTGGTCTGCGGCGCCGAGCGCCCGTTCGTGGCGGCCATCGTGAGCATCGACCTGGAGAACGTGGGGAACTGGGCCAAGAAGCGGGGGATCTCGTACACCACGTTCCAGGACCTGGCCCAGCGTCCCGAGACTTACCAGCTCGTGCGGGAAGAGATCCAGAAGCTGTGCGAACGCTTCCCAGAGAACATCCGGGTGAAGCGCTTCGCCATCCTGCTCAAGGAGCTCCATCCCGACGACGGCGAGCTGACCCGCACGCGCAAGGTCCGGCGCGCCTTCGTCAACGAGCGGTACCAGGGCCTCATCGAGGACCTGTACTCGGACAGGGGTGTTCATGCCCTGGATGTGCAGATCCGCTACGAGGACGGCCGGCTGTCGGCCTTCAAGGGGGACGTGCGGCTGGCGGAGGTGTGACATGAGCGTGGGCAGTGGGGGGTGCGGAGTGCGGAGTGCGAACCATCGATTGCACTGGGCCCTCGCCCGCGAGCCGGCCCGGGGCGCCAACCATGCGGGCGCGGAGGTGGGTGGGTGACCTTCTCCCAACTCTACAGCAAGTACCTGTCGTCCAACGCGGTCTTCGGGTACCGGGAGGACGAGCGCATCTTCCGCACCCGGTTCAAGCGGCTGGCCTTGGGGCTCTTCCTGGTGCTGGTGGCGGCCTCGCCCCTATTTTTCAACGAGGGGCACTACTTCATCCTCAACCTGACCCTGGTCAACCTCATCGGGGCCGTGGGCCTGAACCTGCTGGTGGGCTTCACGGGGCTCCTGTCCCTGGGTCACGCGGCCTTCCTGGGGGTGGGGGCGTACACCTCGGCCATCCTCATCTGGAAGCTGGGGGTCCCGTTCATCGCCTCCGTGGGGGCGGCGGGCCTGACGGCGGCCCTGTTCGGGGTCCTGGTGGGCGTTCCGTCCCTGCGCATCAAGGGCTTCTACCTCATGGTGGCCACCCTGGCCTTTCAGTTCATCATCGACTACGGCATCATCCACTGGGAGTCCGTGACCCGCGGCATCCGGGGGATCGAGCTGCCCACCCCCACGGTCTTGGGCATCTCCCTGCAGCGCAACGCCGCCTTCTTCTACTTCGCCTTCCTCGTGGCCGGGTTTCTGGTGTGGGGCGCCCGAAACCTCATCCGATCCAAGATCGGACGGGCCTTCATCGCCGTGCGCGACAACGACGTGTCCGCCGAGATCATCGGCATCCCCGTGTTTCCATACAAGCTGCTCTCGTTCGCCATCGCGTCGTTTTACGCGGGCGTGGCCGGGGCCATGTTCTGCGGCCTGCAGCGGGCGGCCATGCCCGGCGACTTCACGTTCCTCCACTCGGTCATGTTCCTGGCCATGGTCCTGGTGGGCGGTCTGGGCAGCATCCTGGGGACGGTCTTCGGGGTGCTGTTCATCACCCTGATCCCCTTCGGCCTGGATTCGGTGGTGAGCTGGCTCGCGAGGGTCTATGACCCCAACGTGACCATCCTGCTGGGGCCGGTGAAGGACTTCGTCTTCGGCCTGCTCATCGTGCTGTTCATCATCTTCGAGCCCGTGGGGCTGGTGGGGGTCTGGGTCAAGTTCCGGGACTACTTCCGCATCTGGCCCCTGCCGTACATCTCGGAGTGAGGCGGTTGGGGTTGCGGACCCCGGGCGGCGAGGCGCCCCGCGGCCCTTTGCCGCAACTGCGGTGGAGCGCTCGGGGAGGACCGAAACCGCATTGCGGAATACCAGTGGAGCAGGAGTCCCCATGTCCAACCGGGTGGCCGTGGTCGGCGTGTCGCAGACCCATCATGGGTCCTTTCTCCAGGACAACGTCCGGGACATGGTCTACGGGTTGGTCCGCAACGTCCTGGACCCCTTGGGTCTGTGCCGGGAGGACATCGACACGGTGGTCTCGGCTTCCTCGGATTATTGGATGGGGATCAGCTGCTCCAACTCCTACTACTTCGACGCGGAGGGGGCGTATCTCAAGAACGCCACCAAGGCGCCGGAGGACGGGGCCCTGGCCTTCTGCTACGCGGTCATGCGCGTCCTGTCGGGCCTCCACCGAACGGCCCTGGTGGTGGGCGTCACCAAGGGGAGCGAGATCCCCTCGTACGCGGCCCTCACCAATCTGTACGGGGATCCGTTCTTCCAGAGGCCCGTAGGGCTCAACGAGACATCGGCCGCGGCCCTCCAGGCCCAGGCGTACAAGGACCGATACGGCCTCGAGGAGGCGCATCTGGCCCATGTGGTCATCAAGAACCTGGGCCACGCCCTCAAGAACCCCTATGCCCACCGCAAGGGACTCCTTTCCGTTGAGGAGGTCCTGGCGTCTCAGGTCGTGGCCTACCCCCTGCGGAGGTTGGACTGCGCCGAGCCCTCGGACGGGGCCTGCGTCATGCTCCTGGCCTGCGAGGAGGTTGCCAGAGAGCTGACCCATCGGCCGGCGTGGGTTCGAGGGATGGGCTGGAGCACGGAGTCCCACTGGTTCGGGGATCGGGACCTCCTGGGAGGGAGTCTGCGGGGGGCAGCCGCCATGGCGTACGACATGGCGGGGATCCGGGATCCGCGGGTGGAGATCGACGTGGCCGAGGTGTGCGAGCCCACGTCATTCCAGGAACTGCTCTGGTGCGAACAGTTGGGTCTGTGCGAGGCGGGGCAAGCCGGCAAGCTCGCCGCGGCCGGGGCATTCTCCCTGGGGGGCCGGCTGCCCGTGAACCCTTCGGGCGGGGTCCTGGCCACGCACCCCTATGTGGCCAGGGGCCTTCTGCGGATCGCCGAGGCCGCCCTTCAGGTGAAGGGGGAGGCAGGCGAGCATCAGGCGGCCGGTGCCCGCACGGCCCTGGCCCACAGCACCCATGGGCCGGGGGGACAGTCGCATACGGTGGTGTTGCTGGGGGTGGGGTAGGGAAGGAGGGAAAGGAAACAGCGCATACCGCATTGAGGATTCACCACAGCGCATGTGGCAATGCAGGAGGCGGGAGGAGGAGCCCGCAGCCTGGCGCCCCATGTCAGGAAGGTGTCCCATGGCAACGCCTGTCGCCATCGTGGGGACTGGCCAGAGCCGGTGCGGCAAACGAACGGACGTGAGCTGCCCGGAGATGGTCCGTGAGGCCGTCGTGGCGGCCCTCAAAGACGCAGGGATCGGCCCCGATGAGGTCCAGGCCGTGGTCGCGGGGTCCATGCCGCCCCCCATGGAGGGCGTCAACGCGCCCCACCTGTACTGGGCGGACGCCGTTGGGGGTGTGGGCAAACCCATCATTCGGGCGGCCACCTGCGGCTCCACGGGCGTCTCCGTGGCCCACGCGGCCTTTTACCACGTGGCCTCGGGCCTCTTCGACGTGGTCCTGGCCGTGGGCGCCGAGAAGATGTACGAGGGCGAGCCCCAGGGGACGATGTCCACGGTGGCGGATCCCTTCTTCCAGAGGCCCTTTCTGGCGGGGGCCCCGGGGATTTTCGCCCTCCAGTGCAACCAATACATTCACCACTACGGCCTCCCTGAGGAGCGGGTCCGGCAGTCCGCCGCCCTCCTTTCGGTGAGAAACCACCGGGCCGCCATGGACAACCCCCACGCCCACATCCGCATGGAGGTCTCCGTGGCCGACGTCCTCAGCTCCCGGGTCATCGCCTACCCCGTTCGCCTCCTGGACGTTTGTCCCTCCTCGGATGGGGCCTGCGCCGTGGTCTTCGCCTCCAAGTCCGCGGCCGGCCGCTTTCCGGGCACGCCCGCCTGGGTCAAAGGGGTGGGATACTGCGGCGAGGAGCACTTTTTCGGCGACAGCGACAAGGTGAGTTGGCAGTCGGCCATGGGGGCCGCCCGGGCCGCGTACCGCATGGCGGGGATCGCTCGTCCGCTCCGGGAACTGGACGTGGCGGAGCTGTACAACCCCTTCACCTTCCAGGAACTGCTCTACTACGAGTGCTTCGGCTTCTGCGAACCCGGCGGAGCCTGCGAGCTGGTGGAGGGGGGCGCGGTCATGCCCGGAGGCGACCTGCCGTGCGACCCGTCCGGGGGGGTCCTGTGCACCAACCCTATCGGGGCCACGGGCCTGCAGCGGGTGGCCGAGGTGGCCATGCAGATCCGGGGAAGGGCCGGCGCCCATCAGATAGAGGGCGCGCGCACGGGCCTGGCCCATGCCATGGGGGGGATGGACCAGTTCAACGGCGTCATGATCCTGGGGCGGACGTTGTGACCGCCCGTTGGGGGGAGGAGGAAGGACCATGGGTCCCGAGGAGTCCCGCATCGTGGAGGGCAAGATCTCCCTCCCGTACCGGTGGGCCATGGGCCCCACCATCACCCGGTTCTTCCGGGGTTTTGAGGAAAAGGTGATCCTGGGAACCCGATGCGCCGCCTGCGGCCGGGTCCTGGTCCCGGCGCGGGCCTTCTGTCCCCGCTGCTTTCGGGACATGGACGAGTGGGTCCAGGTGAAGGACGAGGGGACCCTGCGCACCTGGGTCCTCATCAACTTCCCGTACGAGGGCCAACCCCTGGAGCCCCCCTACATCATCGGGGTCATCGCCCTGGACGGATCGGACAACGGCTTTACCCACTTCGTGGGCGGGCTCCCCGGGTACGATATCGACTTGCTCAAGGATCACGTCAGAATCGGCATGCGGGTCAAAGCGGTCTGGAAGCAGGAGCGCCGGGGGGACATCCTGGACATCGCCCACTTCGAACCGCTGACCTAGGGGATGCCGCCGGTTGACATCGCCATCACCCCGACGATAGACTTCTGGAGGGACCCCCCTCTTGCCCGGCGTCCCGGAGCCGCCGTCTCGCGGGGGGGCGCCGCATTCCCTGATTGTGCCTCGGGATCATCATGCCCCGTAGGATTCCATGGCGCCTCTTGGACACGGGTCACCGGGGGGCCGCCGAGAACATGGCCCTGGACCAGGTGGTGCTCGAGGCCAGGGCGCGCTCCCTCGTCCCTGACACCCTGCGCTTCCTGCAGTTCTCGAGGCCCTCGGTCCTGGTGGGCTATCACCAGCGGCTGGATCAGGAGGTTCGCCTGGACTTCTGCCGGGAGCAGGGGCTGGAGGTCAACCGCCGCATCACGGGAGGCGGAGCCATCCTCTTCGAGCCATGCCACCTGGGATGGGAGATCGTCGCCCACCGGGACGCCCCGGGGCTGGGTGCATCCCCCCAGCAGATCGTGACGCGGGTCTCGGAGATCTTCTGCCAAGCCCTGCGGGGGGCCTTCGGCCTGGAGGCGGCCTTTCGTCCGCGCAACGACATCGAGGTTCACGGCAGGAAGATATCGGGCACGGGCGGCACCCAGGAGGGAGGCGCGTTCCTTTTCCAGGGCACCTTGCTGGTGGATCTGGACGTCTGGGCCATGCTCCGGGCCCTGAGGGTGCCCATGGAGAAGCTCAAGGCCCACGAGGTGGACTCCCTCATGGACCGGGTGACCACCCTCAGGCGGGAGCTGGGCTGGGTCCCCCCCATGGGGCGCATCAAGGAGGCCGTGGCGGCCGCCTTCGCCGACGCCCTGGACTGCTCCTGGGAGGCCTCGGGGTTGACGCCGTGGGAGGAGGCGCGTCTGGGGGAGCTGACGCCCGGCTTCGCCTCGGCGGCCTGGATCGACCGCAAGGGCCCGGGGGGCCAGCACAGGGAGGCCCTGCGCGCCATCCACCGGGGCTCGGGCGGCGTCATCCGGCTCCTGCTGGAAGTGGACGGGGGGCGGCGCCGCATCCGCTCCGCCACCCTCTCCGGAGATTTCTTCTCCTTCCCGACCCGGGCCCTCTACGATCTGGAGAGCCGGTTCAAGGACGTGCCGGCTGACCCCTTCCTGGTGGACGAGATCCTTGGGGCCTTCTTCGCGGGTGGGGCCTCGCCTTTTCCCGCCCTGGGCCGGGCCGACTTCGCCCGGGTCTTCCGCAAGGCCCTGGAGAAGATGCCGTACCTGGAGATGGGGTTCACCCACGAGGAGACCCACGACCTGTTCCCCGTGGGCGGGAGCCTGGGCGACGTGCTCCAGCGCGACCTGGGTTGGTTCCTCCTCCCGTACTGCTCCAAGGACCTGGCCTGCGATCTGCGCCACCGGGACGGGTGCCGGCAGTGCGGGCTGTGCTCCATCGGGGAGGGGTATGCCATGGCCCGGGAGACGGGCCTCGCCCCTGTGACGGTCACCAGCTTCGAGAATCTCATGGAGAACCTGGAGGGCATCCGGCGTCGGGGGGCGGGGGGGTTCATCGGCTGCTGCTGTGAGGGGTTCTACACCAAGCACGCCGAGGACTTGGAAGCAGCGGGCGTGCCCGGCATCCTGGTGGCCATGGACAGCACCACCTGCTACGACCTGGGCAAGGCCCGGGAGGCGTACCACGGCTCCTTCGACCACCAGACCCACCTCAACCTCCCCTTGCTGAGAAAGGTCCTCTCCCTTCGGGGATGCGCCCCATGAGGCCCTGTCCGCTCCAAGAGGAGCTCCCGGCGACAAGGTGGGACGCGGTGGTCATCGGCGCGGGCCCTGCGGGGTGCTCGGCCGCCCGATGTATCGCCCGCTCGGGCTTCCGGGTGCTGATCCTGGAGAGGCGCCGGGAGGTGGGGCTGCCAGTCCATTGCGCCGAGTACATTCCCCTGGCCGCGGAGGCGAGGCCCGGGCCCCAGTCCATAGCCCAGCGCGTGGAGGGGATGCGCACGTTCATCGAGGGGCGGATGGCCGCGGAGAGCCGCTGGCCGGGGATGCTCCTCAACCGCGCCCTGTTCGAGCAGGAACTGGCCCGGGGTGCGGTGGGAGACGGGGCCGTCCTGCTCACCCGAAGCCGGGTGGAGTCCGTCGCCGGAGAGACCGTCGCCTTTGGACACGTCGGCGGGTTGATCCGGCTGCGGGGGCGGATCGTCATCGGGGCCGACGGCCCCAGGTCGATCACGGGCCGCGCCTTGGGCCTGGCCAACAGGAGGTTCGTCCACGGCCTGCAGCGGGACGTGGCGCTGGCGGCCCCCATGGACCACGTCGAGGTCCATTTCCGGCCCGAGTACGTGGGCGGCTACGGGTGGGTCTTCCCCAAGGGGGGGCGGGCCAACGTGGGGCTGGGGGTGGTCCGTTCCGCGGCCCGGGATCTGCCGAGGCTCTTGGAGGCCTTTCTCGGGGAATTGCAGGGCCGGGGGGTGGTTGGGGAGAACGGCCGGGGGGCGATGACCGGCGGGCTCATCCCCGCGGGGGGGCCACCGCGCCAAACCGTGGCGGGGAGCGTTGTGCTGGTGGGAGATGCGGCCGGCCAGACCGATCCGATCACCGGAGGCGGGATCCCCGCGGCCCTCGCGTGCGGGAAGGCGGCCGGAGAGGCCGCGGCCCGGGCCCTGGAGGCGGATGCCCCGCACTGGGTCAGCCGGTACGAGGAGCAGTGGCGGGATGCCATAGGCTTCTCTCTGGAACGGGCCCTCGGCCGGCGCAGGACCATGGAGGCGGAGTGGAACCGGGTGTCCTTCGAACGGCTCATCCGGCGCACGTGGATCGCCTTTCCGGAGTACTACCGTGAACCCTGAGGAGAACCAGGGCCCTGGCATCCCACGGGGGCGGGGAAGGCACCGCGGGCGGCGGGGGACGGCGGGGGACGGCGGCCCTCGTCCATCTGTGGACCCCATGGGGGGCGAGGCCCTGCTTCAAGCCCGGGAGCGCGCCTGGAGGCGGTTCGGCAAGCGGGTCACCCTGTACCTCCCGGGCATGTTCGTCCTGGATGGCCGCAGGGGGCGCTACCCCGCCATCTCCATCACCGGGGCCTGGTGCGGGCTTCAATGCGACCACTGCGCCGGGCGGATCCTGGAGCCCATGCCCCCGGCGGTCACGCCGCGGGCCCTGGTGGAGGCGTGCCTGCGGGCGGCCGGGGAGGGGGCCGCGGGGGTGCTCCTCACCGGGGGGAGCGACGCCCGGGGGCGGCTTCCCTGGGGGGAGTTCCTGCCCGCCATCCGGGAGATCAAGTCCGGCACACGCCTCCACGTGTCGGTTCATGCCGGCATGGTGGGGCCCCAGACGGCCAGGGCCCTGCGGGAGGCCGGGGTGGATCAGGCCCTGATTGACGTGGTGGGAGACGGCGAGACCCTCCGCGAGGTGATGCACCTGGAGGGGGGCGAGGAAAGGGTGCGGCGCACCCTGGAGGCGTTGTGCCAAGCGGGGCTGGAGGTGGTCCCCCATGTGATCCTGGGGCTGCGCTTCGGGAGGGTCTCGGGAGAGCGCAGGGCGCTGGCGATGTTGAAGGGGCATCCCATCCGCCTTCTGGTCTGGGTGGGTTTCATGCCGCTGCGGGGGACGCCCATGTCCCGGGTCCCTCCCCTGCCTCTGGAGGACGCCGCGCAACTTCTGGCCGAATCCCGGATCCTGTTTCCCGAGACCGAGATCTCCCTGGGGTGCGCCAGGCCCCGGGGCCCGTACCGCACGGCCTTGGAGAAGCTCGCCCTGGATGCCGGGGTCAACCGGATGGCCCTGTACTCGGAGGAGACGGCGGCCCACGCCCGATCCTTGGGGCTCGTGGTGCACTTTCAGGAGACCTGCTGCTCCCTTGCACCGGCGCCGGGGGGCGGGGTGGGGTGAGAAACGGCGGGGAGGAAGCCCAAGTGAGAGCCGAGGTCCAAGAAAGGCCCATGGAAAGCCCGGATTATCTGCGCATCAGCACCGCGGCCGCCATGACTTTGGGGATGAAGTCGGGCCGCTTTTTTCGAGACGCCGCGCTGCGCTGCATCAACCTGCTCATGACCTATGACGGGGGTTGCTCCGCCAACTGCGCGTACTGCGGGCTGCAGCGGGTCCGGGCGGGGTCGTACGAGCGAAAGAGCTTCATCCGGGTGGCCTGGCCCATGGTCTCGCTGGAGGAGATCGTGGAGCGGTGCGGCCGGCACCCGCAGGAGGTCAAGCGCATCTGCCTCTCCATGATCACCCACGGCCGCGTGCGAGAGGACGCCCGGATCATCCTGGAGCGACTCCACCGTGCCCTGCCGACGGTGCCCCTTTCCCTGCTGTGCAGTCCCACGCTCCTGGACCGCAGGGATCTCGAGATGTACAGGGCCATCCCCGTGGACCGGCTGGGCATCGCCGTGGACGGGGCCACAGCGGCCGTCTTCGACCGCCTCCGCGGCCGGGGAGTCGGGGGACCGCACCGGTGGGAGAGGTACTGGCGGCTCTTCCACGAGGCGCTGCCCGTCTTCGGGCCGGACCACGTGGGGGTGCACCTCATCGCAGGGCTGGGGGAGACCGAGGAGGAGATGATCCGGCTCATGGACCGCATCCGGAGGGCCGGAGGTTCCACCCACCTCTTCTCCTTCTTCCCGGAGGCGGGCTCGCGCCTGGCGAACCACCCGCAACCCCCCCCGGGGCAATACCGGCGGGTGCAACTGGCCCGGTACCTCATCGACCACGACCTGGCCGCCGCGGATCAGTTCGCCTTCGACGACCGGGGCCGGCTCATCTCCTTCGGGATGCCCCAAGAGGCGCTGGATTCGGTCATCACCTCCGGGATTCCCTTCATGACCAGCGGCTGCCCCGACGAGACGGGTCGGGCCGTGTGCACCCGGCCGTACGGCGACTGCGCGCCGGGAGACGACATCCGCAGCTTCCCCTTTCAGCCCGATGCAGCGGACCTGGAGCGCATCCGCGGGCAGCTCGTCGAATACGGGCAGGGAACGCGGGTCGGGGGCGGGGTGTCCTGAAAGAACTCGGTGGGCGGGGGGAGACAGAGGCCCGCGGGGCGCCCCCGGCAAAGGCGCCCCGCGGCAAGGATCAGCATCCGCCCACGCGATCGGGGGTCACGTAGTCGCCGTACTTCTCCCTCCATTCCAGAAGCCGAGCTTGCTGGGCGTCCAGCTCCCGGAACACCGCCCGGGGGGCGTCCTTGACCTTGCTCTCGAAGATCTTCCGCCCGCGGTCGATCTTGGCCAGCCACTCCGGGATGCGCACGGTGAACTGCTCCAGATACGCCTGGCGGGTGTACTGGTGGCCGATGACCCGCTGGAAGAGGGGCTCGAGGTCAGCGTACCTGGGTATCCTCCCCGTGGGCGTCTCCACGGCCTCCACATCCCCGTGGACGCGCAGTTCCATCCATTTGTACCAGACCTTCTTGTCGTTCTTCGCGTTGAGCCACTTGCCCGCCCTGTTCCTCAGGAAGTAGTTGACGGAGAAGATCCTGGGGGGACAGGTCACGCCCCGGACGAAGTCGAGGTTGATCTGGATGTAACGCCCCACGGGGATGGACAGGAAGTCCAGGTTGGACATGGGGTTCCACTCCCGAACCCCCTCCTGCCCCAGGGTCGCGGCCGTGGTCTCGGACTCCAGGATGGCCCCCTTGGTGATGACCCCGTGCTCCCAGCTGAACGATTCCTCCACCGGGACGGACGTGTCCGAGTCTCTCCCGCCGTACACGATGCCGCCCACGACCACGCCATCGGGGTCGTCCAGGGCCGGGTCCAGGTTCTCCAGAGAGCGCATGCTCAGGGTGAAGCGGGCATTGGGGTGGGAGCACGGGATCTCGGCCCCCTTGGCGTCCTTCTTCCCCCGGAACCATGCCCCCTGGAAGTTCTCGCCCTCGGGCGGCACCTCCCCATCCTTGCCGTTCCAGTGCACCGTCCCCTCGGGGGTGAGCAGGACGTTGGAGAAGATGACGTCCCCGGGGGTGTGGAGGGCCTTCCACTGGATGGGGTCGTCCACGGAGTTGATGCCCATGATGATGCCGAACATCCCCTGTTCCACGTTCACCGCCCGGATGGACCCGCTCCGATGCCTCAGGTACGCGATGTCGTCCCCCACGATGGTCTCCCCCTCCAGCATGGCCGTGGAGGTCTTCCCGCACAGAGACGGAAACGCCCCGGCGAAGAAGGTGACCCGGTCCTTGGGGCCGTGGATTCCCATCAACAGCATGTGCTCGGTGAGCCATCCCTCCCTGGATGCGTGGTTGATCGCCAGGCGCATGGCCAGCTTCTTGAGGCCGATGGTGTTGCCGCCGTACTGGGTGTTGGCCGAGTAGACGGTATCCTCCATCAGATCGATGTAGATGCGCCGCCGGTCCAGATCCTGGCTCGTATTGCGGCTGTCCAGGGCGCCCTGGGAATGCACGAACTTGAAGAAGCGGGCCTTGGGCCCCTGGCGCAGGAACTCCTCATATCCCTGCCGGTACAGAAGGTTTTCCGAGTGGGCCACGTAACTGGAGTCCGTGATCTGGACGCAGGGGATGGAGAACTCCGAGCCGGAGGGTCCGAGGCAGAAGAAGCAGACATAGGCGTCATGGCCCTTCATGCTCCCCTTCATGATTTGCCAGATGTCCTCCAGCGCCGATTCCCGCTCCTTGGTCTCGATGGAGGGGTCCAGCTCCTGGCCCCTGGGCACCAGGATGCCCGTGTTCTTCTTGTCTCGACCCTGGTCTCCCGCGTTGTCGAAGTGGATGGTATGACCGGGCACGGCGAGTCGCCGCTCCTCCCCGTTTCGAACCGCCGCCTCCCGGACCAATTGCTGGTCCTCCGGCGTGCCCGCGGAGACGAACACCCGATCCGGGTCGCAATGATCCAGGAATCGGGCCACAAACCCGTGCATGTCGGGGTTGTCAATGCGCGCCAACTTGCCAAGATCCGCCTCCGACAGCCGCCTCTTCAAGATCTCCCTCGCCTTGGCATCCATCTCCAACCTCCTCTCGAGCTTCAGCAGTGCGCTGATGTGAATTGACAACGGGTCAGGACGGTTCGCCGACGCCTCCATCCGCTCCCCTTGGGGGACGCAGGAGGAATGCCCGGACGATGCCCATGGAGCCCAATCGCCTCTCCGGCATGACTCCGGGAAAGAAGGAGGGGATGGAAAGATGGCCCCCGGGGAACGCCGAGCTCAGCTCTTTCGCGCGGCCACGAATTCGGCCACCGCCGTGAGTGCGGCCTTCTCCCGGGTGTCAGGCATGGCCCCCAATCGCGCCTTGGCCTCCGCCACGAATCCTCGGGCACGCTCATGGGTGTGCTGAAGCCCGTCGTACTGGCGAACCGTCTGCAGGATCTCATGAAGATCCTCGGGCGCAAGGGACCGGGACCGGATGGACTCCACCAACCGGCGCCGCTCCTCCTTGGTGCACCGCTCCAGGGTGCGGATGATGGGGAGGGTCACCTTCCCCTCCTGCAGGTCTTTCCCGATGGTCTTGCCCAGTTCCTCCTCGTCCGCCGCATAGTCCAGGACGTCGTCCACCAGCTGGAAGGCCATTCCGATGCTCATCCCGTAGGTGGCAAGGTCCTCTTCCCACTCCGGACGGCGCCCCAGGATGGCCCCCACCCGGCAGGCCGCGGCCATGAGCACCGCCGTCTTGTCCCGAACGATGGCCAAGTACTCCCCCTCCCGGATGTCCGGGTCGCCGACCTTGGCCAGCTCGAGGATCTCCCCCTCGGCCAGCTGCCGGCAGGCCTGGGACATGACCTCCAGGACCCGCATGTCCTTCTGATCGACCATCATGCAGAAGGCCCGGGTGAACAGAAAGTCCCCCACCAGGATGCTGGTCTCGCTGTTCCAGAGGCGGTTGACGGAGCGCGCCCCCCGGCGAAGATCCGCATGGTCCACCACGTCGTCGTGAAGGAGCGTGGCCGTGTGGATCAGTTCGGCCACCGCGGCCATGGTGAGATACGCCTCGCCGGTGCAGCCGCACAATCGGCTGGACAGGATGGTCAGCAGCGGCCGCATCCGCTTGCCGCCGCTCTCGAAGATGTACTTGCCCACCTGGGAGATGAGGGCCACATCCGATTCCAGGCCGTCTACCAGGATCCGCTCCACGCGGTCGAGTTCCTGACGGGTCGAATGAAAGACCGCTTCCACGGTCAAGGGGGGAGAAGCCGGGCCCTCGGCCCGCCCTTCAGAAGGGGATGTCATCGTCCGATTCCGCCGGTTCCGGGGGGAGGGGGGGCATTTCGTCCCCGTCGGCGGGCCGGGATGCCTCGCCGGATGCCGGCGTCAGCATCTGCATCTGGGAGGCGACGATCTCCGTGGTCCACCGCCGGTTGCCCTCCCGGTCCTCCCACTCCCGCGTCTGGATCCTGCCCTCGATGTAGACCAGCCGCCCCTTGGACAGGTACTGGTCGCAGATCTCGGCGAGCTTGCCCCAGGCAACGATCTGATGCCAGTCGGTCTTCTCCTCCCGCTGGCCTTCCCGATTGGTCCTCGTGCTGGAGGTGGCCATGCGAAAGGTGACCACCGGATTCCCGCTGGCCGTGTACCGCTTCACAGGGTCCGCGCCCAGCCTCCCGACCAGGATCGCCTTGTTGACGCTCGCCATCTCGCTCCCCTCTTGCGGTGTACGGAGTGCCCCAGGATCTCATAACTCATTCATCCGTATACCATTTTTCGGCTGCCTTGTAAATCCAAAAGCACAGGGCCCGGGGATGTCCGAGCCGCCCCTTTGCTCACCGGTCCCCTGCATGGGCCTATTTCCGTGCCCCGGCGTCTTTGGATCCCCGGTCTCCAGGTCCCCTCCGGACCCAATCCAACGGCCGGGCACGGCGCCGCCGGCTGCTGGCCGGGCTCCTTCGGCC
>CAZEPJ010000035.1:0-46973 GCA_964514105.1 uncultured Desulfarculaceae bacterium | reverse complement strand
CCGGATGCAGCCGGGCTGTTGAACAAGGCGGCTCGAAGGACTTCAGAACGGAGGAATTCGGAGAGGACATTCTCGGAGGGCGCGCGCATCCGCAACGTTTGCGCCCGAGCCGCAGGCGGCGGACCTCGAAACGGGCATGCCCGCGCCGACCAGTCTGCCGTTCCAACGGCACAGGCGGGGCCTTCGGCAGGCGGGGAATCGGGGCGGATGCGCGGGCGGGCGCCTGCCTGCGCCGTGCCCGGCACGGCAGGCAGGTAAGTCGGCGTGACAACCCCTGAAACGACGAGACCCCGAGGGGATCGCCCCACGGGGTCTTGCGTTAAATAAGAACCGCTGAAGTTCAGCTGATTTTAATCTGGCTCCCCGAGTAGGACTCGAACCTACAACCTAGTGGTTAACAGCCACCCGCTCTGCCGATTGAGCTATCGGGGACCGGACTTAACGTGGCGATTATTCTACACAGATGGGCCCCTCTTTGTAAAGTGGGATCGCGCCCCGGGGCAGGATCACCCGGACACCGGCCAACCGCCGGCCGACCCCTCAGTCCGCATCCACGTCGATCTTGCACCGGTTGCACCTCTTGGCCCCGCGAAACAGCCGGTTCCCGCAGCCCGGACAAAGGTATCGTGCCTCCTCGTCCCGGACGAACTGCTCCGTACCCACTTCTCGCCAGTGCGGAACGGCCCGCAGGATCACCCGCTTGCCCACCGGAATGGGAAAGGCCTCGATCCTCCCGCAGGGGAATTGGGGGCACTCGTGGCAGCCGGCGTATCCCTTTTCCCGGGTGCAGCTCTTGATGCCGCAGGCCTTGCAGAAGAGGAAAGGCTTCTCGGACAAGCACCCTTCACAGCAGATGTCCTCCCGAGTGAGGTCTTCCGATCCCGGGAGCTTGCCCCGGTACACCCCGAGGAGGCGCTCCCGGAATTTCGCGTTGTTCTCCCTCGTGGCGTACTCGATGCCGCACACGCCGCAGTACAGGCCGCAGGGCGCCAGATAGTTGGGGTTGACTTTCATCACGGCCTCCTCGGGGGATCTGCCCGGTCCCTCCGGGACCGTCGGGGCGCTCCAAACGCCGGGTCGCGTCAACCAGGGCTGCCCGGTCCATCTTGAAGTCCGAAGTCGACGGCGGCCGTCCGCGCCCCGCAAGACGCCGCTCGCCGGCCTTCAGCCGGCCTTGTCCAGCACATCCACCACGGTCTTGAGGAGCATGAACAAGTAGCCCTCGTCTTCTGAGGACAAGGCTTCTGCATCCTCGGAGACCTCCATGAGGGCCTCCACCACGTACTTCATGACGAACGGCTGCGCCGCGATCTGGGTCTCGGCGATGCGCCCCAGGAAGGCCTCGTGGGCCCTGTCCACCTTGTCCAGGAACTCGCCCAGGGCCTCGAAGGTGTCCTCGATGCGCCTGGCCGATATGCGCTTCAGGGGCCGGGGCGCGTGCAACTCGAACATGCGGTGGACCACCGCGAGCACATAGAGGCCCACGCCCTGGGCGTCCTCTTTCAGGTCCTGGGTGAACGCGGTCATGAAAGCCAGCAGGTTGGGTTGATCGATGCCCAACCGCGCGACGTAGCGCTGCATGCGGGCCGGAGAAAAGGCGCCCACCTCCCTCCAAGCCCGATCCACCGTTTCCTGGGAAATCACCTCCATGCCGCCTTCTCCCCCCGGGCGTCCCCCTGAGGGGCCCTGGGCGCCAGGAGAGCCTCCGGCCAACGGGACGCATCCCCCATGGCCGAACCCGGATTGACCCCGCTCAGGGACATCCAGCGGGACCGATGGAACGCCGTGGCGCCCACCTCCACGCGCAGGGTCCCATCCACGGGCGCCGCTCCCAATCCGACGGCCTCCCAGGGGACCGCGGCCTCCAGGGTGATGCGCGGCTGATCCGACCCGAAGTAGCGCACCCACGCCCCGGGCACGGGCTCGCACAACCCCTCGCCCCCGGCACAGAGGACCACCCGCATGGCGTACTGATCCTTCGTCTCCTTGGTGGGTTCGGGCGGGATGACGAAGAGCCTGAAGCGTCTCTCCCCTTGGCCCCAGGCCACCCCCCAGTCCAGCCGCACGGCCTCCTCCAGCGGGAAGTCGCCGTCGTAGACCAGGATCTCTAGGTCGTGGTAGTCCATGCCGATGAAGGCCAGGTTCAGGCCCTGCTCGCTCCAGCTCATGTAAAACTCCCCGAACGGGATCTCCCCGTCCGGGGCGCGCAACGGGGGGAGGAGGCTCGCCGGTTTGGGCCAGTCGGCCAGTGAGCCGTCTCCCGCATGGATGCGGGCGTAGGGAACAAAGATGGGGGCGCCGGCCCGAGGCCTGTCGCGCCGCGCCCCCCGATGGACCTCCGGAGCCCGGCCATTGGCCAGCGCCAGGGCCTCGGTGAGCGCCTCGTACGGACGGTCATCCACATCCACCAGCCCGAAATTGTAGTCCTCGCCGTCGTGACGCCCGCCCGCGGGATGGTCGAAATACTGGAACCAATGAACCCCCACGATTCGGGGCCTCCGGGCGAACTGCTCTGTGGCGGCGGCGGCCCCCAGGGCTCGCTCCGCCTGGGTGTCCACGGTCATGAGGTGTCCGTTGTTGCGGTTCCCCGTTCGGTTCTCGCGGGCGGCGTAGAACCACTCCGAGATGAGCACCGGCGTGCCGCCCGCCAGTTGCTCCAGGCCGTCGAAGAAGTACGGGGCGACCCATCCCTCGGGGCTGTCCACATTGTAGTTGGTGGAGATGACATCCACGTGGGGGACCATGGCCCGCACGGCCGCAGGGTCGTAGTAAATGGGCAGGCGGTCCCCCAGGATGAGGGCATCCGGATCCGCCTCACGGATGGCCTGGGCCGCCAGGCGGTAGTATCGGCCCGCCACCATTGCCGTCCACTGCCTCACCATGCGGATCCCCTGGCCGCCCGGTCGGATCCGGGCCACCGCGCCGTGGGTTCGCAGCAGGTCGTCGAAGGAGTCGATCCCCGGCTGAACGGCAAAGTCGATGCAGAAGCGGGACCAGTCCCCTTCGTAATGATCCCGCAGGAGCTGCACCAGGCATTGCTTGGTGTGGTTGAAGGGAGGCTTCTGCAGGTAGTACACGAACAGGGCCCCGCCCCACCACCCCACCTCGTTGTCGGTGAAATAGCCGATGCGGCGGGGATTCCCCCGGTAGGGGGCGACCAGCCTCCGCGCGGTCTCGCGCATGCGCGCCTCGGTATCCGGGTGGAACGGGTCGACCCAATGAAAGCTGGCGGTGCGTCCCAGCTCCAGGTTGACCGCGAAGGGTAGCCCCAGGAGGGAGGACGGGGCCGACCACCCACCTGCCGTGTTGAATCCCCACCTCGCCACGCGCCCCCGGGCCGCCTCGGCCCAGGTCTCCATCGACGGGTAGAACGCCTTCCAGCTGTAGTGCACCCGTCCCGCCAGGACCCGCTGGTCCGGGCCCGGGTTGAGCGCGTTGACGCCCAGGGAGAAGAAAGGCTCGCCGCACGGCGTCACGAGCCACGAGACGCCGTCGCGATGCGACACCCCCCATCGGGAATGGGGCGCCCGATCCAGATCCCCGCACCCATGGGCCTGGGGCGACGCCGTGGAGCACGCCAGCAGCAGGACGCCCAATCCTGCCAACGCCCGTCGGAACTCGCCGCAGGGGCGAGATGCCGCCGCGGCTCCCCCCGCGCCCCCCACCGTCATCCCCCCACCCCGCACACCCGTTGTGCCCCTCCCCCTTGCCCTTCGGCCCCGCTGCTCAGCGCACGAACATCCAGGGGGCAAAGCGCCGTTCCAGCCGATCGATGATCACGTAAAGCCCCAACCCCAGGAGGCTCATGGCCAGGACCCCGGCGTACATCTCCTCGTAGGCCAGCCGAGTCCATGTCTCCAGGAAGATGTAGTACCCCAGTCCCGAGGTGGTGGCGAAGGATTCGGCAAAGAACAGCACGGCCACGGCCGTTCCCACGCTCACCCGAAGGGCCGTCAGGATGGCCGGGATGGTCGCGGGCAGGTACACGAAGCGGAACAGGGCCCTGCGCCCCGCTCCCAGCGAGCGCACCGACGCGATGAGTTCCGGCCGCAGCCCCCCCGCCTCGTCGCGCACGACCACCAGGACCTGGAAGAAGAGGATGAGCGTGATGATGAAGACCTTGCTCGCATCACCCACCCCGAGGAGCAGCAGGATGATGGGGAGAAACACGATCTTGGGGATGGGATAGACCAGGTAGATGAGGGGGGAGAAGACGCGGTTGAGCCTCGGGCTTTGGCCCAGCACCAGCCCCGCCGGCGTGGCCAGGAGGGCGGCCAGGGCGATGCTGGACACCACACGGGCCGCGCTCACCAGGAAGTGCCTCCCCAGCCCCCTGGGGAGTTGTTCCCAGAAAGCGACCAGCACGGCCACCGGCGTGGGAAGCACCTCCCACCGCAAGGCCAGGGCCAACCCGTGCCACGCCAGGAGCGCCGCCACAGCGGCACCCACCACATCCCGCTTGCGCATCACGCCCCCGCCAAGGCCCCCCTCAGCTCCGTGGTCTTGTCCAGGAACGCCGATGATCGGCGAAACCCCCGGCTGCAGGCCCCCGGGTTGACGATGACGCAGGGGCTCTCGTTGGGAGGGGATCCGAGGACCAGGATGCGCCGGCCCAGGTAGACCGCCTCCTCGATGTTGTGGGTCACCAGCAACACCGTGAGCCCGGTCTCGGCCTGGATGTCGGTCATGAGGTCCTGAAGGTCCTCCCGCGTCAGGGCGTCCAAGGCGGAAAACGGTTCGTCCAGCAGCAGCACGTCGGGGTCCATGGCCAGGGTCCTGGCGATGGCCGTCCGCTGCCTCTGCCCCCCCGAGATCTGGCCCGGATATTTCTCCCCCAGATGTCCGATGCCCAGGCGGGTCAACCAGTACTCCGGCGTCCTTTGGCCTTCCCCCGCCGCCTGGCCGTAGAACCTACGGATGCGAAGGCCCAGGCCGGCGTTCTGCCGCACCGTGCACCAGGGGAGCAATCCGTATTCCTGGAGCACCAGTCCGGTTCTGCCCCGGTTGCGCTTGCGCGGCACCGACTCGCCGTTCACCGTGATGCTCCCGGAAGTGGGGTGACGCAGCCCCGCGATGAGATAAAGCAGGGTCGACTTGCCCGATCCCGACGGCCCGATGACGGCCCAGGCCTCGCCCCTGTCCACGTGCCAGTCCCATCCCCGGAAGACCGGCGCCCCCTGATCCGGGTACGAGAAGCTGAGTCCTCGGATCTCGATCATCTACCGGATGAACTCCGAGGCCACCGATCCCTCGTACGGAGCCGGCTTCTTGATGAGGCCCTTGTCCAGGGCCCAGCGGACCACGTCATCCCACTGACCCTGCGTGGGCACCGATGGGTCCGGCAGGGGTGGGAAGCGATACCGGTCCCGCAACGGCTCCGGGACCCGAGCCTTCTCGATGAGGAGGTTTTGAAAGGCCTCCGGGCGCCTTCGGATGTCCTCGACCGCCCGGTCGTACGCGGCCAGGAGCCTGCGGACTTCCCCGGAGCGGCCCGAGGCCACCTCCCTCCTGAAGGTGATGACGCTGAGGCTGATCTCCGGATGGAGGCTGTCATCGATGACGCGGGAGGCGCCTTGCAGCATGGCCAGCGACGCCAGCGGATCGGGCAGGGCCGCCGCCTTCACCTGCCCCTTGGCCAGCAGCTGGAAGCGGGTGGGGATCTGGGCCACGTTCAGGGTCCGGATCTCCGCCGCGGAGAAGCCCTGCCGCTGGAGGAGCCGCTCGGTGACGTAGGCGATCTGGGAGTTTTCGGAGATGGCGATCTCCACCCCCTTGAGGTCGTTGACGCTGCGGATCCCGCTCTCCTTGGCAGCCAGGATGAAGATCTGCGGCGCATCCCGGAAGGCGCACCGGGCCTTTCGCACCACCACGATGCGCGGCTGCTCGGCGTTGAACAGGACCGTGGAGATGAGGTCGTTGAGCTGCCCGTCGATCTGCCGGGTGATCATGAGCTGATCCCTCTCCACCGCGCTCGCCACGGGGATGAGCTCGACCCTCACACCCTCCCGCTCGAAATAGCCCTGCTCCTGCGCGATGTAAAAGGGGACGACGTCGGTCACCGGCAGGAGGCCCAGGCGCAGGGGGGTCCCCGACGACGTCGCCGTCTGCGAGGCCGTGCACGGGGGAGGCTGGGCCTCCCAGACCAGAAACGCGACCGTCAGCGCCATGGCCCGGGCGACCCATCGTGATCGGTCATTCGCCATCGGTACCTCCTGCATCGTTTTCCACATTCCCGCGCAGCTCAGATCACGGCCAGGCCGTGGCCCCTGCGCCGCCTGGGCGACGGATCCAGATGGCGCAAGACCTTGCGGAAGTGATAGCCGTAGATGGCACAGGTGACGGCCTCGGGGAATGCCTTTCGGTACTTGAGCAGGGCGGTGGTCAGCAGCTTCCAGTAGTAGCGCCGGCCCCTGGCGAAAAGCCCCAGGATGAAGAGCGACTTGATGAACGCCCGGAGATCCCTCATGTTCACGCGGCGCCCCTTCTGGGACGGCTGGTAGTCCTTGAGAAAGGTGATCACTCGCTCGTAGTACTGCCTCGGCGCGTAGATGGTGCTGATGATCCGGCGGTATCCCTCCACCAGGACCTGGCCGTCCATCTTGGGGATGAAGTTGAGGGTCCCGTCCGTGTTGTTGCCCGTGGTATCCATGAGGATGCGCCCCTGCTGCTTGAGCCGCTGGTAAAGCGGCGTGCGGGGCACGGCGTGCAGGAGCCCCACCATGGCGGTCACCACGCCCACCCGCTGGATGAAGCGGATCTGCTGCTCGAAGATGGACGGTGGGTCGCTGTCGAACCCCACGATGAACCCCCCCATGACCTCCATCCCCGCCCGCTGGATCTTCCGGACGGCGCCCGCCAGGTCTCGCTCGGCGTTCTGCACCTTGTTGCACTCCACCAGGCTGCCCTCGTGAGGGGTCTCGATGCCCAAGAACACCTGGGTGAAGTTGGCCTCCACCATGAGCCGCAGCAGCTCGTCGTCGTCCGCCAGGTTGAGCGAGGCCTCGGTCGTGAAGGTGAACGGGTACTTCCGTTCCCTGTTCCACTGGATGATCTCCGGCAGCAGACGCTTCACCTTGGCCTTGTGGCCGATGAAGTTGTCGTCCACCATGAAGACCGACCCCCGCCATCCCCGGGCGTACAGGGCCTCCAGCTCCCTGAGCATCTGGCCGTTTCCCTTGGTGCGCGGCACCCGACCGTTGAGGATGGTGATGTCGCAGAACTCGCAGTTGAAGGGGCATCCCCGGGAGTACTGGATGGGCATGGTCGCGTAGTTCCTGAGCGAGATCAGGTCCCACTGGGGAAGAGGCGTGGCCTCCATGTCGGGGCGCTCCTCCGAGCTGTAGAGCCTCCGCGGAGTCCCCTGCTCCCAGTCCGCCACGAACCGGGGGAGCGTGATCTCCCCCTCGTCCAGCACGAAATGGTCAATCCGTGGGTCCAGGGCCTCCCTTTCCGCCATGGTGAAGAGAGGGCCTCCGGCGACGATCCGGACCCCCCTGGCCTTGCAGCGTTCCACCACCTCGTCCACGCTCTCCTTCTGGATGATCATGGCGCTGATGAAGACCAGGTCGGCCTGGTCCAGGTCCTCGTCCCGCAGCGTGGAGACGTTCAGATCCACCAGGCGCTTCTCCCACGACTCCGGCAGGAGGGCGGCCACCGTGAGCAATCCCAGGGGCGGGAAGGCGGCCCTCCTGGAGATGAACTTGAGGGCGTGCTTGAAGCTCCAGAACGTGTCCGGATACTTGGGGTAGACGAGCAAGACGCGCATGGGACGTTCCTCCCGGACCTGGACTTTCCCGGTGGCGGCTGGGCGGCGTCTGCGAAGGGACCATCCCCGCACCAAGGATCCCTCGGACGCCACGAAATAGCCTAATCCAACGCCCCCCATCCGTAAAGGGGCAAGGGCGGGGCGGCCTATTGCCCACGGCCCGACTCCTGCCGCCCATGGGCTGCCGCCATCAGCCCCCGCAGCACCCGCAGGTTCCGGCGGTCCAGGGCATGGGTCTTCCCCTTGGGGGTCTCCAGGACCATGGGATGCCCCACGAAGCAGGGGTCATTGAGCAGCAGGCGGAATCCCTCGATCCCGATGGCCCCTTGGCCGATATGGGTGTGCCGGTCCACGCGGGAGCCCAGGCCCCGGAGGCTGTCGTTGAGATGAAGGAAACGGACCCGCTCCATGCCAACGGCCCGGTCCAGGGCGGCCATCGTCCGCCGGTACGCGGCCTCATTTCGGATGTCGTACCCGGCGGCGAACACGTGGCACGTGTCCAGGCAGACCCCGAGGCCCTCGGTGAACCGGGACTCCCGGAGGATCACGGCGATCTCCTCGAAGCGGGCACCCAGCCCCGTCCCCTGTCCGGCCGTGGTCTCCAGGAGCACGGTCACTCGGGGGCATCGGGCCAGGTTCATGGCCCGATCCAGGTTATGCACGACGCGGGCCAGGCCCGCCGCCACACCGCGGCCCCCGTGGGATCCCGGATGGGCGATGAGATAGGGGATTCCCAGGATGGAGGCCCGCCGGATCTCCTCCGCAAAGCCCGACACGGACCGATCCGCCGCCTCCCCCTCCGCCGCCAGGTTGATGAGGTAGCCCGCATGGGCCGCCACGGGGATTTCCGGCGCCTTGGCCCATGCCCGGCGAAAGCGCTCCACGGCCTGGGGTTCCAGGGGCGGGCTGCGCCACTGAACCTGGTTCTTGGTGAAGATCTGCAGGGCCTGCCCCCGGACCCTGGAGATGCGCTCCCATGCCAGATGGAGCCCCCCGGCAACGGACATGTGGGCGCCCAGCAGCGGCACGGGTCAACCTCGGCGCGGGCAATCCCCAATGGAAGTGGCGGGAGAAAGGATCAGTTCTCTCCCAGATAGGCCTTCCGCACCATCTCGTTGTGGGCCAGGCTGGCCGCGATGTCGCTCAAGACGATGGCGCCGCTTTGGAGCACGTACCCTCGGCCCGCCACCTGGAGGGCCAACCGGGCGTTCTGCTCCACCAGCAGGATGGTGGTCCCGGCCCCGTGCAGCTGCCGGATGGTGTCGAAGATGCTGTCCACGAGGACCGGGGCCAGCCCCATGGAGGGCTCGTCCAGGAGCAGGACTTTGGGGTTTGCCATGAGCCCCCGGCCCATGGCCAGCATCTGCTGCTCGCCGCCGCTCAGGGTGCCGGCCACCTGTCCGGCCCGCTCCTTGAGCCGCGGGAACAGATCGTAGACCCGCCGGAGGTTGGCCTCGTTTCTCCGCTTGTCGGCGCACGCGAAGGCGCCCATGTCCAGGTTCTCGAGGACCGTCAGCTGTCCGAAGATCCGCCTTCCCTCGGGGACTTGGACCACTCCCTTGACCACGATCTCGTGGGGAGGCAGCCTGGTGAGCTCTTCCCCGGCCAGACGGATGGCCCCCTTCCGGGGTCTCAGCAGGCCCGAGGCGGTCTTGAGCAGGGTACTCTTGCCGGCACCGTTGGCACCGATGATGGTCACGATCTCCCCCTGATTCACATCCAGGGAGACGGCCTTAAGGGCGTGGATATGCCCGTAGTAGGCGTGAACCTCCTCCACCTCCAGCAGCGGCATGTGGCCGTACCTCCCCCCTTTTGCTATCCCGCCATGCCCGCTTCGGCCGCACTCCCCCGCCCCAGATAGGCCTCGATGACGCTGGGGTTTCGTTGGATCTCCGCCGGCGGCCCCTCGGCGATCTTCTCCCCGTAGTCCAGAACGGTGACGGTCTCGGAGATGCCCATGACCACCCGCATCTGATGCTCGATAAGGACGATGGTGATGCCCAGTTCGTCCCGCAGCCGGCGGATGAAATCGGTCATCTCCTGGGTCTCGCTGGGGTTCATGCCCGCCGTGGGCTCGTCCAGCAGCAGCATCCTCGGCCGGGTGGCCAAGGCCCTGGCGATCTCCAAGCGTCGCTGATCGCCGTACGGCAGATTCTTGGCCAAAAGATCTCCCTTCCCGGCCAGGGTGACGAACCGCAGCAGCCGCCGCGCCTCTTCCGCGGCCTCCTCTTCCTCGCGGCGGGTGCCCGGCAGCTTGAGCACGATCCCCAAGAACCCGGCCTTGAGGTGTCCGTGGAGGCCCACCAGGACGTTCTCCATGACGGTGAGGTTGGGGAACAGTCGGATGTTCTGATAGGTCCGGGCCACGCCCAGCCGCACGATCTGATCCGGC
The DNA here is from genome assembly GCA_964514105.1 of uncultured Desulfarculaceae bacterium. Taxonomy (GTDB): domain Bacteria; phylum Desulfobacterota; class Desulfocorpusculales; order Desulfocorpusculum; family Desulfocorpusculum; genus CAZEPJ01. The sequence goes on along the minus strand of CAZEPJ010000035.1, from coordinate 36,816 downwards.
AGGCGCCCCACCAGGGAGTGCCCCAGGAAGTCGATCTCCCCTCTCTCGGGGCGGTAAAAGCCGGTGATGCAGTTGAACAGGGTCGTCTTGCCCGCGCCGTTGGGGCCGATGACGCTGTGGATGCTCTTCTCCCGGACCTCCAGGTCCAGGTCGTTGATGGCGACCAGCCCGCCGAACTCCTTGGTGAGCTTCCGGGCCTTGAGGATTGCCATGGATCCGTCCCCCTACGCCGCGGTCCCGGAGGCCCGGGCGGGACCGGCCCTCCTGTCCGAGGCCGCCTCCGGTTCATCCTCGTGAAGCTCCCGCCTGCGCACCGCCTCGGGCCAGAGCCCTTCGGGGCGCAGGAGCATCATGGCCACCAGGGCGGCCCCGTAGACCAGGAGCCGGTACTCGGCGAACTCCCGGAGCAGCTCGGGGAGGCCCACCAGGGCCAGGGAACCCACCACCACCCCCGGCAAGCTGCCCATGCCGCCCACGATGATCAGGCACAGGATGTTGATGGAGATCATCACGTTGAAGCTGTGGGGATACACGGACCCCAGCTTGCTGGCGAAGATGGCCCCGCTCAGGGCCGAGAAGGCCGCGCCCGTCGCAAAGGCCAGGAGCTTGGTGGCCACCAGGTTGATCCCCATGGCCTGGGCCACGTCCTCATCCTCCCGCACGGCCATCCAGGCGCGGCCCAGGCGGCTGTCCCGAAGGCGCCAGGACACGAAGGCCACCAGGACGCATCCGGCCAGGATCAGGTAGTAGAGCTGCTGGGGGGTGGCGAACTCCACGCCCCCGACCACCGCCCGGGGGATCTTCCCCACCCCCTGGGCCCCGCCCAGCCAGGGCCGCAGGAAATCCGACAGGACCAGGATGCGGATGATCTCCCCGAACCCCAGGGTGGCGATGGCCAGGTAGTCCCCCCGCATCTTGAGGACCGGGATGCCCAAGAGCACCCCGCACAGGGCCCCCAGAATGACGGCGAAGGGAAGGGCCGACCAGAACGAGAGGCCGAAGAAGCCCAGCTCCGGCGACGTCAGGATGGCCACCGTGTACGATCCCACCGCGAAGAAGGCCACGTATCCCAGGTCCAGCAGACCCGCGAACCCCACCACGATATTGAGGCCCAGACCCAAGAGCACGTACAGCCCCACGATGGTCAGGACCTCGCTGAGGAAGAGGCCCAGGACCTGGGGCAGGACAAGGAGCACAAAGACCAGGAGCATGAGCGCGGTGATCTTCAACCCCTTCTGCATGGCCAACGGCAGCCCCAGGACCCCCTGGCGGGCGGACTCCCCCTTCCTGGCCCAGAGCAGGTGGATGACCGACACCAGGAGCATCAACCCCAGGGCCCCGCCAAGGGTCAGCCCGTTGACCGCGAACAGCACGTCGTTCACCCGGGCGATGGGCCCCCAGATGGCAAAAGTCGGGCGCAGCATGTCCTGGAGGACCCCCGCCGCCAGCACGCTCACCAGTGCGGAGACCGCGATCCGCCGGGTCAGGGGCGGGAGCAGGAGGAGAAACCCGGCCAACGTCCCGCACACCCCTCCCGCAGCCGTCATGAGGGGACCGCCCAGCTCCAGCCCCTGCCGGAAGGTCAGGAGCTGGTACAGGACCGGCGAGGCGTTGATGAACACCGAGCGGAGGCGCACGACCTGCCCCAGGAGCACCAAGGCGGCCAGGGCCCCGCCCATGACCAGCCCGGCGACCATCCCCGCCGCCAGGACCCGGCCTGCGCCCGAGCCCGGCGCCCGCCGGGCGGCCGCAAAGGCCACCATCATCCCGACCACCAGCAGCAGGGCGTGCCCCATGGAGAGGAGCTGGTACACGATATCCCGCTGGCTGAATGCCTCCACCATCCCGATGAGGGAGACGAGCACCACGGCGACGGCGCCGATGAGGCCCGTCCTCACGACCTTTGGCCACCCGCCATTTGTCCGATCCATTTGCGTGCCCACCGGCCGCCCCCTATGCCTTCTTCACCGCCAGCCGCTCGCCCAGGATGCCCGTGGGCCGGAAGATGAGCACCAGCACCAGCAGGGTGAAGGCGATGGCGTCCTTGAGCTGATAGGGCGCGATGATGCCCAGGCCGTCCAGGAACAGGCTGGGGCCGATGGACTCCACCAGCCCCAGGAAGATCCCTCCCAGCATGGCCCCCGGGATGTTGCCGATCCCCCCCAGGACCGCGGCGGTGAAGGCCTTGATCCCGGGGATAAACCCCATGAAGAAATGAACCTGCTTGAACATGAGGGCGTACAGCACCCCTGCGGCACCGGCCGACATCCCGCCGATGACGAAGGTGGTGGAGATGATCCGGTCCACGTTCACCCCCATGAGGGCGGAGCACTCCTTGTCCTCGGACACGGCCCGCACGGCCTTGCCCACCCGGGTGCGCTGCAGGAAGAGGTACAGGGCCACCATCATCAGGGCCGCGGCCACGATGACCACGGCCTGAAACCCCAGGATCTTGAACAACCCCAGGTCCCAGGGCTCCTCCAGGAACTTGACCACGGGGTAGGCCTGAAAGCCCGACCCGTACAGGCCCCGAAAGGTGTACTGGAGGAAGAAGGAGGCCCCGATGGCCGTGATGAGGGGCACCAGGCGAGGGGCCCCCCGCAGCGGCCGGTAGGCGATGCGCTCCAGCAGGTATGCGATGAGCGTGGAGACCCCCATGGACACCAGGAGGACGAGGAGGAGGGAGAGGACCGGATGGGAATCCAGCAGGCCGCTGCTGTAGAAGTAGGCGGCCACGAAATACGCCGTGTACGGCCCCCCCATGAATACCTCGCTGTGGGCGAAGTTGATCATGCGCAGGGCGCCGTAGACCATGGTGTACCCCAGGGCGATGAGGGCGTAGATGCTCCCCTGAGCCAGGCCGAAGATGACGAAATCCACCCAGTGCCGTGCGGTGTAGCGGCCTGCCGCGATGGTGGCCGTGGAGCCCACCACGATCATGGCCACAATGGCCCCTCCGATGGTCCACATGACCACGTCGGTGGCCGTGACCCGCTCCCTGAGCTTCTTGAGCATGAGCCGCGCTCTCCTCCGGACCGTAGGACGCCCGAGCCAGTGAGGAAGAGCCGGGCGCGGGGGATCCCCCGCCCGGCTCTTCCTAGGCCGGCTCCGTCCCTAGTTGGCGCCCGGTTTCAGCGCCCGAGCTAATAAGGCTTCCAGAACGGGGTATCCGGCATGACCAGCTTCTTGACGTTCTCCTCGGTGGTCTTGTACACGGCGATCCTCGGGTCCGCGCAGTCCCCGTACTGGTCGCAGTTCAGGTTGCCCGTGAGCCCCTTGAGGTCCTTGGTGGCGTACAGGGCGTCCCGCAGCGCCTTGCGGCCGATGCACAGGGAGCCGTCCGGCTCCTTCTTGGCCACCTTCTCGATGGCGGCGAAGATCATCATGGCCGCGTCGTAGCCGTGGGCGTGGAATGGAGCCAGGGGCTTCTCGCCGTACTTCTTCTGGTGCTTGGCCAGGAAGTCCTTGTAGCCGCCCGCGAATGCCGAGAAGTCGGGGCTGGAGTGGTACATGCCCACTGCCGCATCGCCTGCGGCCTTGTAGAAGTCCGGCGAGAAGATGCCGTCGGCCCCCATCAGGGCGACCTTCTCCAGGCCGGCCACGGTCTTGACCTGCCGGGTGATGTGCCCCCCCGCCCCGATGAAGATCGGGTAGTAGATGAACTCGGGCTTGCCCGTGGCGATCTTGGTCAGGACCGGCCGCATGTCCGTATCCGACGGCCCCACCGCCTCCTGGGCCGTGATGGTCCCGCCCAGCTTCTTGAACGTCTCGGCGAAGACGGCCTGGAGCTGCTCGGCGTACACGCTGCCGTCGTGGATGGTGGCGGCGGTCTTGACCTTGAGCTGCTTGATGGCGAACTCCGCGGCCACGGCGCCCTGGACCTTGTCGTTATGGGCCGTGCGCAGGTACCCGTCATATTCGGCCCCGCGCTTGGGGTCGGTCAGGTACGGCGCGGTGTTGGACGGCGAGACCGTGGAGATGCCCGCCTTCCAGAGGATGGGGGCCCCGGGCTTGGCCTCGCTGGAGCAGTTGGACCCCACGGCCGCGACGATGGTGGGGTCCGAGGCCAGCTTGGTGGCCGCCGTCTGGCCGCCCTCGGCGTTGCAGCCCGTGTCCTGGCCCGTGAGTTTGACGGGGAAGCCCATGATCTTCCCCCCCTTGTCCTCGATGGCGATCTCCACGCCCCGCTTGGTGTCCGTGCCCAGGGTGGCGTTCTCCCCGGCCACCACCATCCAGTACGCGATGTGGATGGGCTCGCCCGCCTTGACCTTCACCACGCCGATGGGATCCTGGCACTGGGCCTGGGCCTGTCCGGCACCCAGGGCCAGCAGGAGAACGACGACAGCAGCTAGGGTCTTCTTCATGGCAATCTCCTTTCTCCATGCCGGTGTTGGATCAACGAGGGATGTTGCGGCTCATGCCCAGCGGTCTAAGGCAGCACATCACCCCCTTTCGGGACTCCGCTATGACAAAAACGCTTGGCCGGGATCATATGGATTTGCCCTGTCGGGCTCAAGTAGCATAAGAGAAAGGCCTCGGGGCGTCAAGCGATAAAGACGGCGGGGGCGCCTTCCCGCCGTCTCCCGCGGCGCCTCATTTCCCATGCCGGCATTTCTGCAGGACCGCAACCAGAACCGCCACGGCGAGCCCCGCCAGGTCCGTCCAGAGCCCGGGCTTGATCAGCAGGACGGCCGCGGCGACCAGCATGACCCGCTCCAGCAGGCGGGCCTCGTGGAGGAACCACCCCACCAGGCCGGCCGAGATGAGGATGACCCCCAGAGAGGCGGACGCGATGGTCGTGACGACGGTCGTCCACTCGCCCATGAGCAGGAGGGAGGGGCCGTACACGAACATGAAGGGGACGATGAACCCGGTGGCCCCGATCTTCACCGCGGTGAGGCCGGTCTTCCAGACGTTGGAGCCGCTGATGCCGGCGGCGGCGTACACGGCCATGGCCACAGGCGGGGTGATGGCCGAGATGATGGCGAAATAGAAGACGAACAAATGGGCGGCGATGACCGGCACGCCCAGCTTGATCAGGGCCGGGATCAGCAGGGCGGCCTGGACGATGTAGGCCGCCGTCGTGGGCAGGCCCATGCCCAAGATGATCCCCGCCAGCATGGTGATGATCAGGGCCGGGGCCAGGGAGTCCCCGGCGACGTACAGCAGCGCGCTCGTGAACTTGAGCCCCAGCCCCGTCAGGTTGATGATCCCCACTACGATGCCGGCGCACGCGCAGGCGGCGGCCACGGGGATCATGTTCTTGGCCCCGAACTCCAGGGCGGCGAGGATCTTCCCCGGGTTCATCCGCGTGGCGGCCCTGAGGGCCGCAAGGGCCACCACGGACAGGGTCGCGTAGATGCAGGCGTACATGGGGGTATAGCCGGCCAGCATGAAATAGACGATGACGACCAGGGGCAGGAAGAGATGCCCCTGGGTCGCGATCACCCGCCCGAGCCTGGGCCGCTCCTCCTTGGGGACGCCGAAAAGCCCGCTCTTGGTGGCCTCGAAATGGATGGCCATGAACAGGGCCACATAATACAGGAGAGCGGGGACCAGGGCGTGCTTGCAGATGTCGATGTACTTGATGCCGGTGAACTCGGCGATGACGAAGGCCGCCGCCCCCATGACGGGCGGCATGATCTGGCCCCCGGTGGAGGCCACGGCCTCCACCGCCGCCGCGAACTCGTGGCGAAAACCCGTGCGCTTCATCAGGGGGATGGTCAGCCACCCGTCCACCATGACGTTGGCCACGGCGCTTCCCGAGATGGTCCCGAACAGGCTGGAGGAAACGCAGGAGATCTTCCCCGGCCCGCCCTTCGCCCCCCCCACCAGGGCCGTGGCGAAGTCCATGAACGTCTGGCCCGTGCCCGACACCTCCAGGAACGCCCCGAAGATGACGAAGAGGATCACGTACGTGGCCGAGACCCCCAGGGGGATGCCGAAGATCCCCTCGGTGGTGAGGTAGAGCTGCTCCACCACGGTCTCCACGCTGAACCCGGTGTGCCGCATCATCCCCGGCAGGTGCTGACCCAGCAGCCCGTACAGGAGAAAGGCGACGGCCGTCAGGGGCAGGGCCCAGCCGATCATGCGCCGGGAGGCCTCCAGGAGGAGCAGGGTCGCCACGATCCCCATGGCCAGGTCCCACGGGGTCAGGGACTGCACGTACGGGTAGCGCGTGACCACGTAGTCGTAGTTGAGGAAGATGTGGGCCATGCTCGTCAGCGACAGGCCGAGGAGGAGGAGGTCGACCATCATGGCCCGGCGGCCTGCCGCGCCCCTGCCCGCCGCGTTGGTGAGGAACACGAGGGTGAACGTGAAGACCAGATGGACGGAGCGGTGCATCATGGCCTCGGGCGCCCCGAAGGTGGCGGCCCAGAGATGGTAGAGCGACATGGCGACGGCGATGGCCGCCATGCTTGGCTGGAGGATCCCCATGAACCCCTCCCCCCGCCCTCACGCGGCAAGAGATGGCGGGAGCCTGCGGAGACGCCCGTCTCAAGCCCGGCGCCTTCAGGGGCCGCGAGAAAACGCCCCGTCTTCCCTGGAGGGAGACCCTATTTCACGAGGCTTCGCAAAAAGCCGTCCCCCGGTGAAAACCAAGGATCCAGGGTTCATTCAACCGACCGAAAACACGGGATCGCGTCTTTCGACGGAATGACCAAGAACGCCATCTTCTGACTTCTCGTGAGATCATCCTACTTGATCGCGCCCACTTCCTTGTAATACTTGAGCGCCCCGGGATGGAACGGGACGTTGATGTCCAGGGCCAGATCCTTGGCCTTGACCCCCTCCATGTCCTTGACCACCTGTCCCAGGCGCTCCACGTTGGTGACCAGGATCTTGGTGATCTTGTACACCAGGTCCTCGGGCAGCTTGGCGCTCACGACCAGATGGGTGAAGTAGCCCACCCCCGCCACGTCGTAATCCACTCCCGGATAGGTCCCCTTGGGGATGACACGCTTGAGGTAGCCCGCGTTCATCTTCTGGAGTTCCTTGATCTTGTCCTCGGGGAGCGAGAGGAGCCGGATCTTCTTGTTGGTGGCCAGATCCAGGATGGAGGAGGCCGGGATGGTGGTGCCCAGGAGGAAGCCCTGAGCGTGGCCGTCCTTCATGAGGGCCACGGCGTCGGAGTAGCTCACGTGGTTGATCTTGCTCATATCCCCGTAGGAGAGGCCGTGGATCTGCAGGACCTGCTGGGCCAGCAGCTCCCCCGTGTGCCCCTTGGGGCCGGGGCAGATCCCCTTTCCCTTGAGGTCGGCCACGCCCTTGATCCCCGACTCCTCCAGGACCACCATCTGGAAGTACTGGGGGTAGAGGTTGGCCAGCTGAAGGACGTTCTTGGTCGGGGCCTTGAAGGGCGCCCTTCCGTTGACGCCGTCCACGCTGGAGGAGGAGTTGCCAAAGCCGATATCGGCCTTCCCCTCCTCCACCCCCATGACGTTGGCGATGCCGCCGCCGGGCTGCACCGAAACACTGGCCCCGGGGATCTCCTTCTGGATCATCTCGGCGATGGCCCCTCCCAGGGGATACCACGATCCCCCCATGGGCCCGGTCATCATCTTGAGGTCCACTTTGCCCTGGGCCAGGGCCGCCAGCGGGGCCGCCATGCACACGGCCAGGGCAGCGATCAGACAGACGCTCTTGGGTCTCATGTCAACGCCTCCTCTCGTGGGGGTGTAGAGTGAATGGATGCGGGATACGTCTCCCCTGGCGGGGATCGGAACAAGGGCCGGGGAATCCCCCTCGCCCCAGGCCCCATCCTCGCCGCCTTTCATGGGTGGGCCAATCATAGGAAGAGAGGGGCGCCCTGTCAAGGCAAATTGCCCAGCCTTCCGCTCGGGTCCTCCATGAAGGAGACCAGATGGTCTACGGCCTCCTTTGGCGCCTCCAGAAATGGATGGTGGGCCGCGCCCTCCAGGATCACCAGCCGACTGCCCGGGATCGAACTTCGCAGAGCCTCCAGTTCCCCGAGGGGGACGAGGCGGTCCTGGGCCCCCGCCAGGATCAGGACCGGTGACGGCACGGGGTCCGGCGGGTCCCCGGCCTCCCGGGCCATCATCTCCAACTGCCCGGCCATGGTCCTTCGGGCCCGGGCGTCGGGCCGGCTCATGCGGGCCAGCTCCCTGACCAGCGGCTCGTTCTCGTTGAGAAAGCGGGGGGAGAGGACCAGGGTGAAGATGTGGTCCATGAGATCGTCGGGGCCGCCGGCATCCAGCAGCGCCCGGAGGAGGGCCCGCACTCGCCGGGCGTAGGGGGAATCGCCCCCCCCCGGGGTGCACAGGATCAGGGCCTCCACGCGGTCCGGATGGAGAGCGGCCAGACGCCGGGCCACCCACGCCCCCATGGAGCTTCCCAGGACCGCGGTGCGCTGGATTCCCAGATGATCCAGGATCCCGACGAGATCCCGGGCCAGTCGGTGGCTGGTGAGCGGCCCCGGCGCGTCACCGGAACGCCCCAGCCCTCTGGGATCCGGGGCGATCAGGCGCACCCGCCCCCGCAGGCGGGGGAAAAGGCCGTTGTACACCGTGGAGTCGGCCCCGAACCCCGGGATGAGAAGCAGGGGGGGGCCCTTTCCCACGTCCTTGAAAAAGAGCCGCAGGTCACCGATCCGAACCAGGGGCATGGGAAGACCTCTCGGGCCGGGGGGCCGGGGGGTCACTGGCCTTGGCCCCACCGCCCGCGGAATCCCCCCGCCATCACAAGGTAGCACATGGCCGCCACGGTGAGAGCTGCGGAAAAGCCCCACTGGATGGCCAGCATGACGGCCGCCCCGGAGCCGACCACCGAGCCGACCCCGTTGACGCACCACATCCACGGAATCCGCGCCCCCAGGCCGGCCCGCCCCAGCAGCCGGATGCCCAGGGGAAAGGGAATCCCCAGGGCGAACCCCAGGGGGGCCACGAGGGCGGCGGCCACCGCCATGCGCGCCGGCAACTCCATCCCCATGAGCGCCCCAAGAAGGCCCGGGACAAGGAAGGCGTGGCCCAGGGCCATGGCCGCCGCGGCCGCCACGGCCAGGCGGATGCCCCGGCCCATCCGCGCCTCCCCCAGCCGCCCGCTCCACACGCTCCCCAACCCGGCGGGAATGAGCAGCGCGGTCAGGATGAACACGAGGGACACCACGGGATGACCCAGGAACAGGGAGAGCCTCTGGGCCAGGGAGACCTCGATGATCATGAAGCCCATCCCCAGAACCGCGAAGAGAAGGAGGAACTCCGGCAGGGCGCCCTCCCCGCGCCGGGCGTCTTTTGGGGCCCGCGGACCCTTCCCGTTGCCGGGGGTCCTTTCCAGGGCCGCGGGGACCAGGATCAGGCCCAGGATGGCCAGCGAGGGCCACAGGACCAGGGACACGACCCGGGGCACGCCCGCCTCGACCTTGTAGAAGAACGGTGCGTCGTCCCAGACCGGGCGGATGTCGAACCCCTGTCGGGCCGCCCGGTCCACCAGCTGCCGGATGTCCATCTGTCCGGCCTCCAGGGCGAGGAGGCCGGGGTTGAGCCCGCTGGGGGGGCCCAGGCGGGGAAGGAACGAGGAGGAGATGGGCTGGCCCCGCTCCCTCAGGGTGTCCAGGATCTCCAGGGATTCGGCCCGGGTGAAGGGCTCCCGCTTGAGGATGAAGACCGGGTAATCCTCGGAGCCCAGCAGGCCCACGTGCGCCATGGCCGCGGGAATGGCCACCCCCCTGGCCCGCAGGGCCGCCAGGCAGGTGGCCAGCAGCCGCAGGGCCTCGGCGTCGTTGTGCCCCACCACCACCAGGCGCCCTTCGGGGGTCAGGTGATCCAGGTACTCCAGCATGGACTCCCGGGTGAAGAGGAAGTTCTCCGTGAGGGAGTAGCCCTCGGGGCTTCGGCTCGTGTTGGTCACGGGGAGGCTGAGGTAGATGAGGTCGAAGGCCTCTGCCCGCCGCCGGAGGAACCCCCTTCCCTCGTCCACGAAGACCTGGATGTGGGGATGCTCGCCGTAGATCCCGCCGTTGTAATGGCCATGGGCCCGGACCATGTGGACCAGGTCCTCGTTGACCTCCGCGGCCACGACCCGGCGCAGGCCGGCCATGAGCGCCAGCAGGACATCCCGCCCCCCGCCGGGGCCGATGACGAGGGCGTTGTCCTTCCCATCCTCCCCCAGGTGTTGGAGCGGCAGGTACCCGGGAAACGTCTCCTTGAGGCGGGACACCGCCGCCCCGGGGCTCCGCATGTCCCCGCTGAAGCGGTACATGGGGGATCCGGCGGTGCCGTCCAGGTAGATGTCCCGGTGGTCCGGGTGCTCGTGGAAGGCCACCATGTCGGTGCGGCCGAAGGCGCTCCAGCGCGTCTCCACGATCCGCCCCTTGAACGTCGTGAGGGCATCGTGGATCTCCTTGGAGGGATCCCGGCCCACGGGCACCGCCGGGGACCAGATGCCCCCCCAATGGGCCGCGAACAGGCCGACCGTGAGAAGCGGGGCGCCCAGGGCGGGCCCCAGGGCCTCCCTTCTCCGGGCCTTGGCCCCCACGGCGAACAACGGGGCGGCGAGAGAGACCATGGCGGCGAGCAGCAGGGGCGCCCCCACGCCCCCCAGGGCGTCCATCAGGACGACGGACGCCCCGGCCCCCGCCCCGCCCCCCAGCAGATCCGCCCCGTACGTCCGGCCGCTCATCCCGGGGAAACTCCGGTAGACCTCCGCGAGGATGGCGCCCGCCAGCACGAAGGGGACCAGAAGGATCAGGCCGTGGCACACGGGAACGAGCGGGCCGCCCCCCCAGCCGGAGGCCCCGGTCGCCAGGAGCACCACCGCGGGCATGGAGACGGCCAGGAGGGCCGCCATCCCGGCCAGGAACCAATGAACCTGCGCCGGGGCCGAGGGCCGCCGCAGGCGGACCCACATCCCTCCCAGCCCCAGGCCCAGGAGGGCCACGGACAGGACGAGGAAGACGAAGTGGTGGGAAAGCAGGACGGACAGAAGGCGCGAGGCGGCGATCTCCAGGGCCACGAGGCCGAAGCACACCAGGGCGATCCCCGCGAGCAGGGGCCAGGATCCCTTCTCGCCTCCGGCGTCTTCCCTCATCTCACAAGCGAGAAATGCCGGGGACTCTCCCCGGCATTTCGGCGAAGGAGCGACCGGCCATGGCAGGGTCTACTTCCTCTTGAGAAGTCCCTTGAGCTTGGATGGACGATCCCCCCGCTTCTTGGCCACGAGCTTCATGGCCCGGGGCACATCGGCCATCAACGCCTTGGACTGCTCGGCCGCCTCCAGGTAAAACCGGGTCATCTTCTCCTCCACGGCCAACGCCTTCTTCACGGCGTCGGCCATGGCCGCCTTGGCCGGCAGCTTGGTATCGAGTCTGTATTCGCCGGGGTTCATCTGGAAGGCGAAACACCCCTCGAAGGCGTCGGTGATGACCCCGTAATAGGCCCGCTCCACCTGGGCGTAGTAGCCGTCGTTCTCCTGGGCGAAGGCCAGGAACGTCTCCTTGCCTGGGGGAAGCTTCTTGGACAGATCCCGGTAGAACTTGGCCGACTGGGTCTCCAACTCCTTGGCCAGGCTCACCACCTGGGCACACGTGTTCAAGATCATTCGGACTTGACCTCCTGGGGCCTGCTCCTCCCGGGGTTGCCGCGGGCCGCCCCGGGGGGAAGCGCATCTGTCAGAACCACCTCTGGATCACGACCTTGCACTCGGTGAAGAAGCGCACGGCGTCGCGGCCCTGGCCGTGGAGGATCCCGTAAAAGGAGTCCTTCATGCCGCTGAAGGGAAAGAAGGCCATGGGGGCCACGATGCCGATGTTGACCCCGATGTTACCACACTCCACGTTGTACTGGAATTCCCGGGCCGCGCCGCCGTTGGAGGTGAAGATGGAGGCGGCGTTGCCGTAGTTGCTGGCGTTGATCCACCGGATGGCCTCGCCCAGGGTCTTGCACCTCAGGACGCCGGCCACCGGCCCGAAGATCTCTTCCCGGGCGATGGTCATCTCCGGCGTCACGTTCTCGAAAACGCTGGGGCCGATAAAGCAGGTGTCCGGGTACTTCCCCTGGATCTTGAACTTACGCCCGTCCAGCACCAGTTTGGCCTTCTCCTTGACCCCGATCTGGATGTACTTGAGGACCCGCTCCTTGCCGTCCACGGACTGCATGGGCCCCATCTGGACCGCGTCGTCCAGGCCGTATCCGATCTTGATCTTGGTGACCGCGTCCAGGAACTCATCCATGAACCGCTGGTTGAACTTCCTGTCGTCCCCCACCAGGACCAGGTTGGCGCCGGACAGGCAGCGCTGGCCCGCGTTGCCGTAAAACGACGTGAGCAGGGCGGCGATGGTGGCCTTGACGTCGCAATCGGGAAGGACCACCAGGAAGTTCTTGGCGCTCACCTGCACGATGGCCCGCTTGCAGGTCTCTCCTGCGGTCTTGTATACCTCCTTGCCGATGGAGGTCGTCCCCACGAAGGTCACCCCCTTGATGGCCGGGTGGCTCATGAGGATCCGGGCCGCGTCGGCCCCCCCGTGGACCACGTTGTACACCCCCGGAGGGATGCCGGCCTCGTCGAACATCTCGGCCAGCTTCACCTGGCTGATGGGGTCCCGGGGAGAGGGCTTGACCACGAAGGTGTTGCCCGTGGCCAGGGCGAAGGGAGAGAACCAAAGGGGCACCATGAAGGGGAAGTTGAAGGGCGCGATGTGGGAGAAGACCCCCAGCGGCTGGTAGATGGCGTACTCGTCGATGCCCGCGGCGATGTCCTCCAGGTTGAAGCCCTGCATGAGGGAGGGGATCCCCGTGGCCACCTCCACCATCTCGATGCCCCGGCGGGTCTCGCCGCGCGACTCGTCGATGGTCTTGCCGTGCTCCATGGTCTGGACCCGGCTCAGCTCCTCGAAGTTCTTCTCCATGGCCTCCTTGAGCCGGAACAGGCAGCGCACCCGGGCCAGGGGGGGCGTGCGCCGCCACTCGGGGAAGGCCTCCTGGGCCGCCTGGATGGCCGACAGGACCTCCTTCTCCGTGGACATGGGGACCTTGGCCAGGACCTTGCGCGTGGCCGGGTTGACCACGTCCCACTTCTCCTTGGCCTTGGACGCCGTCCACTCCCCGTTGATGTAGTTTTTCAGCTCCAGCATCTTCTTGATCGGTTCTTCCAGAACGGCCATCTCCCTCTCCTCCTTGGATGTGGTTGCTCGCCATACCCCCGCCCGGGCGCTCCGCACCATCTGTCCGTTGTCCGTGGTCCGTTGCAACTGACAGCAAACAACGGACGACGCTTCATGCCGTACGCCTCACTCCTGTTCGTACGCCATGCTGTACAGCTCGACGATCTCCTCCTTGGTGGCCTGCCTCGGGTTGTTCCCCGGGCTCCCGCTGGCGATGGCCGCCTCCGCCATGGCCGGGGCCAGCTTCTCCAGCTTCTCCTTCTGGACCCCCAGCGCCTTGAGCGACGGGATCTGGATGTCCTCGATGAGCTGCTGGATGGCCTCGGCGGCCAGGCATGCCCCCTCCATGTCCGAGAGCCCCTCCACGTCCTCGCCCATGGCCGCGGCGATCTCGGCATAGCGCCGGGGGTTGCCCACCAGGCTGAACTCGGTCACCACCCCCAGGAGGGCGGCGTTGGAGGCCCCGTGGGGGACGTGGAAATACGCCCCGATGGGCCGGGACATGCCGTGGACCAGGGCCACGGAGGCGTTGCTGAAGGCGATCCCCGCCTGAAGGGCCCCCAGCATCACCTGTTCCCGGGCCTCGAGGTTGTTCCCGTTGGCCCAGGCCTGCCTCAGATTCCCCGACAGCAGGTCGATGGCCGACAGGGCGAACAGGTCGCTCATGGGCTGCGCCTTGACCGAGACGTAGGCCTCGACCGCGTGGGTGAGGGCGTCGATGCCCACGGCGGCCGTGAGCCCCCGGGGGCACGATAGGGTCAGGAGGGGGTCCACGATGGCCACCTGGGGCAGGCAGTGCACGCTCCCGATGAGCATCTTCACGTCGGTCTTGGTGTCCGTGATGATGGTGAAGATGGTCACCTCGCTCCCGGTCCCGGCGGTGGTGGGGATGGCCACCACGGGGAGGCCCTTGCGGGGGACGTTGTGCAGCCCCTTGTACTGCTCGATGGTGCCCGGATTGGCGGCCATGACCGAGATGGCCTTGGCCGTGTCGATGGGGCTGCCCCCCCCCACGGCCACCAGGACGTCGCACCCGTTGGTCTTGAGGGCCTCGACGCCCAGGCCCACGAACTCCACGGTGGGCTCGGTGGCCACCTTGTCGAAGACCGCGGACTTGACCTTGCTCTGGGACAGCGACTTCTGGATCCCCTCCACCACCCCCAGCTTGATCATCACCTCGTCGGTGACGATGAGGGCCTTCTTGGCCTTGAGTTTCTTGACCTCCTCCCCCACCTTCTCCGCGGAACCGGTCCCCGTGATCAGCGTGGGGGGGACCAGGAACGTCCTTGCAGGCAGCATGCCGACCTCCTCTCTGTGTCCGTCACTTGATGACGATGCTGGGCAGGTACGTGGCCATCTTGGGAAACAGGATGCAGATGATGAGCCCAAGGACCTGCATGGCGATGAAGGGCACAACGCCCCTGTAGATGTCGATGAGCCGCACCTCGGGTGGCACGGTGGTCTTCATGTAGAAGAGGGCGTACCCGAAGGGAGGCGTCATGAACGAGTTCTGGAGGTTCACCGCGATCATGATGATGAACCAGATCTTGTCGAAGCCCAGCTGCTGGGCGATGGGCAGGAAGATGGGGAAGGTGATGTAGATGATGGCGATCCAGTCGATGAGGAAGCCCAGGACGAAGATGATGAACATCATCATTCCGAACATGCCCCACTTGCCCAGAAAGTCCATGGACATGACGATGCTGGTGACCACCTTGCCCCCCCCCAGCCCCAGGAAGACCCCGGTGAAGATGGAGGCGCAAAACAGGATGGTCATCACCATGCAGTTGGTCCGGGCCGCCCCCCAGACCGCCTCGGCGAACCCCTTCCACGTGAACTTGCCGTAGGCGATCATGAGCACCAGGGCCAGGAAGGCCCCCACCCCGGCGGCCTCGGTGGAGGTGGCCACCCCCATCCAGATGGAGCCCAGGACCCCCAGCATGAGCACGGCGGGCGGGATCATGTTCTTGGCCAGCATCTGGATCAGGACCCAGCCCGTGTACTCGGCCCGCTCCTCCCTGGAGAGGGCCGGCCCCAGGCTGGGGTTGATGGCCGTCCGAAGGAGGATGTAGAAGAAGAAAAGGCCGGTGAGCACCAGGCCCGGGAAGAAGGCCCCGGCGAACAGCTTGCCCACGGAGACCCCGGCCTGGTCCGCCATCATGACCAGCATGATGCTGGGCGGGATGAGGATGCTCAGCACCCCCCCCGCGCCGATGGCCCCGGTGGCCATTCTCTTGTCGTACCCGTGCTTGAGCATGACGGGCATGGCCATGATGGTCATGCTCACCACGCTGGCGCCGATGATGCCGGTGCAGGCCGCCTCCACGGCGCACATGATGATGACCGCCAGCCCGATGGCGCCGTTGACGGGCCCGAACAGGTACATCATGCTCCGGAAGAGGCCGTCGGAGATGCCGGATCGCCCCAGGAAGGAGGCCATGAGGATGAAGCACGGGATGGCCACCAGCACCTGGTTGGTGCAGGCGTCGAAGGCGCGCCCCATGAACATGTACCAGGCCTGGGGGCCCCAGCCGACGAATCCGAAGATGGCCGCCAGCCCCCCCAGGATGAAGGCCACGGGGTGGCCCAGGGCGAGCCCCACGATGATCCCGATGAACATGAGGATGGTCGCCAGTTCGGGAGAGAGCTGGATCATGGCCTCACCCCCTTGGTCAGAAACACGACCCGCTTGATGATCTCGGACACCATCTGCAGGATCAGGAGGAACGCCCCCAGGGGGATCAGGGTCTTGGCCGGAAACACATAGAAGTTGAAGGCCGAGGCCGTCTTCTCCATCATGGACCAGGAGGTGGCCGCGAAGCGCACCCCGTTGATGAAGAAGACCACCACGAAGATCCCCAGGAACAGCACGTAGGTGACGATGTCCAGGACGGCCTGGGCCCTGGGGGACACCTTCTCGTAGAAGAGGTCCACATTGGCGTGGGCCTTGTAGAGAAGGGTGTACCCCATGAGGAGCAGGATCGTGGCCGCGAACAAATAGCCGATCACGTCGAACGTCCAGATGGTGGGCTTGCCGAGAAACCGCCGGGTGATGACCTCGTAGACCGACAGGCCCATGAGCAGGATGACCATCCAGGCGAAGATCCTTCCCGCCCACTCCGAGACAGTGTCGATGAACTTCACCAATGCCATGAGCTTTCCCACAGGAGACCTCCGTCAGCAAGCATCGCGCCGGGTGCCGGGGGATCCTTTCGGCGGTCCGCAGGTGGATTCCCACCGGCGCCTTTCGCCTCGGTCCATGGCGCAACAGATCCCCTTCGTCGCAAGGGCAGGCTCGCCCCTGCCCGAATCCTCCCTGTCCGGTCTTCCGGTGCCGGGTTCCAATCTGCGCCCCAACGGGTCACTCGAATCGCTCCCGACCCCCCTTGGCCCTCCCCCCCCCTCGGGGGAAGGGCCGGGAGGCCGCACACACTTGACCCGATCTCACTTGACGGGAACCGGGTTGCCCACATACTGGGTCCCCGGCTTCCAGAACTCCTCTTTCTCCATGGTCGCCCGCACCTTCTTCTCCAGGGCAACGACCGCGTCGTACACGTTGTGCTTCTTGGCCGCGGCCTCCAGCTTGGGGAGCACCTCGTCCAGCTTGGGCGGGGTGCGGCCGAACATGAAAGGCCGCTGGCCCGAGCGCCAGATGTCGAACAGCTTGAAGTACCGGGCCTGGGCGTAGGCGATCTTGGCGTAGTCCGGGTTTTTCTCCGCGTCCTCCAGCATGTACTTGTACGCGAAGTCCTGGAACCTATCCAGGGTGGCGTCGTCCA
This sequence comes from uncultured Desulfarculaceae bacterium, assembly GCA_964514105.1. Classification (GTDB taxonomy): domain Bacteria; phylum Desulfobacterota; class Desulfocorpusculales; order Desulfocorpusculum; family Desulfocorpusculum; genus CAZEPJ01. The sequence goes on along the minus strand of CAZEPJ010000035.1, from coordinate 19,920 downwards.
GCCGGGTGATGTTGATCCCCTTGTCCGCCATGCGCTTGGCGTAGTCCCCGGAGCTGTACTCGTAGTACGTCCATCCCCACATCATGGAGGCCATGGCCGCCTCCTTGAGGATGAACTTCACCTTGTCGGACAGCCCGTCGTACACCTTCTTGTTGATCATGACGCCCCACAGGGGGCCCGGCTGGTGCCAGCCCGGGAGCACCCAGTTCTTGGTCACCTCGTGGAGCCCCATGGACCAGTCCACCTCGGGCACCGAGAACTCCGCCGCGTCTATGGTCCCCCGGGAGAGGGCCAGGTAGATGTCCGCCCCACCCATGAAGATGGCCGATCCGCCGATGTCGTTGAGGATCTTGGCCTGGATGCGGCCGCACTGACGCATCTTCAGGCCCTTGTAGTCGTCCCCGGTCTTGACCGGCTTGTTGGTGCGCATGCCGCACTCCGGGCCCGTCACGCCGTGGGGGATCCAGACGATGCCGTACTTGCCGTACAGCTCCTGGGCCAGCTCCAGCCCGCCGCCCTGCCAGTACCACAGCATGTAGTCGCCCGGGGTCATCCAGTTGGGGTACGACGTGATGAGGCTGAAGGCCTCGTTCTTCCCCTCCCAGTAGCTGGGCCAGTCCGTGGCCATGTCCAGGGTCCCCTTGGCCACGGCGTCGAACAGCTCGGGCACCTGGGTGATGATGGTCCCGCCGTCGAAGTACTGGATCTCCAGCTCCCCGGCGGCCAGGACGTTGACCAGATTCACCCAGTACTTGTCCGGCCGCCACAGGGTGATGGACGGTGCCCATGCGCTCTGGAACCTGGCCTTCACGGGCGCGGCCTCTGCCGGCGGGATGAAGCTGACCAGGATGACGCTGCCGGCCAGCAGGGCCAATGCCGCGCAAAGCAATGCCTTTCTCTTCATGACCGTCACCTCCTTATCCATGCGGTCCTGTGAAGTACTCCGAGACCTTCCTCCGATGAAACCGATCACCTCGCCACCCTTCCCCTTCCCGATCCGTCCACCACCCCCTTTCCGCGTCATCGTTCCCCGGCCCTTGCCCGGCGGACGACGCCGTCGGACCTCGACTCCGACGCCCCCTCCCGGCCGTACCCTTCCCTGGGGTTCCACGAGCCATGCATCAGCGACTCCGAGACGCCCACCAGGTCCAGTCGATCCAGGCCCCTGGCCTTCCTCAGATCCAGCAGGTCCAGTTCCTCCTCCTGGATGTGTCGAATCATCTCGCCTCTCGCCCGCTTGGGACTCCTCTCCCGCAGCGCGGAGTGGATCCGCTCATGGGCGGCCAGCACCCTCTCGTAGAAATCCCTCCCAGGCTTGAGCAGCTCCTTGGAGCCCATGAGGAGTTCGCAGACGAAATCCAGGAAGAAGATGAGAATGGGATTGGCCGTCGCCTGGGCGATGATGTGGTGAAACTCGATGTGTCTGCCCAGCTCGCCGAAGTCCACGGAGCTCGATTTCAAGGCCGCATCCAGGGACTCGACCAGTTGCCCCAGCCGATCCAGGTCGGCCTCAGAGATCCGCGACGCCGCCTGCTCCGCGCAGTGGGTCTCCAGGAGGAGCCGGGCCTCCGACAGATCCGTCAGGGAGAGGTCCGTGAACCGCAGGAAGCTGAGCAGGCTGTCCCGGGCAGCCTTGGTGTCCACCTCGGTGACGAAGGCCCCGCCCGAGGCCCCCTTTCGGATCTCCAGGAAGCCCAGCACCTCCAGGACCCGCAGCGCCTCTCTGAGGGTGGCCTTGCTCACGCTGAAGCTCTCCATGAGGGCCTTCTCCGTGGGAAGCCTGTCGCCCGGCTTCAGCCGCCCGTCGAAGATGGCCTTGCGGATCTGCCCGACGATATGTTCGGAGATCTTGTTGGTCCTGACCGATTCGAACATGGGTTGTTTCTTCTCCCCCTCTTCTTATCCCCCGCTATCCAGAGGAAAGACCGCAAGCCGATCTCCGTCCTTCAGCCTCGCCTGGCACACGTCCTTGGCCGTTGAAACCCGTTCATTGAAAACCACCAGGACGTTGGGCCGGAACTCCCCGGCCTCGGCATCGAACACCCGCTCGGCAATGGCGCCATGGCCCCGGGCCATGGCGGCCATGAAATCGCCCCCCGTCGCCCCGTCACCAACGTCGGCGTCCAGTGTGAAGCGCAAAGGGGGCGGGGGGCCTTGGTCCGTGCTTGCTTCGCCTCCCCTGCCCGTCCACACATCCAGCGTCACCCGCATGCCCGGTGCTCGAGAGGAATCCCAAGAAACGGCCCGAGGAGCGCTCAGCCGTCATCCCAGCGGACGCCGGGGTCCGGCGATCTCGTCACATCCCCGACTCCGGCTTGTCCCGCGGTGGCGATTCTGAAACCCCGCTCACCTCCGTGCTACAAGTCCGCCACGAGTTCCCCCAGCCCCAAGGCCTTGAGGGTCTCCGGCAGGGGCTTTCCGGTCTCAGGGTCCCACCCCATGAGCTTGCGGTAGTTCTCCACCATCCAGGGCCACTTGGCCATGATGTCCCTGCCCTGGGACGGGCCGTCCACGGGCACGGAGCCATAGCGGGGCGAAGGCCTTTCGTCCTCGGCCCGCATCCCGTGCCGGAAGTTGAAGACCCGCAGGATGTTCACCACCCGCCGTCCCGCGGCAAAGGCGTCCTGGAGGGTCCAGCCCCAGCCCGTCACCGCATTGAAGCACTCCAGGACGAGCTTGGGGTGAGGCGTGGCCAGGCGGCAGACCCCCAGGCAGTCGTCGAACTGACGGATGCCGTTGTACCTGGCATTGATGGTGGAGACTTCCTCATGGGAGAAGGCGTCCTTGACGGGCTCCATGTCCACCAGATGGGGGTGGACCCCCACCCAGGTGGACTCCAGCGTCGTCGTGTTGGTCATGCAGGTGTCGAACAGCTCGTGCCAGCGCCCCCGGTGGTCGTGGCCCCGGGGGGACGACCCCTTCATGGTGTGAACCGCCCAGTCGACGCTCTCCCCGCCGACCTTCTTGGCCGCCCGCATGACTCCCTCGGCCAGGAGATCTCCCAGGGAACCCTCCCTCCGCGCGATGCGGTTCAAGAGCTCCCTCACCGCCTCCACGTTCCCCCAGGAGAGGTCCAGGCCGTCGGTCTCCTTCCTCGTGAACACCCCCTTCTCGTAGCACTCCATGGCCCAGCCGATAACCCACGAGGATTCGTTGCAGTCCAGCCCCAGGCGGTCGACCTCCCGGGTGAGCATGACCACCGCGCCCAAATCCTCGTTGCCGATCATGGGGCCCCAGGCGGACATCTGCTCGTACTCGGGCTCCTCCCCCACGAATCCCTGGAAGGACCCTTCGGTGACGGTCACCTCCTTGACGTGGGCCACCCGGCACTTGTAGCACGGCTTGGACCGGACCTTGTAGTGGGTGCGCAGGTACTCCCCGTTCACGCGGTCCTGGGCGGGGTACAGGTTGGTGGTCAGGTTCTTCACGGGCAGGGCCCCGGAGCCGGCGATCATGGGAAGGGCGCCCCCGGTCCCCCAGTTGTACAGCCACGCGAAAGAGGTCTTCACGAACTCCAGGATCTCGTCATCCTTCTCCTTGAGCTTTTGGGGGTCCGCGATGGCGAACCGACCCTTCCCCCGGTGCACCACGACGGCCTTGAGGTTCTTGGAACCCATGACCGCGCCCACGCCGTTGTGGCCCGCCACATGGCCCCGATCCCCCACGATGCAGGCGAAGCGCACGCCGTTCTCCCCGGCCGGGCCGATGCCGAAGACGCTGACCTCCTTCTCCTTGACGCCCAGCTCCGCCCGCAGCAAGTCCTCCACCTCCCACACGTCCTTGCCGGCCAGGCGGCGTGCATCCCGCAGCTCGGCCCTGCCGTCCTTGATCCATAGGTACGAGAGGCGCGGAGCGCGGCCCTGGATGACGATGCCGTCGAAGCCCGAGAACTTGAGGTACGCCCCCAAGAAGCCGTTGGCCTGGGATGAGCCGGCCAGGTTGGTCATGGGCCCCTTGGTCAGGACGTTGAACGTGCCCGCCCCCGACAGGCCGCTTCCCGCCAGGGGTCCTGTGGACCAGATGAGCCGGTTGTCCGGGTCCGACCACTGGACCGATGGTGGAACTTCCCCATACAGGATGGGGGCCGCCAATCCAACGCCGCCCACCCACTTGCGCACGGTCGCCTCGTCCAGCCCCTCCGGCTGGAGCTTGCCGCAGGACAGATCCACCCTCAGGAGCCTTCCCGCGTACCCTGGCAGATCCTTCGCCATCTTCGCCTCCTTGAGCGAAACGGCCTCCATCACGAGCCGTCCGGCACCTCACTCCATCCTGAGCTTCACGCCCACCAAGTCCTCCATGAGCCGGTTGCGGATGGAGCAGTCCTTCTTTCCCAGCCCGGCGGCGTTGATGTCCGCCTGGATCTGGTACGCCAGTCCTCCCACCATCAGGGGCACCCGCTCCTCCTTGGCCAGGTTCATGGCCAGCCCCAGATCCTTGTACAGCAGCTCCGCCATGAACCCGGGTTCGTAGTCCCCCTTGAACCCCTTGTTGGCGCAGTACACCTGCATGGCCCAGTTCTGCCCGGAGCTGGACTTGATGACGTCGTACAGGGTCTGGAACTTCACCCCCGCCTTGACCCCCAGGGCCAGCGCCTCGGCCACCCCCGCCAGATTGATCCCGAAGAGCAGGTTGTTGATGATCTTGACGATCTCCCCGTTGCCGCTGGGACCGCAATATGTGATGTTCTTGCCCATGGCCTGAAACACGGGAAGGCAGCGGCTGAACGCCCCCTCGTCCCCTCCCACCATGATGGCCAGGGTGCCGGCGGCGGCGCCCATGGTGCCCCCGCTCACGGGCGCATCCAGCATCTTGACGCCCTTCTCGTCCAGGGCCCGGCTCACCTTGCGGGAGACGCTGGGATCGATGGTGCTCATGTCGATGACCACGGCACCCGCCTGGACCCCTTCCATCACCCCGTCGTCACCCAGGATGGCCTTTTCCACGGCGGCCGAGTCGGGCAGCATGGTGATGACCAGTCGGGACCCGGCGGCCACATCCTTGCATGATCGGGCGAGGGAGGCTCCCGCGGCCTGGAGCTCGGCCAGGGCGGCAGGATTCAGGTCGTAGGCGGTCAGCGCGTATCCCGCCTTCAGGAGGTTCAACGACATGGGCTTTCCCATGGCACCGATGCCGATGAAGCCTACGGTCTCCTTCATGAAATCCCCTCCTCATGGAATGGCCGGGGGGGGCTCTGGACGGCCCCGTGCCCCCGGGCGGCGCGTGAAACCGACAGATGGAGTCTCGACGGAATGGATGAATCGTGGCTGAACCGATGGGGCGGGCGCGGCCAAAGGCCGATCATGCCTTATCTCCCAACCCACCCTCTCCCGAGGGAGGGTCCGCCTTCCCAAAAGCGCCTTGGTTCCTGTGAAGCGAAGGCTTGCGATCCCGAGATGCCCATCTCTTATCGAAACCGCACCGCCTTGTCAAGGGAAAAATGCCAATATTCTAACATTACAAATTTAACGGGAATTCATGGGCACAGTCCGGACACACATCGGCCTCCCAGCCTGGCCCGCGGCCCGCGCCCGCTTGACATCCCCCCCGGCCAAGGGGTAATAATCCCATGGAATTCAGGGGACAGAGCATGGCGACTCGGATGGGTCCTCACCCGATGGGGTGGATCTTTTTTTTCTCAGACGGGTCCTGTCCCGGGGGTGGTGTGATGAACAGGCTCAAGCTGGGCATCCCCAAGGGGAGCCTGCAGGATGCCACCATAGAGATCTTTCGCAGGGCCGGCTGGCACATACGGCTCAACGATCGGAGCTACTTTCCCAGCGTGGACGACGAGGAGATCTCCTGCTATCTGATCCGGGCCCAGGAGATCTCCCGGTACGTGGAGGGCGGGGTTCTGGATCTGGGCCTCACGGGAAGGGACTGGATCCTGGAGAACGACTCCCGCGTGGTGGTCCTGGAGGAGTTGGTCTACTCCAAGGTCAGCCGGAAGCCCGCCCGATGGGTCCTGGCCGTGCCCGAGGACTCCCCGGTGAGAAGCCTCGGAGATCTCGAAGGAAAGCGCATCGCCACGGAGCTGGTGGGATTCACGCGGCGGCTGTTCTCCGAACGGGGGATCCGGGTGGAGGTGGAGTTCAGCTGGGGCGCCACCGAGGCCAAGGTCCTGGAGGGACTGGCCGACGCCGTGGTCGAGGTGACGGAGACCGGGACCACCCTGCGGGCGAACGGGCTGCGCATCGTCGAGGAGCTCATGACCACGGTGCCCCAGCTCATCGCCAATTGGCAGGCCTGGGAGGATCCCTGGAAGCGACGGAAGATCGAGCAGATCCGCCTGCTGCTCAACGGAGCCATGACCGCGTACAAGAAGGTCGGACTCAAGATGAACGTGGCCGAGGTGGACATCCCCGCAGTGGTGGCGGTCCTGCCCAGCCTCAAGTCTCCCACCATATCCAAGCTGTACGGCCAGGACTGGTTCGCCATCGAGACCATCGTGGACGAGGACGTGGTGCGGGAGATCATCCCCCGGCTCCAGGAGGCGGGGGCTCAGGGAATCATCGAGTACGGGTTGAACAAGGTGATCTGAGGAACGGCCCCGGCTATTTCCTGTTGCCTGTCGAGCAGCGATGGAAGACCCCGAACCCACAGACCGGCTTCTCGCCAACGAGTGGCAATCCCGTTATTTCGACGGGGCTGTGGACCTGTTCGACCAGGAGCAGCCGCCCCACATCCTCCGAAACCTGCAGGAGATCGTGGACGCGGCGGCCATCCGGGAGGGCGAGGTGGTCCTGGACGCGGGCGCCGGGGTGGGGGTCCTCGTCCCTCTGATCGCCGCCCGCCGGCCCGGCCGCATCGTGGCCTGCGAGATCTCCGGACAGATGCTCTCCAGGCTCAAGGCGCGCCATCCCCAGGTGGAGGCCCATCTGGAGGACGTGGGCCTCCTCCCCCTTGCGGAAGGCAGTATCGACGTCCTGTTCATGAACGCCGTCTTTTCCAACCTGTCGGACAAGCCCGGCGCCCTGGCCAACTGCGCCCGCATGCTCAGATTGGACGGCCGGCTCGTCGTCAGCCACCCCGAAGGCAGGGGATTCGTGGAGCGCCTGCGGGAGGTCCTCCCCTTTCCCCTGGATCCCCTACCCACCTTCCCTCAGCTCCGGCGCCTGCTGGCGCCCTTTCCCCTCAAGCTGGTCCGGTACATCGACCGGGACAGTCAGTATATCGCCCTGATCCGTCGGGTGAAGGATCGCGCATGAACCCTTCCCCCGCGAGAAGGCCGCCGCTCCCCCGTGAGAGGGCAGGCCCTCCGGCCAGGCGCCGCCAAGTACCCGGGCCGCCCGCCGCCGCGGTGGCGGCGGGTCTTTTTGCGGCCATGGCGGCCGGCCTCGTTTGGGCCGGAGGGCCCTCGCCCAAAGCCCTGGTGGTGGACTACCAGCTCAACCCGCCTCCGGTGCTCGCCCGCCTGCTGCAGGACCTCAGGGACGGGGGGTTCGATCCCCTCTATCGCCCCTTCTACCCCCAGATCACCCGGCGCGATCTGCGGGACGCCTCCCTCGTCGTCCTGCTATCGGGAGACGGACCCGGCTATCCCGGAACGGGCATGAGCGCCGCTGCCCTGGGGCCCCTGGAGGCCTTCGTCCGGCGCGGCGGGGCCCTGGTGCTGGGCCCCCTGCCCGGAAGCGGCGAGGACGGCGGCGGCGATCATGAGCGTCACCTCTTCAACCTGCTCCTGAACCGCCTGGGGATCCCGATCCAGATCGAGGACAACTGGGTGTATGACGACGAGAATCGCTATGCCGCGCCGCTCTACGACGCCCCTTTCGCCGTTCCCTCCCGAGGGCATCCCATGACCCGGGACCTGCCCGCACGGATGGTCACGGACCGGTCCCCGGCCCTGCGCGTGGGTCCGGGCGTCGAGGTCCTGGCACACTCCTTCGCCAGCGCATTTCCCCAGGGCGACTGCTCCCGGCGTGGGGTCATGCCCCTGATGGCCGTGGGGAGGGCGGGCGACGGAGTGGCAGTGGTGGCCGGGCGATACATGCTCACGTGGGGCGGGGGGAACACCAAGGAGCCGGGCGCCCCCTTGCGTCCCCTCCCGGAGGAGGAAGGGGCCCTGAGGGATCTGCTGCGCCGGCTCATGGCCTTCCTGGCCGCCGGGCCCCGGGACCTCCCCCGGACGTCCCCCCAGGAGCCCCTTCCGGTGCCGCCGCCCGGCTTTCCCGTGCGCGACGAGGCCGTCCCGGAGGCCCCCCCCAAGGGCACGGACGCGGTCAAGGAGTGGGCCCCGGCCCCTCCGTCCCCCCGCACCCAATGGGACGCGCCCTATGCGTGGATCGCCCGGGAGGGGATTCGTTCGGGGTGGGCCCACATCGACAAGGAACCCGAGGAGTTGCAGCGCCTGGCCCAGGGCCTCCAGGCCAGCGCAATGAACGCCCTTTGGGGGGTGGCGTTCCCCCAGCTCCTGCTTCGCCACCGCGGGAACCGGGAGGCCCGGGCCCGTCTTCTCACCGCGTGGGAGGCCGTCGGCAAGGGACTCAAGGGCTCCCCGGTCCGCTGGTTCATGGGCATGGAGTACCCCGGGCGATATGCGGCCATGGAGGCCATGCCCCGGGCCATGGGGGCGGAGGGAAGGGGTTGGGACATCCCCTCCCCGTGGGATCACGAGACGTGGCGGCGGGAGGTCATCCGATCCGCCACGCTGGCCGCCCAGTGGGCCCGGGGGTACCGCGCCGTGGCCGGCATCGTGCTCGACCTGGAGATGTACGGCCGCCGCCCCCTGTTCTTCAGCCAGGGCGTGGACTTCGGCGACGGCCCCTTCCGGGCCTTTCTCGAGGACCGGTCCGAGGAGGAGTCCGAGGAGGGCGAGGGGCTGCGCCCCGAGGCCCGCTTCCCCTGGCTTCGGGACAAGGGGCTCCTGGCCGACTACTACGCCTTTCTGGAGCGGAGGGCCGAGGCCCTGGGCCGAGAGCTGAGGCTGGCCGTCCGGGAGGTCCACCCCGACCTGATCGTGGGATGCTACGCGGCGGGGATCCTCCACCGCTGGTTCTACCGGGGGCTGTGGCGGGGCCTCTCGGAGCCGGACAGGCCCGTCATCCTCTTCACGTTCCAGCGGGATGCCGATCTGGACCTGACGGCGCTGCACGAGGCCGGGGTCCACGCCATCCATGTGCGCGGCCTCCTCATGGGGCAGATGGAGCCGGAAGAATACCGGCCGCTTTTCGCCGACGCGCTGGCCCGCCACGGAGGCTACTGGCTCAACCGGCTCACGTCCCTGGTGGCCCGGCAGGGCTTCTACCCCAACGAGGCGCCCCGGGGCATGTCCCAGGAGGACGCCTGGAAGACCATCGCCCACGCCAACCGGGCGGCCCGACGGCCCTATGGCGTGGCCTGGCCGTAGGCAGAGGGAACGGGAAGGTCCTGGACGCGTGAAGACCTACATCCTCAAGAGGCTCCTCCAGGCCGTGGGCGTCTGCCTGGTCATCTCCATGATCTCGTTCTTTCTCCTGTTCCTCAACACGGACCCCGCCCTGCTGCTGCTTCCCCCCGAGGCGGGGGTCAAGGACATCGCGCTGTTCAAGAAGCAGATGGGCCTCGATCGGCCCTTGATCATCCAGTACTTGAGCTTTCTGGAGAGGGCACTGTTTCACGGCGACTTCGGCCAGTCGTTCGTCGCCCGCGTACCTGCGGTGAGGCTCATCTCCGAGCGGTTTCCGGCCACCTTGAAGCTGGCCCTGGCGGCCCTGGTGTTCGCCAACCTGGTGGCCATACCGGCCGGGGTCATATCGGCCATCAAGCGGTACTCCCTGGCGGACAACGTGGCCACGTTCACGGCCCTGGTGGGGCAGGCCATGCCCCTTTATTGGTTTGGCATCATGCTCATCATCGTCTTCGGGGTGTGGCTGGGATGGCTCCCCATCTCGGGGAGCGCCACCTTCGCGCACCTGGTCCTGCCGGCCGTCACCCTGGGCTCATGGATCCTCCCCGTGAACATGCGCCTGGTGCGCTCGGGGATGCTCGACGTGCTCACCCAGGATTACATCCGCACGGCCCGCGCCAAGGGGCTCCAGGAGCGAAAGGTCCTGTTCAAGCACGCCTTCAAGAACGCGGCCATCCCCCTGGTGACGGTCATGGGCATGCAGCTGGGCCTCCTGCTGGGAGGGGCCGTGGTCACGGAGACCGTCTTCGCCTGGCCCGGACTGGGCCGGCTGGCCGTGGAATCCATCCGGGTGGGGGATTATCCCGTGGTCCAGGCCATCGTGGTCGTCTTCGCCTTGTGCGTCATCCTGGGGAACCTGGTGGCCGATGTGGTTGCAGCGTACATCGACCCCCGGATCCGGCTCGACTAGTGGAGGGATTGGTGAACCCCGCCGTGTCCCAGGCCGTCCTCGACCGGGAAGCAGAGCCGTCGGGCCTGGCCCGCGTTCTCAGGAAGCTCTGGCATCTTCGCCTGGGGGCCCTGGGGGGCGTCCTCATCCTGGGGCTTCTCTTGACGGCCATCCTCTGTCCGGTGGTCTCCCCCCACGACCCCTTCGAGCAGGACATCATGAAGCGGCTCCTTCCCCCCGTCTGGCTGGAGGGCGGGAGCCCGGAGCACCTCCTGGGCACGGACCACGTGGGACGGGACCTCCTGACGCGAATCCTGTACGGCTCCCGTGTGTCGCTGGTGGTGGGGGTCTGCGCCGTGCTCTTTCAGATCCTCATCGGGGTCTTCCTGGGGTTGCTGGCCGGGTACTACGGGGGGCGCGCGGACTCGGCCATCTCGTTTCTGGTCAACGTCATGATGGGCTTCCCCTTCATCCTGCTGGCCATGAGCCTGGTGGCGGTCCTGGGACCCTCCCTCCAGAACATCATCATCGCCCTAGGGGCCACGGGATGGCCCGTCTTCACCCGGGTGGTGAGGGTCGAGACCCTCAAGCTCCGGGAGCAGGAGTTCGTCCTGGCGGCCACGGCCCTGGCCTTCCGGGCGAGGCGGATCCTGTTGGGCCACATCCTGCCCAACCTCTTGCCCAGCATCCTGGTCATCGGGACCGTGGAGGTGGCCCGGGCCATCATCCGCGAGTCCCTCCTGAGCTTCCTGGGCCTGGGCATCCAGCCGCCCACGCCCTCCTGGGGCGTGATGCTGGCCGAAGGCAGGGACTACATGCTCCTTCAATGGTGGCTGGCCGCCTTCCCCGGGTTCGCCATCTTCCTGGCGGCCCTGGGGATCAACCTGCTGGGGGACGCCCTCAGGGACCTCATCGACCCCCACCTGAGGAAATCGTGATGACCCCCGATGCACCGAGCGCCAACCAGCGCGCAGCCCCCACAGCCCCCCTCCTGGCGGTGGAAGGGCTCAAGAAGCACTTCCCCATCCGCAAGGGGCTCCTCGGGAGGACCGTTGGCCGGGTCTACGCGGTGGACGGGGTCAGCTTCGTGGTCGGCCCCGGGGAGACCCTGGGGCTCGTGGGGGAGTCGGGCTGCGGGAAGACCACCGTGGGGCGTTGCCTGGTCCGCCTCCATGTTCCCACCGAGGGGCGGATCCTCTTCGAGGGGGAGGACATCGCCGCCCTGGCCCCGTCCAGCCTCGTCCGATTCCGCACGCGGGCACAGATCATCTTCCAGGACCCGTATTCCTCCCTCAACCCGCGGCTTCGCGTCCGGGAGATCATCGGCGAGGCCCTGCGCGTCCACGGCCTGGTGGAGCGCGGGGAGTGGGAGGACCGCGTGCGGGAGCTGCTGGCCGCAGTGGGGCTGCAGCCCGACCTCATGGCCCGGTACCCCCACGAGTTCTCCGGCGGGCAGCGCCAGCGCATCGGCATTGCCCGGGCCCTGGCCATGTCGCCGAGGCTCATCGTGGCGGACGAGCCAGTCTCGGCCCTGGACGTCTCCATCCAGGCCCAGGTGATCAACCTGCTGGAGGACCTCAAGGAGCGCTTTTCCCTGTCATACCTCGTGGTGGCCCACGACCTGGGGGTGGTGGAGCACATCTCGGACCGGATCGCCGTCATGTACCTGGGCAAGATCATGGAGATGGGGACGGACCGCCAGGTCTATCTGGACCCCCGGCACCCGTACACCGAGGCCCTGCTCTCGGCCGTTCCCAAGGCAGAGGCCGGGGCCCGGGCGAGACGGAGGCAGCGGCGGCTCCTGCGAGGGGATGTGCCCAGCCCCATCGATCCCCCCCCGGGATGCCGCTTTCACACCCGCTGCGCCCGGGCCCGGGACGATTGCCGGCGGGATGAGCCGCCCCTGGTGGAGGTGGAGCCGGGGCATGGGGTCGCGTGCTTTCTGCAAGGATGAGCCGGGAAATGGAACAGCCCCTCCTGAGCGTCGCCGATCTCCGAACCCACTTCTTCACCCCCGAAGGGGTCGTCAAGGCCGTGGACGGGGTGGGCTTGGGGATCGGCAGAGGCATGTCTCTGGGGGTCCTGGGGGAGTCGGGCTCGGGCAAGTCCGTCACCGCCCTCTCCGTCATGCGGCTCATCCCGGACCCACCGGGGCGCATCGTCTCGGGTTCGGTGGTCCTGGAGGGGGAGGAACTCCTGCAGAAGTCCCCCGCAGAGATGCGGCGGCTCAGGGGCGACCGCATGGCCATGATCTTCCAGGAGCCCATGACGTCCCTCAACCCCGTGTACACCGTGGGGGATCAGATCGCCGAGACCTTCGTCACCCACAGGGGCATGGCCCGCAGGGAGGCCATGGGAGGGGCCGTGGAGATGCTGGACCTGGTGGGAATCCCGTCCCCGGCCCAGCGGGCCCGGGAATATCCCCACCAGCTCTCGGGCGGGATGCGGCAACGGGCCATGATCGCCATGGCCATGGCCTGTCGGCCCAGGCTGCTCATCGCCGACGAGCCCACCACGGCCCTGGACGTGACCATCCAGGCCCAGATCCTGGACCTCATGCTCGATCTCCAAGAGGAGCTTGGCATGGCCATCATGATGATCACCCACGACCTGGGGGTCATCGCCGAGGTGTCGGATCACGTGGCGGTCATGTACGCGGGGGAGGTGGTGGAGCACGCCCCCATCGACGCCGTGTTCTCGGAGCCGCGGCACCCGTACACCATGGGCCTCCTGCGATCCATCCCCCGCTTGGGGATGAAGTTCCACCGCGGCAAGGGGCGCCTTCAGGAGATCCCGGGCCTCGTGCCCAACCTCATTCGGCTTCCGCCGGGCTGCCCCTTCTGGCCCCGGTGCGACCGGACGGTGGAGGTCTGCCGCCGGGCGCGGCCGCCGCTCTTCCGCCTCGGCCCGGAGCACGGCTCCAAGTGCTGGCACGCGCAGAAGGAGGCCCGGGAAAGGTGACGGTAATCCGTGGCAGGGTGCCGATGGCCGACCAGACCTCTGATCCATGGCGACGAAAGGAGGACAGTAAGGATGCGCCGACTGCTTCTCGATGCACGATGGGCGCTGGCCCTGGCGGCCGTGAGCCTCTGGCTCTCGCCTGTCCGGGCGGCCCAGGACCGGTTGGTGGTGGCCCTGGACACCAAGTACGCGTCCATGGACCTGTACGGCTCCAGCCAGACCAACGTCTTCAACCTCTTCCTGCTCATCAACGACCCGCTGCTGGAAAGGGACGAGAAGGACTTCAGCATCCGGCCCCACCTGGTGACGGAGTGGAAGAACGTCAGCCCCACGGTCTGGGAGTTCAAGCTTCGTGAGGACGTCAAGTTCCACAACGGCCGGGAGCTCACGGCGGAGGCGGTGCGCTTCACCCTCATGGACTGGATCCTCAAGCCCGAACGCAAGTCCCCCCTGGCCAGCGGATTCAAGTGGATCAAGGACGTGGAAGTGACGGGCAAGCACGCCTTCCGCATCGTCTGTCACGAGCCCTACCCGCTGGTCCTGGATCGGCTCACCTACGTCTTCCCGTACGACCCGACCTATGCCGCGGAAAAGGACCCCGCTCACCTGGCCGAGAACCCCGTGGGAACCGGCCCGTACCGGTTCGTCAAATGGGAGCGTGGCGCGAGTCTGGAGATCACGGCCAACGAGGCGTATTGGCACAAGGGCGTCCCCAAGATCAGGGGCATCGTGTTCCGGATCATCCCGGAGATCTCCACCCGGTTGGCCGAGCTGCGCTCAGGCGGCGTGGACCTGGTGGTCAACATGGATCCGGACAAGGCCGCCCAGGTGCAGGGTGATCCCAACCTGAAGATCATCAGCAGCCCCACGTACCGCATCAACTTCTACCAGTTCGACGGATCGGCGCGGGCGGAGAAGACCCCGGTGGCCGACGCGCGCGTCCGGCGGGCCGTGGCGCACGCCATCGACCGCCAGGCCATCATCAAGACCGTCCTCGCCGGCCAGGCCGAGCCCCTGGAGGCGCCCCTGACCCGCTTCCACTTCGGATACGACCCCGCCCTCAAGGGATACGAGTACAGCCCTGACAAGGCCAAGGCCCTGCTCAAGGAGGCGGGCTACCCGGATGGCTTCGCCCTGGATGTGTGGCAGTACTACAACGTCCAGAACCAGTTCAACCAGGCGGCCATGGGATTCCTGAGCAAGGTGGGGATCAAGGTGAACCTCAAGGACTACAGGGGCAACATCGGCCAGCTCATCACCATGCGCAACACGGGAAAGGTCACGGGCATCGGGAACTACGCCTGGGGGAGCCTCTTCATCTTCGACGCCGATGCGGTACTGCCCGCATGGTTCATGACCAGCGCCCCCATGTGCTACAACCAGGACCCGGAACTGGAGCAGTGGCTCAAGGAGGCGGGCTCGATCCTGGACCAAAATCGGCGCAAGGAGCTTTATCTCATGGCCCAGCGGCGGATCATCGAGGAGGCCTATTGGGTGCCCCTTTTCCTCCAGTACCAGATATGTGCGGCCAAGAAAGGCCTGGAGGTATCGGCGAGCCCCGACGAGATGCTCCGGCTGCACCACGCCAGTTGGGCCAAGTAGGCGAACCAGAGACGCTTGACAAGAAGGGAGGCAGGCCATGAGAAGACAAGGGGGAATCGCGTGGGGAGCGGCCGTCCTGGCATCCCTGTGCTTCTGCCTTGGCACGGCTGAGGCTCAGGGAAAGGATACCATTCGCTTTGGAGTCGCCACGAAGCTGGACAACCTGGACCAGTACAAGTCCACCCAGCGGGTCACGATCCAGATGGGCTACCTCATGTGGGACCCCCTGGTGACCCGGGACCCGGACACCGGCCGCATCAACCCCCACCTGGCCCAGTCGTGGAGGACCATCGATGATACCACGTGGGAGTTCAAGCTCGTCCCCGGTGTGAAGTTCCACAACGGCAATCCGCTCAACGCCGAGTGCGTGCGCTTCACCCTGGAGGACCGCATCCTGGCCCCCGAGCAGAAGTCGCCCCAGCGGGGCAACTTCACCTGGATCCAGAAGGTGGAGGTGGTGGATGACCTGACCTTCCGCATCGTCACCCAGAAGCCGTATCCCATCGTCCTGGAGCGGTTGAACGTCCTGTTCGTGTACGACCCCATGGAGACCAAGGCCAAGGGCGACGACTGGGTGTCCGAGCATCCCATGGGCACGGGTCCGTACAAGTTCGTCAGGTGGGAGCGGGGATCGGAGCTCCTCATGACCGCCAACCCCGATTACTGGCAGAAGGGGCTTCCCAAGGTGAAGAACATCGTGGTGCGTGAGCTCCCCGAGACCTCCACCCGCGTCGCGGAGCTCGTCTCGGGCGGCCTGGATTTCGCGGCGGATTTCGGCAGCGACCAGTGGGACGCCATCAAGAAGGCCAGGAACGCCGAGCCCATGGACGTCCCGGTCCTGCGGGTCAACTTCTGGCAGTTCGACGGTTCGGGCAAGGCTTCCAAGACGCCTCTGACGGACAAGCGGGTCCGCCAGGCCATCTGCCACGCCATCGACCGCAAGGCCATCATCGAGAAGGTCCTGAAGGGCTTCGGGGATCCCATGAACGCCCCCATCCACCCCATGCAGTTCGGGTTCGATCCGACGGTCAAGGAGTACGAGTACAACCCGGAGAAGGCCAAGGCCCTCCTCAAGGAGGCCGGGTACCCGGACGGTTTCGAGGTCGACCTGTGGAACTACATCGACTACCAGCACCAGCCCGACCAGGCGGCCATGGGGTACCTGAGCAAGGTGGGGATCAAGGTCAACATCAAGGACTACCGGGGCAACATCGGCCAGGCCATCAAGCTGCGCAACGCGGGCAAGATCACGGGCATCGGGAACTGGACCTGGGGCTCGTACAACATCTTCGACGCCGACGCCATCCTCCCGGCCTGGTTCCTGAGCAGCGAGGAGAAGAACTACAACCCGGACCCCGAGCTGGACGCCTGGCTCACGGAGGCCCGCTTCTCCATGGATCCCGAGAAGCGAAAGGCGCTGTACGCCAGGGCCCAGAAGAAGATCGTGGAGGAGGCCTACTGGATGCCCTTCTTCGTGGTCCACATCATCTACGGCCGCCACAAGGACCTGGACGTGGTGGTGGGCCGCGACGAGGTGCCCAGGCTGCAGCACGCCGCGTGGAAGAAGTAGGGATCGACGGCCATGGAGGAATCCCGACTTCTCGACCTGCTCAGGGGGCTCTCCGAGGCCTTCGGCGTCTCGGGCTTCGAGGATGAGGTGCGCCGGCGGATCCGGTCGGAGGTGACCCCCCTGGTGGACGAGGTCCACGTGGACGCCGTGGGAAACCTCCACGCGGTCATCAACCCCGACTCCCCCTTCACCGTGATGCTGGACGCCCACATGGACGAGGTGGGTTTCGTGGTGAAATCCGTCGAGGAGGGGGGGTTCCTCAGGCTGGCCCCCATGGGGGGGTGGGACGTGCGCATCGTCCAGGGGCGGGACGTGCTCATCCGGGGGGCCGGAGGGCGCCTCTCGTGGGGCGTGGTGGGCTCCATCCCCCCCCATGTGCAGGAAGGAGCAGAGAAGGAAAGGCCCCTGGCCTGGAAGGACCTGTTCGTGGACGTGGGCGCGGGCAGCGCGAAGGACGTGGCCGGAAGGGGCATCCGGGTGGGCTCCCCGGCCTTGCTCCCCCAGGCATTTCGACTCCTGGACAACGGGACCGTCCTGGGCAAGGCCCTGGATGACCGGGCGGGGTGCACGCTGCTCATCGGGACCCTGGAAGCCCTGGCCTCGAGCCGGCCTGATTTCCGGGTGGTGGCCACGTTCTCCTCCTGCGAGGAGGTGGGGTGCCGGGGCGCCCGGGTGGCGGGGCAAGCGTGGGAGCCGCACATGGCCGTGGTGCTCGAGGGGACCATGGCCACCGACACCCCCGGGGTGCGGGACGACCAGCGGGTGTCGTCCCTGGGCCGGGGGCCGGTGATCACGGCCGTGGACAGGAGCCTCATCGTGCCCGAGCGGCTGGTGGAGCGGATCCTCCATCTGGCGCGAGCGCTGGACATCCCGCATCAGATCAAGACCCCCCTGGTGGGCTCCACGGACGGCGGGGCCATCCAGCTCACCGCACGGGGGGTCCTCACCTCGGTCGTCGCGGTCCCCTGCCGATATATCCACTCCCCCACGTGTGTCATGCGCCTGGACGATCTGATCCACACCCAGCGCCTGGTCGAGGCCCTGGCGCGCGAGGCGCCCCGGATCTATCGGGAGATGACGACGTGACGCCGCGAAAGGACGGGAGGCCCCAACGATCTGCGAGGAGATGCAAGCGTAAGAAAGCGGCCCGGTGCGCAGGTCGTCGGTTCCGATCGCGTGAGGGCGGACAACCGGGTTCACGACTTGCGCCTCGCGCCCTTGCGCTTTCGCGGCTGTCTTGACAGCCCCCGCGCATCCGCCGCACAATAGGTCCACCTTCGCCGGTGTAGCTCAGTGGTAGAGCAGCTGATTCGTAATCAGCGGGTCGGAGGTTCAACTCCTCTCACCGGCTATGTGCAATTAGGGGGTTAGGCGACATGGCCTGAACCCCTTTTCCTTTTATGTGGGACTTTTTTCCACATCCACTCTCTCCCTGCTGTCCTGGCGGCGACGAATCGCCTCTTCGTAGGTGGCTTCGGCATCGCGCTCGGAATCACCCAAGGAATAAAGCTGCATCGCTGGTCGGGGAAGCGGCCGGCACCCAGCGCAACAGCCCATGCACAGTCCAGGAGTCTTGCCGGTGGGTCTTGGGGATCCGCATCAGCAACGGAGCCGTGCACGAGGTCATCGACCGGATCTCCGAGGCAATCCGGCCGCACGATGCGGCCCTTGAAGATGTAGCTCGCCGGGCCGAGGTGAACTGCATCGATGAGACCTCCTGGGTGAGAAACGGCGCGCTGATGTGGATCTGGACCAAGGTGAGCACCACGGTGGCCTTCTCATGGTCCATCCCAGGCGCACCAAGGAGGCCTTCGAGGCCCGGATCAAGGATTTAGACGGGGGTGTTGGTCGGCGACGGCTACCTGGTGTATCGCCTGTGGGTTGCACTCAGGAGAATCCGCCTGGCCCACCTGATCCGCACGGCCAAGGGGCTGGCGGCCAGCAACAACGCCGAGGTTGCCGGCTTTGGTCGCAAGGCCGCGGCTGAGCTGGGTCGGCTGTGCCATCCGCCGAGGCGGACGCCCCCCAATCTTGGCCAGTGGCGTGCCTTCTACGCCCGGCTCAGCCGCCTGATCAACGAGAACCATGACCGCAAAGACGATGCTGGGAAGTTAACTCGACGTCTGTTGCGCGAGATGGATTCCCTTTGGGTATTCCTGGATGTGCAAGGCGTGGAGCCCACCAGCAACGAGGCCGAGCGGGCGCTGCGCTTTGGGGCTCTTTGGCGCAAACGGAGCTTCGGCACCTACAGCGAAAAGGGCGACTGATGGGTGGAGCGGCCTCTCACCTTGCGGCAAACCTGCGGTTGTCTTGGCAAGCCCACCTTCCCCGTGTTCGTCGATGCTGTGCAAAGCCACTGCCAGCGGACTGCTTCCAAACTGGCATGGGTTGCCGTCCAGTTACGATCATTGCACATGACCCCCTTGACCAATGACGAATCAAGACCGAACGTCACCGCGGAAGAGACGAATTCTCGCGCACCAATTCCTGCAGCGTGCGGAACGTCGTTGTTCTCGCGCCACCCATGATAGCCTCCGCAACCGCTCGGTTGTAGGTCGGATCATCCAGGTTCCCGCTGCCGCCGATGTAGCTGAACAAAGCGAACATCCATACCGGGGTTATTGCCTCGAGGCGATTGGCCTGTGCGTAGGCGGTCATGACGCGCAGCCACCGGCTATCGAGCTCCTGGAATTCCCTGTTCCCGACATTCTTGAGCGAAGCGGTGTCAGGCGACATCCCGGCTCGAGGCGGGACGTACGGGGGACGCCAAGTCTCTTCGATGTACACCGGCTTGCCCGCAGCTTGGGCCGCACGGATCATCCGGTTATACACCTTCAATTCCCGGATGCCGTAGATATCCAGCGTGAGAACCTCGATTTCCGGCAAGTGCACAAAAGCATCAAAGTACTCCCGTTCGGAGGCGAGACCACCTGCGCCAATGCGGGTATCGGGGGAGTTCACCTTGACCGCCTTGGCCGTCTCACGAACGAAACCCACCCAATCCGACACCGTCACCTTCTGGTTCATGCGGGCAGCCATGGTCGACGGCTCATGGACTACGACCAAGGTGTGCGGTTGGTAACGACGCGCCAGCTCCGCATAGATAATCAAGGCACGCTTGCGCCACTCGTCATAGGAGTTCACCTTGTGTTTGACGGACGAATACTGCGGATTCAGTATAAGCTTCATCTTGTGCTGCTTGATGCGTTCAATGGTGGCGTCGTACTTGGCAATCGTGTCCTGATGGCGGTCGAGCCACGGATACTGACCTGGATTGATATCAACGCGATCAACACCCGCCTCCTTGAAGGCATCCACAGCCTTTACCAGGACGCGCTGAGCCATGCCTTCAATCCAGCCCTCGTGCGCGATGAAGAGGTTCAATCCGAACTCGATCCGCCGGTGGGTTTGCTCTGGGATTCGTCTGGACACTTCGTCAAGTGCCCGGCCTAGCAGCTCCTTGTAGTCGTCCAACCTCAAGGATTGTTGCCCGGCGTGCGACCACGTCATGAA
>CAZEPJ010000034.1:0-47936 GCA_964514105.1 uncultured Desulfarculaceae bacterium | reverse complement strand
GGTGTCCACGGCTCTCCCCGCCGGCTCCGGCCTCCCATGGGACAGTGTGCCGGTCACATGTGCGACCCGCCGTTGGGGCTGATCACCTGGCCGGTGATGTACTGGGCCCCCGGAGAAGCCAGGAAGGCCACCAACTGGGCCACGTCCTCGGGCTTCCCCAAGCGGGGCCACGGTACGTTGGGCCGGTCCAGCGTCCCCCTGGCGCGGGACATGTCCGTGTCGATCAGTCCCGGCGCCACCGCATTGACATTGATGCCGAGGGGGGCCAACTCCCGAGCCAGGGCCTTGGTCAGGCCGATGACGCCGGCCTTGGCAGCGGAGTAGGGCACGCTCCCCGCGGCCCCTGAAACGCCGAAGATGGACGCCATGTTGATGATCTTCCCGAAACCCTGGCGGACCATGATGGGGGCCACGGCCCTGCAGCAGAGAAACACGCTTCGGAGGTCCACCTCCAGCATCCGGTCCCAATCCTCGACGCTGAGATCCAGGATGGTCAGGCCGCGCCCCCCGATCCCGGCGTTGTTCACCAAGACATGGATCTGCCCGGTGAGCTCCATGGCGGCCGCGACCATTCGCTCCACCTGGGCAGGGTCCGAGACGTCGCCGGAATACACCAAAGCGCGTCGGTTCAGGCACCTTATATCGGCCGCGGCGGCCTCGGCCCCCGAGGCCTCCAAGTCGTTCACGGCGATGTGCGCGCCGCGCCCCGCCAGGACCAGGGCGATGGCGCGTCCGATGCCCCTGCCCGCGCCCGTCACCAGGGCAACGCAGCCATCCAGATCCAAGCCATCACCTCCTCGAGTTCATTGGGCCGCCAGGCCTCAGTCAGGCCCCCCTTGCGCGGAGACCCGACGCGGCGTCATATCCTTCATGACCGACAGCGGTACTCAGAGATCCCACACTACTAATGCACCAAGGGCGTGCCTCCTGTAAACCCCTCACTCCTTTCATGCAGGGTCATCACGTTGAGGGGCGGATGGCGTTTCAACAGGTTTCACAGAAGAGCGATCCATTCAAGGAGGTGAGCTTCCATCGTCTGGACCCCGGGACTCGAAGACGGGGCTTCGGGGAGGGCATCGCGTTCGCGCACAGAACCGGACGCCATGAGATCCCCGGCAGGCCGGGGAAGCGGCCCGGGCCGCAGCGTTTCGGACTCAATGGGCCTGGTTTCTCGACAGCAAGACCACGGGCCTGCGCCCCGCTTGGTTTGCCAGGGGGCGGTTTGACAGTGCCCTCCCGTGTTGGTAAGGTTTCCCCGCACATATCTGCCCGCCGGAACTCCGGGCGATGTTGACCACCTCGCAGGGGGCGCAGCCCAGGAGGATGCGATGTACGACTGCCTCATCTTGAACGGCAAGGTCATCAGCGGGTCGGGGAACCCGTGGTTCTTCGGGGACGTGGCCGTGGCCGGGGGGAAGATCGTGCGGGTGGGGCGATTGGCCCGGGAACAGGCCGCCCGGGTCATCGACGCCGGGGGCTGCTGCGTGTGCCCAGGTTTCATCGACGGACACAGCCACTCGGACCTCTTCATCCTCGTGGAGCCCCGGGCCGAGCAGAAGGTCATGCAGGGCGTCACTACCGAGAACCTGGGCATGGACGGCATGTCCGTGGCCCCCATGGACGAGGGGAACGTGGCCGGCTGGCGCAGACACCTGTCGGGCCTGGCCGGCGACCCCAAGATCGATTGGCGCTGGCGGAGCTTCGCCGACTACCTGGACGCCGTCGATGCCGCCCGGCCGTCCCTCAACATCAGCTCGTACGTGGGGCTGGGGACGATCCGCCTCCAGGTCATGGGGATGACGGATCGCGCCGCCACGCCCCAGGAGATCGAGCGGATGAAGGGCATCGCGGCCCGGGCCATGGAAGAGGGTGCGCGGGGTATCTCCTCGGGCCTCATCTATCCGCCCAGCCAGTACCAGACCCTGGAAGAGGCGGTGGAGATCGCCCGGGTGGTGCGAGAATACGATGGGATCTACGACGTGCACCTGCGCAACGAGGGCGGCGGGATCATCCCGGCCATGGAGGAGGTCCTGGAGATCGGCCGGCGCTCGGGAATCCCCGTGCTCATCACCCACTTCAAGGTCATGGGCAAGCGCAACTGGGGCCTCTCGGAGCGGACCCTGGACATCCTGGACCAGGCCCGGCAGGAGGGGATCGACGTCACGGTAGCCCAGTATCCGTACACGGCGGGCAGCACCATGCTCCACGCGGTGGTCCCCCCCTGGTTCCACGCCCAGGGTCCCGAGAGGCTGATTGAGAAACTCCGGACCCAACGGGAGGCGATCAAGCGGGACATGGTGGAGCGCTCCGACTGGGAGAATTTCCCCCTCGCGGTGGGCTGGGAGAATGTGGTCGTCTCCTCGGTGGAGAGCGAGGGAAACCGCCGGTTCCAGGGCAAGTGCATCAGCGAAATCGCGCTCCTGCGGGGGGCGGCCGACCCGGCGGATGCGGCGCTCGATCTCCTCGTCGAGGAGGAGCTGGCCGTGGGCATGATCATACACGGCATGGACGAGGGGGACGTGGTCCGGATCATGAGGCATCCCTCGGTGAGCTTCATCACCGACGGCCTCCTGGGCGGCAGACCCCACCCCAGGGTCTACGGGTCCTTCCCCCGTATCCTGGGGCGTTACGTGCGGGAGCAGGGGGTGCTCACCCTGGAGGATGCGGTGCGCAAGATGACCTCCCTGCCCGCGGAGAAACTCCGCCTCAAGACCAAGGGACGCATAGCCGAGGGGTACGACGCCGACATCACCGTATTCGATGCGAAGCGGGTGGGGGATCGGGGTACGTACGAGGAGCCCAGGCAGTTCCCCGAGGGGATCGCTTGGGTCCTGGTCAACGGCAAGGTGGTGGTGGAGCGGGGGCAACACACGGGGGCCGCCCCGGGGCGGACCCTGCGGGGTCGATGAGGGCGCGGGAGGCTTCGGGCCATGAGACAGGCGCGCAACAGAGTGCTCGGATCCGTGCGCCTCGCCCTGCCCCCCTGGACCCGGCGGCTGGTCAACGGGTTGGCGCGGCTGGGCACCGACGAGGACAAGATGCGCCTGGCCATCGCCCTGGCCCGGGCCAATGTGGCGGAGGGGACCGGGGGGCCTTTCGGCGCGGCCGTATTCCAGCAGCCCGGCCATCACCTGGCGGCCGTGGGGGTCAACAGCGTGGAGCGGCTCAACAACTCCGTTTGCCATGCGGAGGTCATGGCCATCATGCTGGCCGAGGCCCGCCTCCGGCGCTACACCCTGCAGGCACCAGGGGTGACGTGGCACGAGCTGTTCACGTCCTGCGAGCCGTGCGCCATGTGCCTGGGGGCCATCCTCTGGAGCGGGGTGCGACGGGTGGTGTGCGGCGCCGGCCGGCGCGATGCCATGGCCCTGGGGTTCGAGGAGGGGCCCGTGTTTCCCCGGTCTTATCGCTATCTGGCGGACCGTGGCGTCAAGGTCGTTCGAGGCGTGCTGGCCCACGAGGCCCGGGCCGTGTTCGATCTCTACGAGAGTCGCCGGGGGCTCGTGTACAACGGATGATGCCGGTCAAAAGTCGGGTCGGGAAAACCGCCGCTTCTGTTTGACATGGTCCGGCCCCTTGTCTACCCTGTGCATAGTGCCATCTCGGCCACACATCCGAGGCATCCGAGGAGGGGGCCATGCCGCAGGAGGGGTCTCAGTCCCCCAAGAACGAGGTGAGCGACACGGCCGAGGCCATCGAGCAGTACTACAGCCGGGGATGGACGGACGGGCTTCCCGTCGTGCCGCCCACGGAGGCAAGCATTCGGGCCATGCTGGATGCGGCCGGCCTGGGTCCCCGGGACGAGGTGGTCTTCATCGAACATCGAAGGGTCTCGGTCACGGCGCACAAGGCGGCCATCAACGCCGTGATGGCGGGCTGCCGGCCCGAGTACATGCCCGTGGTGGTGGCGGGCCTCCAGGCCATGGCCGACCCGGCGTTCGGCTTCCACGGTCCGGCCACCAGCACGGGGGGGGCTGCCATGCTGCTGATGGTCAACGGCCCCATGGGGCGGGAGCTGGAGATCAACGGCGGGGAGGACCTCTTCGGCCCGGGCTGGCGGGCAAACGCCACCATCGGTCGGGCCGTGAGGCTCATCCTGCGTAACGTCGTGGGCTGCCTGCCGGGGGCCCTGGATCGGTCCACCCTGGGGCATCCGGGCCGGTACACCTTCTGCTTCGCCGAGAACGAGGTCGAGAGCCCCTGGCCGCCCTTCCACGTGGAGCGGGGGTACGGGCCCCAGCAAAGCACCGTCACCGTCTTCGCCGCCCTGGCCCCCCACCAGTTTTACAACCAGCTGAGCAACACGGCCGAGGGGGTCCTCACCACGGCCTGCGCCCACATGCGGGTCTCGGGGGGGGCGGGCATGCAGCCCCAGTACATGCTGGTGCTGGCGGGAGAGCACGCGCGAGTGATCGCCCGGGACGGATGGTCCAAGGCCGACATCCGGCGGTTCTGCTTCGAGCGGAGCCGCTTATCCCACGCCGAGCTGAAAAGGATGCACGTGATGCCTGGGGAGGTCGCCCCAGAGGATGAGACGACTTTGCGCCCCCTGGTCGCCGAGCCGGACGATGTCCTGGTGGTGGCCGGGGGAGGGAGGGCCGGGGCGTTCTCGGCCTACATTCCGGGCTGGGGGGGGAAGCGCACGTCCCAGAGCGTGACCAGGGAGATCCGGCGCCCCGGGTGACGGGGCCCTTGGAGGAGCAAGTCCATGGAAGAACTTCCCATCTTCGATCCGACCATGCCGGCCGACGTGGAGGAGATCTCCTTGGCGCCCAGACCCCGGACGCTGGAGGGATTGTGCATCGGCCTGGTGGACAACACCAAGCACAACTCGGACAAGCTGCTTGTGAAGATCGCGGCCCTCCTGGAGCGGGACCACGGGGCCGGGGGCCACCTGATGAGAAGCAAGCGCAGTGCCAGCGTCCCCGTCCACGAGGAGGTCCTGGAGGATATGGCTCGGGCCTGCCAGGCGGTGGTGGCCGGCATCGGCGATTGAGGGTCTTGCAGCTCGGGCAGTGTGCTCGACGGGATCTTGTTTGAGAGGAGGGGCCGCCCGGCGGCGACCATCGTCACCGACGCATTCGTGGAGACGGCCAAGGCCATGGCCAGGAGCTGGGGCGTGCCCGACTTCCCCTTTCTCGTCACCCCCCATCCAGTGGCCAACCTCACGGAGGAAGAGCTGGACGAACGGGCCCGGGAGATGGCCCCCCTGGTGGCCGCGATGCTTCTGGGGCTTCCTGGCTGAGTTCCCAAGTCCGCCCCTGACCGGGGCACGGGCCGTGGGGGCCTTGGCCGGACATCCAAGCAGCGGCGCCCCGAGACGCAAGGAGGTGGAGCGATGGCCACGTTCATGGTTGTCCACAGGACCCCTGCCGTGAGCTGGGAAGATGTGGAGCGAAAATGGATGGTCCTGGCCGAGGAGCACGATGCCGTCTGGGTGCGGACATGGTTCAACCGGAAGGAGGGCATCCGGTACTGCGAGTGGCTCGCCCCCAACGCGCGGACCCTGGAGCGGATCTTCGGCAGGCATGGGGTGTCTTGGGAGTCCATCCTGGAGGTGGAGAAGACCTCCCCAGGGGCATGGCGTTGGCGGGTCAACGCCATGTCGGCCGATGAGCCGCTGGAGGAATGACGTCCCCGGGGCCGGCCCCGGCTGCGCTGCGGGATTGGGCCCTCGGCGCCACCCCGCAGGCGGCGCCCCCGCCCCCGGCCGGGGACGGTCGGCTCAATAGGGGCTCCCCTTGAGGCCCTGAAGGCCCTTGATGTAATGGATCTCGCCCAGGTGGTTGGCGCCGTGCTGGAGGATCACGCCGCCGACGGTCTGCAGCAAGCTCCGCTTGCCCAACATGGGCATGTCGTGAACCACCTCCAGGTCCGACTCCGTCACCTCGTCGAGGTACCTCTCGGTGGCCCGAAACACGGCCTCCATGTACTGGACGAACTCCCCGAGATCGGAGATGCGCAGGGCTGCGGCCTGCTCGGGGGACATCCCGGTGCCCTGGGCGTTGGAATCGATCCCCACCCGCTTGTCCCACCCCTGGGAGTTCCAGACGGGCGCCGTCTTCCTCAGGAAGGCGTTGACCACAATGTCCTCGGTGCGCGCCAGATGCCAGATGGCGAAGCCGATGTGATGGCCGGTGTTGAGCGGCCTGAAGTGGAGTTGCTCGTCTGTCAGGCCTGCCACGGCCTTGGAGAGGCTCTGGTGCAGATCCCTTGCGGCGGGGCGCAGATAATCGAGGGCGGGCATGGTCTTGTCCTCCTGGGCATGGTGTGGAGTCCTGTGCTGATGCCCCCAGCTTATTACGAGGGACGACCCGTTGCAATCGGCCCGCGCGACTTTCCTGCCGAACTTGACAGGACCCGGGCCAGCGGGTAGGGTTGCCTGGGCCCGGGCTTTCGCAGGCCTCCGGATGGCATACCGGCGCAAAGGGGGGAAGCGATGTCCACCAGGGGTCTTCACTGGGCCTGGGTGATCCTCGCCGTTTGCTTCGCGGACCTTTTCGTCAACTACAGCGTGCGCCTGGGCTTCGGTGTGCTGCTCCCCGAGATGATCCGCGCCCTGGAGCTCAATCGGACCCAGGGCGGGGCCATCTTCAACTTCTATCTGGCTGCGTACATTTGCCTGACCCCCCTTGCGGGCAACCTCACGGACCGCCTGGGGGCCCGGTGGGTCATCGCCTCGGCCGGCGTCGTCCTGGGAGGGGGGACCCTGCTGCTGGGGAGCGCCCAGGGCTTCTGGACGGCGTGCGCCTTTTTCGCTTTGGCGGGCGCCGGGGCCGCGGGGATCTGGACGCCTGTGCTCACCGTCGTCCAGCGATGGTTCGCGCCTCGGCGGCGGGGGTTGGCCCTGGGGATCCTCTCCACGGGCTACGGGCTGGGCCTGGCGGCCATGGGGCAGATCTTCCCCGTGCTGGTGGAGGCGTACTCGTGGCGCCTGTGCTGGTCCATGCTGGGCGCCCTGGCGCTGGGCTTGATCGTGGCCAATGCCCTTTTGCTCCGGAGCGGCCCCGAGGAGCGGCAGGTGACGCCCTGGGGAGCCCCTGAGGATGCGCACCCGGCGGGCCGACCCACAGGGGGAGCCACTCGCCCGGATGCGAACTACGGGGAGGTCTTTGGCTCCCCGTCCTTCTGGATCATCGGGGCCTCGTATTTCTTCGCCGCATGCGCCCTGTATCTGGTGACGACCTTCATGGTGGATTACGCGCAGGGGGAGCGGGGGCTCGGCTTCGGGGAGGCCTCCTTCCTGGCGACCCTCCACGGCCTGGGCCAGGTGGCCGGGGTCCTGACCATCCCCCTGCTGTCCGATCGGGTGGGCCGACGGGCGACCCTCGTGGGGACCAACCTCTGCACGGCCCTGAGCATCGGGTGCCTCCTGGTGTGGACAGAGGGCCTCTGGGGGCTTTACGGGGGCGTGACGCTCCTGGGCCTGGTGTACGGCCCCACCTGGCCGCTGTATGGAGCCTGCGGGGGGGATTACTTCAAGAAGGAGGTGATGGGGACCGTCATCGGGTTCTGGACGCCTTTTTACGGCCTGGGGGCCATCGCCGCCCATTTCATCGGTGGCGGGATGCGGGATGCCACCCAGTCGTTTCAGGGGGCGTTCGCGGGGGCCATGGTCCTGGCGGTCCTGGCGGCCTTGCTCATGGGGCGGATGCCCGGGGCGGTGGGGCGGTCCCAAGGGGCGTATTGACGCCGCCGGACTTTCGTGCTTGACTCGGATGGAAAATCGCCGCGGGCCGAGGGGCCCCATGGCGGGAGGGAGGTCCGGTACAGGGAGCGAGATGGCCCCGCGAAACCCATGGATCCTGCTGGGTGTCACCCTGGGGCTGATCCTGGGGGGATGCGTCGGGCCCTCCTTCCGCCCGGAGCCGGCGCACGCCCCCATCATCGCCCTCCTGGAGGCCTTTCCCACATACCTGGATGACCCGGATTGGGTGCCCACGCACTTTCTGCCCGAGGCCACCTTCCATCTGTCCGGTTCCGGTCGGAGGCATGCCTGCGGGGACATCTCTTGCATCGCCAAGGCCCTGGACGGTCAGCGGGTGGAGATGCGGCGTGCTACGGTGCAGGTGGACCAGATCATTGTGGCCGATGACACGGCCCAGGTCGAGTTCAGCGTCACGTGGTGCGACTGAGCAGGGCCGCACGGTGGCACGGGTCGTGCCACATTGCAGCGGCGAGACGGCCTTTGGCGCATTGCCGCCATGGGGCTGACCATGTGAGGAGGGCCCACCCCGTCACGGCTTGCCCCGGCCCCTGGTCCTGAACCACAGGGCCAATCTCGCGCCCACCAGGATGGCCACGGCCATCAATCCGGCGGCGGTGGATCGGGAGAAGAGGATCCCCAACCCGCCCAGCATGAGCCCCACCCAGAGGCCCGTGGCAAACAGCCCCACCAATGGGTTCTGAAGGAGGGCAGGCCTCCGCTCCGGGGGCTTGACGATCTGTGTGCTCACCCAGAAGGCCAGGAGAGCGCCCGCGATCAGGAAGAGGAAGCCCAATTCCATGGTCCGTTCTCCCGGGGGGCGTGGGAAGATGTCGCCCCCCTGGCTCCGCCTTTTCTCCGCAGATCCGCTGTCGTATAATCAGCCCGTGTCCCGCCGCACGCGTTCCCGGGCTCTATTGTACCCCATGCCGGGACCGTTGGCTCTGGGTTGCCCCCCGCCAGGGTCCCCGGGAGGAGGGTGGGCATGGCCGAACTGTGGCAGCTCTCCGCCGTCCAACTGGTGAACCGCATCGCCGCCATGGAGGTCAAGCCGTCGGAGGCGATGGCCGCGGTCCTCCATCGCATCGAGCTCCTCAACCCGCGACTCAACGCCTTCTGTGCCGTGCGGGGCGATGAGGCCATGGCCGAAGCCCGGCGGGCCGATGAGCGTATTGCCCGGGGGACCGTGAGCGGCCCCCTCTTCGGCGTCCCCGTGTCCATCAAGGATCTGGTATTCACCCAGGGCCTCCCTACCACGTTCGGCTCCAGGATGCACCAGGCGTTTGTTCCCCAGGAGGACGAACTGGTGGTGCAGCGGCTCAAGGCGGCCGGGGCCATCATCCTGGGCAAGACCACCACCTGCGAGTTCGGGTACAAGGCCGTGACCGACAGCATCCTGTGGGGGATCACGCGCAACCCCTGGGATCTGTCCAAGACGCCCGGCGGCTCCAGCGGGGGCGCGGCCGCGGCCGTGGCCGCGGGCATGGGCCCTCTGGCCGTGGGGAGCGACGGGGGAGGGTCCATCCGGGTTCCGGCTGGCTTCTGCGGCGTCTTCGGGTTCAAGCCCTCGCGGGGGCGGATCCCCATTCATCCCCTCCTGGCCGGCTGGGAGACGGTGGATCGACGGGTGGCCCATCTCGGGCCCGTGACCCGCACCGTGGCCGATGCAGCGATCATGCTGTCGGTGACGGCCGGCCCCGACGATCGTGACCAGCTCTCCCTCGGCTTGCCCCGGGAGGATTTCCTGGAGGCCATCAAGGGGGGGGTGCAGGGTCTCAGGATGGCCTGGAGCCCGGACCTGGGATACGTCCGGGTGGATCCGTGGGTCGCCGAGGCGGTGGCGTCCGCGGCCCGGCAGTTCGAGACCGTGGGGGCCCGTGTGGAGGAGGTGAGGCTGGAGCTGGAACCCATGCACGAGGCCTACCAGACCCTGTTCGCCGCCGACTGCGCCGGTGCCATAGGCCACCGGCTGGAGGCGTGGCGGGATCGGCTCGATCGTGGGCTGGTGCGCCTGACGGAGATCGGGATGGGCATCACGGCCGCGGACTACGTGCGCGCCATGAACCGGTGTCACGCGTATTGGCTCAAGATGGTCTCCCAGTTCCAGGGGTTCGATATCCTGCTGACCCCCACGACCCCCGTGACGCCCTTTGACGTGGGGGTGGACTGGCCCAAGGGGGCGGGAGGAGAGAAGGTGCACCCCCTCAACTACCTCGGATTCACGTACCCGTTCAACCTGACGGGGTTGCCTGCGGCCTCGGTGCCCTGCGCCCGCACCGGGGACGGACTCCCCGTGGGCATGCAGATCGTGGGAAGGCCCCTGGAGGACGCCACGGTCCTGCGGGTTGCGGCGGCATGGGAGGAGGCCAGGCCCTGGCATGCTGCGTGGCCGCCCGACCCGGTTTGATCGGGGGAACAGGTTGGCACGAGCCTTGCGGACTTCCATCGGGAAAGGCCGATGGGGCCGCCCATGGCCGGAGGCCCGCAGGTCGTCATGGCGGGGATCGGGCCCCCGGGGAGCGGTGGCCTTGCCTCCGGGCCCGGAAAGGAGGATGCCGTGAACGGTTTGAAGCGTGCCGCGGCCGTTGGTTTGCTCCTGGCCATCCTGGTCGGGACGGCATGTGGCGCCTGGGCCCAGGCAGCACGGCCCCTGTTTGCTGCTCTCCCGGCTTCCCAGAAGGCCCACGAGGCCCCGGAGCCGGATGACGCCCTGGCGCTCCGCGCCATTTCCGTGGCCGTGGACCTGGGCGCCCTGGCGGGGGAGGACGCCCCGGGGGGGGCCCCAAGCGTCCTGCTCAACCTCTTCGAGGATGCCTCGTGGACGGCCTGGATGGAACGGATCGAGTGGCGTTCTCCCCAGCGGTACACCTGGGTGGGCCTCATTCCGGATGCCGCGCACGGACAGGCGGTCCTCGTCGTGGAAGATGGGGTCATGGCCGGCAACGTCCGCGCCGACGGGAGGCTTTACCAGATCCGCAGGTCCCCGACGGGGCTGTACCGGGTGGTGGAGGCGGACACCGGGGCCTTTCCGGATGAGGCCCCGCCCAGGATCCCCTCGCCCCGCCCCCTCAAGGAGGCCCTGCCCAAGCTCAAGGCCGATCCCTGCTGCACGGGGAGCATCTACTGCAATGCCGTGGACGTGATGGTGGTGTACACCCAGGCCGCCGAGACGGGCGCCGGAGGCCCGGCCAACATGGGGGCCCTGATCCAATTGGCCATGGACGAGACCAACCAGAGCTATGCCAACAGCGGCGTCATGCACCGCCTGCGCCTGGTCCACAAGGAGAAGGTGACGTACAGCGAGACCGGGCTTCTGTGCCACAACACCAATCCAGACAACGACCTGGACCGGCTCACCTTCACGGGGGACGGGCATCTGGACGGCGTCCAGACCCTGAGGAACCTGTACAGGGCCGACGTGGTGGTGCTCATCGTGGAAAACGGCGGGGCGTACGCCGGCTGCGGATGGTTCATGCACTCCGACGGCCCCTGGTTCGCAGATTACGCGTACAGCGTGGTGGCCCGGGCCTACGCCGCCGGCCACCTGACCCTGGCCCACGAGGTGGGGCACAACATGGGGGCGCGCCACGACTGGTACGTGGACCCGGAGACGACCCCCTGGCCGTACGCCCACGGGTACGTGTACCTGCCCGGCGGGTGGCGCACGGTCATGGCGTACAACCAGGAGTGCTATGACAACGGCATCAACTGCGCCCGCATCCCCAACTGGTCCAACCCGGATGTCACCTACGAGGGGGTGCCCACGGGGGTGCCTCAGACCGAGTTCCATCCCGCCGACAACCGCCAGACCCTCAACAACACCTCCTGCACCGTGTCCAAGTTCCGGGACCACGTCAACAGCCTCTCGTGCGCCGGGGCCGCCACCCTCACATCGGCCGTGCCATACAACGGCAATACCACGGGAGCCCCCTTCACGGCCAACGCGTACGGCTGCGTGGCCAACGCCATGACCGGGCCCGAGCGGGTGCACACCATCACCACGACCTCGACCACCAACCTCACGGCCGCCCTCACCGGGCTCTCGGTGGACCTGGACGTCTTCATCCTGGATGCGTGCGATCCAGCCGAATGCCGGGCCTGGGGGGACGCCACGGCCACGTACAACAGCGCCCCTCCGGGCACGTACTACATCGTGGTGGACGGGCGGGACAGGGCCGCCGGCTCGTACACCCTGACCGTGACCGGCCCGGGGCCGGACACGAGCCCTCCTTGGCCGGATCCCATGACCTGGTCGACGCCCCCCTATGCCTCGGGCACGGAAAGCGTGGCCATGATGGCCGCCACGGCCAGCGACCCCTCCGGGCCCGTCCAGTACTTCTTCGACTTCACGGACAGCCCCACGGGCGGGACGGGCGGGGCAGACGCCACCTGGCAGCCGGGGACCTCCTATACCAACGTTGGCCTGGGGCCCAACCACCAGTACGGATACCGGGTCAAGGCCCGGGACGGGGGGCTGCGGGAGACGGGGTACTCCACGCCCAGCCGGTACGCGTACACGGCCATCGAGACCCCCGCGGGGATCGAGTTCGGGGCGGTGACCGCCTCGAGCATCGCGGCCCGCTCCGCATCCACTCCGTCGGGCCTCACCCGGGGATCCTCGGGCCTGATCATCGAGAACACGACCCGCGGGGTGGACTCGGGTTGGAAACAGAACAACGACCTGTGGGACAGCGGTGGCCTCTCGCCCAACACGAGCCACACCTTTCGCGCCAAGGCCCGAAACGGCGACGGGTTGGAGACCGGCTATTCGGCCACGGCCAGCAAGCACACCCTGGCCAACGCCCCCGCGACGGCGGGCTTCAGCAACGTGACGGCCACGTGCATCCGGGCCAACTGGGCCGCCAATGGGAATCCTGCGGGGACCCAGTACTGGTGTGAGAACACCACGGCGGGGACCGACTCCGGGTGGTCCGGCGCCCTGCACTGGGACAGCTGCGGCCTGGCGGGCGCCACGAGCTACGCCTTCCGGGTCAAGGCCCGAAACGGCGAGGGTGTGGAGACCGGATGGACGGACCTGGGGGCGAGGTCCACCACCATGGGGGCGGATCTCACGGGGAGCTGGGTCTCCCTGCTCCAGAGCTGCACGCCCGTCACCGGGGGGACCCGCTGCACCCTCAATGGGCAATTCACGGTGCACAACGCCGGGGACAAGAAGGCGGGCAAGTCACGGCTCAAGTTCTTCCTGTCCGACGACGCCGTGTACGACGCCCTCTCGGATACCCTGGTCAGGTCCCTCAAGGTGGGGAAGATGGTGCCCGGGGCCACGGGAACCAAGTCCTTCAGCGCGGCCCTGGCCCTGAATGCCAGCGCCTCGGGACGCCACATCATCGCCTTCACGGATGCCAACGGCACCATCCCGGAGGGCAACGAGGCCAACAACCACGTGCCGTACGGACCCGTTCCGTAACCCCCACGGAAGTGGAATCCGGCGGGTCTCACGGCCCCATGCCGCCGATCCACCCGGCACCCGGGCTGCAGCCCGGGGCCGTGGGGTCGGTGCAGAATCCCCGTTTGGACTGCGGCTGAGGCGCCCCGCCGGAGGTGGCCGACACGCAGCCCGCCACGGCTGCGACGCACATCATCGCGGCGAACCACAGGGAGGCGCGCTTCATCCAACCCTTCTCCATAATGGAGCTCCTTGCCCGCGTGGTCTTACCTTCGAGTATACGGCCCACCGCGGCCCGGTCAATGGCCCGGCGGGCCGTCGCCTTGACGGGAAGAGGCCTTCTCACTTATGGTAAGGCCATTCGCCAACGAGGGAGGGCCTGGATCCGGGGCGTCCTCGAGGCGCCCTGGGGATGCCGCCCCCCGGCGGCACAGATAACCGCAAGGAGGCGACCATGAAGAGCTGCAGACGCGTGGCCCTGATCCTCAGCATCGTGGCCCTGACGGGGGGCCTTTGGGCCGGTCCGGCCCCGGCAAAGGAGTTCAAGCTCACCTTCAGCGCGGGCCACCCGCCCATTTTCCTCTGGGTCACCCTGGCCAAGGACTTCTTCATCCCCGAGGTGGACAAGCGCTTGGCCGCGGCCGGGGGGCAGCACAAGATCGTCTGGAACCAGGCCTGGGGAGGCACCGTGGCCAAGCTGGGGGGGGAACTCCAGGCCATCGAGGAGGGCGTCTCGGACATGGGGTTTGTGGGGACCATCTTTCAGGCGCCTCAGATGCCCCTGCACAACGTGAGCTACATGACGCCCTTCGGCACGGACGACATCTACGCCGTGGTGGACACCATGCGGGAGCTCATGGACAAGGTCCCGGCGCTCAAGAGGGAGTGGGACGCCCACAAGCAGATCTACCTGGGGGGCGCCGCGTTGGACACGTACGGCCTGTTCACCAACTTCCCGGTGAACACGGTGGATGACGTCAAGGGGCACAAGATCGCGGCCCCGGGCCCATCGGCCAACTGGCTCAAGGGCACGGGAGGCGTGGCCGTGGCCGGCAACCTCAACACGTACTACAACGACATCAAGACCGGCGTGTACGAGGGGACCTTGACCTTCATGACGGCCGCCGCCGCCATCAAGGTCCACGAGGTGGCCCCCCACCTCTGCATGGTGAACTTCGGGGCCCAATACGCCGGGGCCGTGAGCATCAACAGGGACGTTTTCAATGGATTGCCTCCCGAGGTCCAGAAAGTCTTCCTGGAGGTCGGGAGGGAGTATGCCGACAAACTGGCCAAGGCCCAGGCCGACTCGGCGGCCAAAGCCGTGGAGGCCATGAGGGCCGGTGGGGCCAAGGTCGTGGTCCTCTCCGACGCCGAGCGCAAGCGCTGGGCGGACGCCCTCCCCAATGTGCCCATGGAGTGGGCCAAGGACATGGAGGCCAAGGGGCTGCCTGGCAAGGCCATGGTGCAGGGGTATCTGGACGGGCTTCGCAAGCGCGGGGCCAAGCTGGTGCGGGACTGGGACAAGTGACCAGCCTCGCCCCCGGGGGTGCGGGGTGAAGGGCGGACAGCGGGGAGGCTTCGGCTTCCACTCCATCACCTCCGTGATGAACAGCATCGGTACGGCCTGGATCTTTGTGCTCCTGGTCATCGTGAACCTCGACATCGCGGGCCGCGCCCTGTTCAACCGCCCCATCCGCGGGGTGCCCGAGGTGGTGGCCATGTCCATCGTGGCCAGCGTCTTCCTGCAGCTGGCCCACACCCTGGGCATCGGCCGGCTCACCCGCACCGAGGCCTTCCTGGGGTGGCTCAAACGGAAGCGGCCCCGCACCGGTCTCGCCCTGGAGGGCGTCTTTCACCTGGTCGGCTCGGTGCTTTGCGTGATCTTCTTCTACGCCAGTTTCCCGCTGTTCACCCGGGCCTGGACCATGGACGAGTACGTGGGGGCCCACGGCGACTTCATGGCCCCCATCTGGCCCGTGAAGCTGGTTATCCTGGCCGGCTGCGTGGCCGCGGCCATCGAGTTCTTCCTGGTGGGATGGAGGCTCCTGCGCGAGGCCGGGAGGGGTGAGGTGGTCGCCCGGCGGGGCGCGCCATGACCGACCTCCAGGTGGGCATGGTCTCCATCGCGGGCATCCTGTTCCTCATCTACTCGGGGATGCACGTGGCCGTGGCCCTCACCCTCCTGTCCTTCCTGGGGGTCTGGGCCATCCGCGGCAGCTGGGCTGTGGCGAGCAAGCTGCTGGCCCTGGCCGCCTCGGACAGCATCTCCAGCTACGAGTTCGGGGTGGTCCCTCTGTTCGTTCTCATGGGGATGCTCATCTCGGTCTCGGACATCGGCAAGGACACCTTTGCCGTGGCCAACCGCTTGTGCAGGGGGCTGCGGGGTGGGCTGGGCCTCGCCACCGTGGCGGCCAACGCCGTGTTCGCCGCCGTCACCGGGATCTCCATCGCCTCGGCCGCCGTCTTCACCAAGGTGGCGGTCCCCGAGATGCTGCGCCTGGGGTACCAGCCCCGCTTCGCCGTGGGGGTGGTGGCAGGATCCTCGGTCCTGGGCATGCTCATCCCGCCCAGCCTCCTTATGATCCTCTTCGGGGTGCTCACCGAGACGTCCATCGGGGATCTGTTCAAGTCCGGGATCCTGCCCGGCCTCATCCTTGCGGCGGTCTATTCCGGCCTCATCCTGACCATGGCCCGCGTCCGACCGGCCTACGTGGGCGGGGTGGCTGCGGGGGCCCGAGGCGAGGCGGACGAGGGGATGGGCTTTCTGGCGGCGCTCTGGAAGATTCTCCCCATCTGCGCCCTCGTTTCCCTGGTCCTGGGGGGGATCTATGCCGGCTGGTTCACGCCCACGGAGTCGGGGGCGGTGGGCGCCCTGGGGTCCTTTGTCCTGGCCGTCGCCCGCAGGCGCCTGGACAAGGGGAAGCTCTGGCAGGTGCTCCTGGAGACGGGCCATGTGACCGTGGCCATCCTGTTCCTCATCATATCGGCCAACATTTACAGCCGGATGCTGGCCCTGTCCGGCATCACCCAGTTTCTGGGCCTCTGGATCAACGAATCGGGGCTGGGCTTCCACGGCCTGCTCTTTCTGTACCTCGTGATCATCCTGCTCATGGGGACCATCATCGATTCGAGCTCCATCATGATGATCATGGTTCCCCTCATCTATCCCATCGTGAAGCCCATGGGGGTGGATTTCGTCTGGTTCGGGCTGGTGACGGTCATCGCCATCGAGGTGGGCCTCATCACGCCGCCCTTCGGCATCGCGGCCTTCGTGGTCAAGGCCACCTTGGACGACCAGCGCATCGGCCTCAACGAGGTCTTCGCCGGGGCCCTCCCCTATGTGGTCATGATGATCCTTGTCCTCATCATGGTGGTGGCGTTCCCCCAGATCCCCCTGATCCTGGTCAGGTGACAAGGAGGTTGTTTGGTGGCGCACAATCCTGCGAAGGGCTTTCAGGCGGATCGCTCGCAGATCCGGTTCATCGGCCATGACCTGCAGCGGCCCGAGTGCATCTTGGCCGAGCCCGACGGGACCATCTGGTCGGCCGACGCCAGGGGAGGCGTGGTCAGGATCTCCCCCGACGGGACCCAGCAAATCATCACCCAGTCCTTCGACGGGTCCTTCGCCCGGGCCGCGGACGATGCCAGCCGCTTCACCCAAGGGACCCTTCCCAACGGCCTGGCTTTTGCGCCCAACGGCGACATCCTCATTTCCAACTTCGGGACGGACGTCCTGGAGGTCATGGACCGACAGGGGCGGACCCGGCTCCTGTACGACAGCATAGACGGGGAACCCATCGGCAAGGTGAATTTCGTGCTCCGGGACAGCAGGGACCGCCTGTGGCTCACCATTTCCACCCGCATCCAGAACTGGATGCAGGCCGTGAGCCCCAAGATCGCCGACGGCTACATCGCCCTGGTGGACGACCGGGGGATTCGGGTGGTCGCGGACGGGTTCCGTTTCACCAACGAGGTCCGACTGGACGCCAAAGAGGAGTTCCTCTACATCGTGGAGACCACCGGCCGATGCATCAGCCGCATGCGGGTCGGGCCGGACGGGTCCCTGTCGGGCCGGGAGATCTTCGGCCCCACCCGCCTGGGAAGGCATGGTTTCCCCGACGGCATCGCCTTCGATGCCTTCGGGAACCTGTGGGGCACCTTGGTCATGTCGGACCAGATCTTCTTTCTGACCCCCGAGGGCGAGTTTCACATCGTCCTCGATGACAACAACGAGGAGGCCTCGGAGGCCCTGGAGAAGGCCTTCGCTGAGGACCGGGCCGCGCCGGAGGAGATGCTGGCCTGCGGAGGGACCCTTGCCCCGTGGTTCGCCAGCGTCACGTTCGGGGGGCCGGATCTGAGGACGCTCTACATCGGAAGCCTCCGGGGGACGCGGATCCCGTACTTTCGCTCCCCCGTGCCGGGGCTTCCCATGGTCCACTGGCGCTAGAGGCCAGGGGAAAGGAGACAGGGGATGAAGCGGCTGCTTTGGGCGGGGATCACCCTCGCCGCGGGGCTGTGGCTGGGCGCAGCGTCCTGGGCCCAGGTGGAGTTCCCCAAGGGCTTGAAGGACGTAGCCCCGGTGCCCCCCGGGGCAACGGTCTTGCAGGCCATGGAGATGACCGATGGTTCCCACGCGGTCATGGAAGGGAGCACCCCCCCCAAGGACGTCATTGCCTTCTATCGAAAGGCGATGGAGGGGAAGGGGTGGAAGATGGAGATGGAGATGAACCAGAAGGATAACGCCCTGGTCGTGTTCAGCAAGGGAGGGCAGGCCCTCACAGTCATGGCCGACGGCTCCGGAGGCAAGAAGACGACCATTGCCCTGACCCTGGGCAAGAAGTGACCTCGGGCGGGAACGGGGGACGCGCAGACGGAGAGATGCAGCAGGCGGGCAGGGAAGGGGCCCCAGGGAGGCGACTGCTAGGTGGGCCCTGAAGACGTTCTCCGCCCCCTGCGGTGCGCAACGCCCTTGTGTCCCGGGCGATTTCCCCTGCGGTCCAAGGCATCCGTCCTGGCATGGCCGTTCCCCGGGGCATCCAGACCCGGCAATCCTTGCGGCGGCGCGGTCAACAGGAGCTTGAGCATCTCCGGATCGATCTCACCCAAGGCCGCCTCCACGGCCCCGCGCTCCTCCTCGTGGTCGTCCGACAGTCGCAACGCCAGGAGCTTGCCGGCCAGGGCATGCCTGTCCCTGGGGGACCGGCTCAAGACGCGGTCGTAGAACCTCAGCGCCTCCTGCCACATCCCTTCGATCCGATGGATCTCGCCCAGGCCACGGAGGGCGTGGAGGTTGTCCGAGTCGATCTCCAGCACCCGCCTCCAGGCCTCCATGGCCTCCTTGCGGTTCCCTCCGGCGAAGTGGGTCTCCGCCAGCCCGCTGAGGGCAAAGATGCTCCTTCGATCCAGGGCCAAAGCCCGCTGGTAATGCGGGACGGCCAAATCCCACTGGCCCCGGCGGCGATACCCGTCGCCCAGGCGCGTCAGGACGAAGACATTGCCGGGATTGTGCTGCAGGGCCCGGCTCCATACCTCCATGGCCTGCTCCCAGTCCGACTGGGCGGCATGACAATCGCCCAGCCCCACCAGGGTATACGGGTTCTTGGGATCGAACTGGGCGGCCCTCATGTAGTAATCCAGGGCCAGCTCCCAGCTCTCCCGCCTCCGGTGCAGATCGGCCACCTTGTTGAGGATAAAGACGTTGTCCGGGGATCGCTTGAGGAGCTCGTTCCACGTGGCCAGGGCATCTTCCAAACGGCCCTGGGCCAGATAGGCGTCCCCCAAGCCCGACAGGGCATACACGTTGTCCGGATTTCCCTCCAGGATCCTGCGGAAGTAGTCCATGGCCCGATCCACCTGCTTCATCCGCAGGTGGCAGTTCCCAATGCCATTGAGGCAGATCTCGTCCCGGGGCTCGACGGCCAGGGCCCGTTCGTACCAACGGATGGCCTCGTTGTACTGCCCCGATTGCCGCAGTGCCTCAGCCAGGCTCCGGATGAGGAGGCTGTTTCCCGGGAACCGGAGGATGCCTTCCTCCAGCTGCTTGACGGCCAGGTTTCCTTTGCCTTCGCGGATCAGACGATGGGCAATGCGGTAGATCTCCGATGCGGATTGCCGCTTGCGGGTGGGTTTCAACACGACGCCACAGGCCTCCTTGCTTTGGTTCGAGGACGAAGCGTTCGCCTCATCCTCCGTAGCCGCCTCTTGTCCGGTTGGACCGCTTGTTGTCGGAAAAGGCTCTGAGATGGGGATCGCGACATCGGGGCCGAGGGGCGGGAACGGAACTCCGCACCCCCACCGAGTCTGCCCGGCAGACGGACCCGCTAGAAGGTCGCATCCTGCCTTTGCTTCCCAGCTTTTTTCCTATTGTAGGAGGCAGCATGCAGCTTGTCAATCCACCTGGGACGCCCCGCCGGGGGAAAGCCCACTGGCGGGGCGGGCGGATCGGCCCCACGCTGCCGCAATCCCGATGTGATGCTTTCGGATCTTGTAATGGATGGCCCTGGGAGAGATCCCCAGGAGCTTGGCGGCCTTCTTCTGAACGCCGTTGGTCCTCTGGAGGGCCTGCAAGATGAGGTCCCGCTCCACCTCCTCCAGGCCGACCCCGCCGGGCGGAAGCTGGATCGAAGACGACAGCGATGCCTGGGCCTGGGCTGGCGTGAGCATGAGGTCCTCCGGGACGATCTCCTCTCCCTGGGCGACCAAGACCGCCCGCTCCACCACGTTCTCTAGCTCCCGGATGTTGCCGGGCCACGCATAGGACCTGAGGCAGGCAATGGCGTCCTGGTGAAACCCCCTGAGGCGCCCCCCGTCGCGCCCTCGATACTTGCGGAAGAAGAACTCGGCCAGGGGAAGCAGGTCCTCGGGCCGGTCCCTGAGGGGGGGGAGTTGGATGGGCACCACGCTCAGGCGGTAGTACAGATCCTGCCGGAATCGCTTCTCCACCATCGCCTTGTGGAGGTCGTGATTGGTGGCAGCGAGGATGCGCACATTGACCCGGATGGTCTTGGAGCCTCCGAGCCTCTCGAACGCCCGCTCCTGCAGCACCCGCAGGAGCTTGGCCTGCACCGAGGCGCTCATGTCGCCCACTTCGTCCAGAAAGACGGTCCCCCCGTTGGCCTGCTCAAAACGTCCCACCCGCTGTCGATCGGCCCCGGTGAATGAGCCCTTTTCGTGGCCGAACAGCTCGCTCTCCAGGAGGTTCTCGTGCAGGGCTGCACAGTTCACTGCCACGAACGGCGCGTCCCGGCGAGGGCTGTTGAAATGGACGGCCGCGGCGATGAGCTCCTTTCCCGTCCCGCTCTCTCCCTGGATGAGCACCGTGGCGTCGCTGGGTGCGACCTTCTCAACCAGGCGCAATGCCGCCCGGATCTGCGGGCTCTGGCCGACGATGCGGTCGAACCTGTAGATATACGACTCCCGATGCCTGAGGTAGTGGACCTCCTGCTGCAATCGCAGCCGGTCCAGGGCGTGTTCCACCAAGACGCGCAGGTGCTCCATGGGCTGAGGCCGCAGCAACACGCTCCACGTGGACGGCCGAACCCACTCCCTCACGGGATCCAGCTGATCCCATCTGTCCAGAAAAAGGAAGATGGAGACGGCTTCCCCCGCTTCCGAGGCGGCCTGCAGGAGCTGCCGTTCGCCTGCCCGGAGGCGCCCCGTGGAGACCAGGACCAGGTGAAAGACCTCCTCCCGCAGCCGCGAGGCGGCCTGTCTGGCATCCACCTCTGCCACCAAATGGAATCGATGGGGAGCGAGGGCCTCTCGCAGGGACTCCTCGAACGCGACTTCGTCGGTGACCACCAAGAGGTTCCACAGGGGAGATCCGTCCGGGGATCTCAAATCGGGGGCTGGCATGGGCTCCTCACGCCACACGGCCCGAGGCGGGCCCCGCCAGGCAGGGTTGGGAAATCCGGAGCCTCCGGGATCCTCCCCCTGACCCGGGCCTCGCACTCAACCCGCAGCTGCCAAGACCTTGAAAGACTGGGGCAATTATAGTAGGATAACCCTTCAGGATCAAGGTTTTTCGCCCGGTTGCAGTATCTATCCCGTCACGGATGGCAGGTGGGCGTGGCAGCCCCAAGTCCCTGCGCTCCATGCCTTGGCGATCACCCGATGGCAGCTTGCAGGCAAGGGATGGTTGCCCGCCCGCGGCGCGCGGGATCTCCGTCGCCCAAGGGGCGCAGCCCCGCGTGGTTCGGGACTGCCCGCTCGTTGGCCACTGGTGCCCTCTCGCTCCCCGCCCCGGCGGGCGCCGGGACCATGGGTTTCCACGTTCGTCAGGGGCACGCATTGCAGTCCCTTTGTCTCCCGTCGAGGGGGGCAGGCGCCGCCCGCCAGGGGGCCGGATCCCCCGCCTCGGGGGGTGTCCAGGAAAAAGGGGCCTCTTTTCCTAGGAGGGGTTTATGATCGCAGGACGGGCTGTGCAGATCCCGCCGTTCATCGTGATGGACGTCTTGGAGCGGGCCAACGCCATGGAGCGCGAGGGAATCGACGTGGTCCATTTGGAGGTCGGAGAGCCGGATTTCGACACGCCGGCGTGCATCGTTGAGGCCGGCCGGCGCGCCATGGGGTCGGGAAGGACGCATTACACCCACTCCCTGGGCCTCGTGGAGCTCCGAGAGGCCGTCAGCGAGCATTACGGCCGTCGCTACGGCGTGTCGGTGTCGCCGGAGCGCGTGGTGGTCACCGCCGGGACGTCGCCCGGCCTGTTCCTGGCCTTTGCGGCGCTGCTGGAGCCCGGAGACGAGGTCATCCTGTCCAACCCCCATTACGCCTGCTACCCGCACTTCGTCCGATTCCTCCAGGGCAGGCCGGTATTGCTGGACGTGGACGAATCGGACGGTTTCCAGCTCAGGCCGGAACACATGGCGAAGGCCATAGGGCCCAGGACCAAGGCCATTTTGATCAACTCTCCGTCCAACCCCACCGGCAACCTCTTGGACGCCGACCGCATGGAGGCCATCGCCCGCCTGGGTCACCTGGTGATCTCGGACGAGATCTACCACGGGCTGGTGTACGAGGGGCAGGAGCATTCCATCCTGGAGTTCACGGATCGGGCCATCGTGCTCAACGGATTCTCCAAGGCCTTTGCCATGACCGGATGGCGGCTGGGGTACCTCATCGTGCCCCCCGAATTCGTGCGGCCCATTCAGAAGATCCACCAGAACTTCTTCATCTCCGCCAACGATTTCGTGCAGTGGGGAGGCATCTGCGCCCTGCGCGAGGCCCATGGGGACGTCCAGCGCATGCGCGCCGTGTACGACGATCGCCGCCGGTTCATGATCCGGCGGTTGCGGGAGTTGGGCTTCGGCATCACGGTCGAACCCACGGGGGCGTTCTATGTGTTGGCCAACGCCAGGGCGTTCTGCGAGGACTCCTACGCCCTGGCCTTCGATATCCTGGAGAAGGCCCACGTGGGGGTGGCGCCCGGCATCGACTTTGGCAGCCACGCCGAGGGGTATCTTCGCTTCTCCTATGCCGCGGCCAAGGAGCGTATCGCAGAGGGGATGGCTCGGTTGGAGCAATACCTGGGCCAGAGATGCGCCGGCGCCTGAGTGGGAAGGCGGGCCGCGCCATGAGCCATCCAAGGGAGGTTCGGTTCATCGGAGCCGCCGCCCGGCCGGAGCACTACCCGCCGGAGCGACTGCCTGAAGTGGCCTTCGTGGGGCGCTCCAATGTGGGCAAGTCGTCGGTGATCAACGCCCTGGTGGGGCGCAGAGGCCTCGCCCGAACCAGCCAGACTCCGGGCAAGACGCAGCTCATCCATTTCTATCAAGTGGAGGACCGCTTCGTGCTGGTGGACCTCCCGGGATACGGGTACGCCCGGGTCCCCGAGGCGGTCCGGCGACGCTGGCGGCCCATGATCGAAAGGTATCTGGGCGGGCGCCGGAGCCTCTGCCTGGTCGTCGCGTTGATGGACATCCGCCGGACTCCGGGCGAGGACGAGCGCCGACTGGGGGCGTGGCTGGCTCAGCAGGGGTTGGAAACCCGCTTCGTGGTCACCAAGGCAGACAAGGTCTCGCGGGGGCGATGGCTCTCCGCGCTGGGCCGGACGGCCGCATCCCTGGGCGTGGACGGCGCGGGGCTGATCCTCTTCTCCAGCGTCACCCATGAGGGGAAGAAGGCCCTGTGGGAAGAGATCCTGCGGGCCGTGGGGGGGAGGTGACTTTTCCCTTGACACGGTTCGCCTGTGTCGATTACAGTGCCCGGGATACTAATCCAAGGTTCTGACGCTGGGATGCCCGAACATCGTTTGTTGCTGCAGTCAGGCTGAGTGATCGCGGGTCCATGAGTGTCTGGGCGCTCATGGACCCGCCTTTTTTGTGAGCATCCGAGGTCCGGCGGCGGCCCGGGGAGGAGGAGCGATGGCTTCGGACTATGTTCCGATATTCTTGTTCTTGTTGATCAATGTGGCTGTGGCGGTGTTCATCATCGTGCTGTCCACATTGGTGGTCCGGAGAAAACCGAGCGCCCAGAAGGTCATGCCGTACGAGTGCGGCATGGATCCCGTGGGGTCCGCTCGGAGGCGCTTTTCCGTGAAGTTTTTCGTCATCGCCATCCTGTTCGTCATCTTCGACATCGAGGCCGTGTTTCTATATCCCTGGGCGGTCATCTTCAGAGACCTGCGGCTGTTCGGCCTCATCGAGATGGCGGTCT
Organism: uncultured Desulfarculaceae bacterium; assembly: GCA_964514105.1. Classification (GTDB taxonomy): domain Bacteria; phylum Desulfobacterota; class Desulfocorpusculales; order Desulfocorpusculum; family Desulfocorpusculum; genus CAZEPJ01. The sequence goes on along the minus strand of CAZEPJ010000034.1, from coordinate 24,168 downwards.
TCATCGGGGTCCTCCTCTTGGGGCTTTTCTACGTGTGGCGGAAAGGGGCGCTGGAATGGGAGTAGCCTGTCAGCAGAGCGGATCGGTGTTGACGACGAGCCTCAACTGGGTCGTCAACTGGGGCAGGAAGTCCTCCATGTGGCCGCTGGGCTTCGGCCTGGCCTGCTGCGCCCTGGAGATGATCACCACGGCGGGGGGGAGCCGATTCGATATCTCTCGTTTCGGCATGGAGGTCTTCCGCCCGTCCCCCCGGCAGGCCGACCTGATGATCGTGGCGGGGACGGTGAGCAAGAAGATGCTTCCCGCCGTGCTTCGGCTGTACGCGCAGATGGCCGAGCCCAAATGGGTCATCGCCATGGGCGCCTGCGCTTCGACCGGGGGCGTGTTCGACACGTACGCCGTGGTTCAGGGCATCGACCGTCACCTGCCGGTGGACCTGTACATCCCGGGCTGCCCCCCGAGGCCCGAGGCCCTGCTGCACGGGATCCTGCGGCTTCACGAGAAGGTCATGAAAGGCACGGCCCCCGGGACAACCCCGTAGAGGTGAAGGTATGAGCGAGGAACACGTGGCAGCCGTTCGGCTCAGAGAGGCGTTCCCCGAGGCGGTGGAGGAGGTCTCGACCTTTCGGGGTGAGACCACGGTGGTGGTCCGCAAGGCGGATCTCCTGGATGTGGGGCGGCTCCTCAAGGAGCAAGACGATCTGGCCTTCGACTTCCTCACGCTGGCCTGCGCCGTGGACTACCACCCCCGGGAGCCCCGCTTCGAGATGGTCTACCATCTTTATTCCATGAAGCACCGTTTCCGCCTTCGACTCAAGACACGTCTGCATTCGGATGATCCCACCGTGGAGTCGGTGACTTCCCTGTGGCCCACCGCCAACTGGCACGAACGAGAGGCCTACGACCTCATGGGGATCCAGATTCGCAACCATCCCGACTTGAGGCGGATCTTCCTGCCGGCGGACTGGGAGGGGCACCCCCTGCGGAAGGACTACCCCCTGAGGGGGCCGGATCGGCCGGCCTGACCCGAGAGGAGGCGAGACAAGGGCGATGCAGGAGACGCGCACCGAGACCATGATGCTGAACCTGGGGCCGCACCACCCGAGCACGCACGGGGTGTTGCGGGTCCTCGTGGAACTGGATGGGGAGCGGATCGTCAACGCCATGCCGGATCTGGGTTTTCTCCATCGAGGGGTGGAGAAGCTGGCCGAAAGCAAGACCTACCACCAGTTCATCCCCATTTCGGACCGGCTGGACTACATGGCCGCCTCGTATAACAACTTCGCCTACTGCCTGGCGGTGGAAAAACTCCTCGACATCGAAGCCCCCCCCAGAGCCCAGTTTATCCGGGTGATCATCGGCGAACTCAACCGCATCTTCAGCCATCTCTTCTGGCTGGGCACGCACGCCCATGACCTGGGCGCCATGACCCCCATCTTTTACTCCCTCCGGGAACGCGAAGAGATCATGAATCTGTTCGAGATGGCCTGCGGGGGGCGGCTCACCCAGACGTACTTCCGCATCGGCGGCGTGGCGGCCGACCTGCCCGAAGGGTTCGCGGAGAAGGTGCGTGCCTTCACGAGACACTTCCCCGATCGGGTGGAGGAGTACGGCACGCTGCTCACCGAGAACCCCATCTGGATGGAGCGGGCGGTGGGCATCGGATATCTGTCGAAGGCGGATGCCGTTGCCCTGGGGGTCAGCGGCCCCATGGCCCGCGCGTCGGGATTGGCGTGGGACATTCGCAAAGCCCATCCGTACTCCAGCTACGATCAGTTCGATTTCGATGTCCCGGTCTTCCAGGAAGGGGATGTGTATAGTCGGTATTTGGTGCGCATGGAGGAGATGCGCCAGAGCACCCGAATCATTGACCAGGCCCTGGACGAATTGCCGGGCGGGCCCGTGATGGCCCATGCCCCCAAGATCGTTCCCCCGCCCAAGGACAAGACGCTTACCCAGATCGAGTCCCTCATCCACCACTTCCTCATCACCGAAGAGGGATTCCACCCGCCGGTGGGGGAGATCTATATGAGCGTGGAGTCTCCCCGCGGGGAGATGGGGTATTACCTGGTGAGCGACGGAGGGCCGCGCCCTTTTCGGCTGAAGATCCGTCCGCCCGCGTTCGTGAATCTCGAGGCCCTGTCGGCCATGGTCCAAGGAAGGCTGCTGGCGGATCTCATCGCCATCCTGAGCAGCGTGGACATCGTCCTGGCGGAGATCGATCGATGAGCGCGCCCCGGCGGGCGAGGGGCCCCGACCGCAGGGCCTGAGGCCGCTGGGCCGGCCGGGTGATGGGGGACGGCGTCGCCGCGGCGGGAAAGGGCGCGTTTTGGATGGACACCGTCTATAGAGAGAGCTTTTCTATCGAGGGGGGCGATTTCAGCCGGGCGGGCGCGGCGGCCAGCCGGGTCAAACAGATCCTCAAGGAGATCGGGCTGGACAACCAGTATGTCAAGCGGGCGGTCATCATCGCGTACGAGGCGGAGATCAATGTGGTGTCGTACGCGCACCGGGGGCTGCTGACCCTCATGGTGAGCCCGTCCCGCATCCAGCTTTCGGTGGAGGACGAGGGACCGGGCATCGCGGATATCGGCCTGGCCATGCAGGAAGGTTACTCTACGGCTACGGACTGGATCCGGGAAATGGGGTTCGGGGCGGGCATGGGGCTGCCCAACATCCGGAAAAACGCGGATGCACTGGATGTGCGCTCCGAACTGGGTGTGGGGACTCGCGTCCTGGCCGAGGTCCATATGGGAGGGGCGACGGCATGAGGCTCGCCGATATCGTGGCCGCCCTCGGCCTTCAGGTCCGCAGTGGCGAGGACAGGCTGGACAGGGAGGTTCGGGGAGGGTATGCCAGCGACCTTCTCAGCGATGTGATGGCCCACACCAAGGCGGGAGATATCTGGATCACGCTGCAGATCCACCTGAACATCGTCGCCGTCGCCTCGCTCAACGACTTGGCTGGGATCATCCTGGTCAACGACCGGGAACCCGAGGAGGCGACGCTGCGCAAGGCTCAGGCCGAGGGCGTGGTGCTCATGGTCACCTCGCTGCCCAGCTTTGAGATCGCCGGACGGCTCTATGCCCTGGGGGTTCGAGGAGGAGATGGATCTGCTTGAGTTTCGAGCGGATCTCCATATCCACACCTCGCTCTCTCCATGCAGCGATACGTGGCGCATGACGCCGGGCGCCATCATCCGGCAGGCGGAGGCCGTGGGGTTGCAGATGATCGCCATCTGCGACCACAACAGCGCGCGCAACGTCCGCGCGGTCCAGAGGGCGGCCGGGAGTGGCGGGGTGGTGGTCCTGGCGGGGATGGAGGTGACCTCCCGGGAAGAGGTTCACACCCTGGGGATCTTTGGAGATCTGGACGATGCCCTGGCCTTGCAGACGGACGTGGATCGACACCTGGTGGGGGATAATGAACCCGAGGTGTTCGGCTACCAGGTCCTCATGGACGAGCGGGACGAGATCGTGGGCTCCGAGGATCGCCTCCTGGCGGGAGCGTGCAGCCTTTCCCTGTCCGAGGTGGTGGACGCCATCCACGCACGGGGGGGCCTGGCCATCGCCAGCCATGTGGACCGGGAAGGCTTCGGGATCATGGGACAGCTGGGATGGATCCCGGAAGGCCTGGGTTTGGACGGGCTGGAGGTCTCCTGGATCGTCAGCCGGCCCGAGGCCAAGGCCCGCTTCCCCCAGATTGGCGCCTGGCCGCTGCTTCGGGGATCGGACGCCCATCAGCCCGAGGAGATCGGCAGGGCGTGGACCCGGTTGCGCCTGGCCGAGGCGACTTTCGGAGAGCTGAAGTTGGCCCTCCAGGGGGAGGGGGGTCGGGGGGTTCTGTGACGGGGGGTTCCAACCGGTGGAGGACCTCTCCCTCCACATCCTGGATGTGGCGGAAAACGGGCTGCGGGCAGGGGCGAGGCGCCTCTGGATCCGGATCCGCGAGGACCTCGGGGCGGATCTCCTGGAGCTGGAGGTGGAGGACGACGGGCGGGGGATGGATCCGGAGACGGCCGGGCGGGTGCTCGATCCCTTTGTGACCAGTCGCACAACCCGCAGGGTGGGGCTGGGCCTTCCCCTCCTGCAGGAAGCAGCTCGCATGGCCGGGGGAGACGTGCAGATCGTTTCCCGACGGGGAGAGGGGACCCAGGTGCGGGCCCATTTCCGCCACGGGCACATCGATCGCAAGCCGCTGGGAGACATGGGGAGCACCCTGGTGGCCCTGATCCTGGATGACGAGAAGGTGGACGTGCTCTATGAGCATCGCCGCGACGGGGAGATATTCCGGATGGATACGGCGGCGCTCAGGGCCGAGTTGGACCCCGTCCCCCTGGATCGACCCGAGGTGCTCCAGTGGATCCGGGAGCACGTGCGGGAGGGATTGCGCGGCATCGGGGCGACGGGCGAATGAAGGTGGCGGAGGCGCAGTATCTTTTCCAGTGAGGGGATCATGAGCCAATCGCAGCAACAACTCATCGAGGTTGTGGAACGCATCCCGGAGGAAGAACTGGCCAAACTGGACCCGATTATCGCCAAGTATTCGGGACGACAGGGATATCTGATTCCGGCCCTCAAGGAAGCCCAGGAGGCCCTGGGGTATCTGCCCCAGGAGGTGCAGGTGAGACTGGCCCATGGGCTGAACCTCTCTCCCAGCACGATCTACGGCGTCGTCTCGTTCTATGCCTTCTTCACCATGATCCCCCGGGGGCGCCATACCATTCGCATGTGCCTGGGGACGGCATGCTATGTCAAGGGGGCTCCGGAGATCATGGCCAAGATCGAGCAGGAGCTCTGCATCGGCGTGGGGGAGACGACCCCCGACCGGCGCTTCACCCTCCTGGAGGTGCGTTGCCTGGGGGCATGCGGCCTGGCGCCTGTCATGATGGTGGACGAGGACACCCACGGTGCACTTGAGCCCGGCAAGGTGATGGACATCATCAACCAGTACGCGTGACGGGCTGCGAGCCGGCAAGCCCGTTCCAAGGGGGGGCAGATCGGGAGGTCTGGGGGCGGGGCGCGAGGTCGCCCCCCGAAGTCCCACCCGGAGGGGTTGGGACGGTAGTCAACCTCAGTTGCGCAGGAAGGTGATCCCGTGGCAAAGATCAGCATCGACGATCTCAAGAAGATCAAGGAGCGGGAGATGTCCCGCATGAGCCTCCGGGAGGGGGAGCATCGGGCCAAGGTCACGGTGCATATGGGGACATGCGGTATCGCGGCCGGGGCCCGAAAGGTCCTGGAGGCGTTCCTGGATGCGGTGGCCCAGGCCAACGCCCTGGACGTGGTCGTGACCCAGTCGGGGTGCGCGGGGCTGTGCAACCGAGAGCCCATGGCCACGGTGGAGATCCTGGGCAAGGCGCCCGTCAAGTACGTGGACCTGGACGGGGACAAGGCCCGGAGGATTTTTCGGGATCATGTCCAGGGCGGGCAGGTGATCGAGGATCTGGCGCTGGGCCGGGGAAGCGAGTTGACGCCGGGATGAGGAGACGGGCGGGGTCGCTCGGGTGCACCCCGGGGTGGAGTTGCCTGCGGTGTTTCGTTGCGCGTGGGCCGCGGCGTGAGGCGTGCGTCGGGGCGGCGGGAGGCCGGTTCGAGAGGTCGAGGGCGGGGATTGAGGCGGGCAGGGCCTGAGATCTGAAGGAGGTTGGAGGCTTGAAGACCTATCGCATGCACATGATGCTTTGCGGCGGCACGGGATGCATCGCCAGCGGGACCCCTGCGGTGAAGCAGGCCATGGAGGAGGAGCTGGTCAGACGGGGGCTGCAGGAGGAGATCCAGGTGGTGATCACCGGGTGCAACGGCTTCTGCGCCATGGGCCCCATCATGACCGTCTTTCCCGATGGGATCTTTTACAACAAGCTGAGGCCCGAGCACGCGCCGCGCATCGTGGAAGAGCACTGCATCAAGGGGCGGCCCGTCAAGGAATTGCTGTTCGAAGAGCCGTTGGACAAGGAAAAGATTCCGTTGCTCAAGGACATCGGCTTCTTCGGTCTGCAGCGGCTCATCGCCCTGCGAAACCGTGGGCTCATAGACGCAGAGAACATCGACGAGTACATCGCCCGGGACGGCTATCAGGGCCTGGTGAAGGTCCTCACCGGCATGACGCCCGAGCAGGTCATCGAGGAGGTCAAGGTCTCGGGGCTGAGGGGGCGGGGGGGGGCGGGCTTCCCCACGGGGCTCAAGTGGGAGGAGTGCCGCAAGTACGATCGGTTTCCCAAGTACACCATCTGCAACGGGGACGAGGGGGATCCCGGCGCCTTCATGGACCGCTCCATCATGGAGGGGGATCCACATTCGGTCCTGGAGGGGATGGCCATCTCCGCCTATGCCATCGGGGCCGAGAAGGGCTACGTCTACGTGAGGGCCGAGTACCCCCTGGCCATCAAGCGCCTGCTCATCGCCATCGACAAGGCGAGGGAGTACGGGCTGCTGGGCGAGAACATCCTGGACACCGGATTCAGCTTCGACATCGAAATCTACCCCGGGGCAGGGGCCTTTGTGTGCGGCGAGTCCACGGCCCTCATGTATTCCCTGGAGGGAAAGCGCGGCATGCCCCGCATCAAGCCACCCCGGTCCGCCGAGTCCGGCCTCTGGGGGCAGCCCACGAACCTCAACAACGTGGAGACCTATGCCAACGTGCCGCCCATCATCGTCAACGGGGGGGCCTGGTTCGCGGGCATCGGCACCGAGGGGAGCAAGGGGACCAAGGTCTTCGCCCTTACCGGGGCCATCGCCAACGTTGGCCTGGTGGAGGTCCCCATGGGCACCTCGCTCCGTACGCTGGTCTTCGACATCGGGGGGGGCATTCCCAAGAAGCGGCAGTTCAAGGCGGCCCAGATGGGGGGGCCGTCGGGGGGGTGTGTCCCGGCGCAGTTGCTGGACGTGGAGATCGACTACGATTCCCTCACCGAGATCGGGGCCATGATGGGTTCGGGCGGTGTGGTCATCATGGACGACCGCACCTGCATGGTGGACACAGCCCGGTTCTTCACGGCCTTCTCGGTGGACGAGTCCTGTGGCAAGTGCATCCCGTGCCGCGAGGGGCTGAAGGTCATGTACGACTCCATGACCGACTTGGTGGAGGGCCGGGGCAAGGAGGGGGACGTGGAGGCCCTGGAGAAGATGGGGAGGCTCATCAAGTCGACCTCCCACTGCGGCCTGGGGCAGTCGGCTCCCAATCCGGTCCTCTCCACCATCCGCTACTTCCGCGATGAATACGATGCGCATATCCGGGAGAAGCGATGCCCCGCCAAGGTGTGCGTGGAGCTGCTCCTTTTTCGGGTGGATCCCGACAAGTGCAAGAAGTGCGGCATCTGCTTCCGCAACTGTCCGGTGCAGGCCATCGAATGGAAGAAGAAGGAGGTGGCCCGCATCGACCTCGAAAAGTGCACCAAGTGCAAGACCTGCATCACCAACTGTCCGTTTGACGCCATTGATTGAGGGATGGGACAGATCGCCCAGAGGGAACAGGATCTATGATCACACTGACCATCGATGGGATCGAGGTGACGGTGGAGCGGGGGGCCACCATCCTGGAGGCCGCCGAGAAGGCCGGGGTGCGCATCCCCACGCTGTGCCACGACAAACGGCTCATCCCGTTCGGCGCGTGCCGCATGTGCGTGGTCGAGCAGAAGGGGAGGCGGGGGCTGACCCCGGCCTGCTTCAACCCCGCCCGCAACGGGATGGAGATCCTGACCAACACGCCCAACGTGGTGGAGGCGCGCAAGCTGCAACTGGAGCTCATCCTGCGGCACCACCCCTTGGACTGCCCGGTTTGCGAGCGGCGTGGCAACTGCGAGCTGCAGAATCTGGTCTTCGAGTACGGCGTCGAGGAGCTGTCCATCCCCCGGGAGGCGCCCGATGCCACCGTGGACCGGAGCTCTCCGCTGATCAAGCGGGACATGAACCGGTGCATCCTGTGCGGCTGCTGCGTGCGGGTGTGCAACGAGGTGCAGGGGGTCAACGAGCTGAGCTTCGTGAACCGGGGGATCCGGGCGGAGATCAGCACGGACTTCGGTCGGCCTCTGAACTGTGAGTTCTGCGGCCAGTGCGTGTCGGCATGCCCCGTGGGCGCTCTCGTGAACAAGCCCCTCGGGTCGTCCATGCCGGCCTCCTGGGAGGTGGACCGGACCGAGACCACCTGCGCCTTCTGCGGCCTGGGCTGCGCCTTGGTCCTGGAGACCAAGGACGGCCGGACCACGCAGGTCTCCTCCCGCTACGAGCTGGGGGGCAACGAGGGGAATCTCTGCGTCAAGGGGCGGTACGGATGGACCTATCTCCACAGCGACCAACGGCTCACGCGCCCCCTGGTCCGCGAGGGAGACCGGCTGGTGGACACCACGTGGGAGGCGGCCATCCAGCGCGTGGCCCAGTGGTGGCGGACCGCCGCGGGTGAGAGCGGGGGGGAGGCCCTGGCGGTCCTGGGGTCGGCCCGGCTGACCAACGAGGAGGGCTACGCCCTCCAGCGTCTGGCCCGATCGGTGCTGGGGACTCCCAACGTGGACCACGGCGCCGGACTGGCGTACCGGGCGCTGGCGGAGGGGCTTGGGCCGCTGTTGGGATACGCGGCCGCCACCAACGGCATCCGGGAGATCCGGGACGCGGACGTGATCCTGGCCGTGGGCGGCAACTTCAAAGAGACTCATCCCGTGGCCAAGAACGAGGTGATCCTGGCCACGGGCAGGAGAAAGGCCGGCCTCTTCGTGGTGGACCATGTGCACACGTCGCTGTGCGACGTGGTGGGGGCCGAGGCGATCTTTGTTCGACCAGGGACCGAGGGGCTGTTCCTGCGGGGGATGATCCGGGCTGTCCTGGATGAGGGTCTGTGGGACCAGGCCTTCGTGGAAGCCCACACCCAGGGGGTCGCTCCCCTCCAGTCGGCCGTGGCCGCCCTGGATCTCTCCCAGGTGGCCCAGGCCACGGGGGCCACAGCGGCCCAGATCCGGGCCGTTGCCGCGGCTTTCTCCAGGGCCAAGGGCGCCTGTATCCTCATGGGGCTGGAGACCCTCTCGGTGGGGGATCCCGCCGATGTGGCCCGCGCGGCGGCCTGTTTGGCCCTCCTCACCGGCAAGCTGGGCAGGAAGGGGTGCGGCCTGCATATCTACGGCGAGAAGGCCAACAGCCAGGGTGCCCTGGACATGGGTTTGACTCCCGGCTTTCTTCCCGGGTACGCGCCCCTGGACGATCCCCAGACCCGTTCTCTGTGGGAGGAGGCGTGGGGGGGCAAGCTCCCCGCCCGGGCTGGCCTCGATGCCAGAGGCATCCTGGAGGGTTGCCGGGCGGGAACCATCCGGGGACTCTACGTCGTGGCCGAGAATCCCATGGTCACTTATCCGGACCGGGCCTGGGTCGCCGAGTCCCTGGCCAAGGTGTCCTTCCTGGTCGTTCAGGACCTCTTTCTCTCGGAGACGGCCAGGATGGCCCACGTGGTGTTCCCGGCGGCCTCCTTCGCCGAGAAGGAGGGGACCTTCACCAGCGTGGATCGGCGCATCCAGAAGGTGCGCCGGGCCCTCAAGCCCGTTGACGGCGTTAGGACCGACCTGGAGGTCTTCTCGGCACTGGCCCAGGCCATGAACAGGCCGTTCCCCTATGGGAATGCGGCGGACGTGCTGGGGGAGATCGGCCGCACCGTGCCCCTGTACCGAGGGATCCATTGGGACGGGATACCCAAAGGGGGCCTGGCCTGGCCCCTTGGCGATGAGGGCGGGGCGGCGGGCAGCGATCGGCTGTACCAAGACGGGTTTCCCCACGGCAAAGTTCAGATGACCCTGGGCCCGGCGCCGGCCTGGGATGGCGGCGCGGGAGAAGGTGGCTATCCCTTCGTCCTTCACCCCCAGACCCGCTGGTTCCACTCGGGGAGCTTCTCCACGTGGAGCCCCACGCTCATGGAGCGGTGTCCCGAGGCCTCCGTCCTGATGCATGCGGAAGATGCGCGGGAGGCAGGACTCAGGGAAGGGGACCGCGTCCGGGTGGTCTCGGGGCGCGGCCAACTGCACGGGCCGGTGGAGATCCGGCATCGCGGACCCCGGGGCGTTGTCCAGGTGCCGCATCACTTCCCGGCCCAGCCGTTGAATCAGCTTCTGGGCTGGGGAGAGCCCATCGTCCGGGTTCGCGTGGAGAAGGCGTGAATCGGGTGGCGGTGGGGCGGGCGTTTTCGCTTTGCCCTCCGGGCCGGACAGTCGGGGCGGTCAGCGCCGCGCCGGAGGGGAACATGGAGAGGGAGACGAGATGATCAACTGGTTGGCGATCTTGCTGGTTCTCGTGAAGGTCCTGCTGGCCCTGGGCGTCATCATGACGGTCATCGCGTACATGACCCTGATGGAGCGTAAGGTCCTGGCCTTTCTCCAGGTCCGGCTGGGTCCAAACCGAGTGGGGCCGTGGGGGCTGCTGCAGCCGGCCGCCGACGGCATCAAACTCCTGTTCAAGGAGGAGATCACTGTGGCGGGGGCCGATCGGTTCCTGTACCTGCTGGCGCCCGTCATCGTGATGGTCTGCGCCCTCCTGCCCTTCGCCGTGGTGCCGTTCGGACGGGGCCTGACGGAGGGGACGTTTCTCGGGGTACCCCTGGCGATGTGGGACCTGGGTCGCGGTGTGTTGGCCGACATCGACACCGGGGTCCTCTTCATCTTCGCCATCTCCTCCCTCGCGGTCTACGGCGTGGTTCTGGCGGGCTGGTCCTCCAACAACAAGTACTCCCTGCTGGGAGGCACCCGGGCGTCGGCCCAGATGATCAGCTACGAGCTGGCACTGGGGTTGAGCGTGGTGGGCGTGCTCATGCTGACCGGAAGCCTGAGCCTGGTGCAGATCGTGGAAGACCAGGACTACCTCTGGAAGTGGAACTGCTTCAGACAGCCTCTGGGGTTCCTGATCTTCCTGGTGGCGGGCTCCGCGGAGATCTGCAGGACGCCCTTCGATTTCATCGAGTGCGAGAACGAACTGGTGGCCGGGTACCAGACCGAGTACAGTTCCATGAAATTCGGCCTCTTTTACCTGGCGGAATACGGACATCTGATCCTGCTGAGCACCATGATCACCACCCTCTTCCTGGGGGGATGGCAAGGCCCGGTCCTTCCACCCTTCATGTGGTTTGCCGGCAAGGTCTTCATCATGCTTTTCTTCTTCGTGTGGGTCCGTGGGACCTACCCCAGATGGCGCTACGACAAGCTCATGAGTTTCGGGTGGAAAGTGCTCCTGCCCGTGGCGCTGGTCAACATCATGATTACGGCCGTGCTCTACAGCTTCTGGTTGAGCGCCAGGGGATGATGGGCGAGCGGACGTGGAGGTGAGGACGAGGATGATTCGGCCACTGATCAAAGGACTGGCCCTGACCCTGAAATACTTCTTCTCTCCGGCGGTCACCGAGGAATACCCGGAGGTCAGATGGGATCCGTATCCCCGGTATCGGGGGCGGCACCAGCTTCTGGCGCAGGACGACGGCAAGACCAAATGCGTTGCCTGCATGCTGTGCGCCACGGTCTGCCCGGCCCAGTGCATCCGCATCGCAGGGGCCTTCGACTCGGACGGGAGGCAATACCCCCAGTCCTACGAGATCGATCTGGGGCGTTGTATTTTCTGCGGATTCTGCGTGGAAGCCTGCCCGGTCCAGGCCATCATCATGACCACGCATTACGAGTTGGCCGAGGACGGCCGTGCGGGGATGGTGCTCGGCAAGGAAGCCCTTCTGAAGCCTCCCCAACCGGGGGCCTGAGCCGACGGGACGACGTGACCCTGCGCCCGCTCGGGACGCGGGATAGTGACTAGGGAGGACGCGACGACCCATGGAAGCCCTCTTCTTCTATATCTTCGGTGGCCTGGCACTCATCTCGGCCCTGCTGGTGGTCTTCCAGCGCAGACCGGTGCACAATGCCATGGCGCTGATCTTCACCCTGTTCTGCCTGGCGGCCCTGTACCTGCTGCTGGGGGCCGAGTTCGTGGCCGTCATCCAGGTGCTGGTGTACGCGGGGGCCATCATGGTGCTGTTTCTGTTCGTGATCATGCTCCTGAACCTCGAGGAAGAGGAAGCCGTCGAGGGGCAGGGAAATCGGCTTCGCAAGTGGCTCGGCGGGAGCCTGGCGGTGGTGGCCTTCGTGCTGCTGACGCCGATCTGGGCGGTGCAGCTCCTGCCGGCCGTGAAGGGGGCCTTCCCCCCGGAGAAGGTGCAGGAGCTGGGCAACACGGTCTGGGTGGCGCGGCTGCTGTTCACGGACTATCTTTTCCCATTTGAGGTGGCGTCCATCCTGCTGCTCGCCGCCATCGTGGGGGCTGTCTTTTTCGCCATGAGGAAGATCTAGAGAGGAGAGGTCGGAGATGATCACCCTTTCCCATTACCTGATCCTGTCTGCCGCCCTGTTCACCATCGGGGTGATCGGGGTCTTCGTGAGGCGGAACGCCATTGTCATCTTCATGTGCATCGAGTTGATGCTCAACGCCGTGAACCTGACCTTTATCGCCCTGTCCCGTCACCTTCAATCACTGGACGGGCAGATCTTCGTGTTCTTCGTGATGACCGTGGCGGCGGCCGAGGTGGCGGTGGGCCTGGCGATCATCGTGGTGATCTTCCGCCAGCGTCAGACCATCCGGGTGGACGAGATCAACCTGTTGAAGGGATGAGGAGGCATGAGGCGGTTGACAGACCGTGGCGTCAAGGGCCTTCATCTCCTGGGATGTGCCTGTGGTTGGGGGTCCGGCGCCTGCCGTGACGCGCCTCGAGCCAGCCATGGGTAGGACGCAGCGGTCCGGGGCACTCGGGCGCCGCTGGCGGGGTCGGCAAGGGTTCGGCGCGTGAACTGAGGAGGAGAGCTTCCCATGATCGATTATGTGTGGATCGTTCCCCTGTGCCCCTTGGCGGGGTTCTTCATCCACGGTTTCTTGGGGCGGTTCATGCGCCCCAACCAGACGGGGGTGATCGCGTCGGGGGCCATCGGCCTGGCCTTCGTGGTGTCCTTCCTCATCTTTCTGGATCTACTCCAGCTGCCTCCGGCAAAGAGGTCCGTGGATGTGGCCGTCTTCACCTGGATCCTTTCCGGCGCCCTCCACGTGCCCATCGGATTCCTCGTGGACCCCTTATCGGCCATCATGATGATGGTGGTCTCCGGGGTGGGGTGCATCATCCATGTGTATTCCGTCGGGTACATGCACGGGGACCGCGGCTTCGTTCGCTACTTCACCTATCTCAACCTCTTCGTCTTCGCCATGCTCATCCTCGTGACGGCGGGCAACTTCCTGCTCATGTTCGTGGGTTGGGAAGGGGTGGGTCTGTGCTCCTACCTGCTCATCGGGTACTACTACGAGAAGAAGTCTGCAGCGGACGCCGGCAAGAAGGCCTTCGTGGTCAACCGGATCGGCGACTTCGGCTTCATCCTGGGGATGCTCCTCATCTTCACCAGCTTCGGTACCCTGAGTTACACAGAGGTCTTCCAGCGGGCACCAGCCGAGCTGGCCGTGGGCGGGGCCGTGGTGACGGCCATCACCCTGCTTCTCTTCGTGGGGGCCACGGGCAAAAGCGCCCAACTCCCGCTGTACACGTGGCTCCCGGACGCCATGGAGGGTCCCACCCCCGTCAGTGCCCTGATCCACGCCGCCACTATGGTGACCGCGGGGGTTTACATGGTCGCGCGGTGCAATGTCCTGTTCGCCATGGCGCCCATCTCCATGAACGTGGTGGCCATCATCGGGGCCCTCACGGCCATCTTCGCAGCATCCATCGGATTGACCCAGTTCGATATCAAGCGCGTTCTGGCGTATTCGACGATCAGCCAGTTGGGGTACATGTTCCTGGCTTGCGGGGTAGGGGCCTGGGCCGCGGGGATCTTTCACCTGATGACACACGCCTTCTTCAAGGCCCTCCTCTTCATGGGGGCCGGAAGCGTGATGCACGCCCTGGCGGGGGAGCTCGATATGCGCAAGATGGGTTCCCTGCGCAGGCACATGCCGCGCACCTACGGGACCTATCTCGTGGGCACCCTGGCCATCGCGGGCATCTTCCCCTTCGCCGGGTTCTTCAGCAAGGACGAGATCCTGTTCAAGGCGGCCACGCAGGGCAACTGGATCCTCTGGTTCGTCGGGGCGGCCGCCGCCCTGATGACCTCGTTCTACATGTTCCGGACGGTCTTCATGACCTTTCACGGTGAGTCGCGCATGGATCCCCACGTGGCCCGCCACGTGCACGAGTCGCCGCCGGTCATGACCACGCCGTTGGTGATCCTGGCCGGCCTGTCCATCGTGGGCGGATTCGTGGGCATCCCCATCATCCATGGCGGGAACGCCATCGGGGACTTCTTGGCCCCCGTGATCCAGGGGACGGGGATCCTGGCCGGCGGGCATGAACACGGTGCGCACCATTCCGTGGGCCTGGAACTGGGGCTCATGGCCATCTCCCTGGCCATCGCGTTGCTGGGGTGGGTGGCGGCCAGGAAGTTCTACGTGCAGGACCCGGAGCTGCCCCGCACGACTGCCCAGGCCTTGGGCGGGCTTTACCGGCTGGTATTCAACAAGTACTGGGTGGACGAACTCTACGACGCCATCGCGGTTCGACCCATCGTGCGGTGCTCCAACTGGCTGTGGAATGTGGCGGACGACGGCATCATCGACTGGATGATCAACGGGCTGGCACAGGTGGCCGGGAGCGCGGCCGCCGGCTTGCGGCAGGTCCAGACGGGCTTCGTCCAGAGCTACGCCCTGTCCATCGTGGTGGGCGTCCTGTTTGTTCTGGGCTACATGGTGTTCAAGTGAGGATAGCCGGGCACAGATAGAAGCCAAGGAGCGAATTCATGGATCAGCCATTTCCCATTCTCACCTTCCTCACGTTCTTCCCCCTGGTGGGGGTGTTTGCCCTTGTCTTTACCGGCAAGGAGCAGCACCGCGTCCTTCGCTCCGTGGCCCTGGTCGTGGCCGTGGTGAACTTCCTGGCCTCCCTGACCCTGTATCGGGACTTCCAGACAGGGACGGCGGCCTTCCAGTTTGTGGAGAGCCGGGAATGGATCCCTTCCCTGGGGATCACCTACAGCCTGGGAATCGACGGAATCAGCCTGTATTTGATCTTGCTGACCACGCTCCTCTCGGCCATCTCCATCCTGGCCTGCTGGAGCGACATCCAGATCAAGGTCAAGGAGTTCCTGGTCTGCCTTCTCCTGCTGGAGACGGGGATGATCGGGGTTTTCTGCGCCCTGGATCTTTTTCTGTTCTACGTCTTCTGGGAGGTCATGCTCATTCCCATGTACCTCCTTATCGGGATCTGGGGCAGTTCCACTACGCGCAAGGTCTTCGGCCGCGAGATGTCCGCCAGGGTCTATTCGGCCATCAAGTTTGTCCTCTTCACCATGGTGGGCAGCCTCCTCATGCTGGTCGCCATCCTGGTCCTGTACTTCCATTACCACACGGCCACCGGGACCTACACCTTTGACCTTCTCAAGTACTACGATCTGACCATCCCCATCCATCTGCAGAGCTGGCTCTTCCTGGCGTTCTTTCTGGCCTTCGCCATCAAGGTGCCCATGTTCCCCTTTCACACTTGGCTCCCGGACGCCCATACCGAAGCCCCGACGGTGGGAAGCGTCCTCCTGGCCGCGGTTCTCCTGAAGATGGGGACGTACGGGTTTCTGCGGTACAGCATCCCCCTGTTTCCCAACGCCGCCCTGGCCGCCGTCCACTGGATCTCGATCCTCGCGCTCATCGGGATCATCTACGGTGCGTGGGTGGCCATGGTGCAGAAGGACGTCAAACGCCTTGTGGCGTTCTCCAGCGTGAGCCATCTGGGATTCTGCATGCTGGGGATGTTCGCCTTCACCGTGCAGGGGGTGGAGGGGAGCCTCCTGCAGATGATCAATCATGGGTTGAGCACCGGGGCCCTTTTCCTTGTGGTGGGGATGATCTACGAGCGGAGGCACACCCGGCTCATCTCCGAATACGGCGGCATCGCCAAGGTCATGCCCGTATATGCCACCTTCTTCATGATCTTCACCCTATCCTCCATCGGGCTGCCGGGACTGAACGGCTTCGTGGGCGAGTTCTTGATTCTGCTGGGGACGTTCATGGTGAACAAGGCGTTTGCGGTAATCGCGGCTTCGGGTGTGATCTTCGCGGCCGTGTACATGCTCTGGATGTACCAGCGGGTCTTCTTCGGGTCTGTGACCAACGCCGTGAACCTCCGACTCCCGGACCTGAATCTCCGCGAGATCGTGGTCCTCGTCCCGCTGGTGATCTGCATCGGCTGGATCGGGGTGTATCCCAAACCCTTCCTGGAGCGCATGGAACCCTCTGTGGCCCAGCTGCTCAGGCAGGTGAACGCCAAGAGTAAGGCCGTGGCGGAGATGGATGGGGGGCGGCGGCGGGGCACTCTGGCCTGGTTCGTTCCCGGCGGATCTCAGCCATGAGGTCTCGGGCAAGGGGCCGTGGGTCGAACGGGCGGGGCATCGAACATTCGCGCCGGCACGGACGATTTCGGCCGTTTCAGGATTTGTCAGCCTGCGGCATGAAGCCGGATACGAGGAGCGAGGCATGACCTGGACCATTCCCGATGTGAACCTCTCGAGCGTCGCACCGCAACTGATCGTGTGCGTCACAGGGCTGCTCGTCCTGACCCTTGGGTTTCTCTCGAGGAGGCCCCTGGGTCGGTTTCTGGCCTATCTCAGCTTGGCCGGAACCATTGCCGCCCTGCTGTGCGTGTTCGCTCTGTGGGGCAGGGCAGAGGCCGGATTCAGCCGGATGGTGGTGCTGGACGCCTTTGCCCTCTTCTTTCATGCCATCCTGCTGCTGGCAGCGGGCGTGACGATCCTCATCTCCCTGGACTACCTGACCCAGGAGGATTTCGACCACTACGAATACTACGTGCTCATGCTCTTCGCCACGTTCGGCATGATGGTCATGGCCGCCTCGCAGGACCTCATTATGATATTCCTGGGCCTGGAGACGATGAGCATCTGCGTTTACGTCCTGGCCGGGTGGCGCAAGGAGCACCCCAAAGGCCACGAGGCCGCGCTCAAGTACCTGCTGCTGGGGGCCTTCTCCGGGGCCTTCCTCCTGTATGGCATCGCGCTGGTCTACGGCGCCACCGGGACCACTCACCTCAAGGAGATCGCGGACTTCCTGGTCCAGGGGGGCGGCGGGAGCCGCAGTCAGATGCTGCTGTTGGGCGGCGCCCTGATGGTGGTGGGCTTCGGGTTCAAGGTGGCATCGGTCCCCTTCCACATGTGGACTCCCGACGTGTACGAGGGGGCGCCGGCGCCCATCACCGCGTACATGGCCGCGGGAGTCAAGGCGGCGGCCTTCGCGGCGTTTCTCAGGGTCTTCCTGTACAGCCTGGCGAGTCTGCAGGCGGATTGGGCCATGGTCCTATGGGTCATCGCCGTGGCGACGATGACGCTGGGGAATGTGGTGGCCCTGGCCCAGGAAAACATCAAGAGGATGCTGGCATACTCCAGCATCGCCCATGCCGGATACATCCTGGTGGGCATGGTGGCCGGCGGAGACGCGGCCAGTGCCAGCATCCTGTTCTACCTTCTGGCCTACACCCTGATGAACATGGGCGCGTTTGCCGTGGTCATCCTTTTCGGCCGCAAAGGGGAGAACAATGTCCTGGTGGAGGACTACCGGGGCATGGGCACGCGGTATCCGGTGCTGGGGGCGGCCATGGCGCTCTTCATGTTCTCGCTGGCCGGCTTGCCCCCGACCGCCGGCTTCTTCGGCAAGTTCTACGTGTTCTCGGCGGCGGTGGCCCAGGGGTACGTCTGGCTGGTCGTCATCGCGGTGCTCAATTCCCTGGTGTCCGTGTACTACTACTTCCGGGTGACCATCAAGATCTACATGCAGGCCCCGGAGAACGATCTGGAGGGCGTGGCCTTCCGGCCCGCCGCAATGGTGGCCCTGGTCCTCATGGCCGTGGGGACCCTGTGGGTGGGGGTGTTTCCCGGGACCTATTTGAGCCTGGCCCTGCAGGCCGTTCCACGGCTCTTCTAAGGGACGGGGCAGTGGGGCCCGTGCGGGAGGCCGCTCCTCGTCGAGGACTCCTCGGGCGACGCCCCGGGGGAGGGGCTTGCGGCCGGCTCCCTTGGGCCCGTGACAGGGTGCACAACAGGCCTCGCCCGCATCCGGAGACGTCGCAGTGGCCCTCAACGACCGCCGCGTCCGGCCCCTCGTCTCCGCACTTTTCTTCCTCTCCGGTGTCACCGCCCTCATCCTCGAGGTGTCTTGGGCCAAGTACTTCGCCCTGTTGCTGGGCAGCACCGCCCACGCCCACGTCCTCGTGCTGTCCGTCTTCATGGGCGGGTTGTCCCTCGGGAACCACCTGTTTGGAAGGATGACCGACAGGGTCCTCCGCCCTGTCGCGCTGTACGGGGGGCTGGAGCTGCTCGTGGCGGGGATGGCTTGGGTCTATCCCCTTTACTTCGATGGCCTGAGCACCTTGTACCTGCAAACGGCCGCATCCCTCGCGCCTGGCGAGACGCTGCTATCCTTTCTCAAGGCGAGCTTCTGCGCCCTGAGCTTCCTGCCCAGCACCGTCGCCATGGGGGGCACCTTCCCCCTCTTGGCCCGATTCATGAGCCGTTCCCCAGGGGATGTGTCGCGGACCGTCGGCGCCCTCTATTTCCTCAATACGCTGGGCGCCGCCGCCGGTGCGTGGATAGCGGGTTTCGTCCTGATCCCTCGCCTGGGGCTGGATGGAAGCGTGACTGCGGCGGCGGCCATACTGACCGTGGTGGGGGCTGTGGCGCTGTGCATGGGGTGGGTGAAAATGGGGGGGCGTCCCCTGCCGGCCAGCGGGGCGATCTTGCAGGGGCGGGGCAGCGGGCGAGATCCCTCCCTCTCGTGGCAGGCAAGCGTCGCGGCCATGGCAGGCCTCGCTGCTCTGAGCGGGGCCGTGAACATGCTCTACGAGGTGACCTGGACGCGGGCCCTGACCCTCTTTTTCGGGAGTTCCACGTATTCGTTCTCCATCATGCTTTGCACCTTCCTGGCCGGCCTGGCGTTGGGAGGCGCGCTGTACGCCTTTGTGGTGTCCCGGTGGCGGGACCCATTGGCCGTATTCGGGGCTGCCCAGCTGGGCGTCGGGGTGTTCATTGCGGCGAGCCTCCCCCTCTACGAACGGCTGCCCTTCCTGTACGCAAAGGCCACCACATGGCTGGCGGGTCTGGGAAGTCCTTTCATGGCCTACCAGGCAGTCACCTTCTCCCTGGGGGCAGCGGTGATGATCGTTCCCGCCATTCTCATGGGCATCACCCTGCCGGCCGTGACGGCGGCCACGACCGGGGTGGTGGGGGCGGTCGGGGCTTCGGTGGGAGCGATCTTCGCGTTCAACACGCTGGGCACCATCGTCGGGACGGGGACATCGGGGCTCTTGCTGGTGCCTTGGGCGGGGCTGCGGGGCACGTTTCTGATCGGCACGGCCGTGTCCATCCTGCTGGGGGCCGCGGCCCTGTCGCCCTCTCGGGGGGCGCGGCCGTGGGCTTTCTGGGGGCTGTGCGTTGGGGGCTGTGCGGTGTTCTGCGCGGTCTGGCTCCTCGGAGGCCCCTGGGATCCCCGACTGCTGGCCCGGGGCGAGTTCAGGGGGCCCACGACCGTCCCCGGGCAGTCCTTCCGGGAATACCGGGAGGCGCTCCAGGAGGAGGTCCTCTTCCACCGGGACGGCGTCAACAGCACGGTGACGGTTCTCAGGTCGGACGATAGCATCTACCTGAAGGTCAACGGGAAGACCGACGCCTCGACCCGCGGGGATCTGGCCACGCAGCTGCTGTTGGGACATCTGCCGGCCTTGCTGAACCCGGGGGCCAGAAGCGCGGCCGTCATCGGCTTCGGCAGCGGGATCACCGCGGGCGCGTTGACCCTCCATCCGTTGGACCACATCGACATCTTCGAGATCGCCCCGGAGGTAGTCGAGGCGGCCGGTATTTTTGCCCCCTTCAATGGGGATGTCACAGCCCATCCAGCGGTGCGGGTCCACGTGCGGGATGCGCGGGAGGCCTTCCTGGTCTGGCCTCGCTCATATGACATCATCGTGAGCGAACCCTCCAATCCCTGGATGGCCGGAGTGAGTGCCTTGTTCACACGGGAGTTCTTTCAGGCCACGCACCGGAGCCTGGCCAACCGGGGGATCCTCATGCAGTGGTTTCACAACTACGCCATGACCGACGAGCTGTTCCTCATGGTCCTCAAGACCGTGCGGTCGGTCTTCCCTTTGGCGACGGTGTGGACGGCCGGGCAGAGCGATATTCTGATTGCCGCATTCAAGGATCCGGACTACGCCCCCGATTTCTCGGCCATGGAGGAGAGGCTTGGCCGGGAGGGAATTGATCAGGACCTCCGATCCATAGCGATCGGGGATCTGTATGCCCTGCTCGCTCTTCAGGTCCTGTCCCCAGGACGGGTGGATGAGCTGATCCAGGATGTGGAGTCGGTCAACACGGACCGGATGCCCATCCTGGAATACGCGGCGCCCCGAGCCTTCTTCGCCGACCGGTCCTCCAACCTGCTGGAGTTGGTGGACGAGAAGGCCCTCTCCTTTCACGAAGGGGCCCTGTATCTTTGCCCATATGTGACCCAACGGCCGCCCGATCCCAGGGCCCTCGAGGGAATCGTGGAGCACGAGAGGCGCGAAGGGAGCTACAGCCAGGCCTTCCTGGGATCCGTTCTGGAGGCGTGGGCCCTCATGGCTCCGACCGATGAAAGGCCCCTGCTGGAGTTGGCCAGGAGATATCAGACGGCAGGCGACCTGGGCGGGGCAGAGGAGAAGTGGACGGCTTTGCTGGCCTTGCGGCCGCAGGCCATGGCCTATCTGGACGGGCTGCTGGATGTCTGGGATGCCCAGGCGGCCCGGACGACCTCGTCGCTCCTCGTGGCGGACAGCAAGCCCCGGCGGGGACTGCTTCAGCGAATGCTGGCGTTGGGCGGGGAGAGATCGAGCGTGTGGCGGCGTTTGGCCCGACTGGATGCCGAGTCCGGGGATTGGTGGGGAGCCGTGGACAAGTATCATCTGGCGGGCATCTGGCTGCGGCAAGAGGGCTCCCCGGATCCCGCCGTCCTGGTTGGGATCGCCGCAGATCTGGATGTGTGCTTCGGAAAGGGCGTCCAGTCGTTGAGGGCGGCCATCATCAACTCTCGCAAGGCAGCGGCAATCCAAGGAGCGAGCATCGGTTCGGCAGAGACGAACTGCCGCAGATGAGATCCCCGGAGGGAACCGGGCGGAAGGCGAGGCTGATGTTCGATGAGAGGATCGTCCCCGGTGCCTACTGCAGCATGGCTATCATGCGCCACACCAGAAGAGGTGGGACAGGACCGGCGCTCGCCCACGACAGGGAAGCGGAGCTCTTCTCGAGCCTCGGGGGGAAAGGGGAGATCGTCTTCATGGGCCAGTCTCACGAATTGACGTGCGGGGTTACGGTGTACATGCGTCCCCAGGCAGATCACTTCACGCGCAAAACAAGAGAAGAGGACCTGGAGTTCGTCTGTGTCTTCTGCCCGACCGCTGATCTGGGTCTCATGCGCGCGTGGGAACGAGCCCAAGGGCCAAGCGAAGGGGCCGGAGAGGAGCGACGGAGCGTGCGGCGTCCTGGAGGACCGAACAGGGAGTGGTTTGGGGGCGGCGAAGCGATGGCCGGAGAGGATCAACGGGGCTGACGGGGGGGCATGGAGAGGGTAGGGATGTGTGCGCGTTGGCAGGACGGTGCCGCAAGGGGGCCACTTGGGCCATCCGCGCAATGGCTCGATCTTGCAAGATCCCGATTCGGGGCGCACGAGGTGAAGCGGGGACCTGGTTCTCGCGTTAAGGATCAGATATGGCAAGCTTTTTCGTCCACGGTCGGGAGATACCAAGAGGTGGATGAGGATCGAATTTGCGCGATCAGTGCTATGGAGCCTCGGAAGAAACGCCCAGCAAAGGGCAACTTGTGGGGGGGGAGTGGGAGGAATGGAGGTTCATACGGGTGGCGTGGCGAGCTGATGCGATTTGTAATTCCCAGGTGTGCCGGGGATCAGGAGGCGCATTTGATTTGCTTGCGAAAGCTGCCAGATGTAATTTCCGTTTGCAAAGGCGTCTAAATATTTGATATTAATTAGTAATGTTAGCATAAACGGAGGTTGCGCGAATTTGCGATGCCGACGCTCTGTCTCCCGCGGATTCTGGGCCTATTTCCTCCAAAGGATAGGAGGAGGAGCGCACAGGTCCATGGCTGGCGCGCCTGGGGAGGGGAGGCCGGAAGCCCAAGGGGATTGATTTTTCCCCGGCGAGGATGTACAGGATAAGACGCCATGTTCCGGATCATCGCGGTCACCAATCAGAAAGGCGGGGTGGGGAAGACCACCACTGCCATCAATTTCGCCTGCGGCTTGTCCCGAAGGGGGAAGTCCGTTCTCTTGGTTGACCTGGATCCCCAGGGCCATGCCACCATCGGCCTGGGTGTGGAACCAGGCACATTTCAGCACGGCATCCAGGAGGTGCTTCTGAACAAGAAGCGCATGGAGGACGTGATCTTGCCCACCAAGATCCGCGGGCTTTCCCTCGTGCCGTCTCACATCAGGTTGGACCGTGCGGAGCAGCAGCTCATTGCCGAGATGTACCGGGAGAGCATCCTGGAGAAATCCTTGCGCGGGTTGGATCACGACTTCATCGTCATCGACTGCCGGCCCACCCTGGGGATCCTGACGGTCAACGCGCTCAAGGCCTGCGATTTCGCGCTGGTTCCGTGCGAAATGGCGAGGTATGCACTGGAGGGATTCGCGGATCTGATGGAGACCATCGAGACGGTCAAGGGGGGCGATGCATTCCGGATCGAACGATCCCTTCGGATCCTGCTCACCAAGTACGACTCTCGAAAGACCGTTTCCATTGAATGGGTGATGGAGCAGCTGGAGCCGTACAGGTCGCTGCTATTTCAGACACGGATTCGACAGAGCGAGGCGTTGAATCAAGCGCATATGGCGATGGAACCGATCTTCGTCTTCAAGCCGAGCAGCCCCGGCGCCGAGGACTACGAGAGATTAACCAAGGAATTCATGCGGTTATGCCGTCGATCCGAGAAAAACTAGCGGACAAGCGCACCAAATTGGCCGGGGGCCGGGAGAGGATTGCGGATCATCCGGCCGACGTCAACCACTACGAAGACGGGAGCTACCGGAACGTCCCCGTGGACCTGGTGCGGCCCAATCCATCTCAGCCCAGGCAGTTCTTCGACCCGGAATCGCTTGGAGAGCTGGCGGAGTCCATCCGGCAAAAGGGGGTATTGCAGCCCATTCTGGTGCAGAGGGGGGCGGACGGCGAAATCTTTCTCGTTGCCGGAGAGAGGCGGTTGCGGGCTGCCAAGATGGCCGGGCTGAAGGTGGTGCCAGCCATCTTGACCAAGGGAAACGCGGCGGAGATCGCTCTGATCGAGAACCTGCAGCGAGAGGATCTCAAACCGGTGGAAGAGGCCGAGGCCCTGGCCCGGATGGTCCGTGAGTTCGGGTACACGCAGGAACAACTGGCTCGAGTTATCGGCAAGGCGCGCTCCACGGTCACGGAGTCGCTTAGTCTGACCAGGCTCCCCGAGGCCATCAAGGAGGAATGTCGGCGCGCCGACACGGTGTCTCGCAGGGCACTGGTGGAGGTCGCCAAGCAGGAAAGCGCCGAAGAAATGGTTGCGCTGTTTCGGAGGATACGACAGGGCAACCTAAAGAGCGATGAAGTCCGTGGAATTACAAGGAGAAGTGGATCGCAAGGGCGAGGCGCCCCATTGCCGAGCATGTTACACGGCATGGACAGGACCCAGCGGCTGCTTCGGAGCATCGATCCGTCCACATTGACCGCCAGGGAGAAGGCGGCCCTTTCCAACGGCCTCAGGCGCCTTCAGGAGACCATCGAGGACATTCTGAGAAACCTGTGACGGGCAATGCAGGCGGGGCCTCACCCAGCCCCGCACAGGGAGGCGCTGCGAGGTGATGGAGATTCCTCGGCCGCGGCCCCGACCATGGAGATACGTGACCGGAGCTGGGCTGGCAGGCCGGATGTGCCTCGACACAGAAACGCAGGGCCCCAAGGGACGCTCGCCTTTCCGTGGGGGACCCTTCCCCGGCCAATGAAACCGGATACGAGGAAGAATGGCGGATCTCAGGAAAACGGTGATCCTGTCCACGCATGCCCTGGAGGCGGTCATGCGTCTGGGAGCCCAGAGGGTCTTCAGGCGGGAGGATACCGGGCCGATTT
>CAZEPJ010000033.1:0-48800 GCA_964514105.1 uncultured Desulfarculaceae bacterium | reverse complement strand
ACCTTGCCGCCCTCCATCTCCAAGAGGGGGACCAGGCCGCTGTTGACGCCCAGGCGGCCGATCTCCAGGGTCATGTCCGCGGGGAAACCCCAGACGCCCGGACAGGGGGTGTCGATCTGGATGTACCGCGGCCCGTGAAACGCCATGGCCCTCTTGACCTTCTTCTGGAGGTCCTTGAAAAAGGCCGCCGATGCCGTGGCCACGTATGGAGCCCCGTGGGCGGCCACGATGGCCGGGAGGTCCTTCTTGGCCTGGAGCTTCCCGGGGGAGAGCCTTCCCGCGGGATCTGTGGTGGTGGAGGCGTACAGGGGGGTGGCGGCGCTTCTTTGCCCCCCCGTGTTCATGTACGCGCCGTTGTCCACGCAGATGTAAAGCACGTCGTCTCCCCGCTCCAGCATCCCCGAGAGGGACCCGAAGCCGATGTCGAAGGTGCCCCCGTCGCCCCCGATGGCCAGGACCCGGGTGGACTCCCGCCCCTGGGCCTTGAGGGCGGCCGCCACGCCCGAGGCCACGGCCGGGCCGTTCTCGAAGAGGTGATGGATCCACGGAACCCGCCAGGGGGAATACCCGTACGGAGACGTGAAGGTCTCCAGGCACCCGGTGGGCGTCACCACGATGACGTCGGGCCCCGTGGCCCTCAGGATGTGGCGCACGGCCAACGCCATGCCGCAGCCGGGGCATGCCCGGTGCCCGGAGACGAACAGATCCTCTGTCTGCGCCGCTTGAACGCTTCCCACAGCTGCCTCCTTCAGGGCAAAATCGCCCGGTTCAAACCCATCCAGTACGACTCGGGGAGGGGCGCCCCGGACCGAAGCACCTCCCGGGCCTTGCCCACGATCTGCCGGATGGTCTTTTCGTTGACCTCACGCCCCCCCAGGCCCGCGATGAAGTCCACCACCATGGGCGCCCCGGGCCGGCCGCATAGCTTGGCCTTGAGGTCCATGCCCACGGCTCCCTCGCTCCCCATGGAGAACGTGGCCTCCATGACGGCCACCACCCGGGCGCCCCGGACGGCCTCCCAGATCTCCTCATGGGGGAAGGGCCGGTAGCACCGGATCTTCACAAGCCCCACCCGCTCCCCCTGGGCGCGCAGGGCATCCACGGCGTCCTTGGCCGTTCCCGCCACCGACCCCATGGCCACCAGGACCACCTCCGCGCCGTCCGTCCTGTACGCCTCCACCAGCCCCCCGTGGTCCCGCCCGGTGATCCCGGCCAGCTCCGCGAAGGCGTCCCGGAGCCGGGCCTTGGCCGCCTGCATGCCCTGCTGCACCGAGTACTTGAACTCCAGCAGCATGTCGTCGTCGGCATACGAGCCCCAGCTCTTGGGGTCCCAGGGGTCCAGGAAGTTGACGGGCTTGAACGGGGGCAGGAACCGATCCACGGCCTCCTGCTCCAGGAACCGGACCCGTTCGTACGAGTGGGTCAGGATCCAGCCGTCCATGCACACCATCACGGGCAGGAGGACATCGGGGTCCTCGGCGACCTTGAAGGCCGCGATGTGGGCGTCGTAGGCCTCCTGGCTGCTCTCCACGTAGATCTGGATCACCCCCGAGTCCCGGAGGGAGGCCGTGTCCTGATGGTCCACCTGGATGCTGATGGGGGCGGACAGGGTGCGGTTGACCCCGGTGATGACGAAGGGCAGCCGCATGCCGGCGGTGGCGTACAGGACCTCGGTCATGAGCAGCAGCCCCTGGGACGCCGAGGCCGTGTACGCGCGGCTCCCCGCGGCCGCAGCGCCGCTCACCACGCTGGCCGCCGAGAACTCGGACTCCACCCGCACGTACTGGGCGTCCAGCTCGCCGTCCGCCACCATCCTGGCCAGCCGCTCCACGATGTGGGTCTGGGGGCTGATGGGATACGCGGAGATGACGTGGGGCCGGCACGCCTTGACCGCCAGGGCCACCGCCTCTGAGCCTTCAACCACCTCTTCCATGCGCATCTCACTTCTCCTCGGGCACGATCTCGATGGCCTTGGCCGCGCACTCCCTGGCGCACAGGCCGCACCCTTTGCAGAATTGGTAGTCTATCACGTAGGCCTCATCGACCTTGTGGACGGCGCTGTCCGGACATACCTCCTGGCACATCCCGCAGGCCTTGCAGAGCGCCTTGACGATGCGCGGCCGCTGGTCCCGCCACAGGCCGGTCTTGTAGTTGAGGGACGTCCCCCCCTTGACCACGGCGCCACGATTGATCTTCATGTCCGATCCTCCCGGAGGCTCCGGTAGCTCTCCTCCACCACCCGCGCGTTCTTCTCCCCCAGTTCGCCCGGGAACTTGCTTCGCACCGCCTTGAGGGCCGCCTCCAGGCTGAGCTCGCCCGTCATGGCGGCGAAGGCGCCCAGGAGGGCCGTGTTCATGATGGGGCGCCCCAGGATCCGCCGGGCCAGATGGTCCGCGGAGATGGTGCGGACGCGAAAGTCGCCCGCCATGGCCAGAGTCGCCGGGTCCTTCTCGGTGTTGAGAAGCACGAGCCCGCCCCGCTTGAGCCCCTCGGTGACGTCCAGTTCGGCCATGATGGTCGCGTCCTGCACGATGACGTAGTCGGGCTCGTTCACCCGGCTGCGGGCCCGGATGGGGGCATCGCTCAACCGGCAGAAGGCCACGATGGGCTTGCCCCTGCGCTCGCCGCCCCCGCCCAGAAAGGGAAAGGCCTGACCGTACCTGTCGTCCTCCAGCGCGGCGATGGCGATGAACTGGGCCAGGACCAGGGACCCCTGCCCCCCGCGACCGTGGATGCGAACCTCCTTCATGGCGCCTCCTCCATCCGCCGGCGAAACGAGATATGATGACACAGCGCGCTGTGTCCACCGCAAGACAAAGATCGCCTACCACTTCATGTCGGCGGAGACCCTCTCCGCCGTCGCCTTCACCAGGTCGACGAGCTCGCCGTGGATCCGCTCCATGCTCATGGTGAAGACAGCCCCCGTGACGCTCACGGCCGCCACGACGCGCCCGCCCGCCCGGATGGGCGCCGCCACGCATCGAACGCCTTCGTAATGCTCCTCGTTGTCCACGGCGTAGCCCTTGCGCCGGACCTCGTCCAGCTCCAGGAGGAGCCCGTCCAGGGTCTCGACCGTGCGCGGGCCGTATTTCCCCAGGGGGGATGTCCCGTATATGCTCCGGACGTCCTTGAAGGGCAGGTCGGCCAGCAGGACCTTGCCGCTCGCCGCGGAATGGGGCTCCGTACTGAAACCCACATAGGTGTCCAGGGACAACCCCCCCACCTTCTGGATCTTGTCGATGAGGGTGATCCTGCCGCCCCGCAGGACGTAGAGGTTGACGGTCTCGTTGCACTCCCCATGGAGCCTGCGCAGATGGCCGAAGGCCGTCTTCCTGATGTCCAGATGATTGAGAATGGCGCTGCTCACCGACAGGAACTTGAAGCCCAGGACGTATCTCTTGGTGTCGGGCTCCTGGGAGACGTAGTCGTGGGGCAGCAACGTGCTCAGGATGTGGTGGACGCTGCTCTTGGGAAATCCCAACGTCCCGCTGATGTCCGAGAGTCTGAGCCCCTGCGGGTTCCTGCTCAGGAGATCGATGAGCTGAATGCTTTTTTCCAGGGAGGCCAACTTCATGCCCGTGCCTGATCAATAGTAGGAATCGGGGGTTCGATTATTTCATATATTGAAATCGTGTTTCATATATCACCGTTCTGGGGCCGTGTCAAGGCGCGGGCATGGGAGGCGGATGCCTGCCCTCTCGCGACAACCTCCGCTGCCTGCTCGCCCGCCACAGGTGCCCAGCCAGGCTCCTGCGGAAGCAGGATTGCGGGACCTCGGGCCGCCCCCCCCAACCGAAGGGCCAGGGGGACGAGACGCGTGACGGGAGTCCCCTTCCCGGGTATGATCAGGAAGGAGGAGAGGCCCTGGGTGGGATGCAGGAGCCCGGTGCCGGGCCGGAGATGCAGGGAGGGCCTCACTTCACTGGACGGGAGGGCGAGATGAGGCAGTTGACTGCATGGGCGTGCGTGTGCGCCGCGGTCGGTTGGGCGCTTTGGGCGAGTCCGGCGTCGGCCATCCGTCGTGCGGGGGGGCAGGGATGGGGGGCCAAGACCCTGTACGGGTCCCTGTTCAAGGCCGACACCCTGGCGTCGATCCAGGGGCAGGTCCTCAGCGCGACACCATTCACCCCGCTGCGGCAGATGGGCGTGGGGCTGCTCCTCATGGTCCAGACCCAGGGAGAGGTCATCGCCGTGCACCTGGGGCCCGGATGGTACTTGGAGGAACAGGGATTCGAAGTCAGGGCGGGGGATCAGGTCACGGTCCGGGGCTCCCGCATCGTCCTCGACGAGAAGCCCGCCATCATCGCCACCGAGGTCCGCAAGGGGGACAGGGTGCTCCTGCTCCGCAAGGACAACGGATGGCCCGTCTGGGCGGACGACGAGGGCGATCAGTAAAAGAGGCGGCCCAGGACAACGGAGGCGAGGATCCCCGCGGCGTCGGCCGTCAGGCCGGCCGCCACCGCGTATCTCGGCCGCGTGACGCCCACCGCCCCGAAGTAGACCGCCAGGACGTAGAACGTTGTGTCTGTGGATCCCTGCATCACGGAGGCGATGAAGGCCGGCAGGGAATCCGGGGCTCGGGCGACCAGGTCCGACATGATGCCGAAGGCCCCCGAGCCGGACAGGGGTCGAACCAGGGCCATGGGAACGGTCTCGGGCGGCATGCCCATGAGGCCGGTGGCAGGGGTCGCGATCCATGTGAACAGATCCAGCGCCCCGGATGCCCGGAACATGCCCACGGCCACCAGGATCGCCACGAGAAACGGGATGATCCGCAGGGCCACGTTGAATCCCTCCTTGGCCCCCTCGCACACGGATTCGTACACCGGGACCTCTCGACTGACCCCGTAGACCACCAGGGCCCCCATGAGGAAGGGGATGAGCCAGTGGGTCAAGGCGCCGGCCACAGCCGTTCCGCCCTCGCCTGCCGCCAGGAGCCTGCCCGCCTGGAAGGAGGCGGCCAGGATGAAGAGCAACAGGTAGGCAGGAAGAAGGCCCCTTCGCCATCCCCGGGCCGGGAGCGGGGGGCGTGCCTCCGGGGCGTCGGGCACCTCTGTGGTCCCCGCAGAAACCTCGGGCATCGCCCCGGCCGGGGGTGCGGCCGGCGTGCCCGCATAGAATCGGGCCAGGACCTTGGCGCAGAGAATGGCGACACTGGTCGAGGAGACGGTGGCCAGGAGGGTGGGCAGCAGGATGCCACCCGGGTCCTCGGCCCCTGCCGAGGCGCGAACCGCCATGACCCCCAGGGGGAGCAGGGTCACGGAGCTGGTGTTGATGGCCAGGAACAGACACATGGCGTCCGTTGCCTCCCCTTTCCGCGGGTTGAGCCGGTCCAGCTCCTGCATGGCCTTGATGCCAAGGGGGGTGGCGGCGTTTCCCAGACCCATGACGTTGGCCGAGAGGTTCATGATCATGGCCCCCATGGCCGGGTGCTCTGGGGGAACGTCGGGAAAGAGCCGCGTCATGACTGGCCGCAGCGACCGGGCGATGAGGGTCATGAGCCCGGCCTCCTGGGCGATCTTCACGAGGCCGAGCCAGAGTGCCATGGCCCCCACCAGGCCGATGGCCAGCTCCACGGCCTTCTTGGCCGCCTCGAAGGAGGCCTTGCCCACCTCGTCCATTCGCCCAGTGAACAGGGCAACAAGTACGCTCGATAGGATCAGAAGGACCCAGATGGCGTTGATGGCCGAGGCCTTGGATGCGGATGTCGGCATGGCGCACGGGAAGCCCTGGGAGTCGGGATTCGAGAGTCGGAGGATAGCACGAACCCCCGGACCCGCTCAAATGGAATCCTCCCGCCCCCTGGACGCTGCCTCCCCTCCCACTTGCGGGGGGGCAGACCTTCGTCCCGGAGCCCTGCTTCCGCTGGGGAGCGAGCCGGAACCCATGGCAGGCGAGCAGGCGGTCCTGCGGGAACGCGCCCCACGCTTCTGCCGGGGCGATCCCCCGTCCGCGGGGAGGAAGATCATCCTCCGCAGCCGAGCCGCCATGGGTTGGTGGCGTCAGGCACGACGACAGGGGCCGCCGCGCTCCCCGCCGCCCGGGATCCAACGAATCGGTTTTTCTGAAGGTCTTGCCCTGTGGAGAGGCCCGGCGCCCCGGCTGGGCGGGCCTCCCCCGCCCGTTGGCGGACTTCAGTGCCGTCAGGCCTCCCCCGGGGCCACGGTGGAACGGAAGACCGCGCACTGCCGACACGCCCTCATCTTTTCCTCCCAGCTTCCAGCGGCCTTTCCCAGACAGATCTTCCCATTGATGAACCAGCAAAGATGGCCGTATTGGAACTCCCAGGCCGGGCATCGAGCCTTGGCCTGGTCCGGGCAACCCTTGATCTCCCAGCAGGGAGTCCTGTCTCGATCGTCCTCCATGCGCCGGAGGGCCAGGAAGAAGAGCATTTGCCGCTCCACGTGGGGCGGGATGTTCCTCCAGCCCTGCTCGAAGCTCTGGACGGCCTTGGTCGATGTCCCGAGCATGTGGGCGACCTGCTGCTGGGTCTTGGCCAAGCCCTGTCGGATGCCTGCAAACTCCCTCTTGTCCATGGCCCTTCTCCCGGAAACAGGTCGCCGCAAGACACCACAACGTGTTGCGAACGCAAGCCTTATTGGCACGTCCGGCGCGGGGAGCGGCGGCGCACGCATTCGACCCATCCGGCAGGGGGGCCTACGGCTCCCGAGGGCCCATCCCGGCCAGCTCCTCGGCCGCCAGGACCAAGGCCGAGTGGTCCAGCTCGCCGCCGCCCCTGGCCAAGAGGGCATCCATCAACTGGGCCGTCTGGGCCGTGGCCAGCAGGGGCGTCCCGGACTCGCGACCGGTCTGCAGCGCGATGGCGAGGTCCTTGCGATGAAGACGGACCTTGAACCCGGGCTCGAACGTCCGCTCGATGATGCGCCTTCCGTGGACATCCAGGACGCGGCTCTGGGCGAACCCCCCCAGGAGCGCGTCCCTGACCACGGCGGGGTCCACCCCGGCCTTGCGGGCCAGGGTCAGGGCCTCGGCCGCCGCCTGGATGGTCAGGGCCACGACGATCTGGTTGCACGCCTTGGCGACCTGGCCGGCCCCCGCCTCGCCCACCCGCACGATGTTCTTTCCCATGGCCCGGAACATGGGCAGGGCCCTGTGGAACGCAGTCTCCGGGCCCCCCACCATGATGGATAGGGTCCCCTCCCGGGCCCCGATCTCCCCCCCGGAAACCGGGGCGTCCAGGGCCTCCACGCCCCGGTCCGCCAGGATCCCGTGGACCATCCGCGAGGTGGCCGGCGCGATGGTCGACATGTCGATGTACGACATCCCGGGCCTCACCCCCTCCGCCACCCCTCCCGTCCCCAGCACCACCGACTCCACGTCGGGGGAGTCGGGGAGCATGGTGATCACCACGTCGCTCTGTTCGGCCACGGCCCTCGCCCCTGCGGCGGCCCGGGCACCCTCCCGGCACAGCTCGTCCACGGCCCCCCGGCTTCGGTTGTGCACCACCACGGGGTACCCGGCCTTCATGAGATTGCGCGCCATGGGCTTGCCCATGATCCCCAGCCCGATGAACCCGATCCGCTCCACGGCGTCCCTCCCCGGGCCTCTCCGGCCCGTCATGCCCCGGTCTGGCCGCCTCGCCCCTCGGCTTCCCCTGGCGAGGCGGGCCCGGGCCTGAAACACACAGTCAAGAAGAATAGCGCGCGGTCAGGAGAGGATCAAGGACGCGGCGATGAGGATGACCGTCGCCACGCTCAGCGTGAAGGCACAGTACCCCACGATCTTGTACACCACCAGGATGTCGCCGGTGGGCTCGGGGGCGAGCCTCACCCGTGGGGCGCCGTCCCTCATGGCCGCCTCGTACTGCTCGGGATGCTCCTCCCGAAAGTACTTCTCGCTCATCCTGCCTGAGAAGATCACCAGGTCGATGGGGAACTTGTTGGGCCGCAGGTGGGTGTTGAAGACGTGGATGGTGAAGATGAAGCACATGGCGAGGAGGGCCTCCTCGCTGTGGATGATGGTGGCCACGTTGAAGATCCACCCGGGGAACCACTGGGCGAAGAACGAGGGGAACCAGAGGATGAGGCCCGTGGACCCGATCATGGTCACCCCCCAGAAGACCGCCCAGTAGTCGAATTTTTCCCAGTACGTCCATCGGCCGAAGCGCGGCGGCGGCCCCATGAAGAAGAACCAGCGAAACTGCTGCTTGAGGTCCTTGAGATCCTTGGGTTGGGGGACCATGGAGTCGGGCCCCCAGAACATCCCCCGGGTCCTCCCCGCGACGATGCGCCAGAGCAGGTAGCCCAGGTGCGACAGGAAATAGGCGAAGGTGATCACCGCGCAGGCGCGGTGGATGAGCCCGAACCCCCGCACCGGCAGGTACGGGGCCATGCTCCGCACGATCTCGCTCTCGCTGAACTTCAACGGCACCCCCGTCAGGGCGAGCCCGAGAAAGCTCACCATCACGGCCACGTGCGTGATGCGCTGGGCGCGCGTGAAGCGCACGAACTGAGACCTTCGGGGCCAGAGGTACTGGGATTCATCCAGCACCCCCCCCCCGAAGGGAAGAAGTCCCTCGCCGCCCCCCCCCAAGGGGGACTGGGGCGAGGCCGGCGCCGATCCCTCCGGGCGTGGGCCGTCCGCGTCATCTGGCCTGGGGCGAGTCGGATCGTCTGTCAACTGTGCCCTCCGTCGTCCGGTCTCCTCCCAAGTCGCCTTGCGGCCCACGCCACCAACAGCCGGTTCAGCCACAGGAGGCTGTGCAGACCGAAGAAGGCGAAGGTGACGGCCAGGATCCCCACCATGAAGAGGTTGGTGTAGTAGAGCACCGGGTTGCTGGGGTCGTGGATGTCGGCGTGGGGGATGTAGGTCACGTAGTTCTCCGGCGCATCGCCGTGGCACTTGCGGCACGTGCCCAGGAGGTTCTGCCTGTGGACCGCCGAGCGGATGTCCTGGGTCGGGAAGATGCTGTGGGAACCGTGGCAGTCGTAGCACTTGGCCCCCGTCACCTCTCCCAGGGCGGTCATCTTGCCGTGAAACGTGTCCCGGAACGTGTGGAAGTGCTTCTCGTGGCATCCGCCGCAGAGGTTGACCACATGGAGCCTGTGGACCTTTCCGGCGGCGACCCCGATCTGGTGGGACTGGTGGCAGTCATAGCACGTGGGCGCCTTGGCGTTCCCCTGTGCCACGAGCTGCCCGTGGTAGCTGCCGGCGTACTCCCTGCCCACCCCCTCATGGCAGGTGCCGCACACATTCAGCACGTTGCCCTTGGCCGTCCGGGACCGGGGGTCGTTGTGGGAAAGAACATTGTGGGTACCGTGGCAGTCCCGGCAGCCCGGGGCGAACACGTCTCCCCGGCGGATGGACCGAAAGTGGATGCTGTCCACAAACTGGGTGGCCACCTCCGTGTGGCAGCGATGGCACTGCACCGGCTTGAGCGAGCCCTCCTGGTGGGGGACCGCCTGGATGTCCGTGTGGCACAGCACGCACTGGATCTTGGCGTGGACGGAGCCTCCGTACGCCTGCTCGTCCACGAACAGGGAGACCTTCTTCCCCCCGGGGCCCTCCTTGCTCAGGTCTGCGTCGGCGTGGCACATGAAGCATTCTTCATTGGTCTGCGCCCCGCCGCCTCCCGGCACTCCCAGGGCCACAAGCAGGGACAGCCCAAGCGCCTTCCAAAGAACCCCTGACCCCACGGCCTGCATCCCATGGGATAAGGGCGCAGCGCCCCGCCTGCCGGCCAAGATGCGAGCCATCGGCCTGTCGCCCCTACCTTGCACAGATGCCCTTGGCCTCGAGGGCGAGATCCACGGCCTGCTTGACATGCGCCTCGGTGTTGTTGAGGTTGAAGAGGTGCCACTGCTTCTTGGCCTTGGCCACCTCCATCTCGGCCGCCACAATCTTGCTTCGCGCCCAGGCCTTCTGGCGGTTGTCTTCCCCCTTGAGAGAGACGAACTCCTTGGCCCAGCTCACCATGACCTCGGTCTGCCCCAGCGACTCCAGGAGCATCCGGGCCACCTGGGGGATGTGCTCGTATCCCTTGAGCTTGTCATTGTGGCAGTCGACGCACGAGGTGACGATCTCCTTGACGCTGAAGGTGTGGCCCGTCTTGGGATGGTGGCACGTAATGCAGCTCGGGCCACCGCCCTGCTGGAGAAACTTGTAGTGAGTGCTGGTGGAGAAGTCGGCGTACTCCCCGGCGTGGCACGCCCCGCAGCGGCCGTCCATCTTCAGGTAGTAAGACGCCGTCTTCTTCCCCTCGCCCTCCAGCATGCCCGCGTGGGCGTTGGCGGCCTCCTTCTCCTGGGGCTTGCCCCCGTGGCACTTATCGCATGTTACGCGCTTGGAGGCATGCCACGAGTCCTTCCACTGGAAGAAGTTGCGGTCCACCCGCTCGCTGCCCGTCTTCTCCTGGTGGCAGTTGACGCAGGAATTGGCCTCCAGGGTCTGCGAGAGGGCCAACCCCGGCAGCCCCAACACCCCGTAAAGGGCCAAGGCCAGCAAGTGCTTCATGGAATCCCCCCCATGTCGAGACCAGAACAGTCGTCCCAGGACACCCCCGCAACTATGAATAGGGTAGCAGATTGCAAGGCCTTTGTCATCGAGGCGTTTCCTGGCGCTCGATTCTCTCGGCGAGTGGCCGGTGGAGGAAGTCATCCTTCATGCGGCCCAGCTCCCCCAGAGCTCCTCCGATCTCCTCGCGTCCTCCCAGGGGGCGACTCCGATCTCAATCCGGACCAAGGCCTCGCCCGGGACCCGTGCTTCAAGAGGGGCACTCGGATGACTGTCCCTCACCCGTGCGCTCCAATGCGCGGATGGTCGGCGGACCCATCGCCTGGACCCGGGCGGTTGCGCCAACGGCGAATGGCCACGGACTCCAGGAGGACCAGCAGGCCGAAGGAAAGCACGCTCAAGACCAAGGGGAGGCCCCGCGCGTGGACGAGGTCCCCGAGCACGCCGAGAGCCCCCACCGCGGTGACCAGGATCGCGATGTTTCGCATTTCCTTATTCACGGTCAAGCAGGCGTACAGCATGAGCCCACCCGCAGAGAGGTTGATCAGCACGGTCTGGGCGCACCGCAGGGTGTTCTCAAGGGGTGGGGCGAAAAGGCCGAGCCCACCGTGTAGGCCGGCTTTGAGCGCCAGGAAGGCGCTGAGCAAGGATCCGATCAGGACCATGGTGGCGGACCGATCGGCCCGGTCCCAGCGGGAGAAGAAGACGGATCCCCGGGGGGGATCGTGACTTCTGGACCATCCGTGGTGAAGGACGCCCAAGATGCCACTGACGCCCGCGGTGACCGCGCCCGCGATCGAGAGGTCCGCTCGCCCGCCACTTCCGCCCGCGACGACGAGCAGGGAGACGCCGACGCCCAGTTGGAGGAGGTTCGCCGTCGCGCGCACCCCTCCGCTTTGCCACCTGTCAGACAGACAGATCAGGCCCAGAGCGGCCGCCGAGAGCACGGGGAGCGCGTGCATGAGACTGCCCAGGATCTGGGGGAGGCCCAAGGCCAGGAGGGTGGAGCCGGCCAAGGCGAAGGCGTTGGTCCCGGGAGCGCCTCGGAGCCTGCGGGCGGCCAGGGCCCCCGCCACTCCAAAGTGGGCCAACGCCAGGAAGAACGCCATGAGGCCCAGGATCGTCGCGCCCTCATTCCCTGCCGCGACGACCTGGTATGCCGCCAGAAAACAGACCCCTCCGCTCACCGTGGGCAGGGCGACATCGAACGGCGACGGGCGCTCGGCGCCGCCCCGGAGGATCGCCAGGAGGGAGATGGCAGGGTAGAAGACCTCGAAGCTGGCCAGGACCGGGAAGAACCAGCCAAAGGCGAGGCTCGCCGACAGGGATTCTCCCCGGGCCAAACTGATCGCGATCTTCGTGGACCAGAGGGTGAGGATGAACAGGGTGATCGCCAGAATGATCCACCTGAGCCAGGCGCATCGCTGGACCCGGGCCGCCAGGTGGCCGAAGGCGTTCGCCGTGAGAAGGATGAGTGCGGGGAACAAGAAGAACGGGTTGGGGTAGTCGATGGCCGCGCTGGCCACGCACATCCCCAGGCTCCCCGCCAGAATGGGGAGGGGTGCCCGGAACCGGTGGGTCATGGCCGCCATGCCCGCACCCGTGGCCCCGAGAAGCGCATAGGCCGGGATGGTGGGCAGGGTTCGGAACCGCTCGTGGGTTTCGAGCACGATGGCGCACATGAAGAGGGCCCCGCATACAGCGAACACCGGGGCGAGTCGACTGGCCCTGCGGTATTGGCGCCATCCCAGGAGCATGAGCAGGGCGGCGTAGCCCATCCCGATGATAGACCCCACCCGGACGTCGACGATCTCGTTGTCCGTGACCGTTCGAAGGACAAGGGCCGCGACCAGCAGGAAGCAGAGCGTGGATAAGCGCGGCAACAGGGACGCCCTGTCCGCCCATTGGATGATCTCCTCGTCGGCGGGGCCGACCGAGCGCCCGGGCCGCGACCCGGCCTCGGCGTCGAGGTCCACCGCCCCAAGGGAAGAGTACAGGAAATCGATGCGCCGGCTGAGCCGATCGAGCTGGCGGGCAAGCTGCTCGACCCTCTCGTCGAGCGATGGGTTCTCTCCGGCCACACTGTCTCCCCACCGTTGCCTCTGCGTCGAGCAGGCACCGGGATGGCCCCCCCATCAGACGGGTCGGGGGGCCCCGCCGTCGGGGAGAAGGCACCCGACCCTGCCCGAACGCGGGGCCTCCTGCCCGGATTCACCCCATCGTCCGCTCATGGCTCGGGCACGGGCTCGTGCTTTTGGAAGACAGGCACGATGCGCGAAATGATCACCAAGGTGACGAAGGCGAGCACCACGATGAAGGCCGCCGCGAGGATGCCCTCTTTCTCGAACAGCTGCGGGTAGTAGGTCTCTCTGAACCCACGGAAGCTCTTGCTGAGGAGCTGGCCTCCGATGACCACGTTCCATCTCATGGCGAACACCTGGATGAGAAGCAGCAGGGCAGAGACGAACGAGAGGGTGTTCCTCACCCGGTCGTGCAGGTAGCGGTTCATGGTCACGGCGATCATCAGGAGGATGAAAGGGATGAGCGAGCCCAGGATCAGCTGGATGGAGATAAAGGAGAAGGCCAGCTTGGTGGTCAGCAGCGGATGGATCACCTCCCACGCCTCGGCCCTCTCGTACGCCAAGGTGATGATCTCCAGCAGCTCGAGGCTGACGGTTACGATCATGAAGAGCCAGAGCCATCGAGTCAGCGAGGCGACGGCTTCCCCGTCGATCTCCCTCCCCGTCAGCTTCATGGAAATCTGGTAGAGGACGAGGAGCATGGCGATGCCCGAGGTGATCCCGGACGCCAGAAAGATGATGGGCATCAACGGGGTGGACCACCACGGATTGGCCTTCAGGGCGCCGAAGAGGAAGCCCACGTACCCGTGCAACATGCAGGCCGCCGGGATCCCGATCCCGGCCAGGACGCGAATGGCCGTCTTGTCCTTCTCCAGTGCCGCCGGGGAGAGGTCGTACGTCCACAGCGCCATGGCGGCATAGAGCCTCCGCTTGAGCCCCCGGCTCCGCCTCGCCAGCAGGATGATCTCCTTGCGCCACACGAACCAGACCTCGAGGAGAAGTATGAGGAGGTACGTGTTGTAGAGGATCCCGAAGCCGGCCATGGCCGATGAGAAGTTGGGGGTGAAGATGATGTTGAGGGCCCGCTCCGGATGGCCCAGATGGTTCAACAGGGGCAGGGTCGCCAAGGCCAGGAAGGCCAGGGACGTGGCCAGGGAAAAATGGCTGATGGGCTTCAGCTCTTCCCGCCCGAAGAGGTGATAGAGCGAGGAGATGACGAATGCCCCGGCGACGATGCCCGTGAGATAAGGATATAGGACGATCATCAGGCTCCACGTGATATGGATGTCGTTGGGGAAGACGAAGCCGACGACCTCGGGTATGCGTATCTCGGGTATCATCGGACCTCCTTATCAATCCCCCGGTAGTAGCAGTTGGGCCGCGTGAGCAATTCGGGCTGGAGGATGGCGACCCGCTCGGAGGTTATGGCCTTCCGCACACGATCCTCGGGGTTCTTCATATTGCCCAAGGCACGCGCTCCCACCGGGCACGCGAGGACACACGCGGGCTTTAGCCCTTTGGTGATCCTGTGGTAGCACCACGTGCATTTGTCCGCCACGTGGGTGACGGGGTCGAGGTATCGACTCCCGTACGGACAGGCCTGAACGCAGTAACCGCAGCCGATGCAGTGGGCCTGGTCCACCAGGACCGCGCCGTCCTTGGTTGTGTACGACGCCCCCACGGGACAGACCTGTGTGCAGGGGGTGTTCTGGCAGTGGTTGCAGATCTTGGGCACAAAGAAGCCCTTGGTCACCTTGAAGTCGACGCTCGTGGGTTGGAAGCCGTTGAGGGCCCCGTGGGGGGAGTCGACCTCCACCCTCCCCCCCTCGCCCACCCTGTACCTCTCCACCCAGGTCCGGAAGAACCCGTCCGGCACCGCGTTCTCCCGCTTGCACGCCTGGACGCACATGCCGCATCCGATGCACAGGGTGGTGTCGATGAGATAGGCGTAAGCGTACTCCTCCCAGTTGTACTCGTCCCGGGCGCCGTCCCCCTCTGGCGCCTCCCGGCCAAGGAGTGGGAGGGCATAGCCGACAACGGACAGCCCCAGTCCCCCGGCCACGACCAGGAATCCTCTTCGCGACAGTTCGTCCTTCATCTCGCCGTTCACCCCCCAATCCTCGGGTTGTGCGCATCATGGCAGCCCATACACACCTCGGGTCCCATCTCCAGTCCACCCCTCCGCAGATGCTCGTCGGCCCTGACCTGAGGAAACCCCTTTGGCCTGGCGTCCAGCTCATCGTGACACCGCAGGCACAGGGCCGTCGACCTGAACCGGGGCATCTTGGCGACGGGTGCCCCTTCTCTGACGTGGACCGCCAGGGGGGCATGGCACACCTCACACGCCACCGAGGCGTGCCTGCCCGCCGCCATGTCCCGGGATCTGTCGACGTGGCAGGAAGCACAGGCCGCGCTCTCGCCGTGGATGACAGGCTTGGCCATCTGCTCGCGCACGTTGTCGGCCCGGTAGTGGCCGTGTTTACCAAACGATCTGGGCGTAAAGAGGGTCCTGAGGATGTGAAACCCGACCAAGACCAAGATGACGAGAAAGAGCATCCTCAACACGTGTTTGCTGTGCTCCATGGGTCAGCTCCTGTCCCCGACTTCCGGATCTTGGTCGAGGGGCTCCCGCCCGAACAGCGCCGCCAGGAAGCCCTGGCGACGGACCTGCGGCACGGGGTCCTCAGGGAGATGGTCAGGCTGGAGAAGCCATCGGAGAAACGATCCGCGGAGAAAGGGGCCTTGGGGGTGCGAAATGGGATCCTCGGGGAGGACCTCCCGCCCCCAGATCAGACGAAGGGCTTCCAATCCCCGGCGCATGAATCCCATCCTGGTGCGCCCCCCAAACCGAAGGCGTCCGCCAGGCGGCGGTGACCCCTGGCAGGGCGCCGTCGAACCCAAAGAAGGGGCCCTCCCCGGCCAAGGGGGAGGGGCGACCGAGAACCGTTGGGCCCGAGCGAACGGACCCCGGGTATGCCGCGTGGCGAGAAATGGAAACCCTATCTGTTTACCAGGAAAACAAAGAAGCCCGGGTGTGTCAAGAGAAAAACCGAGAGGCGGGGCAACCCTTCAGTTCCGGGTGGCAGTCCCTTGTCCCGGAGCCCGCCGCGGCGGGCAATCATCCGGCACCCAGCGTCGGGACGCAAAGACGTCCTCCGCGTCACGCTCTTCCGAGTCCTAGGTCGCGGCTGTCCGCCCCACGCGAGCTGCCGCACACTGACTGCATCAGGGGCGACGGCGAAGGGCTTCGCCCCAAGTCGACCGACCGTGAGTGACTGGATGCGAAGGGTGTGTGGGGCGAGGGCGAAGCCGGCTGTGGGGTCGAGTCGGCCACAGGGTCCTGCCGGGGCGGGCGGCGGACCTGCCCGTCCATGCCGGGACCTCCCCTTCCACAGGCCTCACTGGACCAGGGCCCCGCCGTGGCAGTTGCCGCACAGCGGCTCCTTGCCGATGTCGCCCCCCGGGTGTTCGAACTCCAGCCCCCGGGGGCTCATCTTCTCCGGCAGGAGGCCGGGCCCCTGGGCGATGATGATGTGGCACGTGTTGCAGTCGTGGGAGATGACCCTCCCGTCCGCGCTGGAATGCTCTCCCTCGTGGCACCGGATGCAGCCGGGCCAGAGCGAATGCCCGATATTGTCCGGGTACACGTTCCAGTTGGCCTTCATCTCCGGGAAGA
Source organism: uncultured Desulfarculaceae bacterium (assembly GCA_964514105.1). Classification (GTDB taxonomy): domain Bacteria; phylum Desulfobacterota; class Desulfocorpusculales; order Desulfocorpusculum; family Desulfocorpusculum; genus CAZEPJ01. The sequence continues at coordinate 32,570 of CAZEPJ010000033.1, read as the reverse complement.
TGGTCTCCCGGAAGATCCGCTGGACCTCCGCGATGACGTTCTGGACCTTCTTCTGATCTGCGTAGTCGGCGTAATCAGCCCTGAGCTTCTTCTCGATGCTCGCCAGGGCCTCGGCCTCGGTCTTGCTCGTCGAGTTGGCGTCCACCATGGCCTGGACCGCGTTCTTCTTCAGGAATGGCACGGACGGATCCAATCTGCCCAGGCTCATGGAGCGGTTGACGGACCGCACCGGCGGGGCGTAGATATGGGTCGGCCGGTTGTGGCAGTCGATGCAGTCCATGAGCCGGATCCGTTCCGGGGAGATCTCCCCAGGTTTGAGCTTCTCTCCCTTGGCCTCGTAAATCGTCACCCCTCCCTTTTCATCGGTCACCCGGATCCAAGGGATCTTCTGGCGCGTTCGGTCCGTGGCCACGTACTCCACCCTGTGGTTGGAACTCATGTGCCAATGGATCCCGTGGACCGGGCCGAGGGTCGGATCTCCGCCTCCGACCTTGAGCAGCAGGCGGATGGTCCACGGGCTGTTCTTCTCGTCGGCCAGGAAGTGGGTCCGGACGCGTTCCACCGAGCCCGAGAAGCGCTGGGGCCAGTGGCATTGCTCGCAGGTCTCCCGGGCGGGGCGCAGATTCTCGATGGGCGTCGGGATCGGGCGGGAGTATTTCTCGAACGCGGTGGAATAGATCTGGTATATCCCCGATATCTTGGACTTGACGAACCAGCTGGCGCCCGGCCCCACGTGGCATTCGGTGCAGGCGACCCTGGCGTGGGGGGACTTCTGATACAAGGTGTACTCGGGCTTCATCACGGAATGGCAGATGAGCCCGCAGAACTCCACGGACTCCGTGAAGTGATACGTGCGGTACATCCCCAGGGTGGAGAACACGAGAAACAGGAACACGACGACCACCACCGATACAAAGGCTGTGCGATGGCGGGGCAGGTTGAGGTCGATGCGCGGCAGGCTGGGGACGTGTTCTGGGGCTCCCCTTCGTCGGTGGGCGCGTTCGCGAAGCACGCCGATGACGATGAGGATCAGGCCCGTCACGAGCCCGCCGGGCACGATCAGATAGGTCAGCATGGACATGTAGGGATTGGTGAATCCCCTCGAGAAGTCGATGTAGAGCAGGGCGAGCACAGCCAGGAAGCTGCAGATCGCCAGACCCATGCCGATCTGGCTGATGGGATTGCTGAGCGGCCGGTGGCTCATCTCGGCCCGCAAGGGGTCGTGGATAGGGCTCATGGCGGTTCCTCTGGGGTGGGGACTGGACGCGCACGCGCGGCAATCGGGACGAAGGCAAGCAAGAATGCCCCTGTGAGTCGACCCGGCTTTTCGGGGGACGCCGGGGGTTGCCTCCGCGAGGCCCGCCTTCCACGGCGACGGGCACCCGACAGACCTCTGCCCGACGCAGCCACGTCCCGGTCGCTACTTCTTATGGCATTTCTCGCAGCTGGCCTTCTCCTTGGCGGAGAAGGAGGCCGTGCCGTTGTGGCAGGCCCCGCACGACTTCTCCTCGTGCATGCTGCCGCCCTTGGTGTCCGTCGTCCCCTTCTTCATCTTGAAGATCTTCACATGGCAGTCCGTGCACTTGGGGTTCTTGGCGGTGTGTTTCTCGTGGCTGAAGGTCACCTTCCCGGGGCTGTCCTTCCCCTGGTCGAAAGTGAAGTCCGCAGGCGGCTTGGCCTGGGCCATGAGCGAACCTGCTGCCGCCAGGGCCATGCCCACGACCAGGACCGCCATTGCGCCCCAAACCCATCCTTTTCGCATCATCCACTCCTCCTTTCGCGGTTTGTCCCCCTCACCGGAGAGGCCAGCGGCGCGCGGCCGTCCTCACCCTTTCCCCGCGTGGAAGCCACTTGGGAGACCGCGGCCGATGAACCCCATTGCATGAAAACCATCATTCGATCAAGAAACGGGAATTGTCAAGCCAAACCGTGGGGCGGGTTCAGGTCCATCCGGGGGCGCTCCCTGCAGAGCAGCTCCCGGCGGGCTTGCCCCCCGCAGAACCGAACCACCAGCTCCATGAGCTCTTGGCAGGCCGCCTCGATCTCCTCGGGCTGCACCGGCGGGAGGCCGTCCACGTTGAAAAAGATGGCCCGGGTACCGGGCAGGGTCACGGTGTGGGTGGCCTGCCGCCATGTCCACCGCCGGGTCAGGACCCGGTCGTCCTCGGTGAAGATCACCTCGCCGGGGAGGGGGTGCTCCTGCTGCTGGGCGCCCATGGGGATGAATCGCTCCCGGCCCGTGGCCGGGCGCAGCTCGATATCCCCCGCCAGCACGTCGATGGCATGGGCACCGGCGGGAACGAGGTGCCGCAGGGACACCATGTTGCCCAGGTCCACCAGGGCGTTGATGGACGGGAGGGCCTCTCCCCGCAGGACGCGCCGCGCCATGGCCTCGATGGAGGAGCGAAACTCGCTGGGCTTGGCGCCAAACGCCCGGTACGCGTCCCGCCAGCACCTGACGCGGGGATGCCCCGCCAGGTCTTCCAGGCGCAGGCGGTCCCGCACCGACGCCTCGGCCTCCCGAAGGAGCCGGGAGAGGTCATCCGGAGACGGGCCGTTTTCGACCCCATGGGCCACCACGACCCCCCGGACGTAGCTGGGGAACCGCTGGAAGATCTCTGCTGCGATGCGGTACGAGAGCGCCTTCACGGTGACCTCCCCCCGGCGGGCCCGACCCCGCCGATGGGGCCTCCCCGGGTGACGTTGGCCAGGCACAGGTCCAGGGCCACGAGGCCGAGTCCCAGGCCGGTCATGGCGGAGATGGGCTCCCCCAGCCGCAGGTCGACCAGGGCGACGGCTGTCACGGGGCTCAGGGCCAAGAAGACCGTGGCCTTCGTGGGCGTGGTGTGGTCGAGGGACCACAGCCAGAGATGATACCCGATGCCGCTGTTCATGCCAATGAAGAGGACGGCCAGCCACCCCAGCATGGTGAAGTGCGGAGGCGAACAGGAGAACCCTCGGGTGGAGGCCCGCAACGAGAGAAACCCCGCCGACGCGAGCATGGCCATGGCACACCCGCGCAGTGCCTGTCGTGGTCGAGACGACAGTCAATTATCGGGTTGCCTGAGTCGTGTTGTCTTCGCGAGAGGGGCGAGCCGCCGCCGAAGATCAGAACAGTCCTCCGATCCCCCCCGCGTAGCCCGTCAACTCCACGTACCCCTCGCAGGTCGCCGGCTGCCCCTGGGATCGGCCCCTTCCCAGGACCATCCCCTCCCAGTACGTCACGCCCGTGGAGCCCTCGGTGACCAGTTCCTGGTCGGGGAGCAAGGGGGCCACATCCAGATCCAAGCGCGCCGACGGGATCTCGATGCGCCAGCGGCTGGGATAGGTCCCGCCGCTCCGGGGGCTCTTCCAGCGATCCAGGACCGAGACCCGGATGTCCGGCAGGCGCAGGTGCCGCCAAGAGCCGTCGGGGGCGACCAGGGTCCCCGAAGAGGCGGGCTCCAGGGATCCGTCCTGGAGCCGGAGGAGGTAGATCATGAGGTCATGGCCGTCCGAAATATGCAGGCTGAACCAGTCCCACCCCACCTGCTCGGGGGTCAACTGGTTGGAACCGAACTCCTGGTCGAACCAGCTCGTCCCCGCCACGGCCACGGATCGATCGCCCAGACGGAGGGTTCCCGCGGTCTCCAGGTCGGTGAGGGAGACATAATGTGACGCCTGGCCCTGGGCGGGGCCCTTGCGGCTCAAGCCATGCTCGCCGTGAAGGACCACGGCCCTTCGGGGGCGAAGGGTCAGCTCCAGGGAGACATGGGCCGTGCGTGCCTCCAGGCGGATCTCCCCGCCGGACATGCGGGCGGACCAGTCCAGGACCCAAACCGCCATCCCCTCGGAGCTGGCCCCGGCGAGGCCCGGGCCGGCCCTGGAGGCCCGCTCGGCCCATCGGAAACGGCCCGATGCCCCGTCGGCCACGGCCATGTGGGCCAGGAACACGTCTCGGACCGACCAGGGGTTGTGCGGTCGGGCCGCCTCCTTCCGCACGCCGTGCCGGAAGAAAGTGAGCTGATAGCCGTGCCGGATTCCCTCGGCGTCCCTTAGGTTGCCCGTGAAATACCACCATTCGGTGCGAAACTGGGGATGGGCCCCGTGATCCCGCGGAAAGCTCCATGGCCAGGGTCGAACGGCCTGGGCCCACTCCTCCTCGCCCCGCACCCGGCCCGCGCCCGCGGCGAGGCACAGCGCCAGCCCCCACAGGCAGATCCTCACCACCCCGTGCCGCCGTTGTCCGCGGTTCATCCGGATCCTTATCCCCATCCCCGCATCCATGTCCGCTTCCCCGCCTCTCGCCTCGCCGGGGCTTTTCTCGCGGTCCGTTGCCCGCGGGTCCTCGACGCCCTGAGCGTGTCCCCGCGTCTCCGTCTTGGGACGCATCCACTCCCTGCCCATCACTCCTCCCGAATCTGCATCTGGGGGTAGGTCCGGCATACCTTCCAGATGGGATAGGCCGCGGCCCCCGCGCTGGCCACAAGGGCGGTCCCGGCGGCGAGCAGGTACGGCCCCCACTGAAAACGGAAGAAGATGGTCCAGTTGAAGCTCTGCAGGTTGATGGCTCCAATGAGGACCCAGGCCAGGGCCGTTCCCACCGCCGCGCTCATCAGACAACTGAGAAGCCCCATTGCCATACCCTCCATGAGGGTCATGGCCGCCACCTGGGGCGTGGAGAACCCCAGTGCCCGGTAGATGCCGAAGTCCCGCCGGCGCTCCATGAAGAGGGTCAGAATGGCCCCGGCGATGCCGAAGAAAGCCACGATGACCGCCAGGATCCGCATGGAGCGGGTCACCGCGAAGGTGGCATCGAAGAGCGCCAGGATGGCGCCGTGAAACTGCCTGCGGTCCGAGACGGGCAGCCCGCGGCGCCCGGCCCTCGCCCGCACTTCGGCCAGGACGCCCTCCCGCCCGGGGCGGTCGGGGTCGACGAAGACGACCAGGGCATCGATGGTTCGGTCCTGGAAGATGGCCAAGTACGCAGCCCGGTCCATCATGATGAGGCCATGCTCGCTGGTGTAGTCGTAGAAGACGGCCGCCACGTCGACCGGCCTGGGCCCCGCTGCCCCCTCGATGAGGATGCGGTCACCCGCGCGGACTCCGAACCTGCGGGAGAAACTCTCCGAGACGATGACCGCCCCCCCCTTGACCGCCTCCCAGTTCTCGTTGCCCCCCGAGAGAAACCCGAAACGGGTGAATCGCTGCAGCGCCCCGGCGTTCACGGCCGAGACGTGCACGAGGCGCCCCTGGTACGGGATCTGGACATTTCGGTACGGGTCGAGTCCTCCAATGCCGGGCACGTTCCCGAGCTCTTCCAGGAACGACTCGGGGACCTCCACCTCCCGGGACGGGGCGATGTACAGGTCTCCCTGGAGCTGGCTGTCCATCCACCGGATCAGGGTCTGGCGGAAGCTCCCGATCATGGTGCCCAGGCCCACGGACATGGAGAGGGCCACCATGAAGGCGGCGACCGCAACGGCCGTCCGCCCCAGGTTCCGGGAGACGTTGCCTGCGGCCACGCGCCCGGCGACGCCCCCCAACAGCCCCAGGGCTCGTCCCAGGACAGGCCCCAGCAGGACCATGGCCCCCCCGGTGAGAAGGCTGCTTCCCAACAGGAGGCCGAAGGCGCCCGCAAAACCCACGTACACGTGCAGGGAGGCGGCCAGGCACAGGACCGTGCTTAAGGCCAAAACGGCGCCCCCCCCCCAGGCGGCCCGCCGCCAGCGGTTTGTCGATCCCGTGGAGGCCGTCCGCCCCCGGATGGCCTCCACCGGGTCTACTCGCACCAGTTCCCGCAGGGGGAGGGCTCCGCCCAGGAGGCTGGCTCCACATCCCAGAAGACCGCCCAGCACGGGCACCCAGCCGGACCATGCCGGCAACGTGGGACGGACATGGAAGTAGAGCATGCTGATGGTGTCGCCCACCACGCCGGTCAGAAACCGGCTCAGCAGGTACCCGAGGCCGCCCCCCAGGGCCCCTCCTGCAGCCCCCAGAAGGAGGATCTCCGCCAGGAACGCCGCCACGATCTCGCGACGGCTGGCCCCCAGGCTACGAAGGATCCCCGCGTCACGCCTCCGGCTCACCACCGCGAACATGGCCGTGTTGTACACCAGGAACACGCCGACGAAGAGGGCCAGCAGCGACAGGGCCTCCAGGTTCAGGCGAAAGGCCCGGAGCATGTCGCCCAGAGAGGTCTGCTGCTGTTGGTTGGACTGGATGAAGAACCCCTGTTCCCAGCGCTCCAGAAACCCAGGGGGGTCCGATAGGATGAGGTCCACGCGATCCACGAGCCCATCGAGGCCGAAGCGGGCCTGTGCGTGGCCGATGTCCATGAGGATGAGGGGCTCGCCCGCGGGATTGGAGAACGTCCCCATCGGGCGAAGGGGGCCGTGGGAGCTCTCCAGGAGGGACCGGCGCTCCTGGTCCAGTCGTTCGAAGAGCCCCTGTTCCACGAGCACCGCGTCCTCCTCCAAGAGGAACGCCAGGGCATCTTGGAGGCTTCCCGGCCGGCCATCCGCGGGTCGGGAGGGGATCAGCAGCGGACGCACGGCCCGATCCAGAAAGGGATCCAGGCCCAGGAGCCGCACCGTCTCGCCGTGGGATAGCTCCACGCGGCGGTCGATGACGGGGGAGAACGCGGCAACGGCCGGGTCCATCATGAGCCTGGCCAGGATCTCCTCTCCCATGGGCCCGGCCGGCCGCGATATGGCGTGGGTGGCATCCCCCCTCAGAAAGGCCACGGCCCGGGTGAAGCCCGACAGGGCGGCCCGCGCGGAGAACATCATGCCGATGGTGGCGGCCACCCCGCAGGCGATGCCCATGAGCTGCAGGAGGCTGAGCCCCCGGCGGCGGGGCAGGTATCGGAGAAAGGCCTTGGTGACGATCTTCATGGCGCCTCCCCGGGGAGGGCGGTCACGGACGCGCCCGAGGCGCCGCGGTGTCCTCGGCCAGCAGACCGTCCACCATGCGCAGGACCCGCCCGGCCACCAACGAAGTGCGGGGACTGTGGGTGGCCATGATGAGGGTGGTCCCGGACTGGCGACACCGCCCGGCGAGGATCTCCAAGATCCGATCCCCCGTGCGGGTATCCAGGTTTCCGGTGGGCTCGTCGGCCAGGATGAGGCTGGGCTCCTTCACCACCGCCCGGGCGATGGCCACGCGCTGCTGCTCCCCGCCGGAGAGCTCATGGGGGTAGCGATGGGCCTTGCCCTCGAGCCCCACCGCCTGCAGCGCCGCCATGGCCCGATGGGCATCGGCTCGCCCGGCGAGCTCCAGGGAAAGGGACACGTTTTCCCACGCCGTGAGGGTGGGCAGGAGGTTGAAGAACTGAAAGACGAAGCCCAGGCGCTGCCGGCGCAGCAGGGTCCTTCCCCGCTCCCCCATGGCGGCCAGATCCCGGCCCTCCACCTCCACCCGCCCGCGGGTGGGTCGGTCGAGGCCCGCCAGGAGGTTGAGCAGCGTGGTCTTGCCCGATCCGCTCTTGCCGTACAGGGCCACCACCTCCCCGGCCGCAACCTCCAGGTTGGTGCCCCGCAGGGCGGCTCCCGATTCGTCGCCCGTCCCATGGTAGTGTTTCCAGAGGTCCACGACCCGAATCACCGGTTCGCCGTTCATGTCCCCTCCAAGAGAAAGGGAAGGAGACGACTTGGCCCATCATGGCCCACGGGGAAGTCCGTGGGCACGGCCCGCCGTCACCAGGGTCTTGAAGGCCGCCACAGCCTGCTCCGGCGTGAAGAAGGAGGGGATCCCCGCCCGGCCCAGCCGCTGGATGATGGCGCGGGTGTGCACGTTCTCGGTGAGGGAGGCCACGGTGACGGCCAGAAGAGGCTTGGGCCGCCGCCGGAAGACCTCCAGGACACCGTCCAGCCCCTCCAGGGTGGACAAGGCCCCGAAGATGACCAGGGCGCCGTCCACCGTGTCCTCGGCCAGCACCACGTCCAGGGCGGCGGCCACCAACCCCGAGCTGGTGGCCGCAACGCCCGTCAGGTCCACCGGGTTCCGGCACGAGGCAATGGCGGGCAGGACCCGGGCCAACCTGCTTTGAGCGGCCTCTCCCAGCGGATCCATCCGCACGCCGATCTCCGCGGCCGCGTCGCACGCGGCCACCCCCGGCGCCCCGGGGCCGGTGACCACGGCCAGACGATTCCCCGCGGGGAATCGCCCCGCGGCCGCGGCCACCAGGGCGTCCAGCAGGGCCTGGTACGATCGGACCTCCACCAGTCCCAGCTGGCGGATCAGTCCCGACAGCACGGCGTCCTCCCCGCACAGGGCTCCTGTGTGGGAGGAGGCCGCAGCCCGGCCCCCGGGGGTCCGCCCGGTCCGGAAGATCACCGTGGGCTTGGCCGGGCCCCGGCGGACGATCTCCACGAAGCGGGCGGGCCTTGGCATCTGCTCCATGTACAGGGCGATGACCCGGGTGGGCGGGTCGTGCAGGAGGTACTCCATGTAATCGCACAGGTCGAGGTCGGCTTCGTTGCCCGAGGCGATGAGGTGGGAGAATCCGAATCCCCGCTCCCGGCATCGGAAGAACAGGGTCTCGCATACCGAGCCGCTCTGAGAGACCACGCCGATGCTGCCTGGCTTTGATCCGCCCATCTCCCTGGAGAATGAGGCGTTGAGCCGCGCCCGGGTGTTGACGAATCCGATGGTATTGGGGCCCATGAGTCGGAGGCCGAGGCCACGCGCCCGGTCCACCATGTGGCGCTGCATGGCCTCGCCCTCTTTCCCCATCTCCGCGAAGCCGCCCGCCGCAATCATCACCCCCGACATCCCGTGCCGGCCGCAGCGCTCCAGGGCCTCGGGGACGGCCTCCCCCGGAATGCACAGGATCCCCAGGTCCACGCCCCGCGGCAATGCCTCGATGCGCTTCACGGCAGGCAGACCCCGGATTTGACCGCCTTTGGGGTTCACGGGGTACAGGGCGCCGGGGAAACCGCCGTTGATCATGGCCTGGAGAAACCAGTTGCCCAGACTGTTCTCCCGCCCCGAGGCCCCCACCAGGGCCACGGAGCGGGGGTTCAGGATGCGCCCCAGGGCATGCAAGGTCGTCTCGGCCATCTCTTGTCCCTTCCAATCGTCCCCAGCCATATAGGATGCGGCGGGAGGCGGTGTCAAGGGCGCCACCCGGTCCGTGTCCGCCGAGGGAGGTTGAAAAGCGGCCGGACCATGGGATATCATCAAAGAGCACGCAATGGCTTTCAAGCCCTTTCTCACGCGGACCCGAGGAGGACCCATGCCCGAGGGAAACGAGATCAAGCGGTTCACCGGCGCATCCAAGTACGTCCTCGACGAGGAACTGGCCAAGATCGTCAATATCTCCATGGCGCTGGAGATGCCCCTCCTGCTCAAGGGCGAGCCCGGGACGGGAAAGACCATGCTGGCCTACGCCATCGCCGAGTCGCTGGGGATGTCCCTCATCGTGCTCAATGTCAAGTCGAGCATGAAGCTCATCGACGCCCTGTACCAGTACGACACCCTCACCCGATTGAACGACAGCCGCTTCGGTGACTCCAAGCGCAACGTGAGCGACATCAAAGAGTACATCCGAATGGGGAAGATCGGGCAGGCCTTCGTGGCGGAGGAACGGGTGGTTCTCCTCATCGATGAGATCGACAAGGCGGACACGGATTTCCAGGACGACATGCTGGACGTGCTGGATCAGATGAGCTTCGATATCATCGAGATCGACGAGACCGTCAAGGCCCGCAACCGTCCGGTCATCGTCATCACCTCCAACGCCAAGAAGGACCTCTCGGACCCGTTTCTGGGCCGGTGCAACTTCCACCACATCGCCTTCCCCGACCCCGACATGATGCGGCGCATCGTCCTGGTGCATTTCCCCCGCATCGACCAGGAGCTGATGGACAGTGCGGTGCGGACGTTCTTCCGCATGCGGGACATCAAGGGGATCGAGAAAAAGCCGGCCACCCGGGAGCTCATCAACTGGCTGCGGGCGCTGCAGTCCGACCCCGACTTCAAGGTGCGAACCCTCCACAAGGGGGAGGTTCCGTACCTGGGGGTGCTCTTCAAGAAGAGCCCCGATTATGCGGTGGCCCAGAACGCGGTGGCGCGCTTCCGGGTCTGAGCCGCCCAAAGGGGCGGATCGGGGTCGCAGGCCCGCGGGACATGGGCGGAAGGCCGGATCGCCATGTTCGTCGATTTCTTTTATTTCCTGAGAAAGGTGGGCGTACCCGTCTCCCCCACCTCGTTCCTGAAGCTGCAACAGGCCCTGAGCATGGGCCTCATCAATTCCCTGGACGACTTCTACACCGGCGCCCGCGCCATCCTGGTCAAGAGCGAACGCTACTTCGACCTGTACGATCAGGTGTTCGCCCACAAGTTCCAGGGGGCGGAGTTCAAGGAGCCGGAGGCCGTCGAGCTCTCCGAGGTGGCCCAGGCCCTCCTGGAGGAGTGGCTCAAGAACCCCCGAGAGCTGGCCGAGGCGTTGGGCGTCGACGAATCGGAGCTGAGCAAGCTCACTCCCGAGGAGTTGATCCAGTATTTCCTGGACCGCCTCAAGGAGCAGACCGAGGCCCACCACGGCGGCAGCAAGTGGATCGGGACCGGGGGGACGTCTCCCGTGGGGCACTCGGGACACCATCCCGGGGGGATGCGGGTCGGCGGGGTTTCGCGCAACAAGTCCGCGGTCAAGGTGGCCATGGACCGGCGGTACCGGGACTACTCCCAGGACGGGCCCCTGACCCAGGCCCAGTTGGGCGAGGCCCTCAAGCGCCTCCGGCACATGGTCCCGTCGGGTCCCAAGGACCAGGTCAACGTGGACGAGACCATTTACCAGACCATGAAGAACGCCGGGGAGATCGAGATCATCTTCGATCGCAGCCTGCGGGACCGGCTCAAGGTGATCCTGGCGGTGGACAACGGGGGATGGTCCATGGAGCCTTACGTGGGGCTGGTGCAGACCCTCTTCCGGTACGCCCGGGCCCAGTTCAAGGACCTCAAGACCTTCTTCTTCCACAACACCATCTACGACTACCTCTGGGAGGATCCGCCCAGGCGCCAGAAGCCCGTGGCCGTGGACCAGCTGGTCCGCCTGGACCCCGAGACGCGCTTCGTCATCGTGGGGGACGCCAGCATGGCCCCCTATGAGCTCATGGCCACCGACGGCTCCATCCACATCGAGGAGCGGTCGGGGCGCCCCAGCATCGAACGGCTCAAGTTCATCGCCGCCACTTTCCCCCACGCGGTCTGGCTCAATCCGGTCCTGGCCGCGGAGTGGCGCTATACGGCCACCATCAACTACATCCGTGAAATCTTCCCCATGTTCGAGCTGACCCTGGACGGCCTGGAGGCCGCCGTCACCCACCTCATGCGCAGGCAGTAGGCGCTCCCTGCCGGCGAGTTTGTTCCCGGACAAGGGGGCTCCGCGTGCGTCAGCCCGAGGGGCGCTTTCATCTCTCCGGCGATCTTCACAGCCCGATGAACCACGTACCCCGTGGTCCGAGAGCCCCGTGCGGCCGGCGGATGCCAGGGGCATGACCTGCGGACACTGGCGTCCAGATGCGCCGCAGTGCCTCGGATCGGGCTCTCCCGGGTCCTGCCGAAGGGCGAGTGCCCCACCGGGTCAGGCGTCCCCGAAGACCCGCAGCGTCTTGGGCTCGTAGATGAGCAGTGCATCCACCTCGCGGGTCTCCTTCTCGCTCATGGGGAGGAACTTTCCCTGGGCCGCGGCGTAGAGCACGCCTTCCTCGTCGCGCACTTCTCCCCTGACCAGGGCCATTCGCCGGGAGGCCTTCTCGGGCCAGGCCTCCACGATCATGGCCTTCTCCACCGGGAAGGGGCGGATGTACCGGACGGTCAGCTCCGCCGTCACGAACAGCCGCTTGATCACCAGGGCGGGGGCCCACCCCATGGTCTCATCCAGGAGGGTGCAGATGACCCCCCCATGGGTGACGCCCAGGTATCCCTGCCGGTTCCGCTCCGGGGTGTACCGGGCCCGGACCCGTCCGTCCTGCGCCGAGAAGACGATGCGAAAGCCCAGTGGGTTGTCCTTCCCGCAGACGTAGCACCAGTTGCTGTACGGCAGTGCGCGCTCCAAGGCCGTCCTCCCCCCTTGGTCGGTCCGCCCGGGCGAGGCCGCCCGGGCCGCCCCCAGGTTATCCCGTTTCCCGCCGGCGGCCAAGGGGCCCGACCCCCGGCCGCACAGACCGTCCGTGGGGTATAATGCCCTCCATGGCGGGCCCCGCCTCGCGCGGGGCCTCGGCATGGGAGAGGAGCGCGCGGTGCCCGTTCACATTGCTGGCGACCCCGGGCGCTTGGCCAGGCCCGGGGGGCTCAAGATCCTGCTGCAGGGGGGTCGGACCATCGGCCGGGTCCTCTTCTCCCGGATGTCCGACGAGGCCTTCTTCCGCGAGGCGCTGCCCGTGGCCGACCTCCTCCTGGACATCCCGGCCAGGCTCCGCGCCCGCGGCCTCCACCGGCTTGCCGGCCTGGGGCCCGCCCTGTTCGCCTCCAACCACGTGGGCATCTTCGACCCGGTGTACATCATTCGTGAGATACTGGCGGCCACCGACTACCGCCTCCGGCCGGCCCAGATCATGCGGGATGACTTCTTCAAACTGGCCTGGATCAACCGGGCCATGGCGCGGTCGTGCAACAACATCCCTTTTCCCAGGGGGAGCCTCAACCGGTCCCGCCTGGCGGCGGTCCTCCAGCGGATCCGGGGGCATCTGGATCGCAGCGTCCTGCTGTTCGTCAGCGGCACCCGGTCGCGCACGGGGGAGATCCTGTATCTCTTCCAGCGGCAGCTGCCCGGACGGACGCCAGACGACGGAAAGAGGCCGGCAGGCCGTTTCCTGGAGTTGCTCCTGGGCGGGCTGGGGACGCCCCTGCGGGTGGTTCCCACCACCATCACCTACGATTTCGCCTCCCGGGCCGTCCACCTGGTGTTCGGCGAGCCGGTGGCCGTTGCGGGCGATGAGACGCCCCGCGCCCTGGGGGCCCTGGTCCGGGGCGTGACGGACGCCATCGGGAAACAGGTCTCGGTGGGCCCCCAGCACCTCCTGGCCGCCATCCTCCGCCAGCCCCACCTGCGGGCCGAAGGGGGGGGCATCCCCCTCATTCGGCTCCGGGACCTCCTCCAGGGGACGGCCCGACGCCTGGCCGCCGAGTACGCCTTTCTCCAAGAGGGCGTGGAGGAGGACCTGGATCGGGCCATGGACAGGTCCCTGGCTTGGTACCGCGCCCGGGGGGCCCTCAGCATCCGCGGCGGCTGCGTGACGCTACGGGAGAGGGATGACGCTGGGGCCCCGAGTTCCGGCGCATCCCTGAGGGGCTCTCGCCCCGTGCTCTTCCACTGGAACCAGGTCAGACACCTGGAGCCTCTGAGGCGGGCGCTGCAAGAGACCCTGGCGGCGCCGGCTCCCCGCAAGGGCTGATTCATCCCCTTGCCGCGCTGGATTCCTACTGCCCCGGGCGGGGGAGGTCTTGCAACATCCGCCAACCCGCACAGAGGACCTCCCGGGTTTCCCCCGTCAACCCCCATGCCTCCAGGTCCTGGCAGGGCACCCACCTGGCCTCCTCGGCGTCGCTGGCCGCCCGGAGTTCCCCACCCGCCACGGTGCAGGCGTAGTCCACGATGACGTAGTGGTAGCGGATGCGGCCGCCTTCGGGAAGGATCCTCTCCACCACCTTGACGACGGCCTCTGGGCGGACCTCCAGCCCCGTTTCCTCGCGCAGCTCCCGCCGTAGCGCCGCCTCCAGGGGCTCTCCCAGGCGGACGGCCCCGCCCGGGATGCTCCAGAGGCCTCGGCCGGGGGGCCTGCCCCGGCGAACGAGCAGGACATCCCCTGCGCGCACCACCACCGCGCCGACGGCCACGACAGGACGCTCTGGATACTCGCGCGACATGCGGGCTTTATAACACCGGGGAGTGCGGCCGTCCAGGTCTGGGCAGGATGGGCCGGGGTCGCCAACCCCCGGAAGATGGCAGGAAGGCCCGACTCGTACGGCGGATCTCGGCCCGGAGGCCCCTTCGTCTGGGGCCTCGCCCGGCGCTCATTGATGGTGGGCGCAGGGGCCCGAATGGGACGGGTGGCGCGCCGAGTCGTTCGCTTGGATCTCGTCGATGAGGGCCTGTACCCTGTCGACAAATGCCTTGCCGGCGACGGCGCCCTTGACGAAGAAGGCGTCGGCCCCCGCGGCCAACGCCGCGGCCCCCAGCGCCGAGTCCCCCAGGCTCGTCATGACGAGCACCCTCGCACCGGGACAGCGCGCCTTGATCCATGCCGTGAGTTCGAGGCCGCTCATCCCGGGGAGGTTGATGTCCACGAAGGCCAGGGCGGGTGGGCGCGTCGAGATCTTCTCCATGGCCTCCCGGGCGTCTGCCGCCTCGCCGATGCGCAGGAAGGGATGCAGATCCAGCAGATAGTCTCGGAAGACCTGGCGGAAGGACCGGTTGTCCTCCACGATGAGCGCGTCCATGGCCGCCTCTCCATTGAAGATATCCCCGCGCGGCTCCCGGGGGCTCGGGTCCTGTATCTCGCAGCGGGGCCCAGGGGTCGGGCCAGCATCCAGGCCAACGCCGCAGGCCCCGGCACAGGGGGAATGGGATCGATTCCCCTCAGGGTTCCATGAAACCAGATTCAGGAGTCTGCGCCCATCCGAAGAAGGGATGATTTGGGGAAGGCGACAAGTGACCAAAGGCCAATGGTCAGTTCTGACCATGGGCAGAGGGGAGACCCGGGCGAAGGGCCGCGGGGAGGGCAGCGCACGGGACCTTCCAGCAGGGCGCTGGGGCCATGGGTTCGGAAAAAAAGGCTGCACGAATCGCGGATGGAGCGAATGGGACTCAGGGAACGGAGACCCGGGCCAGGGGCGCCCTCCAGGCCGTCGCTGGCGCCGCCGTCACAGGTACCCCTTCTGGATTGCGTACTTGACCAGGTCAGCCGTCTTCCGAAGGTCGAGCTTTTGCATGGCGTTGGCCCGGTGGCGCTCCACCGTGTGGACGCTGATGCACAACGCGTCGCCGACCTCCTTGTTGGACTTGCCCTCCGCAATGAGCTTCACCACTTGCCGTTCCCGAATGGTCAGGGGCCCCAGGGCGGCGGAGGTGCCCCCCCCCCGGAAGATCTGGGACAGGGAGCCGGCCAGCTCGGCGGACAGGAGTCCGGACACGTGCGTCTTGCCCATGCGGATCGCCTCCACCGCCGAGTAGATCTCCGCCTCCGTGTCCTCCTTGAGCAGGTATCCGTCCGCACCGGCTGCCATGGCCTGGGAGAGGAACTCCACGTCCCGGTGCATGGTCAGCATCAGCACCTTGACCCGGGGGACCCTGCCCTTGATCTCGTTTATGGCCTCGATCCCCCGCAGATTGGGCATGGAGATGTCCAGGATCACCAGGTGGGGAGAGACCCGGTTGAGCAGGCCGAGAAGTTCCAGGCCGTCGTCGGCCTCGCCCACGATCTCCAGGCCTTCCCGTTCCGCGAGGATCCTCTTGAGCCCCGCGCGAAACATGCCGTGATCGTCTGCCAGCACGATGCGATACGGCTCCATCTCGCCGTTTCATCCCCCCATGGATTGGGCGGGCACCGACAGGCTGACGCGGGTGCCCTTGCCTGGCTCGCTTCGCACATGGAGCGTGGCGCCGAGCATCATCGCCCGTTCGCGCATGATGATCAGGCCCAGGCCTTTTCCGGTGCCGTTTCCCGTTGGGATCCCGTCTGCGTCAAACCCGTTGCCGTCGTCTTCCACCGTGAAGGCGATACGGCCGTCGTCTTTGGCCATGGACGCCCGGACCCGCGCGGCCTGGGCATGCTTGCCCACGTTGTTGAGGGCCTCCTGGAAGATCCGATAGACCATGATCTGGGCGTCCTTGGGGAGGAAGCCGTCGCAGTCCATCAGATCGAGGGTGATTTCCAGGCCCTGGTGTTCGGCGAAATCCGCGGCCAGGCGGCGGATGGCCGCCGACAGGCCGAAGTACTCCAGGACGGCGGGGCTCAGGTCCCTGGACAGCCTGCGGACCTCTTCGATGACCTGATCGCAGTACCGCACCAGCTCTGCGCACTCCTTCCGGGCCCCTTCGGGGCCTTCCGGAAGCGCCTCTTTCATCAAACCCAGACGGAGCTTCAGTGTGGCCAGGGCCTGGCCAAGCTCGTCGTGCAGCTCCCTGGAGATCCGACGCCTCTCGCTCTCCTGGGCCCGGAGGATCTGGGAGGAGAGGTATCGGAGCTGTCTGCCCGACCGCCGCAGTTCCGCCTCTATCGCCCGGCGCTCGCCGACCTCCCGTTCGAGGGCCTCGTTGGCCTGCCGCCATTGCGCGCTGCGCTCCTCCACCAGCTCCGAGAGGTGCTCCCGGTGGGACATCAACTCGTCGGCCTGGGCGTTGAGCCGCTCGTTGGCGCGCTGCAGGGACTGCTCCGCGCGGTGACGCCTCCGCTCCAGCATCCCGAGTCCGAGCATGGCCCCCAGGACGATGGCGATCCAGGCGCCCAGGCTGGCCCGGAAGAGACGGTTGGCCCGGATCTGACACTGGATCCGCTCCCTCTCCAGGGCCATCTCCAGGCTCCTGGCGAGGCACGCGAACTCCTTGAAGGCGGCGTCCATGCGTACGTCCAGGTCCGAGCCCACGGCCCCCCCCACAGGGTCCTCCTGGCGCTGTCGGCCGATTTCCCGGACCTGATCGAGGAGAGCCCTCATGTCCGCCGCCTGGCCGCGGTACCCCGCGTCCTCCAGCGGCCGCACGATGGCGTCGTGCTCCGTCCGTCCCCCCTGGATGAGGGCGTCGACCAACGCCGCGGCGTGGGTGAGATCGTCCCAGACCTCCCCCATCTGGACTCGCGCATCCCCCGCCATGGCCTCCTCGAACCAGAGATGGAAGTTGTAGGCCCGGATCTGGGCGTCCATGAGCCCGCCCTCCATGGCCCCGTAGTTCTCCACGGTCCGGCGGATCTCGCCCTGCCAGAAGAACATGGCCACGGGGCACACGGAGGCGAGCAGGACCATTCCCGGCATTCCCAACCAGCGAATGGCGGCTTTGCCCTTTTGTGCCGGCTGCGCACCGTGCTCCTGTTCATTGGGCATGCTGGTTTCCCCGGCGGAAGGCACGTGCGTCCTGCATCCCTCCTGCGCCCTTCCATCAGGGGGCCTCTCGAGGCGGGGGCCGCACGGCGACGTACGCTTTCACCTTTCCACGCCCGGCTTCTGACCGTCAATAGGGTGAATCCTGTATTTTTCCACCGCAGGGCTGTATCCTCGATGGCGGCACTGGGAAAGGATAGAGGGGAGATGCGGCGTGCGTCGGTCTTCACAGGGCCCTGCAGGCAAGGTCGGGCGCCCGGGTTTGGCCAAGGGGCCGCCCACGGCCCCGGGCTGCGGCGCTGGCGGGTCTTCGGCCTGTGCGCCGCCCTGTTCGTCTGCTCCCAGTTCTTCCGGGTCTCCAACGCCATCATCGCATCCGACCTGCAGCAGGATCTGGGCCTTTCGGCCGAGGCCCTGGGGATGCTGGGCGCGGCCTTCTTCTACAGTTTTGCGGCGGCGCAACTGCCCGTGGGCCTGTGCCTGGACCGCCTGGGGGCCCGTTGGACCATGACGGGCCTCACGCTGGTGGGCGCCGCGGGATCGGTGGTCTTCGCCCTGGCTGAGAACGCTGGCAGCGCCGTGCTCGGGCGGCTGCTCCTGGGCCTGGGGATGGCGGGGAACCTGGTGGGGCCCATGAAGTTGTTCACCCAGTGGTTCCCTCCGGCCCGGTTCGCCACCCTGTCGGGGCTTCTCATGGGCCTGGGCAGCGTGGGCAACATGCTGGCCGCCACCCCCCTGGCCCTGCTGGTCGGCGCGGTGGGCTGGCGGTGGGGTTTCGTCTTCATCGGGGGGGCGACGGGGGCGTTGGCCCTGCTCTTCTTCGCCCTGGTCCGGGAGGCCGGGCCGACCCAGGGGGATGCGGCCAGGGTGAAGGACCCCTCGGCCTCCATGGCCCAACGGGCGAGGCGCCTCTGGGGGAGCCGCGACTACTGGATCATCTCCCTGGGGACCTTCTTCCGGTACGGGACTTTCGTGGCCATCCAGGGCCTCTGGATCGGCCCCTTCCTCATGGGCGTCGGGGGGCTCTCTCCGGTGGGGGCCGGAAACCTGATCCTGATCATGAACGTGGGCGTCGTCCTGGGCTTTCCACTGTCGGGTGTGCTGTCGGACCGGGTCTTCTTCTCCCGCAAGCGGGTGGTCCTCCTGGGGCTCGCCCTCATGGCCCTGTCCCAACTGGCCCTGGCCCTGGGGGCGGTGGGCCGCCATGCGGTCGTTTCGGCCGGGATCCTGTTCATGTTGGGCCTTTCCTCGGGCTTCGGCATGGTCATGTACGCCCACATCAAGGAGCGCATGCCGCCCGAGATGGCCGGGCTGGCCATCAGCGGGGTGAACCTCTTCACCATGCTGGGCGGGGCGGCCTTCCTCCAGGGCATGGGATGGGTCCTGGATCAACATGCGGCCGGAGGGGCCCTGGGCTCGGATGGATTTCAGGCGGCCTTCCTCATGGGTTTTGCCGGCGTGGTCGGGGCCTTGTGCCTGTATCTGTTCACCCGGGAACAGCGCGGCCTCGGACGGACCCTTCCCTGACATGGGGCGGCCTCCCGCGCCCGGGCCTTTGTCCGCGGGTGAAGAACGACAACCACGTCTTGTCAACTTGTTACGGTTCCATCCATCCAGAGAGCCGGAAAAACCGGAACCCCTATTCCCAGGACGCCGGATTTCTGGTACAGTGACCCAACCGCAACGGCTCGAGGGGCTGCCCCGAGCCCGGCGGCAAGAGTGAGCGGTGCCGGGGGCGGCCGCCGAAACCGCGGGGCGAGGCGGGTCGGGTCCCCGGAGACCTTCGAAGGAGATGAACCAGGATGACCCGATGGATTGATTCCCGCATTCTCTTGCGGATCATCGGCTTTTGGTGCGCGCTTGCGGTCTTCGGGCTCCAGGCGGCGTGGGCCCAGCCGGCCAATGGCGAGGGCGCGAGCCTGGGGTTCACGGATCAGGCTGATGACAAGGGGATTCCCCAGCCCTGGAGTTTCGCAGTCAGCAGACGGGGCGACAATGCCCACGCCCGGGTCCAGCAGGAGGGCAACGAGGCCGTCCTGCATCTGCGCTCGGTCAGGTCCTCTTTGTCCCTGGAGCGATCGTTCAAGGCCGATGTAAAGGAGCGGCCGTTTCTGAACTGGAGTTGGAAGGCCGTGGGGCTTCCGGCGGACGGGGACGTCCGGGCCAAGGGCAAGAACGACCAGGCCCTCCAGGTGCTCGTGGGCTTCGACGGGGGGAAGGTCCTGAGCTACATCTGGGACACCAACGCCCCCGAGGGGACGGTGGTGGAGGAGTCATACCCGTGGCCCATTGACCTGAGCATCAGGGTCTTGGTGGTCCAGTCGGGTGGTTCGGACATGGGCAAGTGGATCCGCGTCAGCCGCAACCTCTACGAGGATTACAAGCGGTTGTTCCAGGAAGAACCGCCGCCCACGTACGGGGTCAGGATCCAGATGAACACCCAGCATACGGGGGGCAGCGCCGAGGGCTTCATCAAGGAGATGGTCTCCCGCAAGACCGACGGGTGACGGCGGATAGCCCCGCCCAACGCAGGGGGCGAGCACCATGACGGCCGCCTTCGCCATGTGGCGCAACACCCGTATGATCGTCCTGGCCGCGGTGTGCGCCGCCATCTACAGCGCCTCGCTCATCGCCTTCAAGACCGCCATTCCCCTCATACCGGGCTTCACCGAGGTTCGGGTGGGGAACATCTTCCCCGTTCCCATGGGGATCATGTTCGGCCCCGCCGGCGCGTGGGGCACTGCCATCGGGAATCTGCTGGGGGATCTCTTCGGAGGGACCTTCGGGCCGGGATCCATCGGGGGGTTCGTGGGGAACTTCCTGTACGGATATCTCCCGTATGCCCTGTGGACCACCCTGGCTCCCCTGGCCGACGGGCGAGCCCACTGGGATCCACAAGGGCCCCGGAGCTGGGCCCGCTACTTCGTGGTGGCCTTCGTGTCGAGCGCGGCGTGCGCCGTGGTCATCAGCGCCCCGGTGGATGCCCTGGGGATGGTGCCCTACCCCGTGCTGACCAAGATCATCACCCTCAACAACGCGCTGGCCAGTTGGATCGGCGTGGTGCTGCTGACGACGGTGTTCGGCCTGGTTTCGCAACAGCTGAACCTCTTCTGGGTGGATGTGATGGGGGAGGGGGAGCGGGGGCGCCCTGCGGCGGGGCTTGTGGGAGCCTGGCTCGTGACCCTGGCTTCCGTCGTGGGGTTCCTGGGCGGCCTCCTGCCCGGCCTCCCGGCGCCCACCCTTGGATGGATCTGCACGGCCGCCATCCTCCTCGGGAGCTTCCTCCTGTAGCCATGTCCGTCGCGCTGGCATGACACCCTGCGCCGCATTCAAGGACCTGACCTTCACGTACCGCAGGGGCACGACCCCGGCCCTGAACCGGATCCGCGGAGAGATGCCCCCGGGGAGCTTCGTCGCGGTGCTGGGGGCGGACGGGGCTGGGAAATCCAGCCTCTGCTGCGCCCTGAACGGCCTCATTCCCCATTTCTTCGGTGGCGTATACGAGGGGAGCGTCTCCGTCCTGGGGCGGGAGGTCTCCGGTCGGCGTGTGGCCGAGCTGTCCCGCCATGTGGGATTGGTGCTCCAGGACTTCGAGGCCCAGCTCTTCTCCACCAACGTGGAGCTGGAGATGGCCTTCGGGCCGGAGAACCAGCGGGTGCCCCGGGAGGAGATCGGGCGCCGGATCGCTCGATACCTCAAGGCGGTGGGGCTCGAGGGGATGGGCCGGCGCGAGCCGGCCAGTCTGTCCGGCGGCCAGAAACAGCGGCTGGCCATCGGATCGGTCCTGGCCATGGAGCCGGAGCTCCTTGTGATGGACGAGCCCACCACGGACCTGGATCCCCAGGGGGCGTCGGCCGTGCTCGAGGTGGTCAAGGCTTTCCGCCCAGGGGGCCGGACCCTCGTGCTTGCGGATCATGACCCGTGTGCGGCACTGGATGCCGACGTGGTCTGGCTCATGCGCCAGGGGGAGCTGGCGGCCCAGGGCCCGGCGGCGGAGATCTTGCGGGACGTGGACTTGCTGGCCCGCTGCGGGCTCCCGCCCCCCCCGGCCGCGGCCTTGTTCCGGGCCATGAAGTGGCCGGGGCGGCCCTTGACCGCGGAGGAGGCGAAGGCCCTCATGGAGGCCCGCGGGGTGGCGCCGCGGGGTCCGGCAGGGCACCCGGGGATGGAGACCCGGCCTCCGGGCGCCCCCCCCATCCTCCAGGTCCACGGCCTGGCGTTCACGTACCCAGGGCAGGCGTCCCCGGCGCTCCGGGGGATAGACCTCTCCATCGGCGAAGGGGAGTTTGTGGCGATACTGGGCCAGAACGGATCGGGCAAGTCCACCCTGGCCAAGCAATTCAACGGGCTTCTCAAGCCCACCTCCGGAGCCGTGCGCGTCGGGGGGCGATCCGCTGCCGAGATGGGGCACCGCGAGATGGCCGAACGGGTGGGGTATGTGTTCCAGAACCCGGACCATCAGATCTTTGCCCGAACCGTGGGCGAGGAAGTGGGCTTCAGCCTCAAGGTCCTGGGAAAGGGGGCCGGGGTCACGGCCCAGCGGGTGGCCGAGGCGCTGGAGGTAGTGGGCCTTCAGGGGCGGCAGGACGCCCTGCCTTTCTCCCTGACCAAGGGGGAACGGCAGCGCGTGGCCGTGGCCTCGGTGCTGGCGGCTCGCCCCCAGGTCCTGGTCTTGGACGAGCCCACCACCGGGCTGGACTATCCCCAGCAGCGCGCCATGATGGAGATGCTGCGGCAGCTCAACGGGAAGGGCCACACGGTCATCGTGATCACCCACGCCATGTGGGTGGCCGAGCAGTACGCCCATCGGACCGTGGTCCTCCAGGGGGGGCGCCTCCTGCTGGACGGGCCCACGCGAGACGTCTTCCGCGCGGAGGAGTTGCTGGCTCGAGCCGGTCTGCGTCCCTCCCAGACCGCGCTCTTGAGCAACTGGCTGGGGGCTCGGGCCCTCACACTGGAGGGGCTCGTCCGGGAGCTCGGGGGATGAACCTGTCCCTGTACGTGGATGCGGGAAGCACGGTCCACGGCCTGGACCCCCGGACCAAGCTCGCGGCCTCGGCCCTGATGTGCGGCATCTGCCTCTGCTTCAATCACCCCCTGTACATCGCGGCCGTGGCCCTGGCCCTCACGGGGGTCTCCGTGTGGTCGGGGACGGCGGGGAATCTCTGGAGGGTTCGGTACCTCTTGGGGCTGCTCATGTTGTTCAGCAGCCTCCTGTGGCCGTTCTTTGTGGAGGGGCCCACCGAGCTGTGGGCCTGGGGGGGGATGCGGGTGAGCCGGGAATCCATCCTGTACGGCATGGCCATGGGGATCCGCCTGGTGGCGTTCGTGGCCACCGGCATCCTCCTCATCTCCACCACCCGCATGGAGGAGCTGACCAGCGGCCTCATCCGCCTGGGCCTGCCGCACCCCGCCGCCTTTGCCCTGACCACGGCCCTGCGGCTGGTGCCCACCTTCGTGGGGACCGGGGCCGCGATCATCGAGGCCCAGATGGCCCGCGGGCTGGACCTGGAGTCGGGAAACGTCCTGCAACGGCTGAAGAAGTTCATCCCCCAGGCCGTGCCCCTGTTCATCTGCGCGGTCCGCCACACCAACCACCTGGCCATGGCGCTGGAGTCCCGCGGGTTCGACCCCGGGGCCGAACGGACCCTCTTCTACGAGCCGCGCATGCGGCCCGGCGACTGGGTCGTCCTGAGCGCCATGGGCCTCCTGTTCGTCGCGGCCCTCGCCGTGCGCCTCGTGGCCTCCCAGGGGTCGGTGCTGCCCGGCCGGCTGTAACTGATCCCTTTCGGCCGCATTGCCGTTCGCCCGGCGCGGGGGGCGTCCGTCAGGGTCCCGGCGCCATCAAACCCATGGGCATGGCGACCGAAGGGGTCTGGGGCCTCGGCTCAGGGAATCCGGAGCCGGCGGGACTTGTGGAAGAGCTCCTCCACCTGGTCCGCGATGGTCCGGCGTTCCGCCTCGGTTGTCTCTCGGAGGATCTTTCCCGGGATCCCCAGCACCAGGCTGTTGGGTGGGAGGTAAGTGCCGGGCGGGACCACGCAGCCCGCCCCCACGATGCAGCCCTGGGAGACCACGGCCCCGTCCAGGACGATGGCCCCCATGCCCACCAGGGCCTGCGGGAGGACCCTCGCCCCGTGCACCATGGCGCCGTGGCTCACGATGGCTTCGTCTCCCACCTCCACCGGCCGGCCATCGGGGGCCTCCAGCAGGGCCAGATCCAATACGGCGGCTCGCCGGCCCACCCGGATGGAGGCGCTGTCCGCCCGGAGCACGGCCCCAGGCCAGATGCTGGCTTCCCGGGCCAGGGTCACTTCGCCGATGAGGCGGGCTGCCACGTCCACGTACGCATCCCGGTGGATGACGGGGGCTCGGTCTCCAAAGGGGGTGATCCAGGCATCTCGACGCATGGTGTCTCCCGGATGGCCAGGGCCTGGGGGATCAACGGCCCCGGCACTGCCCCCTCAGAAGAGGGTGTAGATGAAAGGCGCCAGGGCGCTGGTCTCGGCGAAGAAGATCAACCCCCCCATGAGGATGAGAAAGAAGACGATGGGGATGAGCCAGTATCGTTTGCGCATCCTGAGGAACTCCCAGAACTCCACGACGATGGACTGATTTGCCATGTTCTCCTCAGTACCGCTTGGAGAAGCGCTCCCGGGGTTGGGCGGGTTCGCTTCTCTCGATCCAGTAGGACAGGGCTCCCCTGTCCGGCCGCAGGGGGAGGGGGCGTCCCCCCAGGAGCCTCTTGAGCAGGGCGGTGGGGGTGATGACGACCCAGTACACCGCCGTGAGCATGCCCAAGGTCAAGACCCGGCTCGCCCCCCGGGCCGCCCAAAGCCACCCGCGGTGCAAGGGCGCCAGCCTCCGGGGCATGGCCGCCAACCCGGCGCCCGCCAGGGCTGTCACGCCGAACAGGGCCACGGCCCCCGGCCTGTGCGCCCAGGCAGCCAGGGCCAGGAGGCCCGTGGAGGCGAAGAAGGCCACGGCGCCGAATCTGCGCACGGCCCCGGGGTCAGTCGTCCTGGAGGCCACGGCGCCCATCTCCTTTCTCGTTCCACTGGGGCTGCTCGTCCTTGAGCAGGAGGCACTCCTCCATCACCAGGACGTCCATCTCGGTCCGCATGAAGCACCGGTATGCATCCTCGGGGGTGCAGACCATGGGCTCCCCCCGGACGTTGAAGCTGGTGTTGACCAAGACGGCGCATCCCGTGAGCTCCTCGAAGGCCTTGAGGAGTTCCCAGAAGTCGGCCTTGTCCGATCGCCCCACGGTCTGGAGGCGGGCCGAGTAGTCGAGGTGGGTGACGGCAGGGATGTCGCTCCTGGGAACGTTGAGGCGCTCCAACATGGCCAGTCCATCGCCCGGGGGTTGGGGGCGCCGCATCTCTTGCCGGACCCTGGCCACGAGGAGCATGTACGGGCTGTCCCGTTCCCAGTCGAAGTACTGGGAGGCCTTCTCCGCCAGGACCGACGGCGCGAACGGTCGGAAGGACTCCCGGCGCTTGATCTTGAGGTTCATGATGCTCTGGGTGTCCGGCCGCCGGGGATCACCCAGGATGCTCCGGGCCCCCAAGGCCCTGGGTCCGAATTCCATCCGGCCCACCAGATATCCCACGATCCTGCCCCGGGCGATCTGCTCGGCCACCATCCTGGGCCTCTCCGCCGCGGGGCACGGATGGAAGGGGTAGCCCCGGTCCCTGAGGAACCGCCGGACCTCCTCTGTGGTGAAGGAAGGCCCCAGGAACGAGCCGCCCTGGCCATCCTTTCCGGCGGGACACCCACGCTCCCTGCCCAGGTAGCGATGCCAGACCGAGAGGGCGGCGCCCAGGGCGCCGCCGGCGTCTCCGGCGGCCGGTTGGATCCAGATGTCGTCGAAGGGGCCCTCCTGGAGGATGCGGCTGTTGGCCACGCAGTTTAACGCCACGCCGCCGGCCAGGCAAAGCCTCTTCTGCCGGGTCTGGTCGAAGACGTGGCGGGCCATGCGGAGCAGGATCTCCTCGGTCACCGCCTGGATGCTGGCCGCCAGGTCCATCTCCCGCTGGGTGATGGCGGTCTCGGGCCGCCGGGGCGGCCCGCCGAAGAGCCGTGTGAACCGGCCGTTGGTCATCTGCAGGCCGCCCAGGAAATCGAAGTACGACAGGTTGAGACGCAAAGAGCCGTCCTCCTTGACATCCGCCAGCTCCGAGAGGATCACGTCCCGGTATCGGGGTGTGCCGTATGGGGCCAGCCCCATGAGCTTGTACTCCCCCGAGTTCACCTTGAATCCTGCGAACGACGTGAAGGCCGAGTAGAGCAGCCCCAGGGAGTGGGGGAAGTGGAGCTCCTTGAGCAGGGCGATCTGGTTGCCCCGGCCGTGGCCGAAGCTGGCCGTGGCCCACTCGCCCACCCCGTCCACCGTTAGGATGGCCGCCTCCTCGAAGGGCGAGGGGAAGAACGCCGAGGCGGCGTGGGCCTCGTGGTGTTCGGTGAAGAGGACCTCTCCTTCGTACCGCAACTCCTTGCGGACGATGGCGGGCACGTACAGCTTGCGGCCCAGCCAGGCCGGCATGGCCTTGAGCCACGATCGAAGCCCCTTGGGGGCCACCGTCAGATAGGTCATCAGGAGGCGCTCGAAGGTCAGGATGGGCTTATCGTAGAAGACGACCCAGTCGAGGGCGTCCACGCACAGGCCGGCCTCCTTCAGACAGTAGCGAACGGCGTTTCCCGGGAAATCCGGATCGTGCTTCCTGCGGGTGAACCGCTCCTCCTGAGCGGCGGCCACGATCCGGCCGTCCTGGACCAGGCAGGCGGCGCTGTCATGGTAGAAGCAGGAGATGCCGAGGATGTTCACCGGGGCTTCAATCCTCCATGATCCGGATGACCCTGGCGGGATGACCACCCGCCAGGGCGTTCTGCGGGACGTCCGATGTGACCACCGATCCCGCGGCGATGATGGCGTTGGGGCCCACGGTGACCCCCTTGAGCAGCAGTGCGTTCATCCCCACCCAGACGTTGGGACCGATGTGGATGGGGGCGCTGTCGGCCCGCTTGCGTCGCTCCCTCACATCCAGGGCCACGCGGTGGGAGTCATTGTCGCACACGACCGTGCCGGGACCGAACATGCAGTTCGCCTCGATGGTCACCCGTTCGTTGCACAGGACCACGGTCCCATTGAGGGCGCAGTGGTCACCGATGCGGATGCGGGCCTCCGGGAAGAAGGTCAGGAGCCCGGTGCGGTGCATGCGACCATTGGGGAACGAGTTGAGCGAGACATGGGAGCCGATCCGGATCTCCCCCCTGTTTCGGACGTACACCCGATAGCTGCGCACCATGCGCCCGCACCGCACCCCGTGGAGCCTGAGGTACAGCAGGCCCACGAGGAAAAAGGGGATGCGAGGCGCATTGCGGATCAGCCTCCCCCAACGGTCGGGGGGCCCCGGAGGGGATGGGTTCCCGTCAGGGGATCGGGCTTCGACTTCCATGAGATGGCGCTTCCGAGCGGTGTGGCCGCCGTGGCCCAGCTGCCCGCGGCAGGCCTCATGGGATCCTAGACAAATGACCGGGCGGCGTCAAGCGGAGCCGGCTGCTGCCCCTGTGCCACGCCAGCCGAAGTGGGGTAATATGATACGGACGCCCGGGTGAGCGGCGGTCTTGCGGAGGCCGAGGCGGCCGGTGTGGGACGCCGGCCGCGCGAACCGGCACGAGGGCGATCCTCGGCGCGATCGGGAGTTCTGTTCAACCCCA
Organism: uncultured Desulfarculaceae bacterium; assembly: GCA_964514105.1. GTDB lineage: Bacteria > Desulfobacterota > Desulfocorpusculales > Desulfocorpusculum > Desulfocorpusculum > CAZEPJ01. The sequence goes on along the minus strand of CAZEPJ010000033.1, from coordinate 5,831 downwards.
TGAGTCGCTTTCAGCTGATCAGCGAATTCGAACCGGCCGGGGACCAGCCCCAGGCCATCGACAAGCTCGCCAGGGGCGTCCTGGAGGGGCTTCGCCATCAGGTGCTGGTGGGGGTGACCGGTTCTGGCAAGACCTTCACCATGGCCCAGGTCATCGCCCGGGTGCAGCGCCCCACCCTGGTCATCTCCCACAACAAGACCCTGGCCGCCCAGTTGTACGGGGAATTCAAATCCCTGTTTCCGCGCAATGCCGTGGAGTATTTCGTGAGCTACTACGACTACTATCAGCCCGAGGCATACATCCCCTCCACGGACACGTACATCGAGAAGGACGCCTCCATCAACGAGGAGATCGACAAGATGCGCCACTCGGCCACCCGCGCACTGTTCGAGCGCCAGGACGTGATCATTGTGGCCAGTGTGTCGTGCATCTACGGCCTGGGCTCCCCCGAGGCCTACCAGGGGTGTCTGGTCTACCTGCAGGAAGGGGATCGGTTGGATCGCAACGCCCTGCTGCGCAAGCTGGTGGAGATCCAATACCAGCGCAACGACGTGGACTTTCACCGGGGGACGTTTCGGGTGCGGGGGGATGTGGTGGAGGTGTTCCCGGCCCATGAGGAGCGCCTGGCCATCCGCATCGAGTTGCTGGGCGACGCCATTGAGCGCATCAGCGAGGTGGATCCCCTCAGGGGACGCGTTGTCCAGCGATTGCGCAAGGTTCCCATCTACCCGGGGAGTCACTACGTCACCCCTCCGGATCGCCTTCGCCGGGCCGTCCAATCCATTGGGGAGGAACTGGAGGATCGGCTAAGGACCCTTCGGGCGGAAGGAAAGGGGCTGGAGGCCCAGCGTCTGGAGACGCGAACGCGGTACGATCTGGACATGCTCGATGAGGTGGGATACTGCCCCGGAATCGAGAACTATTCCCGGCACCTGACGGGCCGGCGGCCGGGGGATCCCCCCCCGACCCTCATGGATTACCTGCCCAAAGACGCCCTGGTCTTCATCGACGAGAGCCATGTCTCCATCCCCCAGCTCCAGGCCATGTTCCGGGGGGATCGATCCCGCAAGGAGACCTTGGTTGCGTACGGGTTCCGACTCCCTTCGGCCCTGGACAACCGCCCCCTGACCTTCGAGGAGTTCGAGCGCTGCGCTCCCCAGACCGTCTACGTCTCCGCCACCCCGTCCGACTACGAGATGGAGAGGGCCGGCGACAAGGTGGTGGAGCAGATCATCCGGCCCACGGGCCTCATGGATCCGGCCATGGAGGTGCGGCCTGCGGGAGATCAGGTGGATGACCTGCTCCACGAGATCCGCCGGGCCGTCCATGGAGGCGAGCGCGTCCTGGTGACGACCTTGACCAAGCGCATGGCGGAGGATCTGACCGAGCACTATACCGAGCTGGGGGTCCGGGCCAGGTACCTTCACTCGGACATCACCACCCTGGAGCGGGTGGAGATCGTGCGGGCGCTGCGGCTGGGAGACTTCCACGTCCTGATCGGGGTGAACCTCCTGCGGGAGGGGCTCGATCTGCCCGAAGTGGCGCTGGTGGCCGTTCTGGATGCGGACAAGGAGGGTTTCCTGCGCTCGGAGCGCTCTTTGATCCAGACGTGCGGGCGGGCGGCCCGCAACATCCGGGGGAGGGTCATCCTGTACGCCGACCGCATCACCCCCTCCATGGCCCGGGCCATGCAGGAGACGCGGCGGCGGCGGACCCTGCAGGCGGAGTACAACCGTCGCCACGGGATCACGCCCAAGGGGATCGAGAAGGCCGTCCCCCAGGGGCTGGGGACCATATGCGAGGCGGACTACGTGACCCTGCCGGAGGTGGCGGAACCCCGGCCATCGTACGGGGATCCCCGCCTGATCCGGCGGCAGGTCAAGAAGATGCGGCGGGAGATGAAGCAGGCGGCGGACCGGCTGGAGTTCGAGCGGGCCGCGGCGCTCCGCGACGAGATCCTGGCCCTGGAACGGGCGGGGCTGGAGCTGAGTTGAGCGACGGACTCCGGCCGGCCGGGGCAGGGAAGAAGGGGGGATCAGAGGCATGTTGCGCAGGGGCATTGCAGGGGCCGCACTCGTGGGTTTGCTGGCCCTGGAGGCGGCGGCGGGAGTTCCAGCGGCCGGGGAGGCCGCGGGGCCGCGGGAGCAGCTCCGGCGTTCCATCGACCGGATGCTCGTCATCTTGCAGGAACCGGGGCTCAAGGGGCCCGCCAAGACCCTGGAGCGCAGGTCGGCCATGTTCCAGGTGGTCATGGACCTGTTCGACTTCCAGGAGATGGGGCGACGGGCCCTGGGGCGGCACTGGGGCCCCCGCTCCCCGGAAGAGCAGGCGGAATTCGTGCCCCTGTTCACCGACCTCATCTGGCGGACCTACATCGATGTGGTGGAGCGATACGAGAACGAGGTCGTCAAGTTCCGGGGCGAGGCCATCCGGGGGGGCGAGGCCGAGGTGTCAACGGAGATCTCCAGCCTCAGGACCAAGGAGATCGCCGTGGACTATCGCCTCCTGCAGACCCCCGACGGGTGGCGGGTCTACGACGTGTCCATCCAAGGCGTGAGCCTGGTCGGCAATTACAGGACCCAGCTGGATCGCCTCATCCTATCCAAGTCGTACGGTGAGGCCATCCGGCTGTTGCGCAGCAAGCGGGAGGTGGCCGAGGCCGAGGAACACAGGAAGCTGCGGGATAGCGGCATGTGATCTCCGACGCCGGGGAGCCGGATGATCATGCCTTGAGCCTGGCCCCCAGGAGGAGCCGCTCGCACAGCTCCGGGAAAGGGATGCCCACCCCCTGTGCGATCTCCGGCAGGAGGCTCAGGGGCGTCATGCCGGGCAGGGTGTTTACCTCCAGAATGAAGAAGTCTCGATCCTCCTCCAGCCGAAGATCCACCCGGGTCCCTCCCTCGCAGCCCAGGACCTGGTGGGCGGCCAGGGCCAGCTCCAGCCCCCGGGCGTAGACCTCGGGGGCCAGGGGCGCAGGGAACAGGTGGTCGGCCAGTCCCTCGGTGTACTTGGCGCGGTAGTCGTAGAAACCCAGCCGCGGGCGGATCTCGATGGCCCCAAGGGGTTGATGGTCCAGGATCCCCACCTGGATCTCGCGGCCGGGAATATAGCGCTCCACCAGGGCGGCGGGTCCGAAGCGCAGGACGTCAGCCAGGGCGCCGGGAAGCTCTCCGGCAGTCCGGACGATGTGCACGCCCACGCTGGAGCCCTCCCGAGGGGGCTTGACCACGATGGGAAGTTGGAGACCGTCGTCTCCCGGCCAGTAGCCCCTGGCCTCCGGTTCGGTGATCAGACGGTACGGGGGGACCGGGAGGCCGTGCCTCTCGAAGATCCAGCGCGAGCGCACCTTGTCCATGCCCAGGGCGCTGGCCAGGACCCCCGATCCGGTGTACGGGATCCTCATGGACTCCAGGAGGCCCTGGATGATCCCGTCTTCGCCGAATCGGCCGTGGAGAGCCACGAAGGCCACCTGGACGCCCTGCTGCGCAAGCCGACCGGCCACGTCGGCCGCCACATCCAGTTCCAGAGGGCGATACCCCCTCTGCCGCAAGGCGTCGGCCACCGCCCGGCCCGTGGCCAGGGAGACCTCCCGTTCGGCGGATTGCCCCCCCATGAGGACCGCCACGCGCATCCCCATCAACTCCCCACGGGTCATGACGCACCTCCGCCCGGGGTGGACGCCTGGGCGTAGACGCGGGGCACCCTCCCGCTGACCCCGCAGAGGATCTCGTACGAGATGGTGCCGGCCCGCCGGGCCACGTCCTCCAAGTGGATCACCTCGCCGCCCTGACGCCCCAAGAGCACGACTTCGTCGCCCACCGTGACTCCCTCTACCTCGGTCACGTCCACCATGGTCATGTCCATGCAGACCACTCCCACCACGGGCGCCCGGGCGCCGCGGACAAGGACCTCCCCCCGGTTGGAGAGTGCGCGGGGCAATCCGTCGGCGTATCCCAGCGGCAGGGTCGCCACCCGCACGGGGCGTCGGGCCACGAAGGTCCTTCCGTACGAGACGGACTGGCCGGGGGCCAGGTCTTTGAGGAAGGCAACCCGGGTCTTGAGGGTCATGGCCGGGGTCAGGGGCAGGTCCCGTTGTACGGCGTCGGAGGGATAGCACCCGTACAGCATGATCCCCGGGCGCACCAGATCCTGGAAGGCCTCGGGGAGATCGAGGATCGCCGCGCTGTTTGACACATGCCTGAACGGGATGCGGATCCCACGCGCCCGGACCTCCGTGCAGATCTCCTGAAATGCGGACAACTGCCCCTGGGCGAAAGACTTGTCCGCGTCGTCCGCCGTAGCGAAATGGGTGTACATGCCCTCAAGTTCCAAATGGGGAAGGCGACCGACGGCCTCGATGAAGCCCAGGGCGTCGCCCGCCTGAACCCCGATTCGGCCCATGCCCGTGTCGATCTTCACATGGACCGGGACGCGCCGGCCCCGCCGCCCAGCCTCGGCGTTCAAGGCCCGGGCCATCTCCCAGCTGAACAGGGCCAGGCCCAGCCCGGCCTCGACCACAAGGGGGGTTTGGGATGGGATGGTGGGGCCCATGACCAAGATCGGGGCCCGCATCCCGGCATCCCGCAGGCGGCGCCCCTCCTCCGGAAGGGCCACGCCCAGCCAGTCCGCGCCGTGGGCCAGGGCCGTCCGGGCCACGGGGATGGCCCCGTGGCCGTACCCGTCGGCCTTGACCATGGCCATGACGCCCCGCCCGGCGCCCACCCGGCTCCGGATCTGACGGATGTTGTGGGCGATGGCGTTCAGGTCCACCTCGGCCCACGTGGGTCGGGCGGTTTCCTCCAAGGGGGGTGAAAGGAAATCCATGCGCGCCTCCGAATCCGAGGCATCTATCATACGGCGGCCTTTGGCCGCAACCCCAGTGTCCGTGTCCGTGGCGAGCGCCCCGGAGATCATCTAAGACTCATACACGCATTTGCCCCATATCTCAAGACGGAACGACCCAAGCAAGGGGCGCTGCGGCCTCAAGGGGCCGCCGCGATCCCGCAACGCGCGAACACGCGACGAGGGCCACGCGCATCGCTCGGCTCCCGAGACCCGATTCCCGGCGGCGCTGCTGCGACTTGACCCGGACGCATCCCTTGAAGTTCTCCTTGAAAATCCGGTCATGTGCACATAAGATACGGTATGTCCAGATACAATGACAGGAGAAACCCCAAGACCCAAGGAGACAGGAGAGGAGGAGCAGATGGAGGAAACGCAGTTGTTGGAGATGACGGGGGAGATCGTGAAGGCACAGGCGTCTCATGCCGCAATGACCGCGGACGATCTGACGGAGGCCATCAAGAAGGTCTATAAGGCCCTCAAGTGGATCCAGGGACAGGAGGAGAAGGCCAACAAGGTGGACGAGACGCCCGGCCTGTCGGGGGCGGATTCCATCAGGCGCAACAAGGTGATCTGCCTGGAGTGCAGCAAGGAGTTCCGACAACTGTCCGGAAAGCATCTGGGCACCCATGGTTTGACGCCCCGGGAGTACAAGAAAAAGCACGGGATCTCCCCCCGGCAGAGCCTGAGCGCCCGAAGCCTCTCGGCCAAGCGGCGCAAGATCGCCAAGGAACGGGGATTGGGAGAGAGGCTCTCAAAGGCGAGGACCAAGAACAAGAAGTGATGGGACCCCAAGACCCCGGAGCGCAGGAGGCGGGCGATCCCCGCCTTTTCCGCTCCGGAATGGGAAGGGCCACCGGACCCGATGGCCCGCGCCACTGCGCGCCCGGGCCGGCGGCGAGGGGCTGCGGCTCAATACAGGAACATGGGCTTGCCCATGACGTGGCGGACCTTGGGCCGGTACTGCTCCATGTCGTACAGCTCCCGGA